>NZ_FQTQ01000001.1 GCF_900128525.1 methanotrophic endosymbiont of Bathymodiolus puteoserpentis (Logatchev)
CAAAAAACTGAAAACGAGCAAAAAGAGCAGGCATAGATTTACAACTTTAGGCGACAACTAGTTTGACAATCACCGCCGTCAAACACTTTAGACTGTGGTTCAAAGCCAATCGCGCGCAGTTCCATGTTAAAACAGCCGAGAAAGTCGAAATCGACCGGCTTAGGCAGCGCCACCAAAAAATCAATATGTTCAGCAAGGACACTGGCATCGCCAGTAATGGGACAATCTACTAATTCAAGTTCAACTTTAGACAACATCGATAAAGGTCCGGTACTGTCGGCAGAAGGATTAAAGCGTGCTTTACCACTTATAGTGAAATAAAGATGATACTGCCCATCATCGACAAACTTAAGTCCGATGGCGTTAACTTCAAAGCGAAAACCGGTACCTTTACACTCCAGCATCTGATCGCCCTTTATTTCAGCCGCCCCACTAACCAGCTTCAGTGCTCCACCTTCTGATTCAGGTTCAAACTGCAGCGCAATACTGGCCATTCCATCCCCAAGCAGTGGTGGTACTAGCCCGGTGCCAGCAAGAGTAAACCCCTTATTATGATTATTGACTATTTCAAAACTGGAGTCTTTAAATCGGACCTTGGTATCCAAGCCATTCAATTTCGCTGGACGGTCACTAACAGTCGCTTTCAAGCTGACGCCTGCTTCGTTGAGCTCGAAGTTTTCCACTACGAAAATAATGGGATCTTCACCTAACAAGCCATATTCCAGTTCTAGTTTGGTTCCTTGGGATTGTTTGATACGATAATCAGAATCTTTAGTAGTAAGAATAAAATACTCTTTGTTGTTATTAGGAGTGAACCTCCAATTGAGACCCAGAAAGTTCCCAGTCAACTGTTCCTTGTCAGACTTTAGAACTAAATCAGCGACATCCATATTCAGTGCAAACGTTGTGAGACCAACTGATACATCAATTGTAGTTTCTAACTTTAGGGTGTCGGTGATGTGAACGATAACACCGAGAGGAAAAGCGATGCCTTTGTCGTTAATTTTAATACCTGTTCCATCAAATTTTTTTACTTCAATATGCTGACCTGTTGAATCAGAATTCAAAAAAGGCAAACTTAATTTATCCGATACCTCAAAAGTCGCAACCCAGTCACTTAGGTTAATGTCACTAAAGCTTAAGTTTATTTTCGAGCATAACGAATCACTGTTATCTAACGATAATTCAGTTAATTTTTCTGTTGATTGAAAAAATTTAGGTAAAGCTCCTTTAAGAGAAAAATCTGCAAGTACAATACTGATTTCTTCACGCGCCTGAAGTGTTAGTTTAAAAACCTCTTTAGGTTCTTTGATATCATTTTGTAATTCTCGCTCTTCTGCACGATCCCATGCAAAACTACTGCTTGCGCTAAGTCCTTGATCTTTCGCTAATGTTGCAATAAATGAAATTTTTGCAATTTTTTTATTGCTTCCAGAACCTTCCCAGCTCACTAACACAGTAAAGAACGATACTTCAGACACTTTTACATTAATACCTGGTAGCGTAAAGGATTGTTCAGCGTTATCAGCACCAGAGGTCCATTCAATTCGACATTCTTCAATTCCTACCCCACCATCACTCCCAAATATTATTTGTACCGTCATATTCTGTTTGTCAGAATCTATACTCTGAGATAAATTTGGGGCAACCATCCCAAGTAAGTCATCAACTGAAGTATCTTTAACGGTTAGTGCCAAGCACTTGGAGCTAATGTAAAAATTACTCAGATCAATATTTGTATCTAAATCAAGAACTGGTTCCTCAGCACCGACAGGTGTATAAATTCGAAAACCGTCAACGTTAAGCTTTGGCGTTGTAGAACCGCTCTCAAATTTGATTTGGAGTTTATCCCATTCAAAGCGGATCAATTCTTCAATATCCAAGTGACCTTTTTCTATCGTGCATTGTAAAGAATAAGTTTGAGTACCATCGTTGATCGCTGCATTTACTTCTATCTGCAATCCTTCAGCTTCAATGTGAGTACTTCGTTCATCGCCTAATAGAAATGCCAGGTTAAAAATACCAGGCTTCTTTACCGCAACCAAGCCAATCTGAGGATTACTTTCGAGCGGGAATACAGTCGGCCCATCAGCTCCAAAGGCAAAGCTCTCAGGATCAGGACCGTTTGTATCAAATTGGTAGGAAAACGTCAGATCCCAATCTTCAAGCTGAATTTTCTGTAGTGGTTGGTCAAAGCCAGCAGGGAGTATCACTAATCCAAGATCACCCTCTTCAGCCGTTGATAGACTCAGCGTAATACTGGGACCAGACTGATCTCCATTAAGGTAACGGTGTCCGACATTTTATTACAGATATGCCATCAAAACAGGTCGGAGCTTGCGCTCAAAGAGCCATGTGGCGCTTTTCTTTAGGAAATTGTTTTTTAAGAAC
>NZ_FQTQ01000002.1 GCF_900128525.1 methanotrophic endosymbiont of Bathymodiolus puteoserpentis (Logatchev)
AATTTGTTTGCGTGAATGTTGTTATTTGTTCGACTGTCTCTATCACTTATAGAATTTTTTTGGGGTAAGGAATTGGATTTATTTTATCACTGAATCCTAAATTGAGAATTGCTGAAAGCAAGTCCTCATTGCATTTAATCTCCAAAACTATGTTACTTAAATCAAAGAGAGATGATTGTTGTGCCTTGATATCATTAAGAATTTCACTTGCAGAATATTCATCAATATTTAGAGTGAAATTTTCTGCCTCAATTCTATATAAAGTGAGTAACTGAACTAGGCTATTGTTCATGCGGCTAGCTTCAAACTCTAAGTGCAAGATATGTTTGTTCTCAGTGTTGGTTTGTTTGAGTTGTCGGATAAGTTCACTAATAACACTTAGCGAGTTTTTTACATCATGAATGGAGGAGCCAAGGATGGCTGAGAAGCTTATGGGTGTGACTGGCGAGTGACTCATTTTTTTGTCGTTTTATTAAAGCTATGTACTAGTTTGGCATATTCCATTTGAATGCTATTGAGTTTGTATTGAGCAACCCCTAGTTTTTTCGCCTTATTAATATAAAATTTGGCTTCTGCCATATTTTCTTTGGTACTGCCTGATACTTTAATATTATGTAATATGATTTTAGTCATATTAAGAATAATAGTTTTATTTTCTGGCATGGCTTTAAATGCCTTGGCAAAAACGGCAATGGATTCAATAAATTTTTCTTGTTGATAAAGCTTCACCCCTTCATTATTAATCCGAGTTAGCTCTTGTCGTGTGGCATTGATTAATTTATCAACATGATTTTTACGGCCGATAGCATTATGCATAGCATTGACCTCGTTAATGAAGTTATCGTCATCAATATGACTTTTGATCAGGTGATTAATAAGCGTGTCTGCCATTTCTTCTTGGTTGTTTTGATAACAAGTTTTGGACATTTCTAGCTTAATCTCTTTGTCCAGTATTTGATCATATTGTTTGCTGATACTTAAAGCTTTATTGAATGCTTCCTCCGCTTGTTCTGTGTCGCCCATGCTTTGGTATATCTCGCTTTCAGCAATAGTGGCACGTAATTCTGCGCTGGGATCATTAGGAAACTCTGCGCGCATGGTTTGCAGGACTTCCAATGCTTCAGTTTTTTTATCTGCTTTTTTAAAAATTTGGGCTAAATTAGAAAAGTCGTTAGAACTTTTGTGTATGGAATACCTACCTAGTTCAACTGCGGCTTTGCAGGCGTTTTCCGCGGTTTTTAAATCACCCGTTTTATTGGCAATCGTTGCTAATTTACGTTGTCTTAAAATAGTTTGTGGTGATAATTGTACTGCTTTATGTAAAGCTTCTTGGGCTTCTATATGTTTTTCAGTAGCTTCATACGATTGCGCGAGTAAGTCATAAGCTTCCATCGTCATGGGGTACTTACTAATGATTTCTTGGAAGATGCCAATTGCTTCTTCAGTATTGCCTTGTAAATAATTGATCTGTGCGATTCCAAGTAAAGCCCAATTAAGTTCTCTTTGCTCTAGAATGTTTTGATAAATATCCTGTGCAGTGACATAGTCTTGAGTATGAACCGCTAATTCGGCGCGTTTTTTTAATATGACGGTACGCACTTTTTTAGGGCTTTCCTCCAATAATTTATCGCAATATTTAATTGCTAAAGAATAGTTATCAATGCTCGTAGCAGCATTGACTCGCTTAAAAAGCAGTTTTCGTTCAAAAGTCCGTTCTAAGCGAGTTAATAACAGTTGGGCTGTAAAAGGCTTGGTTAAGTACTCATCAGGTTTGTTTTCCATGGCACTGAGTACCATGCCTTGTACCTGTTCTGCGGTTACCATAATAAAGGCTGCGGAGCTAGCCAGTAGTCTACGAAATCTAGCTTCCTCTAATACTTGTAGACCATTTTTTCCTGTACCTAAATTATAGTCACACAAGACAATATCAAATTTGTGGGCTTGCATTGCGTTGATTGCTTTTTGACCGTTTTCAGCTTCAATAAGCGTGATTACACCTAACGAATAAAGCATGTCTCTTATTGCTTTACGCATGACCGGGTAATCTTCAATCAGTAAAATTTTTTTTGCTTTGAGGTCTAGCATTACTCAGAAATTGATTGCTGGCGGGAAAGAATAAGGGTTTATTATCCAAGGTATTTATTTGTATTCTATATTTTTCCCTTGAAAACACAATCTTTGCCCTAATATCGAAACCGATAATGACTATTTATTTTGAGGAATACTAAAAAAATGACTGTTGAAGCTAAAAAAGAAACGCTAGGATTTCAAACTGAAGTTAAGCATTTACTGCAATTAATGATTCACTCTTTATATAGTAATAAAGAGATTTTTTTACGTGAATTGATTTCTAATGCTTCTGATGCTGCAGATAAATTACGCTTTGAAGCCCTATCTAATGATGGGCTTTATGAAGGTGATAGCGAGTTAAAAATTAAAATTTCTTTTGATAAAGATGCGCAAACGATTACTGTTAGTGATAACGGTATTGGTATGACGCGTGAAGAAGTGCAGGAACATATCGGTACGATTGCGAAATCAGGTACAAAACAATTTTTTGAATCATTAACAGGTGACCAAGCTAAAGATAGCGAACTTATTGGTCAATTTGGTGTTGGTTTTTATTCTTCCTTTATTGTTGCTGATAAAGTAACTTTAATTACCCGTAAAGCGGGTAGCGAGGAAGCAACGCTATGGGAATCAACAGGCGAAGGTGAATACACGCTAGAAACAGTAGAGAAAGTAGGGCGTGGTACCGATATCATCTTGCATTTAAAAGAGAGTGAAAAAGAGTTTTTAGATCATTACCGTTTAAGTTCTATTGTGAAAAAATTCTCTGATCATATTTCTTTGCCGATTGTGATGGATAAAGAAATTCCTGCGGTAACGGATGAAGAGGGTAATGAAACTGAGCCTGCTAAAGTTGAAGAAGAAACCATTAACAGTGCGTCTGCTTTATGGACTAAATCTAAAGATGAGTTAGATGAGGAGGCCTATAATGAATTTTACAAGCATGTTGCTCATGACTTTCAAGATCCTTTAGCCCATGTACACAGTAAAGTAGAAGGCACGAATGAATATACGATGTTATTGTATGTACCAGCTCGTGCACCATTTGATATGTGGGATAGAGATGCGAAGCATGGTGTAAAACTTTATGTACGTAAAGTGTTTATTATGGATGATGCTGAGCAACTTATGCCGCGTTATTTACGTTTTATTCGTGGTGTAATCGATACTGATTCACTGCCTTTAAACGTGTCGCGTGAAATTCTACAACAAAGCAAAAAAATTAATACGATTAAAGCAGGTGCAGTTAAAAAAGTATTAGGCTTATTAGAGGGGCTTGCTAAGAACGATAAAGAAAAATATGCTACTTTTTGGGAGCAGTTTGGTAATGTGATTAAAGAAGGGCCTATTGAAGACCATAAAAATAAAGAGCGTGTTGCTAAGTTATTACGTTTTGCATCGACACATACAGATACAGACGTACAAGACGTGTCTTTTGAAGATTACATTAGCCGTATGCAAGAAGGGCAAGATAAAATTTATTATGTCACGGCGGATAGTTTTGCAGCTGCTAAAAACAGCCCGCATTTAGAAATCTTCCGTAAAAAAGGTATTGAAGTTCTATTACTATCTGACCGCATCGATGAGTGGTTGGTATCTAACCTAAATGATTTTGATGGCAAGGT
The DNA here is from genome assembly GCF_900128525.1 of methanotrophic endosymbiont of Bathymodiolus puteoserpentis (Logatchev). GTDB lineage: Bacteria > Pseudomonadota > Gammaproteobacteria > Methylococcales > Methylomonadaceae > Methyloprofundus. Next base: position 3,696 of record NZ_FQTQ01000002.1, read on the forward strand.
TTTACAGTCAGTTGCAAAAGGCCAGTTAGATTTAGATAAGCTTGATACTGAAGAAGATAAAAAAGAGCAAGAAGAAACCTCTAAAGATTTTGAGCCAGTGATTACACAAATCAAAGAAGTATTAAAAGATAAAGTAAGTGATGTGCGTTTAAGTCATCGCTTAACGGCATCACCTTCTTGTTTAGTAACTGAGCAGGATGCAATGAGCTTAAATATGGAACGCATCATGAAAGAAGCGGGTCAGGATATGAGTATGATGGGAATGGGTGGTAGTAAACCTATTTTTGAAATCAACCCAGAGCACGCTTTAGTAACGCGCTTAAAAGAGGAGCAAGATGATGAACGCTTTTCTGATTTAACGCGTATTTTGTTTGATCAAGCCGTATTAAGTGAAGGTGGGCAACTAGATGATCCAGCAGAGTTTGTACATAACTTGAATGGTTTATTACAAGGTTTATTAAAATAAGATTTAGTTCTGTATTTAAAAAAAGGCCGCTTTATGTGGCCTTTTTTATGGCTACCGGAAATTCATTTTGATAATCCCTCTTTCTTTAATCGTTCGGCAACGGCCTACTTATTTCTATAGACGCTTTAGCTTGTATTTTTAGCGAGTTTACGAAAAATACTGCCTAGGCTTCGTTGCAAAAATTCTGCTATTTAATTTTGAGAAGCCTCCTTTTTTAATTCTACTTCTATATAATATCTTTCTTCAGAACGTAGCTGGTCACAGCTCATTTGTAGCCTCTGTTTGTGTTTGGTAGCTGTTTACTTTGCATCTATGCCTTAAAATATCTTATGAAGTTTTTGCAGAGCTAATGGGGATAGATATTAAAAACTTATTGGGTTATACACTTATAACTTGAATTCAGGTTAATTGAAAAATAAAAGAATGGATATTGTTGTTATTGGTAGTGGCATTGGAGGCTTGACGGCTGCTGCTTTGTTAGCAAAAACAGGGTTACAAGTTTTGGTGTTAGAGCAACATGACCGTGCTGGCGGTTATGCACATGGCTTTAAACGTAAGAAATATACATTTGATGCAGGCGTGCATCTTACTAGTGGCTGTGGCATGCAAGGTTTTGCGGGTGGGCAAATTATACGTAAAGTACTTCAGGCTGTGGAGAGCTATGAGCAGTTAGAATTTGTTAAGGTGAATCCCTTCGCTGTTGTTTCGGTTGGGGGCTTGTCGGTTGAGTTACCTACGTCTATTAATGCACTTGTTGAGCAACTCGGAGACTTGTTTCCACATGAGCGCCAAGGGTTACAAGATTTATTAAGGCTTTGTTTGCAACTCGCAGAACAGGTTGCCAAGGCTGATGATATTATAGCGTCAAATGACTTAGCAAAGATGAATTTGGAATTGAACTTATTGCTTAAATATCGGCGTAGTACCTTGGCCGATATTTGGGGGAGTTATATTCGTGAACCACAATTACAGAGTATTTTTGCAGCGCTATGGCCGTATTTAGGATTACCACCTGAAAAGGTGTCTTTTGTTTATTGGGCAAGCATGCTTATGGGCTATGTTGAGGATGGTGCTTATTATTGCAAAGGTGGCTTTCAAGGATTAGCGAATGCTTTAGTCAATGGTTTAAAGCAGGCGGGAGGCAAGATTCGCTTTAAATGTCAGGTCACACGCATTAGTGTTAGCGATAGTCAGGTACAAGGGGTGTTTTTAGCTTCTGGTGAATTTATCGCAACAAATACGGTTATTTCTAATGCTGATATGTTGTTAACGGTAAAAAAGTTAGTAGGGGAAAGCTATTTTCCTAAGCGGTATTTATCTCGACTGCAAAATATGCGGCCATCGATATCAATTTTTGTTGTGTATATCGTGACGAATTTGGATGTGGTGCAGGCAGGCGCACACCATGAGGCCTTTTATTATGATGAGCTGGATCATGAAGTTAATTATAATAATTCCGTTCAGGGGAACTTATCATGGATGAGTATTACTATTCCTACTTTAGTTGATGACAGTTTAGCGCCAAAAGGCGAGCATATAGTGATGTTGACAGTCTTGGCGGATTTTGATCAAACGAATCATTGGTCGCTGGAAAAGGCGGCGTATGTCGAAAAAATGTTAGATTTTGCGGATAAAAAGATAGCAGGATTAAAGGCACATACCGTATTTATTGAAGCTGGATCTCCTGCAACTTTGCAGCGCTACACCCTAAATCATAAGGGCGCTGCTTATGGCTGGGATGTCAGTCCTAAACAAGTAGGGGCAAATCGAGTGGCAAATAAAGCACCCATTGCAGGACTCTACTTTGCTGGGCATTGGACGACACCGGGTGGTGGAATTTATGGCGTTAGCTACTCTGGTGTGCAAACTGCACAAAAAGTTTTAGGCTTGCAACAACAAAAAGAACTATGGGATTTGTGCGCCAAATAGCCTGATCTATTTTTTATTATGATGTTAATTAATTGTCCTTAGGGATGAGAATGAATCTATCCTTATCAAACTCCCATTTCTCAAGTACTTTAAAACAGGAAGATTTTAATGCACCAACAATATGATGTGCTCATTATGGGAGGCGGTTTATCTGGATTAACCCTGGCCATACAGCTTAAAAAGAAAGCTGCTAAGCTGCGTGTTTTAATTGCCGAAAAAACAGCACACCCAGTACCTGAGGCCGCGCATAAAGTGGGTGAATCCTCTGTGGAAATTGCCAGTCACTATTTTGAAAATATATTAGGTTTAAAGGCACAGCTAGATAAGGAGCTACCTAAGTTAGGTCTGCGTTTTTTTTATACCCAAGGTGATAATTTAGATATAAGTAAGCGCAGCGAGCTAGGGCCAAATGATTTTCCAGCGGCCAAAAGCTATCAATTAGACCGAGGCCGTTTTGAAAATGCTTTAGCCGAACAATGTTTGCAGTTAGGCATAGATTTTCAAGATAATTGTAAAGTTACAGATATTGTTCTTGGAAAAAATCAACATCAAGTTACTTTGGTGCATAACGGTCAAGAAAGCTTGGTTCAAACCAGCTGGTTAGTTGATTCAACGGGCCGAATGAGCCTGTTGAAGCGTAAATTAAAACTAGCAAAATCTGCCTATCATAATATTAATGCCTCTTGGTTTCGTATTGATCATGAAATTAATATTGATCACTGGAGCCAGAAACCCGAATGGCAAGGGCGCGTTAAATCATCACGGCGACTTAGTACCAATCATTTAATGGGTAAGGGCTACTGGGTTTGGTTGATTCCCTTGTCATCAGGTGCAACAAGTATCGGCATTGTTGCTGATGCCAAAATTCATCCTTATGCAGAAATTAATACTTTTGCACGCGCTAAAGTATGGTTACAAAAACATGAGCCACAATGTGCACAGATTATTGATCAACATTTAGATAAGTTTCAAGATTTTTTAACACTAAAACACTATTCTCATAATTGCAAAAAAATGTACTCAGCTGACGGTTGGGCTATTACTGGTGATGCAGGTGTTTTTCTTGATCCTTTTTATTCGCCCGGTAGTGATTTTATTGCGCTGAATAACGGCTTTATTAGCGACTTGATTATTAAACAAGACAGCGGTGAAGATATTGCCACCAGAACAGAGCAATATGAAAAACTGTTTCGTACTTTATTTTTAGCATTCTGCCCTGTCTATGAAGATCAATACCCGATTATGGGGAATGCCAAAGTGATGAGTATAAAAATTATTTGGGATTACACGCTTTATTGGAGTGGTGCAGCCCTATTGTTTTTTAGAGATAAATTCTGTGATCTCGCGTTTATGGAAATAGCGGCTACTTCTTTACAGCAAATTTATCAGATTAATTTGCAGATGCAGGGCTTTTTTAGGTGCTGGGCTGAAATAGATTTATCTAGCGCTGAGAAAAGCGATATTTTTATCAATTACAGCAATATTGAATTTTTACAGCAATTAAATAAAGATTTGCTTAAAGATCAGAATGATACCGAGTTACAGCAGCAGCTTGCACAGAATGTAGGTTTGATTCGAGAGTTAGCTGGTGAAATTGTTACGGAAGCGTGTGTAGGAGCGCCCGAATTAAAAGCTTATGCGCCTGGAGTTCCAGTGAGTTATTCGCGGTATTTAAGTGATGTTTTTGATAGGTTACGTTGAACTAACTTTTTGCATATCATGCCATCGCACCATTAATATTAATGATCTGTCCTGAGATATAACTCGCATCATCTGAGCATAAAAAGGCAGCCAGCGCAGCGACTTCTTCTGGTGTACCGGCGCGTTTCATAGGTACGATGTTTTTAATGGCTTGCGCATCAAAACTATTAGTCGTCATGCTGCCTTGAATAATGCCGGGAGCAATCGCATTGACTGTGATTTTACGTGAGGCAAGTTCTTGGGCTAGTGATTTTGTCACGCCGTTTAAAGCGGCTTTTGCGGCGGAATAATTACATTGCCCGCGATTGCCCATGACACCAGCAATCGATGACATATTGATAATACGCCCCCAACGGCTTTGGATCATAGGCATTAATAAAGGCTGGGTGACATTGTAAAAACCATGCAAAGAGACATCAATCACATCAGTCCAATTTTTCCTATGCATACCCACTAATGGCGCATCTCGATGTATGCCAGCATTATTGATAATGATTTGAATTAAGCCAGATTCTGAAAGTTGTTTAACTGCGGTTTCGCTCGCCTCTGCATCGCGCACATCAAAAGCGATGGCTTCCGCTGAGCCGCCTTGTTGTTTGATGTTGTCTGCGGTCAATTGTGCTTTGTCAAAATTATGATTGCTATGCACGATCACATGGATATTATCTTGCGCGAGGCGCGTACAAAGAGCAGAACCAATATCGCCACTGCCACCGGTAATAAGAGCTTTTTTCATGGTTGTGTATGAATAACGGTTGCTCGAGCATCGAGCAGTAATAAATTATGGCTGTCGGTAATACGAAACGCATAGACAGCCCCATTTTCGATTTTTAGTTCCGCACTGGCTTCTATATGTAGAGCAGTGTTGATGTTATCTAAGTTATCAATATGAAAATGCGCCCCTCGCACAGCGGCTAAAAATCCGGGTGAAGATTTTCCTGATAATAAACCTCCGTGTATTGCCATCGACTGCGCGCCATATTCAATAAGATGCATTGCAGACAAGCTATTATTTAAACGTAGCGGGTTATCACGGGCTAAATGTGATTGAGTTGAGCAATGAATTTGTTTATCGGTCCATGAATCCACTTGATCAATTAACATCATTGACCCCGCATGAGGAATCAGGTGTGCGAACAGCGATTGGCTTATGGGTTTATGTTCGACCTTCAGTTTTTGCATAGACTAAACCTCGTTCTCGTTTTGACTCTTGATTTTATAAGTCATCAAGGTTTACTTCTATAGCATCCTTTTTTTCATGAGATCGTTCTCTAACAAGTTGCGCCAATTCAGAATCTTTTTTTTTATTTAATTGCTCTAAGTACTCAACTAACTCATGGACATTGGTGCTTGGGTTTATATCCCCAGTTTTTTTCGACAATTCAAAAATCCTTTTAGAATGGGCTTTAGCGCCTGCAAGTAAGTTCTTTTTAACTGAATTTTGATAAACCTGAATTCAAGTCATAAGTGCATAACCCAGTAAATTTTTTATATCTACCCCAGTTAGCTCTTCAAAAGCTTCATAAGGTGTTTTGTAGTTCAGACATTTTTTAGGTCGATTATTAAGCTTATCAAC
>NZ_FQTQ01000003.1 GCF_900128525.1 methanotrophic endosymbiont of Bathymodiolus puteoserpentis (Logatchev)
TATATGAAAAAAACAGTCTTTTCATTCGTTTCAAATGCTTTCGCCTAATGGGAATTAAATAGGGGTTTGCTATAAACATGGCAAACCCACCTAAAATAAACCTCGATACGCCAGCATTGTGTACTTTAGCTACTCAATAATTGGGAAACTTCAGACGTTTAACTCGGCGAACAATTTGTTTTTCAAAAACAGAAAAGATGCACGATATTGTCATTGGACTGCTAATCAATAAAGTTGAATTTGGGCTAGATATTCACGCTTAATAACAGATTTCACCCACTACCAAAACGATAAGCAAAGCAACACGGAAGAAATTAAGTAACATGCTGGTTGCTGGCGTTAAATACCAAAGTTTAATTTGTTGTTGGCTATCTACGCTACCATTCCAAGACAGAGGGATTTCTGTCCATTGCCATTGTGGTAAGCCGGGGCCTGTTTGTAAGTTGGCATTCGGGTCTATGCGTTTAAAATCAGGTGTAGACGCTTCTGAATAGCGAGCGCTCGTAATGGTATTACGTTTACGGACATAAGAGCTTGGCATAGATTGAGCTCCCTTTGTAACCATATCCATCATAGGGACAGATTCTTGGTGTTGAGATGCTTTAGCGCTAATTGATTGCCACGGCTTTTCTAATTGTGGATAAAGCCCTGTTCTCACCTGTTGAATAAGAAAAGGGATGCTGACAATAAGCAACACTAACCAGCAGCTCGAGCGGTAAAATTTTATCAGGCGTAAAAAATTACTTTGAGGCAGTGCTTTAATTAATGCAATAGCCGCTAGAATATTTAGCCAAATAAAGCGTGGTGCACCAGCTTCATGCCAAATTAAGGCTAAAGTGATTAAGGCAAATAAGCCCCAGTAGTTATTCCATAAACGACTGACCGCTAAGGCAGCAATCAGCACTAAAAATAAATCTAACAAGGTCTAGCGGGAAATCCAGCTATTCGGCACATTATCTACACCACTGACGGCTAATAAATGCCAGCCAGGCGGTAAATGTACAAAGGCCTTAACATGGTTAAATTTTTCTTGCCAACCGACAGCGCTAAATTCAGAAATAGAATGCGTTAGGCGACTGTCGGCGGTTAGTTGTAAGCGTCCTTTTCTAAGCTCTACGCCTTCAGTTTCGCTGTTAGGTAAACGCGTAATAAGTTGCGTTTGACCGTTTAAGTCGACATGCCCTAGCTGGGTTTCAGGCAAACTGTCGAGTCGCCAACCGTGGGTTATTTTACCATTGATGATGTCTTTAATTGTGTAACCCGTGCCTGCGAAATCTAGCCATAAATGGCGTGTAATGGATAAATTATTCGGTTCAGGTTCGGGGTCGCCACGCCTAATGACACTGAAGTGCATATTATCGCCTTGCTTAACTAAAAAAGCAGGAAGTTGTTGCCATTGGCCAGGTACGTTGCTTTGACTTGGGTCTATTGGAATAACTTGACTGATTTCGACGAGTCGTTGGTAGGTTTGTGCATCAAAGCTCCAAATTTCAGATGCAGGCCAATCTGGATTATTAATGTTTAAGCTAATATCACTTAGTTGCTCAGGGTGGCGCGCTGTTAACTCGATTTGCCAACGCCCAGGGCGAACTTGGACTAAAATACTGCCATCTTTTTCAAGTTTGGCAGGTAAGCGGCTATTAAGATTAATAGGAATAAATCCTGGTAACAATGCATAAGGTAGCTTGATTTCTCGCTGCTTACCTGAAACTTGTAGAGGTGGGGAGTCGCTATTTTTGCGAAAGCTTGTTTTGGGCATCCCTGCCCAAGCAAGCAGCAAAAACTTAACGCGACTGCTAATGCCTTCGGCGCCCCGATTCGTCCTCGTCACCTCGTCCCGACCCAACA
>NZ_FQTQ01000004.1 GCF_900128525.1 methanotrophic endosymbiont of Bathymodiolus puteoserpentis (Logatchev)
CGAATTGTATTTGATGAGCACCTGAGGCAATGGAATTATACTGCCATTCCTGACGCAACAACTTTATAAGTTGCCTAAGTTATTTCATGCACATTCCTTAGCACTCACTATTCTTCGTGTTCCTGTTGTTAATAGCTAACAATAACCATGATCTTATTGCCCAACATTAACCGTTCCGCTTATGGCTACGCCTTGCTGTATCAAAGAAGAACCACCGAGATTTTGTGCATTCTGATTAATACCAGCAGCACCATTAAATGAATCAGTTACATTGTTATTTCCAGACCAAGTGACCCCACTAGGCTGTTCCAAAAAATCACCAAAGCCAGCACCTGTTACTGAACCATCTAAAGACGCTGTATTTACTGAATAATCAGAAGTTGCATCACCTGTAATAGTTGCCGCCGAACCATAAGAGGCAGATGAAGCGGTATTAACGCTATTATCACTATTGTCAACACTTGCATTACCACCACCATTTGCTGCCGCACTACGATCAGAAGCAGTTGCATAGCTATTATCTATATTGGTAGTACTATTATCACTGCTATCTACAATTGCATTCCCACCACCATTTGCAGAGGCCGAACCAATACCCATTGCACTAGCAGAGCTATTATCACTACGATCTGACATTGCTGTACTGCCATTATTAGCTGCGGCATCAGTTGCCGATGCATAGCTGTTATCACTTAAGTTATCATTACTATCTACAGTACTGTTATCGCTGTTATCATCATTGCTATCACGAGTACTCTTATTATTCAGTACATCAGTTACAGCAACATCCGTATTACCCACATCGGTCTTGCTATTATTGTCATTACTGTCGTTAGCACTTTTATCATTTAACACATCTGACACAGCCACATCCGTATTACCTACATCGGTAGTACTGTTATCATCATTGCTATCGTTAGCACTTTTATCATTTAACACATCTGATACAGCTACATCCGTATTA
>NZ_FQTQ01000005.1 GCF_900128525.1 methanotrophic endosymbiont of Bathymodiolus puteoserpentis (Logatchev)
AAATAAAGTTTATGAGTTGCATCATTATAATTCTTAAATTGAACTTGCCTAAATTAATTTGTGCTCATTCCTTAGAAGGTATTGCAGGACGATTATTTGCCCCTCTTGGATATTCCTACATTCTGGCAATTTTAATGTCATTAATCGTTGCTCTAACGCTAACACCTGCCCTTTGCTTTATTCTGTTAAGTAATAACATACAATTTAATACCACACCGCCGCTTATTAGATTTTTAACTCCTTTATATACACGCTTCTTGAGTGCTATTGCCGCGCACTTCAAACTAATTGCACTTATTAGTTTGGCTATATCAATTGTTATGTTGAGTCAATTTTTTACGCTCGGCAATAAGTTTTTGCCTGAATTACGTGAAGGTCACTATATAATCCACACAACCAGCATTCCGGGCACGTCTTTACAAGAATCCATTCGTCAGGGTAAGCAAATCACCGCACTGCTGCAAGAAATCCCACAAATTGAATCTATTTCTCAATGGGCAGGACGGGCAGAACGCGGCGTTGATACCTATGGCAGCCATTACAGCGAATATGAAGTGCGCCTGAAACCTATATCTGGTGCAGGCCAACAAGCCGTATTAGAACAGATACGTGATATTCTAGCCGGTTTCCCCGGACTATTATTTGAAGCAAATACCTTTTTAACTGAGCGCATAGACGAAACAATTTCCGGCTATACCTCGCCCATTGTGGTTAATATTTATGGTAATGACTTAAATCAGTTGGATAAAAAAGCCCAAGAAGTCGCCTCATTGATGCAAGAAATTTTAGGCGCGACGGATATACAATTACGCTCACCTCCCGGCACACCACTTATTCAAATTCACCTTAATCAAGAAAAACTCAAATTCTGGGGCATACAAGCTCAACAAATTATGCAAACCATTCAAGCTTATAAGGGGCAAGTAGTCGGTAAGCACTTACAAGGCAACCGTAGTTACAATATTACGGTTACCTTACAAGCTGAATGGCTGCAATCCCCCGATCTTATCGGTCAATTACCGATCCGTACACTTAGCGGAAAACTGATTACTCTCGATGAAGTGGCTGATATAAAACATAATGAAGGGCGTTACAATATTTTGCATCAAAATGCACAAAGAAGGCAAAGTATTACCTGCAATGTGAAGGGCCGTGATATTGCATCTTTTATGCAAGAACTCAAAGCTAAAATCAGCCAAAACATAAGCTTTGAAGATAACACTTACCCAGAATATACCGGTGCTGCCATCGAACAAGCTCAAGCCAAACAAAACTTAATCTTACATTCGCTACTGGCAAGTATAGGTGTACTGATTTTTATTTATATCCCCATTAACAACCTACGTCATGTAGCGATTACTTTAGCTAACATTCCCTTTTCACTCGTTGGTGGTATAACAGCAGTCATTTTAATGGATGCCACCTTATCCGTTGGCTCCATTATTGGCTTTATTACCTTATTTGGCATCACCGTGCGCAATAGCATTATGTTATTGTCGCACTATCAACATCTAGTGGAGTACGAGGGCTTAGAGTGGAATGCAGAAACCATGCTAAAAGGCGCTCAAGAACGTTTACCCTCAATACTGATGACCGCATTAGTGACCGCATTAGCCATGTCACCTATCGCCTTTAATAGTGATAATCCAGGCTTGGAAATTATGGGACCGATGGCGGCCATTATTATAGGTGGGCTTACTTCTTCAACTTTACTTAATTTACTATTATTACCGCTGATGTTGCTACACTATGGTAAATTTAAAGCTATCACTAAGACTTGGTAGATCAAATGGGAACGTTTTCTCAGTCTTCTAATAAAAACGCATAATTATTACCACTTCATATAAGACTAACCAACATAGGGGAAAAAAAATGGCTAAACTATCTGATATTGAAGGTATCGGCGAAGCATACGCAACCAAGCTTACCGAGGCTGGCATTAAATCCTTAGAAGGACTGTTAACAGCTGGCTGCGAGAAAAAAGGACGTAAAGAAATAGCAAACACAACGGGCATTAGTGAAAAGCTGATTCTAAATTGGATTAATCGCGCTGATTTATCCAGAATAAAAGGTGTTAGCACTCAATATGCCGACCTACTTGAAGCCTCTGGTGTTGATACTGTACCTGAATTAGCACAAAGAAAACCAGAAAATTTACAGTTGAAAATGCTTGCAGTAAATGAAGAAAAAAACCTAGTGCGTAAAGTGCCCACTGAAGCACAAGTAAGAGACTGGGTAGCTCAAGCAAAAGAACTGCCTCGTGTTGTTAATCATTAATACCTCAATGCATACTATCAATCACGCATAATAAGAAGCGAGAGTTTAATAATACCCGAAAGTATGGCCCAGGATTTGGGTTTTTCTTCACAATCTGCTCTGCACTTGATACGGGGACGTAGACAAGTTCAGAGCAGGCTACGTAACCATATCTACTATACTGAAGACGAGCCTAAAGACTAGCGAAATGGGTGGCGGACTTGTAGCTAGTGACCTGAAGTAACTCTATCTCCAGAATAACGCATAAGATGGCAACACAACGCCTGAATGAAAAATCTACTTTCTATAAGCGGACTTGTTCATTAGAGTTTTCTAAAATAAGATCAGTTAATTTTTCTTATTTCACTCGTTAAAATTTAAAATCGCCCTAAAGACAATCATTTGTGATCAAAATAAATATATTTTTAGGCGCAGCCGATCATATTCACGGACAAGAACTCCCGTCCCAAGCAATAAAAGTATTCATTGCAATACAACTGTAACATAAGCTTGTCAGTTTGTGGTTAGAATAGGCACACACGCTTTACGACAGAAAATAGCCAAAATGACCCAGCCCTCGATTCAAAATAAGCTTTCAGAATTGCAAAAAATTGAAGCCATTATTCAGAGAGATCATAAACAATTTCTGTCCTACCAAATTCTCTGCCATGTGCCTCATGCCAACGACTTGCTCCCCGTTTATGCGCTAAGTATGGGAAATCAGAATGTTGATATACCAAGCATTACCTTTATTGGGGGGATTCATGGCCTGGAACGAATAGGTACTCAAGTTGTTTTAGCCTTTATGGAAACCTTGCTTGAACGGCTGCACTGGGATCTTAGCTTTATTGATATGTTACAGCGAGTACGTATTAATTTTCTGCCACTGATTAATCCTGTTGGTATGATAAATCATACACGTTCCAACGGTAATGGTATTGATCTAATGCGTAATGCGCCTGTTGACAGTGATGAAAAAACGGTCTGGCTAGCCGGTGGGCACCGTATTTCAGCTGCATTGCCATGGTATCGAGGTAAAGAGAATGAGACCATGCAAAAAGAGGCACAAGTGCTAAATGATTTTATTCGCCAACACGTTTTGCCATCCCCTTTTAGTGTGGTGCTGGACTGCCACTCTGGCTTTGGTTACCACAATCAAATCTGGTTTCCTTATGCTAAAAGCCGAAAAGAACCCATTAAGCACTTAGGGGAAGTTTATTTTTTGCGTAAACTTTTTATGCAAACCTACCCTTACCAAAATTACCGCTTCGAGCCGCAATCACAGCATTACCTCACTCACGGCGATTTGTGGGATCATTTATATCAACAGTCTTTAGCATACGGTAATATATTTCTGCCTCTCACTCTGGAAATGGGTTCATGGCGCTGGGTGCGTAAAAATCCATTGCAGTTACGAAAATCAACGGGGCTTTTTCATCCGACTAAACCTCACCGAATTAACCGAGTATTAAGGGGACATTTAGTGCTAATGGAATACTTAATGCAAGTCACTTTATCTTATAAAAATTGGTTAGATGAAAGCCAGACTCAGCGAATGGAAAAAGAAGCTTTAACGCTTTGGTATCATGACTGACTCTAAAATATGCTTGGTACTTATTCGTGGCTTACTGCGCGAAGCTAGGCATTGGGGAAATTTCCCTAAGATGTTACAAAACCAGTACCCTAATAAAATAATTTTAACGCCCGATATTCCTGGTAATGGGAGACTGAACACTTTAACTAGCCCTAATACCATCTCAGGTCTAACTGATGCTTTACGGCAACAGGTTCCTGATGATTACCGAGTGCAGCTAATAGCAATATCAATGGGCGGGATGATCGCAATAGATTGGATGAGTCGCTACCCAAATGAAGTCTGTTCGGCAGTTTTAATTAATACCAGTTTAAGTAATATTTCCCCCTTTTATCAACGCCTACGCTGGCAAAATTATCATAAGATTATCAAGTTATTATTGACTACGAGATGTGAGCGAGAACCGTTGATATTGGCACTTATTTCAAATAAGCATGCGCATGACTATGCACTCATAAAAGACTGGCAGCGATGGCAAAAAAACAATCCTATTTCCAGTGTTAGTGCTATAAATCAGTTACTGGCTGCGGCAAAATTTTCTGCTCGCACTATTCCTACTCAGCCTATACTTATTATTAGTAGCTCAGCTGATCGCCTAGTAGATTACCGGTGCAGCTTAAAGCTACAACAAGGTTGGAACAAGGATTACTTGCAACATAGTACGGCAGGACATGATATACCGATGGATGAGCCACAGTGGTTATTGACTGTAATAAGCAAATGGTTTGGTCAACATTAGGAGCGCTTCACATTACTGAAATATTTATTCATTAAACTGCATGATTAAACTATAAATGGACATTTATTATGATTGATGCTGAAAAAATATTGCGCGAAACCTACCCAGAATTTAAAGTCGGTAAAAAAAATAAATTTATATTGAAAGTATTAAAAACGATATGGCATGAAGACGACTTTAATGAGGTAATAGAGAAAAATCAGCATCTACGCGGCTTTGCTTTTTTAGATAAGTTTTTTAAGTATTTTAAATTTAGTTATCAGGTCAGCCCTGACTCCTATAACAATATTCCTTCAGAAGGACGTCTGGTTATTGTTGCAAACCACCCCATTGGCACTCTGGATGGCCTGGCATTGGTTAAGCTAATACGCACTGTTCGCCCTGATGTAAGGATTGTTGCTAATCAGGTGCTGTCCTATGTTGAACCTTTAAAATCAGTTTTCTTAACAGTCGATGTATTATCCGGAAAATCTAATAAACAGGCCTACAAAGCAATGTTAGCAGCCTTGAAAAATGAAGAGGCTGTTATTTTATTTCCTGCAGGGGAAGTGTCACGCATAACCCCCAAGGGAGTATATGATGGTCAATGGCAAACCGGCTTTCTAAAATTAGCAAAAAAAGCCAAGGCACCCATATTGCCCATACATATTAAAGCATCAAATTCAGCACTATTCTATGCGGCCTCAACGCTTTATAAACCGATGGGAACGATGCTACTGGTTCAAGAAATGTTTAATAAAAAAAACAAAGAACTTAAATTTAAAGTGGGTCTCCCCATCCCCTACCCAGCCTTTTCAAATGCCGAAGAAGGCAACAAAGAACTTTGTCAGCGGTTTCGTAAGCATGTATTAAACCTAGGTAAAAAACACAAAAAAGCATTATTCGAAACAATTGAAACGGTGGCTCACCCAGTCAATAGTAAAGCACTAAAAAAAGCGTTATATCAATCTCGCCTATTAGGTGAAACTAAAGATGGTAAAAAGATTTTTCTTTACCATTATCATGGTGATTGTCCTGTTATGCTAGAAATTGCACGCCTTCGAGAATTAACTTTTCGTACTGTGGAAGAAGGGACAGGTGAAAACCAAGATATTGATAAATACGATGTTTATTACTCTCACCTCGTCCTATGGGATGAACATGATTTGGAAATCGTTGGCTCTTATCGAATAGGAGATGGTCATGAAATTATGGAAAATAGGGGTGTCAATGGTTTTTATACGAGTACCTTATTTGATTTATCCGCTGCTTTTCAATGCTATTTACCGCATAGTATTGAGCTTGGGCGCAGTTTTGTTCAACCACGTTATTGGGGGCAACGAAGCCTAGATTATTTATGGTATGGAATCGGTGCTTATCTCAGGGAGAACCCTGAAATTAAATACATGTTTGGCCCTGTCAGTCTAAGCAATGCCTACCCTGAGGTAGCAAAAGATGTGTTGATTAGCTTTTATCAGCAACAATTTGGCTCTGATTTGCAATTAGCAAAAGCGAGAACCCCCTTTATTGTTTCCGAAGCTGCCCATAAGTTTGCCCAGTCTGAATTTTCGGGAGATTATAAAACAAGTTTTAAAATATTGAATAGTGAATTGAAAAAACTGGGCGTAAAAGTTCCTACTTTGTATAAACAATATGTTGAGTTATGCACTGAGCAAGGTTGCCATTTTATTGACTTCAATATAGACCCAAATTTTAATAACTGTATAGATAGCTTAGTGATGATCGAACTAAAAAATATTACTGAAAAGAAAAGACAGCGTTATATTGAAAGAGCAGTAGGTACGCCAGCGCACGCCCTATAATAGGCTTAAGGAATTCCTAGCACAAAAATTGATTCGCCCTATATTAACCCAACCATTCTCAATTTAGGATTCAGTAATAAAATAGCCGTAATTTCTCATTCAAATAAAGCGCTATAAGCGTTAGAGACCATCGCAAAATATACAGCCTTCAGCCAGTCAAATTTGCTTCGATAAATCAAGCGCACGTTTATAACCTTGGCGAATGTGTAGGCTGGAATAGTGCCAATCAATTACTGCTCTAAGTTAATGATTGATGGCATTTGAATGCGCGCATGGTATGATCATTTTCTAAGAAAATATTTATGCAGATTATCCATTTCTGTGAATTTTAGTTATACCGACCACTATCACAAAATACCTACATATAGTTAGTTATAGCAATTCCAATAAAGCGCTAAGGTTAAAAAACAACCACATTCAAGTTTGTTTCATCTTTGTTTCATCAAGGAGGCTTCATGAATATCATTATTATTGGCTCGGGTATTGCGGGCGTTACATTTGCTGAGAAATTGCGACAGTTATCTGATGCAAATATAACCCTACTTACAACCGAAACTCATGGTTATTATTCTCGGCCAATGCTCTCTCGAGGTTTTTCCAACGAAGAAATAGAGACAGCTATTATTATCAAGCCGTTTAATGCCTTGAGAGAGCAGAATATTCAGGTCATTGAAAATATTACCGTTTCAGCAATTGACCGAGATAAACGCTGTGTTTATGTCCCAGATAAGCAGGACAATAAAGCATTTAGCTACGATAAGCTCATTATTGCAACAGGCTCTTCCGCTTTTATCCCACCTCCTTTTTTACCCTACCAAGAGCATTTTTGTCTGTTTAATAGTTTGCGTGATTTAATTCAATTACGTGCTGCTCGTGCAACTATTTTACAAAATAAACAAGTACCTGAATGGGCGATTATTGGCGGCGGATTAATTGGTTGTGAAATCGCTTCTGATCTTGCTGTTGCTGGAGATAAAGTCAGTATATTTCACGCTATGGATCGGTTAATGGAGCGACAACTCATAGAAGAAGATTCTGCGGCGTTACTTTCTGTGATGCAAGATCAAAAGGTTGACGTAAAATTCAATCAACTGATAGAAAGCATTACACCTGCACAGGATAAGGTTTGCATTGAAGTTGCTGGCGACCACTTTAGGTTTAATAAAGTTATTGTTGCTTGTGGATTTAAACCTAGAATTAAATTAGCTAAAGATGCAGGTCTCGAAACTAATCGAGGCATACGGGTCAATCATTATTTGCAAACCAGTGATGAGCATATCTACGCGCTAGGCGATGTTGCTGAGTTACCAGATAATAAGTTATATGCCTACGTTTTGCCGATTCGGAAACAGGCACTGTGGTTGGCGGGTTTTTTAAGTGGGCAGGAAACTCAAGAATGGCAAGTTCCAGAGTTTAACCCGAAAGCTAAAGTACATGGCTTTGTCGCTGCTCATCCGTATACTTTTTAAAGCAATATTATGGTCTGGGCACTGCAATTTTTCTTAGGCTTGATGGTTGCGAATGCAGGTGAATGGTTTATGCATCGCTATATATTGCATTACTGGGGAAAGCAGCCAGATAGCTATTGGGCCTATCATTGGCAAGAGCATCATTATGTAGCACGACAACTGGATATGTTAGATCCAGGTTATCAAAAATGGCCTAGGCTCTGGAATACACAAGCCAAAGAATGGCTGGCTTTATTCGCTATCTTACTTTTAAATGCCCCGTTTTTCTGGTGGGCGAATGGCTATGCTTACGCTATGTACCTATCGATTATTACCTATTATATAGTACACCGCCAAGCGCATTTAAGTCGTCGCTGGGCGAAAACTTATTTGCCTTGGCATTATGAACATCACTTGTTTGATTCCAATGCGAACTGGTGTGTCACGTTTCCCTTGTTTGATTATTTAATGAAAACGCGCAGAAAACCACAGCTAGATTCTGAAGTGAATTAGGCTTATTTTTTTGCCCATCATTTCACTTAACCAAACAATTCAGTATGAGTGCCACAGCGTACCAATATTAATTCATTGGTTGCACTATTAACATCCCAAATCAGTAAAAAGTCAGGTTGAATGTGGCATTCCATATGAGGCTTCCAGTTTCCCGTTAATACATGTGTTTATGTTGTTTGGGGATAGGGATATTTTGAACAAAATAATCATTAATTAAAACTTTTAATAATTCAATATCTTTTTTCGGGTCGCGGCTTACTTTCTTTAAATCTTTTTTAAACTGGCTTTTGACTCTAGTGCTGAGCATCACTCAGCACCTCATTAAATAGATCATCTACAGAATCATACGTCTTTTCAGTTACGTTTTCCTTCATTGCCTCTAGTGTTACCTTATTAGGTATTTTAAGCTCAATAGGGAATTCCTGACGTAAGGAAACCTGCGTCAAAAATAAACGAATGTAAGCGTCTATTCTCCCCACCTAGACAAACATCCCCAATTACTTTAAAGGCTTGATTTTTTCAGTTAAGTTCCA
>NZ_FQTQ01000006.1 GCF_900128525.1 methanotrophic endosymbiont of Bathymodiolus puteoserpentis (Logatchev)
CTCCCCGCTTGCTCTGTACGGGCTTCATTTTCCACTCGATAGCCTTTTTAATAGGTTGCCTAGCCTGTATTTGTGTTTTTTGATTGAAAACTTACTTTATCGGATTAATCACGATTTTTTACTTTTTCGGTTTGTTAAAATTCAATTTATCCACAACCCGCTTTTACAAGGTTAAATATAAAAGGTTAATAGAAGGAAAGGTTAGGGATTTATCCACAATTTAATTTTGTTTAAAATCAATTAGATATAAGATAAATCGCGTTTTAACTGCACGGCATACCCATATGTTAGGTGCTAACTGCACGGCATACCCATATGTTTCTTTGCCATAATCCAGCCCTAAAAAGCCAACTGCACGGCATACCCACATGTTTTTTGACGAACTGCACGGCATACCTATATGTTTGTGCGGTGCAGCAAGTCCTTTTTTTTAACATAATCAGGGTAAAAAACCCAACTGCACGGCATACCCACATGTTACTGCACGGCATACCCACATGTTTTTTGACGAACTGCACGGCATACCCACATGTTCATTTTGACTTATCCACAAGCGCAACCCCGCGTTTTTTCTGCGCGGCATTGGCGGCTTTTTGTTCGGTTCTAAAATCAAGTGCAGCCGTAACCGTATATTTAACATCTATCACTTTTCGCCCTTCTCTGACTTCCTCGGCCTCATAAGACATTAAAACACCCTGCCCTTTTAGCTCTTCCAGTGCTTTAATCATTTTTAAGCGGTTGTTTCGCTCGGCCTTACCTTCTAAATAGCGGCTTTCTTTCTTAACCGCTGAATACATAAAATGATAAGTATCAATCATGCTGGCTTGCTTGTAGCGATGAACAAAACGCTTATAAAGCCATCTTGAAAGCTGGGTTTTAAGGCTCATGTGACGATCTATATTATATTGCCTATATTCCAGCTTGTTGATTGCATGAGATATAAATAGTGGTAGCCGTGCGGCATGTAACGCGCTGGAATCCTCTATATATTCCTCACGGTCAACCGTTACAAGGTCTTGCAATATTGCCCCGCCCCATAGCTCTTTTTTGCCCTTTGAAAGCGTCAATACACAACGGTTCATTATCTGGATGCCTTGCTTTATCTCTGAAACATTGCGGCTTTTCCCGCGTTTAGCAAGTTCATTTTGAACCATATATAAGGTGAATTTTACCCATGTTTCAGATTTGGCGGGGTCGTGAATAGAATAATTTTGGTCTGTAAGGATTTTCTTTAAAGCTTCCTCTATTAGTTCCTCGGTCACACTTGGAAAAAATGCCTTATAACCGCCATCCTCCTGTTTAATCAAAGCGGGTTGAATGGTTACAGTGCAATCTAAACCTTGATAGTTATACGGCTGTTCGTAGGGGTCTGCGTGGCCTGTTGGTGTGCGTAATTTCTCCACCTGCTGCGGCGTAAAAAAATACTTGGGTATGCTCTCCCAAAGTTCAACCGTATTCGATACGCTGTCTTTATCATTCGTGACAAAGTGACTAAACAAATCCATTTGAAGGCTTTTAATTGCCTTGCTTGGCGGGATTTTCTTCGGTGGTGGTTTTTTCTTGGTCATGTGCTGGCCTTTCTCGTAATAGGGAAACAATAGCGTTTCCCTGTGTTCCTCAACCTGTATATTATTAAGCGGGGAGTCGCTATTTTTGCGAAAGCTTGTTTTGGGCATCCCTGCCCAAGCAAGCAGCAAAAACTTAACGCGACTGCTAATGCCTTCGGCGCCCCGATTCGTCCTCGTCACCTCGTCCCGACCCAACAAGGGGTCGGAACATAGGCTCCAAATGACTTGACGCCGTGTCGGATAGCCTTTTATTTTGTCTCCACCTTCGCTACCGCTCAGACTCCGACAAAACAACGGCCCTACGGCTATCGCGGACTACCAGCTCTCGCATTCGCTCTCCATGGCTGGCAGCGGACGCAAAAAAATCATTGGTTTAATTCCTCGATTTTTTAGTCATAATTTGAACCTTTATCGCTTCGGTTCACGGTTCACTTTCAACCTTTAATTAAATAATTAAAAAAGTATTTACTTTCATAAGTATTTAATTATTTAAGCATTCTTTCATATGTTTAATAAAAATTTCCGTCATAGTCTCACCTTTTTTTAAAGCATTCATTTTATAGCCCTGCTGTAATTCTTTAGGGACTTTAAAAGTCATAGTAACCGTTTCGCCACTATCAATTTTCATTGCTTCTTTAATTACTTGTTCTTTAGGCGTTAATTCTTTGCGTGTTGGTTTAGCTTTCATTATTCAAAATCTCCATAATTTCAGTGGTCAAGTTTTCTATTTCTTCCAGTGCATCGGCGTTTTTTGCGCTGTGAACGGTCAAGCCGTCCCCCATTGTCTGCTTGTAAATTTCCCGACTATATAAAACAGTATTTAAAGGATTAAAGCCGCTTTCTTGTGTTGCTGGCCTAATCTCTTCAATTAATTTTGTATTTTTTGTCGCTGCATTAATAATAAAGCGAGTTGCTGGCTTACCTTCTGTAACTTCATGCCTTGCGGCTATCGCTTCGGTTATATCGGAAGCCCCCCATATATCGAGCGCAGACGGTGCAACAGGTATTAAAACAAGGTCGGCGGCTCTAATTGCTGCCCCTGCCATTTTTTCGGCTTTGGCTCTGCCGTCAATGATGACAAAATCATAAGGGGCTTTTACGCTTTCTATATCCTTTGCTAGTGTTTCACGGTCTAACCCTATGACTGTTAAGCCTTCGCCCTCGTCTGCTTCACTCCAATCTCTTAGGCTGCCTTGTGGGTCACTATCGACCATAAGGACACTATGCCCCCTCTTAGCGATAGAAACGCCTATATTAGCGGCTATGGTCGTTTTTCCCACCCCGCCCTTTTGGTTCAAAATTGCTATAACTTTAGTCATATTTACACCTTTATATAATTACATAATTAAGTACATAAGAAAGTATAACATTAAAAAATTATAGAAGTAAACACATAAAAATGTATTTACAGTTTTAATTGTATAAGTAAGTAATTAGATAATTAAGTAAGGAAAATAATCCTATCTTTTTGTAGTATATTGTAGTAATATTACTACTACTCCCTACTATCTAACTGGTGGAATTATGGAACGCAAAAGCAAGGTGATACAAGCGGCGGTTAATACGGCATGTGACCAATTACAGGGCGATAATAAAAACGTAACTGTAAACGCTGTAATAGGCATTACTGGCGGTTCTTTCTCTACTGTGGGCGATATGGTCAAGCTCTGGCGTGAAGAACAGGCCGCACATTCTGCGCCATTGCTGCAAATGCCCGATAGTGTCACGACTGCCATGCACAAGGCAGCTTTTGATGTCTGGGCGGCTGCGTCCACTCTGGCGGGGGAATCTGTCGAACGCATCCAGCATGAAGCAGGGGAAGCCATCACCAAAGCAAAGGCCGAATTGTCCGAATATGCGGGGGAAGTCTCAAGACTGGAAAGAGAATTAGAGCAAGCGAATATAAAAGCGGTGGAGCTACAAAAAAATGTGGATGAAGCACAAGAAAAAGCGGTTAAAATTACGGCTGAAAATGCGGGTTATGTTGCAAAGCTTCAAGAAAAAGATCATCAATTAATCAGCCTTAAAGCCGATTATGCCAAGCTGCAAGGCGAACTTGTCGAGATTGCCAAGGCTGCAACTAAACCAGCGGCAAAAAGAACCGCAAAAACACCGCCTAAAAAGGTGGCTGAATAGGGTAGGGCGACATAAAATACCATAAGTAAGCTATTCATTAGGCATCTATTCACTATAGATTACCTATATTTAATATACTATCCTCACCTAAAAGATAGACTAAAGCACCATCAAATAAGGGACATATAAAACAGGTATGCAAAATTTATTAAAAGAATTAATCGGTACACTTAAAAATGATGAACGTCTGATTATTGAGGGTAGGTTAGTAAAAAATAAGGTTGTAGAACTTGCTCTTGCAATGGATGAAGGATTAATTTCTTTATTACTTGGTAACGAGTCAATTAAGAAGCATTTTTTCAAAGAAATAGGTAAGGCGTTAGTATTTGATAAAGTGGCGTTTCAAAGCTTTGTTAGTAACAAACAATTTTTACCTGATAGCTATACCGCATTTAAAAATAAAATTGGTTTAACCGCTGATAGAGAATATTTAACCGAAAGCAAAGAAGTTGTGCTTTCTTGGGCGTATAAGGATTGTGTGCTGGAAGGTGGGCAAACTAAAGAAGATCAAAAACGCAAAGAAATATTTTGGAATGAAACCCTTGCACCTGATGAAATAGACCGCTTGCTTGCTCCAAAGGCATTGGGTAATTTTAAAAAATACGATAAAGACGGGGAGCATAAAGTAGAAAATATAAGCCCTGATGATAACCTAATTATCAAAGGGAATAACCTGCTGGCTTTACACTCTTTGAAAAAGCAATATGCAGGAAAAATAAAACTGATTTATATAGATCCTCCTTATAACACCGGAAATGATGGCTTTGGTTATAACGATAGTTTTAATCATTCTACTTGGCTAACTTTCATGAAAAATAGGCTGGAAACTGCCAAAGAGCTACTAAAAGATGATGGCGTTATCTTTATTAGTTGTGATGATAACGAGCAAGCGTATCTAAAATTACTCTTAGATGAAGTCTATGGAAGAGAAAATTTTATAGCCAACATAGTTGCCCAAACCAATCCTAGAGGTCGAACATTAGATAAATTTCTAGCTAAAACATATGAATATATACTGGTATATAGTCTTAAGCCAGATTATCAGTCACTGTATGAAATACCTAAAAATGAGAAGGCACTAAAAGAATATAAAAAAAAGGATGATGACGGGCAATACCGTGAACTTGAGTTGAGAAATAGGAATC
>NZ_FQTQ01000007.1 GCF_900128525.1 methanotrophic endosymbiont of Bathymodiolus puteoserpentis (Logatchev)
TCATTGTTAGTTTAATGAGCTTGCAGGTTACCTTCCTATGCGAATAGAAGGAAGTGAGGTTACAACTTTAATTACCGGCGTGGTGGTTCTTTTCTCCGCGTTAGCGGCTTCGTCCAACTAGTGGATTCTGGCTTGCCTTTTTGTTTGCCATAATGTAAAAATTATTTCATTTTCATTCCTAAGTGATTTTTTAATAGGACTAAATAAGGGGAAATAATAATGATAAAAAATAAGTCTTTAAAATTAGTATGTTTAATCGTTAGCGTTGGTTTTACTGGCTCTGTCTTTGCTTATGGGACATCGGCAACCAATAACGGCTGTAAAAAGCCTAAGTTTAAAACTTTTACGCCTGCGCATAAGTCCGAAGTAGACCCTGAGTCAGAAATTTCGTTTACTGTCTCTGGTTATGCTGATCCTGCAACGATCAAGGCGACTGCCAAGAAAATTCCGTTAGAAGTCGATACTGAATATAAAATTAGCTTTTATGCAGTAAAAGCAAAACTTCCCGCATCTTTAAGTGGTAAGTATGCTCGTATCCATGTGCAAGCAGATGCGATGCTAGGCTGTACGGGAAAGGATGGCTGGTTACTGAAAATTAGAGATAGTTGCAGAGGGTTTTAAAGAGTCAATGCGAATTGTATTTGATGAGCACCTGAGGCAATGGAATTATACTGCCATTCCTGACGCAACAACTTTATAAGTTGCCTAAGTTATTTCATGCACATTCCTTATCTCAAGATGCTGCATATTGATAGTGCGTTTTTCTGGCGCTACAGCAATTTCATTATAAATAAAACTATCATCAAAGCCTGCTTGTGCGGCATCAAGGTGATTACAAGCAAAATAGACCTGCTCCAAGCGTGCCCAATAAATAGCGCCTAAGCACATAGGGCAGGGCTCGCAACTACTGTAAAGGGTGCAGTCAGTGAGCTGAAAATTGTTTAAATGCTTGCAAGCCGTACGAATGGCAGTGATTTCAGCATGTGCGGTCGGATCATTACTACAAGTTACGATATTAGAGCAAGCTGCAATGACTTTGTTGTCTTGACAAATAACGGCACCAAACGGTCCGCCATTTCCTGTATGTACATTTTTTATGGCTAAGTCAATTGCTTGTTGCAAGAATTGCGCGTGCATTTATAAGTTTAGGGGATTGTTGGGGTCTATGCCATCCATAAAGGGGAGGCGACGATCCTGATTGGTAATTTGATACACTTTTCCAAGCCAATTATTAAAAACGGCTTTTGCAGTATCGCGCCAAGTATTGTCTAAAAATGGTTCAACTTCTTGTTCTGGAAAATCGTCAATAGGGCTGTGATTCTTTAGTGCATCTTGTACATGCTCAGCGTAGCGAGTAAAAATTGCTTGCGCCTCGTGACTAAAATAATGCTCTGGAAAATGCGGGTACTGATCAATCTCTTGATTAATATAGCGCAATACTTCGCGTTTATATTCTTTCAATAAACTGATGTTATCGTACTCTGGGTGTCCCTGGAAAAATACAATGCGAAAACCATCGGGACTGACCGCGAGATGCAAACCAGCTTCTGCGCTAGAAACCAGTGTTTTTACGCCATGGTGTTCTAAGTCTTCTTGAAATACAGCGTTAAAGCGTGAGTGAGGAACATCAAAGCGTGTGTTAATTTCGGCAATCAAAGGGTGCTTACGATCAATGACTTTATGCGCATAAACGCCCCAACATTTTGCGGGTAAACGTGTACGCTCTATGCCATAGCAAAACTGAATCAGTGCATGTGTAGCGAGGCATGAACAGAGAATTGAGGTGACATTGTCTTTTGCCCAATCAAATACTTCCGTTAACGGTTGCCAAAAATCTTCGTCCTGTAAATGTGCGTGAGTAACATTCGCGCCACTGATAATTAAGGCATCTAAGCCATCGAGTTTAAGTTGCTCAAAGGTTTCATAGTATTGGTCGATATGTGCTTGCGCGCTCACACCTCTAGGTAAACCATTAATGGTGAATGGGTGGACGTGAAATTGTGCAATTTGATTACAGGCGCCGATTAATCTAAAAAATTGACGTTCTGTGGCCTCGAGCGCTGCATCCGGCATAATATTTAGAAAACCAATATGCAGTTCACGGATATGTTGATGCGTGGCGCGTTCAGGGTTAAGAATATCCTCGCCTTCTTCTTGCAAGCGTAGGAATGTGGGTAATTGTGTGTGGGCAACTAAAGGCATCGTGGTTAAGTAGTTTGCTGTTCTAGCGCAGCGGCAATCAGCTGAATAAAGTCTTCTTCGTTACTAACTTGGGCGACATCATTAGCATCGAGCGTATAGCCATACTGATCGGCTATGGCTTGGTAGCGTGGTAAGCGAGAGCGAAATAATTCAGGAAAAATCCATGTTACAAATTCATCTGGCGGAATGCTACTAGTCTCGCTGTAGTGGTTTTGTTGCATAAATTCGGCAAGCTTTTTATCCAGAAAAGATTCACGATAATACAATGGCTTGGGTGATGATTTAGCCCGGTTAATAATCATTTTCTCTTGCTCGGGAGAGGTTTTTATATAAAGAATAAGTGTTTGTTCAGCGAGATGATCTAATACGGCTTGATTGTCTAGTTCGCAAACGCTGCCACCTGCATCATTAATAAAGTTTTTATAGCCGTAAATGTCTTCAGCCTTATGAATAAAATTGCCAACATCCAGCATAGCAGCAACTTCAGCATGATAATGTAGGGCTTGTCTGCGTTTAAATTCATCTAGTGTTAGCCCCCCTAAGTCAGGGTTACCTAACTTGCTTAAAAAACTGGAAATGGGTGCTAAATTTTCTACTGTGACGTTATTGCGAATATAAATAGAATCAGACAGCAGAAGTTCCTTTAAAAAAGGCACTTCCATTGCCTGTTGTTTAATATTGTCTAATATTGGCTCGTCTAAATATTTAGTGCCTATACGGTAATCACCTGAGTAATGGAACCATTTCTCTTTAGGCAGTTTACTTGATAGCGTGGTTTTTCCGGCACCAGACATACCTAGTAAAGTCAGGCTTTTAGAGCTCCAGTTTAGGAACTCTTGAGAACTCATTTTCATGCAGGGGTATATCCTAATCTAGGTAGTCTTTTAAAGGCGTGTCGTCCATATCAGTACGTCGTGTGTCTGAGTTAGAATAGCCTAAATCATCAGATTCAAGATCATCAAAGGGAGCACTCCAATCTTCTGGGTCTTCAATGAAGTCAAAGGTCGAGTTATACCAACTATCAGTATCATATTCGCCAATATCACCATTACTATATTGCACTTCAATGGTATCATCGCTCTCTTCAATAGCGACGACTTTGAATGTGAGGTTATTTTCTACGTCTTTGTACCACTGTTCAATAACGGGATCTGTTATGGTAGTCATGATCAATTCCTTGTATTGTTTAGTTAATATTCTAGTCGTATGGGTATGGCTAGAAAAATAGGGGTAGCCAGTATGTATTAGTTCTGCTGTTTATTGGCTGAGTTAAGAGAATATTATGCTTATGATGTGTAGATTGCAAGGCGGATTTGCACAAGTTAATGAGTAATAGCCTGTAGACTGATAGTATAAAACCTAATAAAAGTGGGAGCTGATTTTAGCCTAAATTATAACGGGTAGACTAGAGTTTGTTTCATGCACGGTCCTTATTGTGCCAAAGTTGCTGCATATATTTATTGGCCCTATCAGGCTGCAATAAGCAGCACATTTAATTAGAGTGAAAATAAAGAGGAATAGTGATGGAGTTGTCTGTGTGGGAAAATGTTTTTCTTGGAGCGATGGCGTTGGGTCTAATTTTTTGGATGCGACCGAGCATTAAAGCTTCGTTACAACAAAATAAAGAGACTCCTTCCGACTGGGTAGGGGCGTTAATCCCTATCGTTGGGGTAGTGTTATTTGTTATTTTTTTAATTACGATGGTTTGATATGAGTGATTTTACAGATGAAGAGTTTGACGAGCTTCAAAGGCATGAAGAAGGTGATGAATATGAAGAGCAAACCTGGGCGATTAGGCCCAATAAGACACAGCTAAAACGTGATATTGCCGTTATACATAAAATGTGTGAAGACATGGCTTTGCTTGCCCCAGCGCAGATTGAAAAATTAAATCTTCCTGAAGAGATAGAGGCAGCGATTTTGGCGGCGGCTAAAATGCCTTTTAAAGCAGCGCGTAAACGGCAGTTAAAGTTTATTACGGGCTTAGTGCGAAAGATTGATATTGAGCCAATTGAGGAGGCTTTAGCTAAGATTAAAGCAAAAAGCGCACATGCTACTCGTGAATTACATCAGCTAGAGCGCTGGCGAGAGCGTTTATTGTCTGATGATAAACAGGCATTGACCGAATTATTAGATAAATATCCGGAGGCTGATGTTCAGCAGTTACGGCAGCTCATTCGTAATGCGAAAAAAGAAATTAGTCTTGAGAAACCTATTAAATCATCACGACTCTTGTTTAAGTATTTAAGAGCTTTATTTGAAAATACCCAAAATATAGAAAATGAACAAGGTCTTGAGGGGGATTCAAGTGTTGAGTAGGTTTAGACAATTTTTATTGCGTTTAATTAGGTCGGTTAAGGGAGGCAGATGTAGTGGTAGTTAAGCAATTTATACGTATATTTTTATGCTTAGGCTTGATGTTTTTTTCAATGCAAGGGTTTGCCGAAGAAGGTGATAGGCGGTATGCCGCTATTGAGGATGTTCTTATAGACGTTGCTACTCTCAATCAACAAATTTCAGAGAATAAAGACGAAACAAAGTTGACACGGCTCATTAAAAATAAGGATGACTTATTTGATCGATTAATGATGGTGATACGCGGTTCAGCGCTTGATTATGATATTGAATCTATTAATAAATCAGAATTGCAATTACTTAACTCGAAAATAAGAATAAACCGAGCGAGGGGTAATAAGGCAGCAGTGCAGCGAGATCAGTTTAGTATTGATTATTACTTGGCTAAGCGTGATATAGGTAGCTTTGTTGTATTTTTAGTTGAAGCAAGTCGTAATTATCTGCCTGAAGAAGAAATTTTAGCTGAAATCGAAGCTAGAATAGCAAAAATTAAGAAAAAGATAAAAGCGATGCCAGAGCCTCTGCAGGGTGATAGTAAGATTTATCAAGATATAGCTAAAAATTATCAGGACTTAAAACGTATTTATACTGTGTATTTGGATTTTTTGGAATATGTAAAAAATAACCCAGAAGATGTTGTTACAAGCAGTTTTTTAAATAAAATTTCTTTAATTGCTTTAATTTCTTATTTCAATAATATTGAAGTATTGAATCGTATAAACCCTATCATCGCGCCTTTGCGTATTGATATGGGAGGGCTTATTGTTTCTTTATGTATTTTCTTGTTGACCATGATTTTTTTCCCTGTTGTTTCCAGAGGAAGTAATAGCTTGATTGAGCGCTTTATTTTAAATGATGGCAAAGTAGAAAATATGGAGCTTGTTTTTATCAGTATTCATAAGCCACTTTTGTATTTAGTGTTCTTTTTTGGTATTGATTTAGCCATGAATGCTTTACTTTATAAAACTGAATATAAGGGCGTTGTTGATCATTTTATTTATATTTTTTATCAGGGGCTTTGTGTTTACTTGCTGTTTAACTTAATTGATAGCGTAGTGGCTGTCCAGTTCGATAGGGCAGATAAGAGGAATAAGGAATTAAGTAGAGAGCTCGTCTTATTAATGGTGAAAGCCTTAAAGGGTATTGTTGTATTGCTTTCTTTAACATTTATATTGAGCCACTTTGGTATAAATGTAACCGCAATTCTTTCTACTTTAGGAATCGGTGGTCTAGCTTTTGCAATGGCTGCAAAAGATAGTTTGTCTAATTTTTTTGGTGGCCTAAATATTATGGTCGATCATATTTTCAAAATGGGCGACTGGATTAAGGTAGGCGATGTTGAAGGGACAGTAGTTGAAATTGGGCTACGCAGCACTACAGTGAGAACCTTTGATAATGCCTTGGTGACTATGCCTAATGCGATGGTTTCGACAGCGAGTGTTCTAAACTGGAATCGTCGCTCCGTTGGGCGGCGTATTAAAATGTATATTGGTGTAACTTATGAAAGTAATATGGATGATATTCGTCAAGCAGTGGCAGATATTAAGCTGATGCTGGAAGAGCATCCTGGTATTGCCAGCCCTAAAGAATCACATACTTCCTATAGAGCGCGTAATAAGTTTTTAAAGCAAGAAGACTTGCACGGGATTAAATCGACGCAATTAGTGTTTGTAGATCGCTATAGTGACTTTTCGATAGATATATTAATTTACTGTTTTTCAAAATCGGTAGATTGGGTGAAGTGGCTGGAGGTGAAAGAAGATGTGTTATTTCAAATAGCGAATATTTTACAAACAAATAACCTGTCTTTTGCTTACCCAACAAATGTGCAAATTAATCGAAATGAGGAGACTGAAGAAATTAATTTAGGCGAGATTTTAAGAGAATAAAACCGTTTGACTATAAACTTAGCCCTCCTAAAATAAACCTTGATATGCCTGCACTGTACACTTTAGTAGCTAAATAATTGGGAAACTTCAGCTTTGAAAGTAAAAGCTAAAAAATGGAAAAAAAATTAACAGATAAAGTCAGTGCTTTGGCAGGGCTAGTAGGCGCTTACGAACCGATTGTTGGTTATCTTACTCAACTTGCTTAATTGAGGGGCTGTAAGCGTTACTTTGTGAATAAATTCGCCCTTATTCAGGGTTATTTGATGCTAAATCTGTCTTACTATTCACTTGGGCCTGCTCATGATATTTGGTTAATAAATACCTTGTGAAAGCTTGTAATTGCTGCAACTGTGGGCTGTATAATGATATTTGACGCGCTTGGTATAAACATTGATTGGCGGATAATAACTGCTTTTTCTCAAGTCGTTGTACGACGTCTTGATAGTATTTCTGAATCAGAAAATTACGAAATGTGACGGCCAGCTGCGTCTTTTTTAAACGCAAGGAAAGCACGAGTGTATGAATACTTTGTTCCTTATTATTTTGCGCCCAATGCTGTATTGCCTTGGCTAAGTAGTGTTCGGCTGCTTGTTCTGAGCCGATTACAGCACTTAGGTTTGCTTGGCAGCGCGGACAGATGAGCGCTTCTTTTAAGCGTGCATTACAGCAAGGGCAGCGTTTCATCAAGATTCCAAATAATAAATAATATCAGTTAATTGTGCGCTAGACTTATCTAAGCCTTCAATATCTTGCGCTTCAATGCAGCCGGTCATTGTTTCAATTAAATCTACCATATCCTCTTTATCTTCAGCAGATATTTTCTCGAATAAACCTTCAGCCTTAGTTATTAATTCACGCGCTGCTGTAATTTCTGGTGTATCAGAAACAGTGCTAGGCTCTTCCTCAATAATGCGCGGATCCATTTGTCCAAATAAAGAGGTAATACGTTGTTTGGCGGTATCTAATGATTCGCCTTCAAATTGAGATAACGCATTTTTAATGGTAATGGATTTCTCTAGTCCGGTTTCTTTTTCTACTGCGGAAACATTTAAAATACCATTCAAATCCAAACCTAAAGTTAGTGTAATAACATTACCTCGAGGCACCTCTAATAAGCCTTCAACTAAGAACTCACCTATTTTGACATTATTTAAAGCATCAGGGTCTTCACCTTGGTAAATAATAATTTCAACTGTATCTTGGTTATCATAACTGGTCAAAAATGCTTCAGTTTTACGATTAGGCAAAACGCTATTTTTATGAATAATAGGCACAAACATAAAGGGATAGGGTTGGCCATCTAATACACCGATAGCACTGGTTCCATAAGTATAAGGTGTTACATCAACCAGCACTGTATCGACTTCTTGACCGCTAATCATAGCGGCTTGTATTGCTGCCCCCATGGCAACGCATAAGTCAGGATCAACTTCGCTATGTGGTTCAAAACCAAATTCATTAAGTAAGCGCTCACGGATGCAGGGTGTACGTGTCGAGCCACCGACTAAGATCACTTCATCTATATCCGATGCGGTTAGTTTTGCGCCTTTTAAGGCGATATGCGTAGCATCAATCGTGGCATTAATATAGTCTTCAATCATGTCTTCGTAAGCTATCCTGGATAGCTCAAGCGATAGATGCACGGCTGCGCCGTCATGCTCTAATAAGTATTCTTCATTGATTTGTGCATAAGGCTGGTCGGACAGTAAAAATTTCGCTTCTTCAGCGGCTCGTGTAAGTCGTGCCATCGCTTTACTGTGCTGGCGCACATCAACATTATGTGTTTCTTGTATATGTTCAATTAAATATTCAATAATTTGTTGGTCAAAATCATCACCGCCTAGATGGTTGTCACCATGACTGGAGAGTACCTCAACTACGCCATCTTGCATGTTCACTACGGAGACATCAAAGGTTCCGCCGCCCAAATCATAAACCAAAACCTGCTTTGCTTCAGCTTGCTCAGTGCCATAAGCTAATGCCGCCGCCGTTGGCTCATTAATCATACGCATGACTTCTAAGCCTGCAATTTCACCTGCTTCACGGGTTGCTTGGCGTTGTGCATCCGAGAAGTAAGCGGGTACAGTAATGACTGCTTTACTGACGGCTTGACCTAGATATTGTTCGGCGATACCTTTTAGGCGAGTAAGAATAATAGCGGATATTTCTTGCGGCGTATAAGCTTGATCTGCTAATACGACTTGCGTATCTTGTCCCATTAAACGCTTGATGGATTTAATCGTTCGCTCTGGGTAGACGAGGTATTGATTGCGTGCGGTTTCTCCGACAATCACCTGACCTGCGTCATCAATACCAACAAAAGAGGGGAGCATTTTTTTGTCACCCTCTTTAATAATAGTAACCTTACCTTGTTCAACAACCGATACTTCTGAGTTAGTTGTGCCTAAATCTATACCTATAATGATATCTTTCATTTATTTGCCGTTAATTTTATTGACTTTGACTTCTGCTAAACGCAGAACCTGACCTTTAAATAAAAAGCCTTTACGTAATTCTTGTAATACTATGCCATTTTCGTGTGTGGTATCCTGCCCTGTTTCCACAGCACTCATGGTTACTGGATCAAGGCGCTTACCAACACAATCAATCACTTGTACTTTATACTCTGCGAGTAATTGTTCAAAACGTTTTAAAGTCATTATTTGGCCTTCTTTAAAGCGCTTAATAAAATTGACATCTTTTACCCGAGATTTTTTAAACGGGCGATTGACTGGTCGATAGTTTTGTAAAACGTCAACCCCTGTATTTAAACGATCATACATATCGACCATTTGTAATAGCATAGTGCGCATTAATTTTTCTTGCTGTTGCTCTAGTCGTTGACTATAAGCGGCCAATTCCGTTGCTAAGGTTTTATTATCTTCTTGAACAGTCGTTAGTGCTGTCGTTAAGGTGTCTAAAGTATTTTTAAACTGCCTTGCTTCTGCCTTTACTTCAGTTTTTAGACCGCTCATTTCACTTAGCAGACTGTGTAAGTCTGGCTGGTTCTGGATAGCAAAAGGATCAAGCGTATTTTGCTCTAGGTACTTCTGGAAATCTTCCAATAATTCGTTTTTCTGACCTTCTGTACTCATCATTTTTTAGAGGTGGCTGTGGCATTTAAAAGCGTTGTATCATCTATACTGGCTTGTAACAATTGATTAATAAATTCGGCACTCAAATTAAGCGTGTGCTCAGTTTGTAACAGTTGCTCCATTAAGGTATCAAAATTAACCTCGGGTAGCCTAAATAATGCATAACTAACTCGGCTTTTATGGTCTTTAATTGCACTATAAGCGTCATGAATTAACTGAAATTTTTCTTGGTTACGATCTGGCGGGTTATCTTTTACTAATCGTAAATAGGCTTGTTTAATTTCAGCATCATTGGCTGTTGTTGCTACATTTAAAACTTCATAAGCTGTGCTCATAACAGACCCCCTTAAAAAGGAAAAGGAAAAGAAGATGAACTTGTACGTTTACCTATACCATAATATGCAAGTACATCCTCTATGCTGACATCAATATTAATACCGAGTTTATCGGCTGCTTTAACAATCATCAGTGCTGAAAATAGATCAGGTTCTTGCATAATAGCTAACATAACACTCTTATCGCCTATGGACTGTATAAGCTCTATAGCGACTTGTTCAATACTGGTTTTTTTAGATAAAGATTCAACGGTTTCATCGAGTTTCATTACGACTTCATCAGAAAGATGACCAAATAATATATCCAGCTTATCATCCTCTTCGTCATCATCATTTATACCAAAGAAATTATCAAGAAAGTTCATACTGCTTTGTGGGTGTGCGTGATAATACCGGTCTATTAGTTTCTGCAGCTTTATGCCCACCTGAAAATCCTTAGCCAGCATGGCTTGCTCATGATAATGTTCTAAGCTCATCAGCTCTCTATAGGTACAATCCTCGGGTTTGCCATTATTATCTGCATAAACGCGGTAATACATCCATATAGGTTCTTGCCATTTAGCAAAGGCAGTTTTGGCACAATGCCGTAATAATTCAAAATGCTCAAGCTTTTCTAATAGTTTGCATAAATGGCGTAAGGTGGATTCTGCAAAATCTTGCCCTGTTAGTGCCTTTTTCAGTGGTGCCTTAACTTTTTCTAATGCCTTGTGTATCTGGCTATTATCAGCCTCATTGATAAACTGCTCTAGCAGTTGTATAAATTGAGTGAATTCAGACTCTGTCAGTAAATAATCTTTCGCAGGTGGTAAGACGCGTAAAATAGTCGCAACGGGTAAGCCTGCAGACAAAGCTGCCATGCTGGCATGAAAATGCCTATTAACTGGGTCGGTATATAAGTTAGCTAAGGCATCGCTAATTAATTGTAAGCCCTGCTCTTTATCTTCATGAGCAAAACATAATAGCGCACGCATAAGTTGGGTTTGCTTAACATAAATTTTACCAATATTGAGCGCTTCTGCCAGTGCAATTTCCTTTGCGACTAAAGGGTAAGATTTTTCGCGCATCAACCGATAGGCATGTGCTAAGTGACTCGCAAACAAAGTTTGCTTAGCAAAGGTATTCAGTGGGTCGATTTTTAATATTTTTGTTGCATATTGGCTGGCTTTTTTATAAGTTTTGTTACGTGTTGCTTCGCGCACAGCCTGAATAAGTATATCAATATCTTGTGGGAATTTTTTCAACGCTTTAGATAGCCATAACTTATAGTCCTTAGTCGCTTCTGCTTGTTGATAATGCTGTAAGATTTGTAGATAAATATCGCGATCTTCAGCATCATATTGTAAACTTTCAATCAATAATTCAGTTTTCTCAGCAGGTTCCTCTCGCTTGCTGAGATGACGTAAAATCAACGCTATTTTTAAGTTGTTTTCCTCAAGGTGTTGACCTATTAATTCTTTAATACAAAGACGCCAATAATGTTCAGCATCATAACTATTGCCCTGGCGCTCACATGCTAGAGCATGAAGGCGATTGTTTTCAAACTCATCCACTGCACCAAAATTCTTTTTAAAAATTTTGTGTCCCGCCGAGTAATTAACTAAAAGCTGTTGACAGTAATTTTTCGCAAATTCTGTACC
Organism: methanotrophic endosymbiont of Bathymodiolus puteoserpentis (Logatchev); assembly: GCF_900128525.1. Classification (GTDB taxonomy): domain Bacteria; phylum Pseudomonadota; class Gammaproteobacteria; order Methylococcales; family Methylomonadaceae; genus Methyloprofundus. The sequence continues at coordinate 11,514 of NZ_FQTQ01000007.1, forward strand.
GCATAGCGATTGATACTGAATAGCCATATTGAACTTTACTTTATCTGATAAATGCTCATATTGACGTGTCAAATGCGTTAGAAATTCAAGCTGAGTTTTATTAAACCCTTTTATATTAGAGATAATATTACGTTGTGCAGGACTAAGCTTAACTAGATTTTTTGCCAATTCAGCACCGTCAAAAGTGCTGACTAACAATAAATGAGCAAAGTTAGAATAAGCTGAATTGTCAGGTATCTTGGCTAATAATACACGTGCTTGATCTATTGACTCAGGTAGGGTTATTAAAGCATTTAGCACAGTACGCAAATCTTTAAAAGCAGAGCGGTACGGTAATTGTTTTAATGCCTCGTCTAGCTTTTCTCGGTTATTATCTTGGTAGGCCTGCAATGCCATTTTCACTTGTTGCAAGTGCGCAATAAACATAGAATCTTGCGGTAAATCTAACGCAAACTCAGGGTGTTCAGTGAGTATTAATAAACCTAATACAGCGGCGAGCGCAGGATATTCTTTATCTAGCTGCTGCGCTGATAATTGCTGAATATTCTCTTGGATACGTGCTTTATTTTTACTTAAAATAAGCCAAATAATATATTGATCATAAGCGGCATAAGGTGCATGTGTATGTTGACGGTGATTTTCCCACAGCACTAAAGCCTCTTTAAACATTCCTTGCGCAGCCAAAGCCGTTGCACGCTGCACATAACAATAGGCTAATTTCTTATGCCACTCGTTATGATCAGAAATTTTTAATAATTTCTTATATAGCCCAATCGCCTCTTTATATTTGCCAGCACTTAACTGAGTTTGAGCTTGTTGCTCAAGGCTATTGGGGTCAGCTGGGGCAGCTGCAGGTTTCTTTTTCATAAGCTTGTTACGAGAATTTAAAAGGAGGAGATTTGAAATTATAATCTAATTCGACGATAGGAGGTATAGTCGGGCGCTGAATTTTATAGCTATAGCGCACTCCGGTGGCGAGCATGTAAATCCATACATTTTTAGAGGGCTACAGAGTGTCGTAGCTGCTGAGGAGCGAAGCGCATCGTTTACGTGATGCGCTCTCTACAGACCTTAATATCTCAAATATTTGTGGGTATGAGGATTTTATGCGAGTCCTAAATCTTTTTCAGTAGGGCTGAGGGTAATGAGAAGGGGGCTGAACGGTTATACTTTATTTGGCTGTTGCGGCACTACGTGAGCGAGACCTATTACGATTTCTACTACTTGGACTATTGCCTTGTTTATGAGTACCTGAGCGCTGTCCATCGCGGTGCTCTACTTTCGGTTTTTTCGGTTTTTTTGCTTTGAACGGACGTGTATCCAAGCGTGACTCCGGTAAGCTATGTACAGGATCAAAACCTTCAATAATCTCGCGCGTGAGTAACTTCTGAATGAGGCGCTCAATATCTGATAGTTGCTCGAATTCATCGGCGCTGACTAATGATACGGCTTGACCTGATGCGCCTGCACGACCAGTACGGCCAATACGATGCACATAATCTTCAGGAACATTTGGTAAGTCAAAATTCACTACTTGGGGGAGCTGATCAATATCTAAGCCGCGTGCGGCGATATCTGTGGCAACCAAAATACGCACTGTACCTGCTTTAAAATCAGCTAAGGCTCTGGTGCGCGCGCCTTGGCTTTTGTTGCCATGAATGGCGGCAGATTGAATACCTTCTGCTTCTAAGTGACGGGTAAGTTGGTTTGCACCGCGTTTTGTTCGTGTAAACACGAGCACTTGTTGCCAGTTCTGCTCATTGATGAGTTTGGTTAATAGAAGGGCTTTTTTCTTTTTATCAACGGGACAAATCCATTGTTTAACGGTTTCTGCTGTTGTATTGCGAGGACTGACCGACATTTCTACAGGGTTATGAACAATGCCTTTAGCTAACTGACGAATCTCATTTGAGAAAGTAGCTGAAAATAATAAGTTCTGACGTTGTTTAGGTAAAAAGGCTAATATTTTACGAATATCATGAATAAAGCCCATATCTAACATGCGGTCAGCTTCATCTAGGACTAAGATTTCTAATTGTGAAAATCTGACGGCATTTTGATTGTATAAATCTAATAGTCGCCCAGGCGTTGCTACTAGAATATCTACGCCTTGGCGTAAGCGCATCATTTGTGGATTTATTTTTACGCCACCAAAAACAACGGCAGACTTCAGAGGTAAGTTTTTACCATAGCTAGTGATGCTTGCTTCAACTTGAGCCGCAAGTTCACGCGTGGGTGTTAAAACCAGAGCACGCACTTGATTTACTGGTGCGCGCTGGCCTTTAGACAGTAGCTCTAATAAAGGCAGTGTAAAGCCCGCTGTTTTCCCTGTGCCAGTTTGCGCGGCAGCCATAACATCCTTGCCTTCGAGAATGGCTGGAATCGCTTGGGATTGTATTGGAGTGGGGGTGTTATAACCTTGTGCTGTTACAGCGTCAAGAATAGGGAGGGATAGGCCTAGGGAGGCAAAACTCATAGATTTTCTCTTTTAATTTGGAATTACTTTTTGCGATAGAAAGGAAATGATCTCCGAGACGCGGGCATCATAACTGTTCCATTTCTTGGTGCGGACACCTAGTTTACAGGATCTTAAGGGCATGCATGAAATAAATTAGGGGATTTCCTCGATAAATAAAAAATGTAGTTATTTTCGAGGTTTTAATGGGCGCTATTTAGTTGATTTCAGAGGTTATGCATATTATACGAATTCAGGATTACTTTAGAAGAAATAATAGGTGGAGCAACGTAAAGCTTGATTATTATATGGTGACGCAAGATAAAAAGAGGTCATTATAGATTATTCTTGTTCAGCTTTCGTTCAGTCTTTGCGCGGTAAAGTATCAATAACGGAAAATTACTCCGTTTTAAAAATGTTACTTGGAGCAATAAGATGAAAATAATCACAAAAATAAAATCAATTACATTCGTTAGCATAATATTAGTTTTCACATCGTCTATCGCTATGGCAGAGAGGGGAGAACATAGTAATAAGCATGGCTCGCATCGTCATGAAGCTGAAACACACTATAATGACAGGTTTGAACATCAACATAGACAGGGTTATGGTAATGAATATCGCCGCCATCATAAGCATCATGCGTATGGTTGGCGACATAATAGACATCACCGTTACTTTGATAAGCATGCTTATCGGCACGGGCACAGAAAGCATCATAATCATAGGTATTATGCTCAAAATCATAATTATTATCAGCCTGCACGTATTTTATTTGGCTTGCAAGGTGGCGATTTTAGATTCTTATTCCGTGATTAAAATATCAACCTAAACGAGCTATTGTACCTAAGTGCTGCTTGATATGATTAGTCATGCAAATGAGTTTTGCGCCTTAATAAGAACGCAGTGTAAACTCTAGTGATTAAATAAATTAGGCTAATTTAATGAAAAATTTGATGAATTATCTATATATTATCTGTTTATTGATGGTGAGCTGTAATATTTATGCGGCTCCCGTCAATATTAGCCAGCAACAGGCGGTTAGTATTGCTCAACAAGTAAATGTAGGGCGAGTATTGGGCGTAAAGCGTAAAGGTAATACATATCGAGTAAAAATACTGCTCAGCAATGGCGAAGTGAAAATTACTCAAGTTGATGTTAATAGTGGGAAAATCAAGTAAAGGCGTGGCTAATGCGAATACTGTTGATTGAAGATGACCCTGATTTACAAGATCATATTAAACAAAGTTTAGAAAAAGAAAGTTATATAGTCGATGTTAGCGGTGATGGTAATGAAGGGTACTTTTTTGCCACCGAATATCCTGCGGATGCTGCGATTATTGACCTAGGTTTGCCGGGAATGAACGGCATAGAAATTATTCAAACACTACGCAAGCAAGGGTCGGTACTACCTATACTGGTCTTAACTGCACGTAGTCGATGGCAAGAAAAAGTAGAAGGCTTAGAAGCAGGAGCGGATGATTATTTGGTTAAGCCATTTCAAATGGAAGAACTACTTGCTAGGCTTAAAGCCTTATTACGTCGATCGGCTGGTTCGGCAACTTCAGAGCTAAGTTGCCAAGGTCTAAGGCTAAACCCGTCCACAGAACAAGTCTGGTTAAACAATGAATTATTAGACATAACAGCTTTTGAATATCGTATGTTAGATTATTTAATGCGTCATGCAAATGAAGCCGTTTCTAAAGCGCGTCTCGCAGATTATATCTATCCGCACGATCATGATCGAGATAGTAATGTGATTGAAGTATTGATTGGTCGTTTACGTAAAAAATTAGACCCAAATAGTTGCTTGCACCCCATAGAAACTTTGCGTAACCGCGGCTATCGTTTTACGCTTTACGATCAACAATAACATGTCGCTTGCTACGCGAATTAACTTAAGTGCAGCTTTAGTACTGCTCAGTTTTATTTGTCTAACAGCCTTTGCATTGGAGCGGGCTTTTTTTGATAGCACGGAAAGCGCGTTGCGCGACACGATGAGCAGTCAACTATTTGCATTGATGGCTGCTGCTGAAATGGAAAATCAGCAAGTGATTATGCCTTCAAACGAGTTGGATGCCTTATTAGGTCTACCGGCTTCTGGTATTTATGCGACGATTAGTAACCCTACTGGCAATATTCTATGGCAGTCGTCTTCAACACTTGGCACTACATTACCCAAACCTCCTTTATTAAAACAAGGCGAAAAAATTTTTAACAAAGTCTATGTTGATGATAAAGGTTTTTATCGTACCGCATACACAGTGCTTTGGCCGACTCAGGCAGAAAGTGTCGAATTGACCTTTAGCGTGATTACAGATTTACGCTCCTTTGATAAGCAAATTAATCGCTACCGCGCCTCCTTATGGGGTTGGCTTGGCGCGATGGCAGTTTTGTTATTATGTAGTCAAGCCATTATTTTGCACTGGGGGCTATCACCTTTACGTAAAGTTGGGCGCGAACTTAATCATATTGAAACAGGTCAGCAGCGGCAAATTGAGGCACAGTATCCACAAGAGATTAAGCAGCTGACCGATAATATTAATTTACTTTTAGAACAAGAGAGACAGCAGAAAATACGCTATCGTGATGCGATGGGCAATTTAGCGCATAGCCTAAAAACCCCATTAGCTGTTTTACAAGTCAATTTACAAGCAGGGGCGCAGCAACAAGATAAGCAAGGTATGCAAGAGCAGTTAGATAGAATGGATATGATTGTAAAATATCAACTGCAATGGGCGGTATCAGCAGATACTAAACAGGGTACAAGAGTGAATTTATTATCTACTATTGAGCGTTTGCTAAATTCATTACAAAAAGTTTATGCGGATAAAGCCATCGCTGTGCAAGTTATTGTTGATAGCAGTTTGAACTTTAGGGGGGATGAAGGCGACTTAATGGAGGTGCTAGGCAATTTATTAGAAAATGCTTTTAAATGGACTAGGCAAAAGATAATTATCAAGGCTGAACAAAGAGAAAATCACCTATTTATAAGTATTGATGATGACGGCGTAGGGTTAGCACCAGAAAAAGTAGATGAACTATTGCAGCGTGGTGTGCGTGCAGACCAATCAACCGCTGGGCATGGCATTGGCTTGTCTATTGTAAAGAATATAGTGCAAGCTTATGGTGGTGAGTTAAAGATAGGAAAAAGTCATTTAGGTGGGGTTGGGGTTAGAGTGACCCTGACTTTTTAGCTAGAGTTTATGATCTTGCGAGTGTTTTTTGTTAGCAATAAATCCATTTTTTATTGGTAGCATCACGTACTTCAAGAATACGTAGAGTGGAATAGCGTAGCGTTTGCCATCATCAGAAGTAACCCTGTCATCAGCGGTAAACACTATGCCGAAAAAATGCTACGCTATCCGGTCTACGAGTTAGATTATTTCAAACCTCGGCCAAATTACCTTTACTTTCCAGCCAAAACTTACGGTCTTGTGAGCGTTTTTTCGCCAGCAATAAATCCATTTTTTCATGGGTATCATCGCCCTCTTCAATAGTGAGCTGTACTAACCGGCGAGTATCTGGATTCATCGTCGTCACACGTAATTGCGCTGGGTTCATTTCACCCAAGCCTTTAAAACGCTGAATATTAATTTTACCTTTGAGCTTTTCAGCTTTAATGCGATCTAGCACCCCTTGACGCTCATACTCATCTAAAGCATAAAATATTTGTTTGCCGACATCAATACGATACAAAGGCGGCATCGCAACAAAGACATGACCCGCCTGTACCAGTTTAGGGAAATGCTTAAAGAATAAGGCGCAAATCAAAGTAGCAATATGCAGCCCATCAGAGTCAGCATCCGCGAGTATGCAGATTTTACCGTAACGTAAGCCAGTTAAGTTATCTGAATCAGGCTCTATGCCAAGCGCAACGGCAATATCATGAACCTCTTGAGAAGCCATCACTTGCGCTGATTCCACCTCCCAAGTATTAAGTATTTTCCCGCGCAATGGCATAATTGCTTGAAATTCACGCTCACGCGCTTGTTTGGCTGAGCCACCCGCTGAGTCTCCTTCCACTAAAAATAACTCACTGCGAGTAATATCTTGCGAGGCACAATCGGCTAATTTACCAGGCAATTGAGGGCCGGCTGAAATCTTTTTGCGAATCGCTTTTTTGCTAGATTTTAAACGTTTTTGTGCGCTCAAAATAATGACTTCAGCAATTTTTTCCCCCGCAGCTGGGTGTTGATTAAGCCATAAGCTAAAGCTATCTTTAGCCACACCAGAAACAAAAGTAACGCACTCGCGCGAGCTTAAGCGCTCTTTGGTTTGCCCTGAAAATTGCGGATCCTCCAATTTAACAGACAAAATATAATGACATAGCTCCCAAACATCTTCGGGGGTGATTTTTACCCCGCGAGGTAATAAATTACGAATTTCACAAAACTCACGCATAGCTTCAGTTAAACCAGTGCGCAAGCCATTAACATGCGTTCCGCCCTGCGAGGTAGGGACTAAATTAACATAACTTTCAGTGATATTTTCAGGTAAAGACTCAGCTGTCCAGACGATTCCCCATTCAACGGCTTCATGGTCTGATGACATTTTCCCCATAAAGGGCTCATTCGGATAAAACTCAACATCACCTACACGGTCTAACAAATATTCCTCCAAGCCATTTTGATAGAGCCACTCAAAAGTTTCCTCGCCTTGCTCAAGGATTAAACGAATTTTTAAACCGGGGCAAAGTACAGCTTTAGCGCGTAAAACGTGTTTAAGTTTTAAGACGGAGACTTTATTAGAATCAAAATAGCTAGCATCGGGCCAAAAATGTACCATAGTACCGGTATTCGCTTTGCCAACCGTGCCGATCTCGCTTAATTCACTTTGTTTTTCGCCATTAGCAAACTGCATCTGATAAACTTTACCATTGCGTTTTATTTCAACTTCCAGTCGTTCCGTAAGCGCATTAACAACAGAGATACCCACGCCATGCAAACCCCCTGAAAATTGGTAATTTTTATTAGAAAATTTACCGCCAGCATGTAATTGAGTCAAAATAACTTCAACACCAGGCATGTTTTGTTCCGGGTGCATATCAACTGGCATGCCGCGACCATCATCCTGTACCTTGATGCTGCCGTCTTTATATAAAGTGACCTCTATACTGGATGCGTGTCCCGCGACAGCCTCATCGACACTGTTATCGAGCACTTCTTGTACTAAGTGATTAGGCCGAGTGGTGTCGGTATACATGCCCGGTCGTTTGCGCACAGGGTCTAAACCACTTAAAACTTCAATAGCCGCTGCGTTATAGGTATTACTCATTTTCTAGTTAATTACTCTGACGATTTTCATATATAATAGTTTGCCTAATACATCGTATCATTAAATTATTTTTATCGACATGGCTAGAAAGAAAAGCGCAACATTATTTGAAGATTCTCTCAAGAATTTAGAAGGAATTGTTGAGCAATTGGAGCAGGGAGATATATCTTTAGAAGAGTCATTAAAATCATTTGAAGAAGGTGTGAAATTAACGCGTATTTGCCAAACCGCTTTACAAGAAGCAGAGCAAAAAGTGCAAATATTATTAGATAAAAACGGTCAACAAACTTTGGAGCCATTTACAGATGAGTAACGCCTTAAAAGAATATTTAGTCGCTAGCCAAGAGCGGGTCGAAAAGGCTTTAGACTTACGCTTACCCGCTAATAATATTTTACCAAAAAGATTGCATGATGCGATGCGTTATAGTGCTTTAGATGGCGGTAAACGTATGCGTCCTATGTTGACATATAGTGTGGGTAAGGCTTTAGGCATAGCAGCCGACGTTTTAGATGGCCCTGCTTGTGCTGTTGAGTTTATTCATGTCTATTCATTGATACATGATGACCTGCCCGCAATGGATGACGATGACTTGCGCCGTGGTAAAGCAACATCACATATACAATATGATGAAGCAACGGCTATTTTAGCAGGTGATGGCTTGCAAACCTTAGCCTTTCAAGTTTTGGCTAATGATGACAGCATGCAAGCGAGTGCTGCAACGCGCATAAAAATGATTCAGGCTTTAGCAAAAGCCAGTGGCTCACAAGGCATGGTGGGCGGGCAGGCAATTGACTTAGAATCTGTCGGCAAAAAACTCACGTTGCCTGAGCTAGAGAATATGCATATTCATAAAACCGGTGCGTTAATTCGTGTCGCAGTGCAACTGGCGACTTTATCTCAACCAGATTTAGACCCAGCTGTGACCGCTAAATTAGATCATTACGCAAAATGTATCGGACTTTCATTTCAAGTAAAAGATGATATTTTAGACGAAGAAAGTGATACCGCGACTTTAGGCAAGACGCAAGGTAAAGATCAAGATAACGATAAACCGACTTATCCCGCTTTATTAGGTTTAGAAGGTGCTAAAGAAAAGGCTCAGAACCTACATGAGCAAGCTTTAGAAAGTTTGGCTGATTTTGGCCCAGAAGCTGATTTATTGCGTGATCTTTCTTTGTATATTATTCAGCGCGACCATTAAGGAATGGGCATAAAATAACTTGTATATGATGGTAAACTAAATAATATCCACAAGCACCACTAGTCCTTTAAGGACTGGTGGTGCTGAGTTAGTTGATTACTCTTCCCAAGCCCTACCGTCTCTAGCAAGTAGCGCAACTGAAGCAACCGGTCCCCAAGTTCCTGCTGGGTAGCCTTTTGTTTCTTCATTAGATTTTTCCCAAGCTTCTGAGATAGAGTCGATCCATGTCCAGGCTTGTTCAATTTCTGCACGACTGATAAATAAAGTGGGATTACCGCGCATTGCTTCTAAAACTAATTTTTCATAACCACCAAACAGCTTGCTGTTTTTGAAGGTTTCGGAAAAACTCAAATCCAGTTTTGTACGTTGTAATTTGATATTTTCATCAATCCCCGGGATTTTATTTAGCATTTGAATTTCAATACCTTCATTGGGTTGTAAATGAATGATCAGCTTGTTTGCGGGTAATTCTCGGTAGCTTTCTTGGAATATATTGTGTGGTAGCTGTTTGAAGTTAATGACAATCTCTGTGCGCTTATGCATTAAGCACTTGCCAGTACGTAGGTAGAATGGCACGCCAGCCCAGCGCCAGTTATCAATATCGACACGCAAGGCGACAAAGCTTTCAGTGGTGCTGCTAGTATTTGCCCCTTCTTCATTAAGATAGCCGGGAACTTCTTTACCCTTGATAAAGCCGTCCGTGTATTGGCCGCGTACAGTTTTTTCATGGACATTTTCTGCGGTAATAGGGCGTAGAGCATCGAGTACTTTGATTTTTTCGCTATGTATGCTTTGTGCCTCTAAATTAACGGGCGGTTCCATAGCAACAAAGGTCAAAATTTGTAACAAATGGTTTTGTACCATATCGCGCAATTGCCCTGTTTGGTCAAAATATTCCCAGCGACCTTCGATACCGACTTCTTCTGCAACCGTGATTTGTACAGAATCAATGGTGTTATGATCCCAGTTGGTAGTGAAAATAGAGTTGGCAAAGCGTAAAGCTAATAAGTTAAGAACAGTTTCTTTGCCTAAATAATGATCGATGCGGAAGACTTGATCATCATTAAATACACTAGCAACGGTATCATTAATCTCTTTTGATGATTCAAGGTCATGGCCAATGGGCTTTTCCATGACCATGCGTGATTGATCGGTTAGCACGCCTGAGTGTTTTAAGCCTTTGCAAATATGTTGGAATAAGAAAGGGGCTACAGCAAAGTAATTAACCATAACTCGCTTGCTAGAGTCGGTTAGTTGGTTGAAAATTTTGTATTCTTCAGGCTGCGTTAAATCCATTTTCTGATAGGATAAACGCGCTGAGTATTTTTTCCAGATGGCTTCATCAAGGGGCTCTCCCAAAAAGTCTTGTAAGCTTTTATAGGCGATTTTAATAAAGCTGGCACTGTCTTCTTCTAGCCTGTCAACGGCAATAATACGTGTATCAGGCTCTAAAAAATTTCCTTTTTCTAAGCGATAGAGAGAAATAATGAGTTTACGGCGTGATAAATCGCCTAGCCCACCATAAATAACTAAGTCGCAAGGTGGGAATATTTCTTGTGTTGTTGTCATTTTTTTATTTTTTTTGAATGAATAATGACCTAGCTTTATAGCATAAGAGCTTAAAGGCTATAAAACAGGGGGATTATGCTATAAAACGCCAGTAATGTTTGTGGCACTGATTTAGAGTATATTACCCCCCTAAGTAAAAGTAAATATTGAACTCGGAGGTGGAAAATGAAATTTAACCCTTGTAAAGGTGGTGCGTGGTGTGAAGATACTGGCACGCACTGTAATGGTTGTGGTCGCTCACATAAAGAAATCGCAGAGACGAAAGTGTTGATAAAAGGTTTGGTGGAATTTGCGCAAAAACAAGACTATGAAAATCCAGAGGATTTTGCGCAATTTATTGGCGAGACTTTAGCAAGAAAACTGCAGAAGCCTTAAGTGATATATAGGAGTAAACATCATGAAAATAAATCCTGATATTTTGCCTGAGTTGATTCAGGCAGTAAATAATACAGTAACATTGCATGCCGATGAATTGACTGAATTAGACAAGGCAATTGGTGATGGTGATCATGTGATTAACTTACAGCGTGGCTTAGATGCTTTGTTAGCGCAGCAAGATGAAATCGCTCAGCTAGATTGGGCGAGTGCATGGCAGAAAATAGGCATGATTTGCATGAGTAAGATTGGTGGTGCTTCAGGTTCTTTATTTGGCACTTTATTTGTGACTATGGCAAAAACAGCTAAGGGTCAGGCTGTTGATGTTGAGGTGTTTGCTCAAGCGTTTGCTGCGGGTGTTGAATCTATGAAATTGCGCGGTAAGGCTGAGGCTGGTGAGAAAACAATGCTGGATGTTTTGATCCCTGTTGCGCAAGTTTTGCAAGAGAATGCGAGTCGTGCTGAATTCCCTGATTTATTGGTACAAGTTGAACAGGCTGCGCAGGTTGGCATGGAATCAACACGTGATATGTTGGCGACTAAAGGGCGTGCTTCTTTTCTAGGTGAACGTAGTTTAGGGCATATTGATGCAGGCGCAAAAAGTAGTCAGTTAATCATTAGTGCAATTATTGATACATTGCAAAGACAATAAAAAGGTATTTATGGCTAATTTTTTTAATACTGGACTAAGTCAACAACAATTTTTAGAGCAATATTGGCAAAAAAAGCCATTATTAATACGTCAGGCCTTCCCTGATTTTGTCTCGCCTATAAGTCCAGAAGAGTTGGCGGGTCTAGCTTGTGAAGATGAGATTGAATCACGCTTGATTGAAGAGTGTGGTCAAGAAGGTAAGGCATGGCAGGTAACTAGCGGGCCATTAAGTGAAGGTGATTTTGCTTGCCTGCCAGAAACACATTGGACAATACTTGTGCAAGATGTCGATAAACATTTACCCGAGTTGCAGTATTTGCTTGACCCCTTTCGTTTTATTCCCGATTGGCGACGTGATGATTTAATGATTAGTTACGCCTCTGAATTTGGTTCGGTAGGGCCTCATACGGATAGCTATGATGTTTTTTTATTGCAAGCAATGGGTGAACGTCGTTGGCAAATTGGTGAAGGGCCTATTCATGAAGCTCAACTAGTTGATGGTTTAGGCCTGCAAATATTAGCTGAATTTACAGCGGACCAAACCTGGGATTTGCAGCCAGGTGATATGTTATATCTACCGCCACATTTTGCGCATCATGGTGTTGCACTTAATGATTGCATGACTTTTTCTTTTGGCTTTCGCGCCCCGACTCAAGTTGAGGCTCTGGATGCGGTAGTGAATAATTTGCTTGAACAACAATTAGGTAAAGCTGAATACAGTGACCCTGATTTGTTAAATAAGCCGGGTAGTGAAATAGATACTCACTCTGTTGCACGCTTGAAACAAATGTTACATCAGGCAGTTGATGATGCTGAACCTATTTTGGCGCGCGTATTAGGTAAAATTGTTACCGAGACAAAACCTAGCTTAACTGCTTTAGCGACAGAGGCAGCGACTGAGCTACCAGAGGTAGATGAGTTGACTGTTCTGTTTGAGCAAGGCGGTATATTGCAGAGGAATCCATATTTTCGTTTTGCATGGTCTAGTCATGCAAAGAATGGTCAGTTGTATATGGCTGGTGAAGTTTATGAGGTTGATATGCAGGGGGGCAAGTCTTTGCCGCTATTAACCGAGCAGGCCATTTTGCGAGACAGTGATTGGCAAAAGATACTTAAAAATCGGTCGGCTGCTACGTTATTGTGTCAGTTGATTGCCGAGGGTGCTTGGTTTTGGAGTGAGGGTTAATATACGCTTAGAGTCTGAGTGAGGATATTTTTATCGATTATATATTAGTATATTATTATTTTTATGTATAATGATTTATTTTCCTGGCTAGGAACTCATTTTTCTTGATGTTTATTATAGAGAAAATATTTTGGTTTCTAAAAAAATGGATTACCTAAATTAAGAAGAGAATAACTATGTGGGTTCACAGCTTTAGCTTAAGGCGTCAAATAGTATTGCTAGCGGTTTTTTCGGTCATGTCTAATGCGGCGTACGCTGAATGGTCTAGTGGCTTTGATTTTAGTACTTATTATACTGATGATGTAGGGTTGTTTTCTGTAACACGCCGTCTCTCATTGGACGAGGATCCAACTCAGCCGATTGTTGATGAGCCAAACCAGGGCGCTGATGCAGTATACGAGCCTAGTGCTTATGTTAGTTGGGCAACTGAGAATGCGCTGGGTGAATTTGAACTTACTTTGGATGCGGGCGGGTATATTTTTAATAACTATAGCGCATATACGCATGGTTTCTTTCAGATGGAAGTTGCGCAGGCGTTAACAGAGAAAACGACAATAAAATTTCTTTACGACTTTGTGCCTAGGTTATTTGTTGGTGTTAAGTCTTTGTCACAAGATGAGCATGGTGAAGGGGAAGCAGATGAGCGACTTAATAGTCATATTTGGTCTATGCATTTAGAGCATGAGTTGTTTAATAATTTAATGTTGCGTGGCCTCGTGCGCTATGGTCTTAGGGATTACGATCAGCCGTTTGCCTATCGCGATACTCAGTTTTTTACGGTTGGTTCGCACTTTGAGTGGGCTATTACTTCTGATATTGAGTTATTGGCTGGTTATCATTTTGAGCGAGGCTATACCGACCATAAGCAAACGGTGTATTACCAAGATGATATAGCTTATATTAATCACTTTGCCTCAGCAGAGCTAAAAATACACCTATTACCTAAATTAGAAATGAGGGTGATTTTTGATTATGAGCATAATGACTTTACCAGTAGCTATACCGAGGATATTCATTATGCAGGTAATGAAAACGTTTATCAGGGTGAGCTAGAGTTTTTATATGAGTTAACGGAAACCACTTTACTTAAAGCAGGCTGGCAGCATGGTTCGCGTAAGTTTAATTATGAGCAGTTCAGTGTGCAGAATAATAACGTTTGGCTAGGAGTTGAGTTTCATATTTAACTACTTAATTTGCTGTAAAGTGGCGCGCCTAAGGGTTAAGTATAAATAAAAGCTAATGGTATGTATTATTTATGTTAATTATCATTAATTGTTTTTTTCGCATATTATGACACTCTTAACCCTTTGTAAGGGTTCTCTGAATTACTCTTTAGTATTTTATTTTGAGTGTGTAACATCCGTTTCAGTATTACTTTCAGGAAAATAATCTAATGAACTTATTTAAACTAAAATCTGTTGCAGTGGCGATAGGGTTGAGTGCCTTATCGAATTTAGCACTTGCTGATATCAGTACTTCTAAAGCGGTGCTTGGCAACGATGGTAGTGAGCGACTTGCTGCAAGCGCTGATTTTACGGCGGCCGTTGAGGGAGATTTATATATTGCAATAGGGGTCGAGGAGAAGTTACTCTTTCTAGCAAATGGTGGGAACAGTTTGACAGAACGCATCAGTCCTTTTGCGGCAAACCAGGTTTATATAGGGTCTATACCTTTATTTAATTTTTCGACAGCGGGTATTCCGGCAGGGCGCTACCCAGTCTATAAAATTGTTACTCGTACGGGCACTGATCCATTAAATTTTACTAATTGGGTAGGCGGTTTGACTTCAGTCAACTTTATGGTAGGCCTACCGGTTGCGCACAGTGGTGATTTTGATGGGGATGGTTTTGCGGATAGTGATTTAGATCAAGATGGTTATTATATGATGACCTTGATAAAGATGGGTTTCATGATGATGACCATGATAAAGATGGTTATTATGATGATGATCATGATAAAGATGGTTGGAGTGATTCAAACGGAAGTATGGTACCAGTGACCGGGGGAACGACAGGGAAGGCGCTATATGCTATTCATTGTGCTGAGTGCCATGGCGTAGACCCTTCTCGAGGAAAAAATGATATTTATGAAGCAGTAGACCCTAGGGAAACACGAGAAGCCATCAATGAAAATGAAGGTGGGATGGGAATTTTGAGTTTTCTAACGGATGCTGAGTTACAAGCGATTGCTGCTTATGTGCGTAATCCTAATTAGGGGATGTACAAAATAACAGCTGTTCCATGAAACCTGTAAGCAGTATCCTCCGAGTAAGCACCAACCGAAGGAGGTTTTCATAGGTTTTCTCAAATACTATCAGCAGCGACTTTGGTATTACGTCTCTAGGATCGAATTTATTTGGTACTAAAAATCCTATTAAATATGAAGGTACAAATAAATTCGATTCTACAAAGCGTTAAATTAATTATGCCTCAGTATTTAGGGCTCTGTTCTTAGCTTTTAAGGAAATGAGTGAAGTGTGCATTTAGAAGGGGGCTTTACTCGTTTTGTTAATGCTTAACAGCCCCAACGTAAATGAGGCGTATGTACGGGCGCATCCCATAATTGCGTCATTTCATCATCTAGTAAGGTTAAAGTGATCGACACGCCTGCCATATCTAATGAAGTAGTATAATTGCCAACTAAAGAACGGGTGATATTGATACCGCGTTTTTGCCAGAACTTTTCTGCTAAATCATAAATCAAATATTGCTCCATTAACGGTGTAGCGCCTAGACCATTAATATGCAGTAAGGCTGACTGGCCTTTTTGAGGTTTTAAATCTGCTTCAATAGCTTCGGCAATCGTTTTAACTATTTCCGTGGCCGTGGCGAGCGGCATAGTTTTATGGCCGCGTTCGCCATGAATACCCACACCCATTTCCATTTCTTGTGCGTCAATTTCAAAAGTTGGTTCGCCTAATGCGGGTACGGTACAGCTGGTGAGTGCTACACCCATAGATGCTGTGTTGTTATTGACGCGTTCTGCCAAGACTTTACATGCAGTTAAATCAGCGCCATTTTCAGCCGCAGCACCCACTATTTTTTCGACAATTAAAGTGCCAGCAACACCACGACGTCCTGTGCTATGTGTTTTGGGTAAAGACACGTCATCATCAACTAACACTGAAGCATTGGGGCATTCCAGCATTTCGGCGGCAATTTCAAAGTTCATAACATCGCCAGCATAATTTTTGACGATAAATAATACACCTGCTTCTGTAGCAACTTCTTCTGCAGCAGCAAGCATTTGGTCAGGAGTGGGGGAGGTGAATATTTGCCCAGGACATGCTGCATCTAACATGCCTTTGCCGACAAACCCAGAATGTAAGGGTTCATGACCAGAGCCACCACCGGAAATAATGGCAACTTTGTTTTTGTGCGTACTTGGCGCGCGGCTAATAAAATAGGGCTCGGTATTCAGTTGGATAATATCAGCGTGGGCTTTGGCAAATCCTTCTAGGCTTTCTGTGTAGAGAGTATCGATTTCATTGATAAATTTTTTCATAGTCTGTTTCCGAAAATGATAAATAGAGAGTATTGCTGATTGTGTAAGGTCTTAAGGCTGAAACTTATTAAGATAATAAGCGATTAGGTTTATAATGCTACATTTTGCTATTCTTAGTTTTATTATGGCCTCATCTTTTTCTTTTTTGCAACAGGCCGCGCAGGCAATAGATGCTCTTAATGAGTTTGTTGGGCGCTTGGTTTCTTGGTTGACGCTTGCGATGGTTTTAACTACTTTTATTATAGTCGTTTTGCGTTATTTGTTTGATTTAAGTTGGGTGCCTTTGCAAGAGTCAATTATTTATATGCATAGTTTAGTATTTATGCTGGGTGCTGCCTATACCTTAAAGCATGATGGTCATGTGCGTGTCGATATTGTTTATCAGCGTTGCACACGGGTTGTTAAAGCATGGATTGATTTTTTTGGCACTTTATTGCTCTTATTGCCGGTAGCAGGTTTTATATTATGGAGTAGTTGGGAGTATGTTGTTGACTCTTGGGCTATTACCGAAGGTTCGCGTAATTCAGGTGGCCTGCCTTTGGTTTATTTATTAAAAAGTTGTTTAATATTGATGTCCGGCTTATTGGTTTTACAGGGTATATCTCTACTGATTTCTAAGTTGAATGTTATTATCACAGCAGGCGCTAAACATGGATAGTTATATGGCTTTATGGATGTTTTTTGCTGTGTTTGTCGTTTTATTATCAGGGTATCCGGTTGCTTTTGTGCTGAGTGGTACGGCTTTATTGTTCGCGTTATTGGGCTTACAAATGGATACCTTTGATGCGGATTTTTTGGCAGCATTACCAAATCGTTTATTTGGTATTATGAACAACGAAACGTTGATTGCTGTGCCCTTATTTGTTTTTATGGGGGTCATGCTGGAGCGCGCTAAGATTGCCGAATCTTTACTTGAAGCGATGTCGGAATTATTCGGATCTTTGCATGGTGGTTTAGGTTTGGCAGTAACGATTGTCGGTATGCTGATGGCGGCTAGTACAGGAATTGTTGGTGCCACGGTTGTGACTATGGGCTTACTATCATTACCTACTATGTTAAAACGTGGCTATGATCCCTCTATTTCTTGTGGCATTATTTGCGCATCAGGAACACTAGGACAGATTATTCCACCTTCGATTGTTTTGGTTTTGCTGGGTGATGTGATTTCTACGGCTTATCAGCAAGCACAATTAGATATGGGAGTATTTGCACCGGAAACCATTTCCGTGGGGGATTTATTTGCTGGCGCATTAGTGCCAGGTTTATTGTTAGTATTCATGTACTTAATTTATATTGCTGTGACAGCGTGGTTAAGACCGGATGCTTTGCCCAAGCCGGAAAAGACTCGAAATCATGAGCAGGGCTTTTATTTTCGAGTATTTAAAAGTCTTTTGCCGCCACTGTTGCTTATTTTAGCGGTATTAGGTTCCATTATTGGAGGCCTAGCAACACCGACGGAAGCTGCTTCTGTTGGGGCGATAGGGGCGATTTTTCTCGCTTTTGTCAGTGGGCAGTTAAACAAGGAAATATTGCAAGATGTTACGCGTAATACCACGCGAATTACTAGTATGGTCTTTATGATTCTTATTGGTGCTGCTCTGTTTTCCTTGGTCTTTCGAGGCTTTGAAGGCGATGAAATCATTATTGAGTTACTGTCTGATTTACCGGGCGGGAAGTTTGGTGCGCTGTTTATCGTCATGTTAGTGATGTTTTTATTAGGCTTTGTACTTGATTTTATTGAAATTACCTTTGTTATTGTGCCTATCGTCGGTCCTGTTTTATTGGCGATGGGTTTGGATCCGGTCTGGCTGGGTATTATGATTGCCTTAAATTTACAAACCTCTTTTTTAACACCACCTTTTGGTTTTGCTTTATTTTATTTACGCGGCGTAGCGCCTGCTGAAGTAACAACGGGACAAATTTATAAAGGGGTGTTCCCGTTTATTCTTATTCAGTTGTTCTTGCTTGGGGTGTTGGCTTATTTTCCTGAACTGGCAACTTGGCTGCCGTCACTTATTTATGCTTGATAACGTATGATATTTCCTAGATTATTAACTGCTTTGCTATTTAGCTTGCTGATTGCCTGCGGCCAGCAGGGCCCTTTATTTATGCCAATAGAAGATACTAAAACTCAACAGGGAGACGCTCTGTAATGGATTATTTTGATTATCATGATAATGTCTTGTGTGCTGAGGATGTTGCGGTTAGTAAGATTGTTGAGCAATATGGTTCACCTTGCTATATTTACTCAAAAGCAACGCTAGAGCGCCATTGGCATGCTTTTGATGATGCTTTTGGTGCACAGGCGCATTTAATTTGTTATGCGGTAAAAGCAAACTCTAACTTGGCAATATTAAATACTTTGGCACGATTAGGCTCTGGGTTTGATATTGTTTCATTGGGTGAGCTAGAGCGTGTTTTAGCGGCCAAAGGTGAGCCAAAGAAGATTGTTTTTTCTGGTGTTGGTAAGCGTGAAGATGAAATCAAGCGTGCTTTAGATGTTGGTATTCGTTGTTTTAATATCGAAGTAAAAGGTGAATTAGATAGAATTAACCAGATTGCGGGCGAGCTAGGTGTTAAAGCGCCCGTTTCATTTCGTGTGAACCCTGATGTCGATGCAAAAACGCATCCGTATATTTCTACCGGCTTAAAAGAAAATAAATTTGGCATTGATATAGATTCTGCTCTTGAAGAATACCGTCGTGCAGCGAGTATGAAAAATATTCAGATTATCGGTATTGATTGTCATATTGGCTCGCAATTAACCGAAACTCGCCCCTTTTTAGATGCTTTAGAGCGGGTGCTAAAAATAGTCGAAACTTTGAAGTCAGAAGGGATTGTTTTGCATCATTTAGATTTAGGTGGTGGTTTAGGTATTTGTTATAGTGACGAAACACCGCCCGAGCCTGCTGAATATGTGGCGGCTATTTTGCAGCATCTAGGTGCTAATGATTTAGAAATTTTACTTGAACCTGGGCGTGCAATTGCAGGTAATGCGGGTATTCTCGTCACTAAAGTAGAGTATTTAAAGCCTACCAAGTATAAGAATTTTGCTATTGTTGATGCGGCAATGAATGACTTGGTACGTCCGTCTTTATACAGCTCATGGCAGGCTATTATTCCGGTGCAATTAGCGAGTGCTGAGGCAGAAAAAGAATGGGATATTGTCGGGCCTGTGTGTGAAACCGGTGATTTCTTAGGTAAAAATCGTTCTCTCGCTTTAGTACAAGGTGATTTATTGGCGATCCGTTCTTCTGGCGCTTATGGTTTTACGATGAGTTCTAATTATAATTCACGCCCTAAAGTGGCAGAAATCATGGTCGATAAACAAGAAGCGTATCTTGTACGCGAACGTGAAACGATTGCTCAATTATGGTTGGGCGAGCATTTACTACCTTAAAGCAGCGGCTTACTATGATAATTGAATTTACAAAAATGCATGGCTTAGGTAATGACTTTGTTGTTATCGATGCGATTCGTCAGGAAATTTCTTTAACACCTGAGCAAATTCGTTTTATTGCGGCAAGGCATTTTGGTGTTGGTTGTGATCAGTTACTCTTGGTCGAATTGGCTGCGAAGCATTCGGATGCGGATTTTCGTTATCGCATTTTTAATGCTGACGGCAGTGAGGTGGCGCAATGTGGTAATGGCGCGCGTTGCTTTGCCCGCTTTGTGAGAGATAAGAAGCTGTCATATAAGGATAATATTCTGGTTGATACACAGGGGGGGCAGTTGCTCTTAAGTTTTGATGATGATGGCTTGATTACGGTTAATATGGGTATTCCTCGTCATAGTCCAGCGATCATTCCCTTACGTACTGAGCAAGAAGAAAAATTTTATACCGTTGATGTTAATGGGATAGAAAAGGCTTTTGGCGCGGTTTCTATGGGGAACCCTCATGCGGTATTAAAGGTTAATGATGTGCAGCTTGCGCAAGTGAGTGAAATCGGAGAGGCTTTAGAAAGTCATCCGTTTTTTCCTGAGCGAGCGAATATAGGATTTATGCAGGTTATTGACCGTCATACTATTAAGTTGCGTGTTTATGAGCGGGGCACTGGCGAGACTTTAGCTTGTGGGAGTGGGGCTTGTGCCGCTGTCGTGATTGGTATTGAGCAGAAATTACTAGATCAAGATGTTATTGTTGAGCTGCCTGGAGGCAAGCTTAAAATTCATTGGGAAGGTCGGGATAAACCGGTTTTTATGACGGGGCCGGCGGTAAGTGTATTTGAGGGAAGAGTGGAAGTATGAGTGAAATTGATTCAAGTGTTGTAGAAAATTATCTAAAACAGCACCCAGAGTTTTTTAATGAGCATTTAGAGTTACTGGAGCATATGACTGTCCCACATCCGAGTGGTAATGCTGTGTCATTGATTTCTAAACAGTTAGAATTATTTCGGCAGCGGCATCATGATATGGAGGTGCAGTTAAATGGCTTGATTGAAATAGCGCGTGATAATGATCATTCAGCTAATCAAATGCATGAGCTAACGTTGGCTGTGATTGAGGTTGATACGCTAGATGCGGCAATTGAGAATCTAAATGTAGTTTTGGCAGAATGTTTTTTAACCGATTTCTTTTCAGTAAAAATTATTTCTGCTGACAAGCATAAGTCCGCATTAGCTGATTTATTTGTTGCGCCAGATTGTGAGGAGTTAACACACTTTGTGAAAGAGTTGGGCAGTAATCAAGCAAGCTGTGGCAAGCCCACTTTAGCACAAGCTCAATTTCTCTTTGGTGATAATGCATTAGAGGTCCAATCCTGCGCAATTATTCCTATGTCATTTACCGAGATAGAAGGATTGCTAGCAATTGGCAGTCGCGATGATAGCCGTTTTCATTACAGTATGGGGCATTTGTTTTTAACTCAGATGAGTGAAATCATAGGCACACGCTTTGCTTCATTGCTGAAGGCAGCTTAATTATGCAAGCCCTTGCACAGCAGCAGTTGTTAGATTTTTTACAACAGTTAAAAGTTGAAAAGCGTGCTTCTGAGCATACGGTGAAAAGCTATCAAAGGGATTTGCAACGTTTAGTGGCTTATTGTGAGCAGCATAATGTTGATTGTTGGGCTGATTTAAGTTCGACAGATGTGCTTAAGCATATCGCAGAACGACATCGCTTAGGCTTAAGTAGTACGAGCTTGCAGCGTGAACTTTCGGCGAGTAGAAGTTTTTATTTGTTTTTAATGAAAACAGGACAGGTTGATATTAATCCTGCATTGCATGTGAAAGCGCCAAAACAAGCGCGAAAACTACCTAAAACATTAGATGTTGATCAAGTAAGTGCTTTACTAGATGCTGATGCCAACTCTATTTTAGAGTTGCGTGATGTCGCGATGTTTGAATTGTTTTATTCTTCTGGATTACGTTTGAGTGAGTTGCATGAACTTAACTTAGAAGATATAGATTTGCATGATAAACAGTTAAAAGTGGTCAAAGGTAAGGGAGGGAGGTCTAGGCTTTTACCTGTAGGCACCAAAGCAATTAGTGCGCTGCAGGCGTGGCTAAAAGTTCGTTCACCAGCAATGGATAGGCAAGAAAATGCTGTCTTTACCAGTGTAAAAGGTAAGCGGCTAGGTCAGCGTAGTATTCAGTTACGCCTAAAGCAATGGTGTCGCAAAAAAGGTGTCACTGAGGCAGTGCACCCTCATATGTTGCGCCATTCCTTTGCTAGTCATCTATTGGAAGCAAGCCAGGATTTAAGGTCTGTGCAAGAGCTATTAGGTCATGAAAATATTAGTACTACGCAGATTTATACGCATTTAGATTTTCAGCATTTAGCTGAAGTTTATGATCAGGCGCATCCACGAGCAAAAAAAACAAGCGAATGATCTGTTTTGCTAGTAAAAAATGTTACTATAAATAAAATTTATTAGCGGGAATATAATAGATTACACTTCAAAAGTGCCATTAGTGTGGCTTTGGAGGTGTATGGTTATTTAATTGAATAGGGTTATAAAATGGCAGCAAGCGACTTTTCGCAGGAAGCAGAAACAAAGGGGTTTAAGTGGTTTTTAGGAATCGTAGGAGCCATCACGGTAATCATTGTGATTGCGCTAGGCGGTTACTGGAGTATTGAGCCTACTTCCTTTGATGTGATCGAAGAGGCGAAAATCCGGCAACAAGAAGATCATATTGATGATTTGCCTATCGGCTATGTTTATGCCAATACTTTAGCCCATATTGCAGAAACCTTGTTATATAAACCAGGGGGTTATATCACTAATGATGTAGGTGTACCTGGTGTGTATTTAGATAATATTACCAGCTGGGAGTATGGGGTTTTAGTGATGTTGCGTGATGCTACCTCGGCATTGCGCAATCATTTAGCGCGTTCACAGTCTCAGTCTGCAGAAGATCCAGATTTAGCTAACGCCGAGCCTTACTTTTACTATGAGCATAACTCATGGGCTTTGCCTTCTTCTGAGTCTGAGTATCAGAAAGGAATTGACTCACTACATAAGTATATGGTGCGTTTGGCTGATCCTAGCCATAAAAACCCAGGGCATTTCTATTCTCGAGCAGATAATTTATGGCAATATATTGAAATTATTATTAAGCGTTTAGGTGGTTTATCTACACAATTAAGTGCGAGTACTGATCGCTATGAAGCTTATGATATTAAGCTAGAAAAATCTGCGGCAATTTCACAAACAAGTTGGTTAATGCTGGATAATGTTTTTTGGCAGGCGCGCGGTTCTTGTTGGGCTTTGTTACATATTTTGAAAGCAATTAAGCATGATTTTAGGCTGATTTTAGAAGATAAAAGAGCAATGGACACGGTCAATATTATGATCCACGAAATGGAAAATGCCTTAGCTCCTATTACTAGTCCTGTTATTCTTAATGGCAATGGCTACGGTATTTTTGCCAACTATTCTTTAGCAATGGCTAGTTATGTTTCTCGGGCCAATGCGGCAGCACTTGATTTGCGTGATGTAATGAACAGAGGTTAATAGCGATGGATGAAGAATTAAATAACAATCTCAAACAAGTGGGGACTTGGAAGCGTATTGCTTTTATTCTTGTTTTTGCCATTATTATTGGTATCGTGCGTACTTTGTTGTGGGGGGTTGTGTTGTTGCAAATCGCTTCCGCCTTATTAACGGGGAGTGCTAATCAAAATATTTTAAGTTTTGGTCAGAAATTAGCGGCTTATACTTACCATATTTTATTGTTCCTTACTTTTAACACGGATGAAATTCCTTTTCCTTTTTCGGATTGGGGGCTAACAGAAGAAATTAGCGCACAGAAGGATTTGGTGTCTAAAAAATAATACTATGGCAATACCGTTGCGTAAAATCATTCACATTGATATGGATGCTTTTTTTGCAGCGGTAGAGCAAAGAGATAATCCAAGCTATCAAAATAAACCGATCATTGTCGGTGGTCTGCCAGATAGTCGAGGTGTTGTTGCAACCTGTAGTTATGAAGCCAGAAAGTATGGTATTCATTCAGCTATGTCTTCTTCCAGAGCTTTTCGTCTTTGTCCTCATGCAATTTTTGTTAAGCCACGGTTCACGCAATACAAAGAGGCTTCGCAGCAGATACAAGGCATCTTTTATCAATATACTTCACAAATTGAGCCTCAGTCTTTGGATGAGGCTTATTTAGATGTCACTCATAGTCTTTTGTGCCAAGGCTCTGCCTCGCGGTTAGCTGAAAAAATTAGGCAGCAGATTTTAGATGAAACTGGTTTAGTCGCTTCTGCTGGCATATCGTACAATAAATTCCTAGCAAAATTAGCTTCTGGTATAAACAAGCCTAATGGACAATATTTAATAACGCCAAAGCAAGGTATTGGTTTTATTGCTCAATTACCTATTGGCCGGTTTCATGGAGTAGGTAAAGCTACTGAGAAGAAAATGCATGCTTTAGGTATAGCTAAGGGCGCTGATTTGTTGCGTTTTTCTTTGCCTGAATTGAAGTTGCATTTTGGAAAGTCGGCAATATTTTTTTATCAGATAGCTCAAGGTGTTGATGATCGGCCTGTGAGAGCGCGTCAAGAAAGTAAATCAATAGGCGTCGAAATTACTTATGCACATGACCTTGAGGAGAGGTCTGAAATATATCAGCAATTAATGAACTTGCTTGATAAGGCCTTAGATAAAGTTTTTGCTAAGACTTTGTATGCTCATACCCTGACGGTAAAGGTTAAATATCATAATTTTCAGCAAATTACGCGCAGCTTAACCTTTAGTGGGCCGATTAAAAAACGGATGTTAATGTTGCCTGTTTTTCAGCAATTATTGGAAGGTGAGAGTGTAGGGCAAACGAAAGTGCGTTTATTAGGGGTTACTTTGTCGTCATTAGAACAGCAGAGTTTATATTATCAGCAGGTGGATTTATTTGATTAAGCTATGCTGATCGCTTAGAGAATCAAATGCAATAATAGCCGAAAGCGCTATCGGCCCTTTATGCCCTAAAGTCTTTAATGTGCATTCCTTGATTGGATTTGAGTAGAGATAGAGTCAGTGAGTAAAAACATTTTGATAACAGGTGGGGCAAAGCGAGTTGGAGCGCAGTGTGTGCGTTATTTGCATGCGCAAGGGCATAATATTTTGCTGCATTACCGCTCGTCCGCAATAGAAGCTAAGGGTTTAGCTGATGAATTGAATCATGAGAGGGACGACTCCGTGCGTTTGGTGCAAGCAGATTTAGCTGATTCTGAGGCTTTGAAAGATTTGGTTGATGTGGCTAGTCATGCTTGGGGTGGTGTTGATGTGCTTATTAATAATGCCTCCGCTTTCTATGCAACAGAGTTTGGTTCAGTCAGTGAGGGGCAGTGGGATGAGTTGCTGGGTAGTAATTTAAAGGCTCCTTTTTTCTTGGTGCAGGCATTGGCTCCGGTATTGAAGAAAAAAAATGGCTGTGTAGTTAATATTGTCGATATTCATGCTGAGCGAGGTTTGCCGGGCTTTTCTGTTTATAGTATAGCTAAAGCGGGCTTGGTGGCTTTAACTAAGATTCTTGCCAAAGAGTTGGCGCCAGAAATAAGAATTAATGCGGTGGCACCAGGTGCGATTTTATGGCCTGATCAGGGTGAAATGAACGAGCAGCAGAAGCAAGAAATAGCGGCTAAAGTTGCATTGCAGCGGGTGGGAACTCCTGAAGATATTGCTCGGGCAATTGCTTTTTTAATTGCTGACGCAGCTTATGTGACGGGGCAGGTGATAACCGTCGATGGAGGGCGTACCTTGTTTACTTAGGGTGGGGGGGCTTGTTTGTTGGTAGGTGTTTAATTCGCCGTTGTTGATATTTGCTTTTATCAAAATCTTGCCACAGTTGCGCATAACTTAGTTTTTTTATCGGGTGTTGATGATCTGGTGCAATTTCGGCTAAAGGTTCAAGCACAAAAGCATATTTTACAATATCATGATGCGGAATTTTTAGGTTTTCAGTATTAATGATTTGTTGGTCATATAAAAGTAAATCTAAGTCTAACGTGCGTGATGAGAACTTTTCTTTACTGCGTATGCGCCCGTGATCCGCTTCTATCTGTTTGAGCTTTATGGCGATGTGCTTTGCTTCTTGGTCGCAATTAAAAGTGCTGACTAGATTATAAAAAGCATCACCAGTAAAGCCAACGGCAGTAGATTCGTATATGCTGGAGTGCTGGAGTTGGCCGAATTGCTGGCGCAATGCACCGAGAGCTGAGATGATATTGTGCTCTCGGTCGATATTGCTGCCTATGCTAATAAAACAAAGAGGCATGTTTATTTTATGCCGCGCTCAATGATAATGCCAACATCGCTTGCGCCGCTAATAGCGCCTTTTTTGTTGAGTATTAGTTTGACCCAGGGTACATTAAATTCTTCGCGGATTAGGTGGTTGATTTCTTCGGCAAGTTTCTCCACTAGAAAAAAATCACTTTGTTCGACAAAGCTAATGACTCGCTGTGATACGGCTTTATAATCGAGGGTATCTTCTATGTCGTCTGTTGCGGCAGCTTTTTTTATGTCATGCGCCATTTCGATATCTAAGATAACTGTTTGTTTGGTTTTTCGCTCCCAGTCATAAATTCCAATAATTGTCTCGATTTGTAAGCCGCCTAAAAAAATAATGTCCATTAACACTCCAGTTATTATAATAATTATAGATTTAGGTAAGTATCAGGGAAATATCTCTGTCATACAAGTAATAGGCTTATATTTTTAAAAAATAGGATAAAAAAATGATTGAATGGTTGTTAGTCCCGGTTGCATATTTATTAGGTTCTATTTCTAGTGCGATTATTGTTTGTCGGGTGATGGGCTTGCCTGATCCAAGAGCTCAGGGCTCTGGAAACCCGGGTGCTACAAATGTGATGCGTATTGGTGGCAAGAAAGCTGCTGGCATTACACTTTTTGGTGATATGTTAAAAGGTTTGATACCTGTTTTAATTGCGCAAGCGCTTAATGTGGGGCCGCTAATTTTATCTGCTGTGGTTTTTGCTGCTTTTGTCGGGCATTTATATCCGGTTTTTTTTGGTTTCAAAGGAGGCAAGGGGGTTGCGACTTCATTTGGCGTATTTTTTGGGGCTCACTGGATGCTTGGTGGGGCGGTCGCGGTAACTTGGTATATAGTTTATAGGTTGTTCAAAATTTCTTCTTTATCTGCTCTTGTTGCTTCGGTATTGGCGCCTGTTTATGTTTATTTTATTATGGGTATGCAGCCACTTGTTTATGTGGCTGCACTTATTTCAGTTATTTTGATTTGGCGCCATAAAGGCAATATTCAGCGACTTTTGGCGGGAGAGGAAAAATAGTGCTTATGCTTTGTAGAGCTCGTTAATAGGCCAACGAGGTTTTGCTTGAATTGCTAGGGATTCGGATTGTTGTGCTTTTAAGTGTTGGCTGCCTGCGTAGGCAATCATTGCGCCGTTATCGGTGCAGAATTCAGGCCTGGGAAAAAAGATTTCCGCCCTTTCTTTTTGGGTCATATCGGTTAATGTTTGGCGGATGTATGTATTGGCGCTGACGCCGCCAGCAACAACTAGGCGTTTTAGTCCGGTCTGCTTAAGTGCTCGTTTGCACTTTATCGCTAGGGTTTCAGCGGTGGCCTTTTGAAAGGCGAGAGCAACATCGGCTTTATCTTGGTCTGTTTGCTTGGTGCTGATCAGGGTGTTCATGGTAAAGGTTTTTAGCCCGCTAAAGCTAAAATCCAAGCCAGGGCGGTCAGTCATTGGGCGTGGAAATTTAAAGCGTTCAGGATTGCCTTGTTCTGCCATTTTTGCTAATAAAGGGCCGCCAGGATAGGATAATCCAAGCATTTTAGCTGCTTTGTCAAAGGCTTCGCCCGCAGCATCATCGAGTGATTCACCCAGTAATTCATATTGGCCAATATTGGTAACTTTGACCAATAAAGTGTGCCCGCCTGAAATAAGTAGTGCGACAAAGGGGAATGCTGGTGGATTATCTTCTAACATAGGCGCTAATAAATGGCCTTCCATATGATGTACGGCAATAGCAGGTATACCCCAGGTCCAAGCTAAGCTTTTTGCTGTTGCTGCGCCGACTAATAGTGCGCCGATTAGGCCAGGGCCGGCGGTATAGGCAATGCCGCCTATGTCTGCTTTAGTTAGCTGGCTGCTTTTTAAACATTCGTGGATCAGAGGAGTAAGTTTGCGAATATGGTCGCGCGAGGCTAGTTCTGGAACGATCCCGCCATATAGATTATGCATGGCTATTTGGCTGTATAAGCAATGGTGAATTAGCCCTTTTTCGCTATGATAAATGGCAACGCCAGTTTCATCGCATGATGTCTCTATACCTAAAATATACATGGGTTTGATTTTAAAAATATTGCTGCTATAATCGAGGGTTTCGCTGGCTGACATATATTAATTTTAGCTAGCCCCATAAACTTTGAACTTCTTATCATTCAATAACTGAATTTTAGCAAACTGGAAAAATTTATGCCTGCAATTAAAATTAAAGAAAACGAACCATTTGATATCGCTCTACGCCGCTTTAAGCGCTCTTGTGAGAAGGCGGGTATTTTGTCTGAAGTACGTCGTCGTGAATTTTATGAAAAACCAACGGCCGAACGTAAGCGCAAAGCAGCTGCAGCAGTAAAGCGTCACCTTAAGAAATTATCTCGTGAGCGTTATGCTTTGAAAAATTTACGTCGTGGCCGCCCCCAGCTGTAAGTTATGACTACTATGCAAAGTCGTCTTAAAGACGAAATGAAGCAGGCAATGAGAGACAAAGAAAAATCTCGTTTGGGGACTATTCGGTTAATTATGGCTGCGATTAAGCAGATAGAGGTTGATCAGCGTATTGTTTTAGACGACGAGCAAGTTATTGCGACATTAGATAAGATGCTGAAGCAACGCAGAGAGTCGATAAGGCAATACCGCGATGCAGGCCGTGAAGATTTGGCTGAAGTTGAAGAGGCTGAGATAGTTGTGATTCAAGATTTTTTGCCTCAAGCATTGACTGAAGAAGAGATTGTGGCAATGGTTGAAAGCGCTATTGCGGATTGTTCAGCAAGCTCTATTAAGGATATGGGTAAAGTAATGGCTTTGTTAAAGCCTGCTATGCTGGGTCGAGCAGATATGTCAGTTGTCGGTAAAAAAATAAAGACAGCACTAGGCGTTTGATTTTTAACTGATTATGGCAGGCAAGATCCCGAGGTCATTTATTGATGATTTATTGGTCAGGGTTGATCTAGTTGATCTTGTTGATAGTTATGTTCCATTAAAGAAAGCGGGGAGTAGCTATGTAGCACGCTGCCCTTTTCATACGGAAAAGACGCCTAGCTTTAGCGTAACTCGCAATAAACAGCTGTATCATTGCTTCGGTTGTGGTGCGGGTGGCAATGCTATTAGTTTTTTAATGGATTATGGTCACCTCAATTTCGTTGAGGCGGTAGAGGATTTAGCTGACTTTGTTGGTGTGGAAGTACCACGAGAAGCTAACGCTGATCCGGTAAAAAAGAATAATACTGCAGAGATTTTGCAGCTGCTTGAGCAGGTTACTGGTTTCTATATAGACCAGTTGCGCGATAATGTCAGTGCTAAGGCCGCTGTCGATTATTTTAAGTCGCGTGGCTTAAGTGGTGAGGTGGCGCAAGAGTTTCAATTAGGTTATGCGCCAGCAGGCTGGGATGCTTTGAGTAAGCGTTTTAAGTCGCAGCAGTTGATGGAAGCTGGCTTAGTGGTTGCTAAGGATAGTGGCGCAGTTTATGATCGTTTTCGTGATCGAGTGATTTTCCCTATTCGGGATCGTCGTGGTAGGGTGTTAGGGTTTGGTGGGCGTGTTTTAGATGACTCCTTGCCCAAATATTTGAATTCTCCTGAGACAGCTGTATTTCATAAGGGCCGAGAGGTTTATGGGCTATATGAGTTGTTGGCCAGGAATGCCAAGCCTGAGCGAATTCTTGTCGTTGAGGGTTATATGGATGTTATTGCATTGTCCCAGTTTGGGTTGGGTTATGCAGTAGCGACCTTAGGTACGGCGACCTCTAAAGAGCATTTGGAATTACTGTTTCGTTTTAGTTCAGAGATTGTCTTGTGTTTTGATGGCGATAAGGCGGGAAGGGCAGCTTCTTGGCGGGCTGTTGAGGCTGCTTTGCCAAGTCTCAAAGATGGGCGGCAAGTAAAGATTATGCAGTTGCCTGCAGGAGATGATCCAGATATTTTGGTGAGACAGGAGGGGCTTGTTGCTTTTGAGCAGCGTATAGCATCAGCAGCCAGCTTATCGGCGTTCTTTTTTGATCGACTAAAGCAAGGTTTAAACCTTAATGACCTGGAAGGTCGTGCAAGTTTAGCGAGTAAGGCAAAAGGATACTTAGAAAAGATACCAAGTGGTGTTTTTCAAGATCTAATGCTAGAAAAATTAAAAGAGATATCTAAGGTAGACCAGTTGGACTTTTTTGGAAATCCGACTACGCTTAAGGTTTCAAGGCATAAGCAAAAGCAGGCAGACGTAAAGCTGTCGCCAGTAAGGATAGCGATATCTTTGCTGCTGCAGAACCCTAGCTTAATTGATGTACTCGAAGAAAAAAATATAAATTGGCAAAGTTTGAACTTCCCAGGGATAAGTTTATTAAAAACAATAGTTGAAATTATTGTGGAGAGCCCTAATATTAATTTACCTAGTTTGTTAGAGTATTTTAGAGGAAAAGAGGAAGAGAGTTATATAGGTGTAATGATGAATCATGACTTTTTTATCTCAGGAGATGAGTTAAAAGAGGAGTTTTCAGGAGCAATTGACAGGTTAATTAGTCAGGGTCAGGAGAGTCGTCTTGATCAGTTAATTGCAAAGGAAAGGGCGAGTGGTTTGAGTGAGCATGAGCGAAAGGAATTGTTAAGTATGCTGGCGAACCGTAAGTAGAGAAATTTTTCTATATCAGAAGCTTTTGATATAGCGTCTTTAAGGTAAATAATGAATCAAGAACAGCAGCAGTCTCAGCTTAAACAATTAATTGCAAAAGGTAAGTCGCAAGGTTATTTAACTTATGCGGAGGTTAATGATCACTTACCAAGTGATATTGTCGATCCTGAGCAAATTGAAGATATTATCGGTATGATTAATGACCTTGGTATCAAGGTTCATGAAAGTGCGCCTGAAGATACTGAGGACCTTTCTAATGATGAAGTGACTGCTGATGATGATGATGCGGAAGAAGTTGCAGCGCTGGCATCAGTCGATAGTGAATTTGGCCGTACCACTGACCCAGTCAGAATGTATATGCGTGAAATGGGCTCGGTTGGGCTATTGGCGCGACCTGAAGAATTAAAAATTGCGCGCCGAATTGAAGAGGGGCAGCGTCAAATTGTGCGTGCTATTGCTCGATCTGGCATAGTTTTAGAATCTTTGTTTGCTGACTTTGAAACGGTAGGTAAAGAGAATGGCTTGCGTTTGACTGATATTCTTAGTGATTTTATTGATCTTAATGAGCCTGACTACGATGATTCGAAAGTTGCCGTTGTGGCAGGAACTGATGATGACGACGATGATGATGAGGTAGTTGAGCCTACTGGTATTACTTATGAAGAGGCGCAAGCGAAAATTGAGGAAATTAGAGCCGCGTATAAGCGAGTTAAAGCCTCAGTGAAGAAAAATGGATATAAGCATGAAAAGACAGAGCAAGCAATGGAAGCGTTGTCTGAACGGTTTCTTGAGGTAAAGTGGACACCACAATATTTTAAAAAGAAAGTCGCGTTACTTGATGTGGTTACGCAAAATATCCGAGAGCAAGAGAGGGTAGTTTTATCTATTTGTGTTAAACAGGCAAAAATAAATCGTAAAGAATTTATTGATAAATTTATTTCTAATGAAACTGATTTAACATGGCTGTCTGAGTATGCAGATAAGGATGAGGCAGTTGCTGCCGTTTTAGAAGCTAATGCAAAAGAGCTTAAACGAGCTCAGGCGCAGTTTAAAGCGATGGAGGAGGCACATGGTTTATCTATTGTGGAAATAAAGGATATTAGCCGCCGTGTGTCGATTGGTGAGGCAAAGTCACGACGTGCGAAAAAAGATATGATCGAGGCTAATTTGCGTCTGGTTATTTCGATTGCAAAAAAATACACTAATCGTGGTTTACAATTCTTGGATTTAATTCAGGAAGGTAATATCGGCTTAATGAAGGCGGTTGATAAATTTGAGTATCGCCGAGGCTATAAGTTTTCGACCTACGCAACATGGTGGATACGTCAAGCGATTACACGGTCTATTGCTGATCAAGCAAGAACCATTCGTATTCCTGTGCATATGATTGAGACGATTAATAAACTGAATCGTATTTCACGTCAAATTATGCAAGAAAAAGGCCGTGAAGCAACGCCTGAAGAATTAGCAGTGCATATGGAAATGCCGGAAGATAAAGTGCGCAAGGTTCTGAAAATTGCTAAAGAGCCTATTTCAATGGAAACACCGATAGGCGATGATGAAGATTCGCATTTAGGTGATTTTATTGAGGATTCAAAGATGCTTTCTCCTGTGGACTCTGCTACAATTGCCGGTCTAAAAGAGTCGACACAAAGTGTATTGGCGGGATTGACGGCAAGAGAGTCGAAAGTTTTGCGTATGCGTTTTGGTATTAATATGAATACTGATCATACCTTGGAAGAGGTTGGAAAGCAGTTTGATGTAACACGCGAACGTATTCGCCAAATTGAAGCAAAGGCCTTACGTAAATTGCGACACCCTTCTCGCTCGGATCAGTTGAAGTGCTTTTTGGATGCAGAATAAGCAAGAAGTGAAAAATCTATTTAAATAATTTAGGGCCCTTAGCTCAGTTGGTTAGAGCATCCGACTCATAATCGGCAGGTCCCCAGTTCGAGTCTGGGAGGGCCCACCATATATTAAAGGTTGCAGATGCAACCTTTTTTTTTATCTGAAAAACATGCGTTAGCTGTTTTCAGTCTTTATATCTATCCCTTGTATAAAAAAGGACCATATTTATGAGCAATAACTATATTTTTACTTCTGAGTCTGTTTCAGAAGGGCATCCTGATAAGGTTGCCGATCAGATTTCTGATGCTATTTTAGATGCACTACTTGCACAAGACCCTAAATCAAGGGTTGCTTGTGAAACTTTGGTAAAGACTGGGATGGTGATTATTGCCGGAGAAATTACTACAGATGCCTGGGTTGATACTGAGGAGGTTGTTAGAAAAGTTGTTCATGATATAGGTTATAACAGCTCGGATATAGGTTTTGATGCGGCAAGTTGTGCCGTATTAAATGCGATTGGTAAGCAATCGGCAGATATTGCTCAGGGAGTTGATGATAGCGAAGATCATGAGCAAGGGGCGGGTGATCAGGGTTTAATGTTTGGTTATGCGAGCAATGAAACGGATGTGTTAATGCCTGCCCCGATTACTTATTCGCATTTATTAATGAAGCGTCAAGCAGAAGTGCGTAAAAATGGTACTTTACCTTGGTTGCGTCCTGATGCAAAAAGTCAGATTACTTTTCGCTATGAAAATAATAAACCCGTTGCGATTGATGCTGTTGTTTTGTCTACGCAGCATTCGCCTGACATGGGGGGGAAGCTTTTAGAAGAAGCGGTGATGGATGAAATTATCTTACCGACTTTACCTCAAGAATGGCTGCATGCCAATACCCAATATTTTATTAATCCAACGGGCCAATTTATTATTGGTGGCCCAGTGGGTGACTGTGGTTTAACAGGCCGTAAAATTATCGTTGATACTTATGGTGGTATGGCTAGACATGGTGGTGGCGCTTTTTCAGGAAAAGACCCCTCAAAAGTAGATCGTTCAGCGGCTTATATGTGTCGTTATGTGGCAAAAAATATTGTTGCGGCAAAATTAGCAGAGCGCTGTGAAATTCAGGTGTCTTATGCGATTGGTGTTGCTGAGCCTAC
This sequence comes from methanotrophic endosymbiont of Bathymodiolus puteoserpentis (Logatchev), assembly GCF_900128525.1. Classification (GTDB taxonomy): domain Bacteria; phylum Pseudomonadota; class Gammaproteobacteria; order Methylococcales; family Methylomonadaceae; genus Methyloprofundus. The sequence continues at coordinate 45,055 of NZ_FQTQ01000007.1, forward strand.
TTCTATTAGCATAGAAACCTTTGGTACAGGAAAGATGAGCGAAGAGCGTTTGGTACAAATCATTAGGGATGTATTTGATTTAAGGCCTAAAGGTTTAATTGCTATGCTCGATTTATTAAAACCTATATACCAGCCTACTGCTGCCTATGGTCATTTTGGTCGTACAGAAGATACATTTAGTTGGGAAAAAACTGATAAAATTGATGCCTTAAAAAGCGCAGCTGGCCTTTAAAAAATTAAATATACGGAATAATAAAATGAGTGAACAAGATTATAAAGTTGCAGATATGTCTTTGGCCGAATGGGGCCGTAAAGAAACTTTAATTGCTGAAACAGAAATGCCAGGATTAATGGCATTGCGTGAAGAGTTCGGTGCAGCACAACCATTAAAAGGAGCACGTATTGCAGGCTGTTTGCATATGACTATTCAGACAGCCGTTTTAATTGAAACGTTAACGGCGCTAGGTGCTGAAGTGCGTTGGTCTTCGTGTAATATTTTCTCTACCCAAGATCAAGCTGCGGCAGCAATGGCAGCAGCAGGTATTCCTGTGTTTGCTTGGAAAGGCGAAACTGAAGAAGAAGCAGAATGGTGTATTGAGCAAACTATTATCGGTCCTAATGGCTGGCGACCCAATATGATTTTGGATGATGGCGGTGATTTAACCGTGATGATGCATGAAAAATTCCCAGAATTAATGGCGGATGTAAAAGGCCTTTCTGAAGAAACGACAACGGGTGTCTTGCGTTTATACGAGATGGTTACAGAAGGGACTTTAAAAGTACCGGCATTCAATGTGAATGACTCTGTCACTAAGTCAAAATTCGATAATCTATATGGCTGTCGTGAGTCTTTGGTTGACGGTATTAAGCGTGCAACAGATGTTATGGTTGCGGGTAAAATCGCGGTTGTGTGTGGTTATGGTGATGTAGGTAAAGGTTGTGCGCAATCGCTACGTGGCTTAGGTGCTACGGTTTGGATAACAGAAATTGATCCGATTTGTGCGCTACAAGCATCAATGGAAGGCTACCGCGTGGTCACAATGGAAGAAGCAGCGCCTTTAGCGAATATCTTTGTCACAGCAACGGGTAACTACCATATTATCAATCATAAGCATATGTTAGCGATGAAAAATAACGCTATCGTATGTAATATTGGTCACTTTGATTCAGAAATTGAAATTGCGGCCTTACGTCAGTACACTTGGGATAATATTAAGCCGCAAGTGGATCATGTTACTTTCCCTGATGGCAAAAAGCTGATTATTTTGGCGGAAGGTCGTTTAGTAAACTTAGGCTGTGGAACAGGCCACCCTAGCTTTGTTATGTCGAATTCATTCTGTAACCAAGTGCTAGCGCAAATGGAATTATGGGAAAATGCTGCTGATTATGAAAATAAAGTATATATTCTGCCTAAGAAATTAGATGAAAAAGTAGCGCGTTCGCATTTGGCGCAATTAGGAGTGCAATTAACACAGTTAACACCTGAGCAAGCTAAATATATTAGCGTACCGGTTGAAGGTCCATATAAAGCAGATCATTACCGTTACTAAGCGACTTTATTAGCGGGTTTGTTGTAAAAAGGGCTTTAGTTGCGCATATTTACGGCGTGTCTATAAGCCCTTTTTACTTTTTATTATTTCTCTGATGCTTAAAAGATGATGACCAAAAAAAATAAAGCAGACTTATTTAGTTTTGAATTTTATCCGCCAAAAACGGAAGAAGGAGCGGTAAATTTAGAGAAAGTCCATCAAGAATTGGCCCAGTTAAACCCTGACTTTTTCTCGGTTACGTTTGGTGCAGGGGGCTCTACGCGCGATAAAACTTATGATACTGTGGTTAAAATACAGAAAAATGGCGTTTCTGCTGCGCCGCATTTATCTTGTGTCGCTTCAACTAAAGAAAATATTCTAGAAATTCTACAAAACTACCGTCAGCATGGGGTATCTAAAATCGTTGCTTTGCGCGGTGATTTGCCCTCAGGAATGATGTCTGCTGGTGAGTTTCGTTATGCTAATGAGCTAGTTGAATTTATTCGTAAAGAAACGGGTGATCATTTTCAAATTCATGTAGCAGGCTACCCTGAGATACATCCACAAGCAAGCTGCGCGCAAACAGACTTTGATAATTTTAAGCGTAAAGTTGATGCGGGGGCGAATGCGGTGATTACTCAGTATTTCTATAATGCTGAAGCTTATTTTTACTTTCTAGATAAATGTGAGAAAAGTGGCATTGATATTCCTATTGTGCCGGGCATTATGCCGATTACTAATTATTCACAATTGTTTCGATTTTCTGATATGTGTGGTGCGGATATTCCGCGTTGGATGCGTAAAACATTGGAAGGATTTGGTGATGATAGAGAGTCGATTGTTGCCTTTGGTGAAGATGTGGTCTCCAAATTATGTCAAGAATTACTAGATAATGGTGCGCCGGGCTTGCATTTTTATACTATGAATCAAGCAAAACCTACTTTAGCGGTCTGGAATAATTTAAAATTCTAAACGCGTTTGAACAGGCTATAAAGGCAGGCAAGGCAGCTTATGTTTTGCCTGCCTTTTTTGTTGGGGCGGGAGAGTAAATGAGAGTATCAAGATTATATGTAGACATGCCTTTGGTTGTGCAGGAAACAATTAGTTTAGATGAAGGTTGTGCGCATTATGTGCGTACTGTTTTACGGCTAAAAAAGTCCTATTCAATTATATTATTTAATGGCCTAGGTGGTGAATATCAAGCTGAAATCATGGTCGTGTCACGTAAGCAGGTTTTAGTGAAAATACTAAGTTTTGTGGACCGTGACATTGAATCGCCATTGCAGGTGTTGTTAGGCTTAGGTGTATCACGCGGTGAACGTATGGATTTTTCCGTGCAGAAGTCAGTAGAGCTGGGTGTTATGAAAATTACCCCTTTAATTAGTGAGCGTTGTGTGGTGCAGCTAAAAGGCGATAAAGAGAGTAATAAGATTCGCCACTGGCAGAAAATTGCGCAGCATGCAGCTGAGCAAAGTGGACGGACGGTTATGCCGAGGATTGAATCTGTTGCACTTTTAGCTGCTTGGGTAAAACAGCAATCTGGACTTAAAGTTTTTTTAGATCCTTTTGCGACGCAAACTTTGCAAGATTTACAGCCAGAAGGTAATAAAGTGACTTTATTAGCAGGGCCTGAAGGTGGTTTTTCTGAACAGGAACGAGAAACAGCTAAGCAAGCTGGATTTATTCCAGTGCAATTAGGGCCGCGAGTGCTACGCACAGAAACAGCCGCTTTGGCTGCTTTAACTGCTGTTCAAGTTTTATGGGGTGATTTAGGTTGCACTGATGCTTAAAAAAGTTGCTGTTAGCTTAGTGCCTTTGGTTATGCTGCTGCTTTATACTGGTATTGCCTGTGTCATTGGTTATGGTATTTTTATGCTTATTAATGGTGTAGCAGAGTTGCATCGAGTGATTAGTCGAGTGACTCAAGCATTATTGATATTGAGTATTTATCCAACGATGCGTTATTTGAATATTAGCGCAAAGCAGTTGGGTTTTGTGCCATTTAAACGGTTTCTTAAGCAAATGTCAGGAGGCATGATTCTAGGACTGTGTACTTTGCTGCCTGTTTTATTATTAAGTTATGCCTTAGATATTACGATTATTAATGAAACTAAAGCCTGGACCCTAGAAAAAGTTTTGGTTAAATTATTGGTGACTTTTTTGTTGGCTTTGTTAATTTCTCTTTTAGAGGAGCCGATGTTTCGAGGGATTCTAATTTCAGCATACGTAAAGCGTATTGGCGTCGCTGCAACGATATTTATTAGTTCGTTTTATTATGCCATATTGCATTTTATTAAAGCGCGTACATCCATTCCTATTGAGGATGCGCAGTTGATAGATGGTTTTTATCTTGCAATAGAGGCTTTTCAAAACTTATTAAAGCCCGAGCATTTAGGTGCTTTATGGGCTTTATTGATGGTGGGTGTGTTTTTGGCGATTATGCGCGCACGTCTGCAATTGAGTCTGGCTTGGTGTATAGGTTGTCATGCGGCATGGGTGTGGCAAATTAAAATGGCACATCAACTGGTGAATGTAAATCCAAGTTCGGATTTGATTTATTTAGTCAGTCCCTATGATGGTGTGATTGGCCCTATGGTGGCAATATGGTTGTCTTTGGTGATTGCTGCTTATTTTATTTATGAGAAAGTGAAAGTGTAGGTTAATAAATAATGTACACCTCTACTTGGCTTATACTTCGTGCAGTTACAGGTGTGCTGTTATAGCGCGTTTATTTTGGTCTAGAGAAAGATGCTGAGTCAGGCGGCGCGTAGCAAGCTCTGTAACGGTTTCAGAAACTTAGCTATTGGCTAAAATCAACCGTTAGAAGTTAGTAGTCGTGAGCGTGCGAAGTATAAATAGAGGTGTGGAATGCTCTAGTCTCTAAAATTATTAAACTGTAATGGCTGCTCTAAATCTTGTTTACGTAATAATTGCATAGCGGCTTGCAGGTCATCTCTTTTTTTGCCGGTTACTCTGATTTTTTCGCCTTCAATGGCGGTCTGCACTTTGATCTTGCTATCTTTAATGGCTTTAACGATCTTTTTTGCTAAAGGCTTGTCGATACCTTCTTTCAGCGAAATGGGTTGTTGTGCTGTTTTTACGCCTTCTTTTATGTCTCCCATTTCTAAGCAGCTAATATCAATGCCGCGCTTAGTCATTTTAGAAAATAAAATGGGTAGCATCTGTTGTAGTTGGAATGTTGAAGCAGCTTTCATCAAGATAGTGTCATCTTTTAATTCAAACTCTGCATTAGAGCCTTTAAAGTCAAAGCGAGCTCCTACTTCTTTATTAGCTTGGTCAAGGGCATTTTGAGCTTCGTGCATATCAAGCTCTGAAACAATATCAAAAGAGGGCATATTAAATCCTATGGTCTTAATTTTTAGTAAATTGGGCTTTTATTTTACTGATTTCAGCTGTGCGTAGTCTATTAATTGCTATGCCAATTTCTTTGCCTTGCAAATTCCCGCTTAAAACCGTTGAGCTATCTATATCAGCTCCTGCTTTTTGTGCGGCTAAAATATAGTGAGCTTGAGGATAAGCTGAATTCTCAAATCCTAAGCGACCTTTAGCATCAGCTTCGCAAGCGAGTAAAAAGTCATTTAAATGATTGTCAGCTTTAAATGCATTGAGGCTAACCAGTGTTGCGCAGAGTGTCGATGCTTTTAACTCAAAAGCGCGATGACTGTGAGTATGATATTGCATGACTTGTTGTGCCAGTTTCTGGTAATTATTGGGTACGCGCAGTCGAGTGCAGAGTGCAGTGAGGGCACTTAATCCTAATGTTTCATGACCATGGTGGCTAGGCCAATTTGTTACAGGAGTCAGTGCTTTTCCTAGGTCGTGGGTTAGGGCTGCAAAGCGTATTGTGGTTTTATTGCTTAATAAAGCGGCTTGGTCTAAAACCATCAGCGTATGTATGCCGGTATCAATTTCAGGGTGATAGATGGCTGTTTGCGGTACGCCAAATAAGGCATCAATTTCTGGGAAAATACGCGCTAAGGCACTGCAGTCACGTAAGGCTTGAAAATAAGCAGAAGGCGACTGCTCGCTTAGGGCTTTGGTGGTTTCTGCCCAAACACGATCAGGAACAAGATGATCAATTTCACCTTGTTTAACCATGTTCTGCATTAATTTTTGTGTTTCTGGTGCAATATGAAAACCAAGGTGTTGGTAGCGTGCACAAAAACGCGCGATGCGTAAGACGCGTACAGGATCTTCACAAAAAGCGGGAGATATATGGCGAAACACTCTGTTTTTAAGGTCTTCTTGGCCACCATAAGGGTCGATGATCTCGCCATTATCTAGCATGGCCATAGCATTAATCGTTAAGTCGCGGCGTAGTAAATCCTCTGCTAAGCTAACGTCAGGTGTTGCGCAAACAGCAAAGCCTTTATAGCCATGAGTTGTTTTCCTTTCGGTCCGTGCGAGTGCATATTCATCTTTTGTTTCGGGGTGTAGAAAAACGGGGAAGTCTTTGCCTACTTTGGTAAAGCCTTTTTGCAGCATAGCTTCTGGTGTTTCTCCGAGCACAACCCAGTCGCGCTCGCGCACGGGTAGATTGAGAAGTGTGTCACGTACAGCGCCGCCAACTAAATAGGCTTTCATCATGTTAAATTTATTATCTTTTTAATATTAAGATGCATGATAAAGGATTCAGTGCTAAGTTGGCAATGAGCTGTCGTATTGATATTTGATGTTGATTAGGGGCTGGAATAGAGTGATGGAATATTTTTCATGTTAGAGGTTGTCCTAGTTTGTTTGGCTTTTGGTTGTTTTTCGGGGGTCTTAGCTGGGCTTTTTGGTGTGGGTGGTGGTTTGGTTTTGGTGCCTTTTTTTGCACTTTTATTTGCGCAGCAAGGCATTGCTAGTGAGTTGGTTATGTTGATGGCAGTTGCAACCTCATTGGCAACAATTATTGTTACCTCTATAGCGACAGTTCTCGCGCACCAGCGTTTGGGGGCTGTTATTTGGCCTTATGTATGGCGGCTTTCTGCCGGTATTGTATTGGGTGTTGTTGCGGGCGCTTATGCAGCGGATTACCTTTTGTCGGCAAACTTACGTTTTATCTTTGCCTTGTACATGTTATATGTAGCAGTACAGATGGTAATGCAATTAAGGCCCAAAGCCGCTGTGCAAACAACAAAGTTGACTAGTCTAACTTTAACTATCGCAGGTTTGGTGATAGGTTTTGTTTCTGCTGTCTTAGGTATAGGGGGAGGAACACTAACTGTTCCTCTGTTAGCTAAGTATCAGATTCCGATGCGTAATACTGTAGCTGTTTCCAGTGCTTGTGGTTTGCCGATTGCGCTTGCGGGTAGTATCAGTTATGCACTGTTGGGTTGGCAAAAGGTCGGCTTGCCTGAGGGGAGTTTTGGCTATATTTATTTGCCAGCATTTTTAGGGGTGGTGCTGAGTAGTATATTGGTTGCTCCTATTGGCGCTAAATGGGCTAATCGCTTGCCAACAAAAAAGCTAAAACAGTATTTTTCTATCTTGTTATTTATCGTGGCCGGCAAATTATTATGGCCTTTTATTTATTGATTGGGAGAGTGTCATGGCAGAGTTTAAAAAATATCGCTGTTTAGAATGTGAACATGTTTATGATGAGGCTATAGGTGACCCAGATAGTGGTCTTGCCCCTGGTACATTATGGGCTGATATTCCAGATGATTGGGCGTGTCCAGTTTGCGGAGCACCGAAAAGTTTCTTTGAGTTGATGGTTTAATTTAAGTACGTTGGTATTGGTAATGCCAATAAACAGCTATTAATGGGTTGGTTATTTATAGTATAATCATCGGTTAATTTTTATTTCTTGAACGGAAAATATCATGCAAATTATCCAGGAAGCCTTAACTTTTGATGATGTGCTGTTAGTGCCGGCTCACTCAACTGTGATGCCGCGTGAAGTGTCAATGGTGACGAAGTTGACACGTAATATTTCATTGAACATGCCGCTAGTTTCAGCGGCCATGGATACTGTTACCGAATCAAGATTGGCTATCGCAATAGCTCAAGAGGGCGGTATTGGTATTATTCATAAGAATATGACGGTAGCTCAACAAGCGCATGAAGTACGTCGCGTTAAAAAATATGAGAGTGGTGTTATTAGAGAGCCTATTACAGTCGCTTCGACAGCCACTGTACGTGACGTTATGGCGCTGACTAAGCAAAAAAACATTTCCGGCGTGCCTGTTGTTGATGGCAATGAACTCGTTGGGATTGTGACCAGTCGTGATTTGCGCTTTGAAACACGACTTGATGAGTCTATTGCTAAGGTCATGACACCTAAAGACCGTTTGATCACCGTAAAAGAAGATTTTACTAAGCAAGAAGCACTAACTTTGCTGCATGAACACCGCATTGAAAAAGTATTAATTGTGAATGATGATTTTCATTTGCGTGGTATGGTGACGGTAAAAGATATACAAAAAGCTAAAGATTACCCGAGTGCATGCAAGGACGAGTTAGAGCGGTTGCGTGTAGGTGCAGCAGTAGGAACGGGTGAAGGCACAGAAGAGCGTATTGCGGCATTAGTTGCTGCAGGTGTTGACGTGGTTGTGGTTGATACCGCACACGGACATTCGCAAGGTGTATTAGATCGTGTGCGCTGGGCGAAACAAAATTATCCAGACTTGCAGATTATTGGTGGCAATATTGCCACGGCTGCTGCTGCTCTTGCTTTAGTAGAAGCTGGTGCTGATGGTGTCAAAGTTGGAATTGGCCCAGGTTCTATTTGTACTACGCGAATTGTTGCCGGTGTCGGTGTGCCACAAATTTCAGCGGTTGATAATGTTGCACAAGCGCTAAAGGGGACGGGTGTTCCTTTGATTGCTGATGGTGGTATTCGTTATTCAGGCGATATGGCGAAAGCTTTAGCTGCTGGCGCGCACTCGGTGATGCTCGGTGGTCTTTTTGCTGGTACAGAAGAGGCCCCCGGTGAAATTGAATTATATCAAGGTCGCTCTTATAAATCCTATCGTGGCATGGGCTCAATTGGTGCGATGGCACAGCAACAAGGGTCAAGTGATCGCTATTTTCAAGAAGATGCTGATTCTTCAGATAAATTAGTTCCAGAAGGTATTGAAGGTCGTGTTCCTTATAAAGGTACTTTGTTAGCGATTATTCATCAATCTATTGGTGGTATTCGTGCCAGCATGGGCTATACCGGCTGTGCAACCATTGAAATCATGCATGACAAAGCAGGGTTTGTCCGTGTGACTAGCGCTGGAATGCGTGAAAGCCACGTACATGATGTCACCATAACTAAAGAAGCACCGAATTATCGGGCTTAGTTTTAGGCTGGCATTATTGTTATAAAATAAGGCTCCTAGTGAGCCTTATTTTGTTTATATACTTTGCGCAATTGCGGATGCGTTGTGTTTAGCGAGTTTATTTTTGTCGATAGCAAGCTCTGCAATTGTTTCGGCAATGCAGCTATCGGTACAAACCAACCGCTGGAAATCCGTAGCCGTAACCGTGCGAAGTATAAAACCTAGTCGTATTAAATAATTAAAGAGATTTACCGTGAACCAACATTCAACTACAGATATCCATGCCCACAAAATCCTGATTTTAGATTTTGGCTCGCAGTACACACAGCTTATTGCACGTCGTATTCGTGAAATTGGCGTTTATTGTGAAATTTACGCCTGTGATTGTTCCGATGATGAGGTGCGTAATTTTGGCGCAAAAGGGATCATTTTATCCGGTGGCCCTGAGTCAGTGACTTTAGGTAATACACCAAGAGCTCCGCAGGCTGTATTTGATGCTGGCGTACCTGTTCTAGGTATTTGTTATGGTATGCAAACTATGACCGAGCAACTTCATGGCAAAGTAGAGTCCTCAGATCATCGTGAATTTGGCTATGCGCAAGTCCGCGCGCGCGGCCATTCTAAATTATTAAAAGACATAGAAGATGCTGTTACGGTAGAAGGTTTTGGTTTATTAGATGTGTGGATGAGTCATGGTGATCGTGTCGTCGAATTACCAGAAGGTTTTAAGCTGATTGCAAGTTCTGATGGTGCCCCCATTGCTGGGATTGCGAATGAAGAAAAAGATTTTTATGGTATACAATTTCATCCTGAAGTAACCCATACTAAACAAGGTGGCCGCATATTAAGGCGTTTTGTCTTGGATATTTGCGCTTGCGATGCTTTATGGGATTCAGCGCATATTATTGATGAAAATATTCAAATTATTAAAGAGAAAGTCGGTACAGATCAGGTTGTTTTAGGCTTGTCAGGCGGAGTTGATTCTTCAGTAGTTGCAGCTTTATTGCATAAAGCTATTGGTAAACAATTAACCTGTGTATTTGTCGATACAGGCTTGTTGCGTTTAAATGAAGGCGATCAAGTGATGGCTATGTTTGCTGAAAACATGGGCGTTAATGTGCTGCGTATTAATGCAGAGCAGCGTTATTTAGACGCTTTAGCAGGTAACAGTGATCCTGAGCAAAAGCGCAAAATTATCGGTAACTTATTTATTGAAATTTTTGATGAAGAAGCCGCTAAATTAACCGATGCAAAATGGCTCGCACAAGGTACGATTTACCCCGATGTGATTGAATCGGCTGGTGCAGCAAATGGAAAAGCTCACTTGATTAAATCGCACCACAATGTTGGGGGCTTACCTGAAAATATGCAGCTAAAATTACTCGAGCCATTACGTGAATTATTTAAAGATGAAGTGCGTCAACTTGGTTTGGAATTAGGTCTGCCTGCCAATATGATTCATCGCCACCCTTTTCCAGGGCCAGGCTTAGGCGTACGTATTTTGGGTGAAGTAAAAAAAGAATACGCAGATTTACTGCGTAAAGCGGATGCTATTTTTATTGAAGAATTATACAAAAATAATTTGTATCATACCGTTAGCCAAGCCTTTGCTGTATTTTTACCAATTAAATCAGTAGGTGTTATGGGGGATGGGCGACGTTATGATTATGTGATAGCCATTCGTGCCGTAGAAACGGTTGATTTTATGACCGCACGCTGGGCGCATTTACCTTATGACTTTTTAGGCTTAATTTCCAACCGTATTATCAATGAAGTCGAAGGTATTTCACGCGTGACTTACGATATTTCAGGCAAGCCACCGGCAACGATTGAATGGGAATAACAGCAGAAGATGAAGCGTGGATGCGTCATGCCATTAGGCTGGCGCAGCGTGCTGAAGAGCAAGGTGAAGTACCTGTCGGTGCGGTTGTGGTAATGGAAGGGCAATGCATTGCCGAAGGTTGGAATGTCCCGATTACTACACATGATCCATCAGCACACGCAGAAATGGTCGCATTACGATTAGCGGGCAAGACTTTAGCAAATTATCGTTTAATGAATAGCACTTTATATGTGACACTAGAGCCTTGTGTGATGTGTATGGGGGCAATCGCTCATGCTCGAGTTAAGCGAGTGGTATTTGGCGCATTAGATGAAAAACGTGGTGCGATTTGTAGTGCTTTAGAATTAGCAAATGCTGATTTTTTAAATCATCAGGTTGATTGGCAAGGCGAGGTGCTGGCAGAAACCTGCGCTGATTTATTGCGCGATTTCTTTCGGGCTAAGCGGAGAAAAGCTAAGTTAAGTGTGTCTAATTAAAGTGTGAGCAATATTCAGAGGTGCTGAAATGCAAGAAAATAGCAAAGTTAATGTCTTTATACTCGGTTTTTTTATATTTTTAGGTTTATTTGCATTAGGCTACTTATTAGCTAATGCTGCTATTAAGGTGAAAGAATATGAACGTACTGTGACCGCAAAAGGTCTATCTGAGCGTGAGTACCCAGCAGATATTATTATTTGGCCGATCCAATTTACAGAAGCGAGTAATGAATTAATTAAGCTGTACAGTTCAGTTGATGCCAGCAGTTTAAAAATAAAACACTTTTTACAGAAAAAGGGCATCAGTGAAAAGGAAATCTCCTTTTCTTCACCTGTCATTACTGATAAATCAGCGCAGCAATATGGTAATGCTAAAGCGGAATTCCGTTATACTGCCATGCAAACAATAACCGTCTATTCAGAAAATATAAAAGGCGTGCGTGCAATAATGAGTTCTTTGTCTGAGCTGGGTAAAAGTGGTATTGCTTTTACCGGTAATAATTACCAGTCTCAAACGAAATATATTTTTACTCGACTTAATGATGTTAAGCCCGATATGATTGAAGAGGCAACTAAACAAGCCAGAGAAGTTGCGCAAAAGTTTGCGGCAGATTCTCAAAGTCAACTCGGTAAAATTAGAAAAGCATCGCAAGGGCAATTTAGTATCAGTGCTCGTGATCAAAACAGTCCGCATATTAAAAAGGTGAGGGTGGTTTCGACGGTTGAGTATTATTTATCGGATTGAATCTTCTGTAGGAGATGCAGAAGAAGCTGATTGATTAATATATCCCCTGTAAAATCAAGGTTTTTTGGTAGCAAATAGAATACTCAAGCGATTTGCAAGATGAAGAATGGGATACACTTGCAAATGTTTTCAACCTAAAAGCAAAAGAGGCTGACCGCAGGGCGTGCTCAGAAAGATATATTCCATTGCCGGTGCAGGGTTCCTTTTGGAATGAACCTGCAACCTATAATGTATTCTTTTGTTGCTGTGTCAATGGTTATTCATCACCACAATAAATACAGGTGGCATTGTCTATAACATGCCTCGGTTGATAGGTGGTAGTCCTTTCAGATTACTTGTAAGCACGCTATTTAGACCGTTAAAATGATTTTTCCGATATGCTCACTGGATTCCATTAGTACGTGCGCTTTTTCGGCTTCAGCTAATGGAAAGGTTTGATGAATAATAGGTTTTATTTGCCCAGAAGCCAATAAAGGCCAGACATTTTCTTGTAGTTGCCGGGCGATTTTAGCTTTGAAGTGGGTGTTACGGGCGCGTAAAGTAGATCCTGTTATGCTGAGTCGTTTAAGCATAATGGGTAATAGATTAATTTCTGCTTTAATACCATGCTGTAAAGCAATATGCACTAAGCGGCCATCAAAATTAAGACACTTTATATTACGTGGAAAATAATCTCCGCCAATCATATCTAAAATAACATCTACACCTTGGTTATTAGTATAGCTTTTAATTGTTTGGGCGAAGTCTTGCTCATGGTAATTGATCGCTAGATCAGCACCTAGCCCTGTGCAGAAGTTGCACTTTTTTTCGCTACCGGCAGTAACGATAACTTTAGCACCAAAAACTTTTGCAAGCTGTATGGCGGTTGTTCCTATGCCGCTACTACCACCATGAATTAATAGCGTTTCATTGGCTTTTAGTTGAGCGCGATCAAATAGGTTGCTCCAAACGGTGAAATAGGTTTCAGGCAGCGCAGCGGCTTGAGTGAAGTTTAACCCACTGGGGATAGATAAGCATAATGGTATGGCTGCAGTGCAGTATTCGGCATAGCCCCCACCTGTGACTAAAGCGCAGACTTTATCACCGATTTTTAAATGTGATTGGTTGTTGCCCAAATCGGCAATAGTGCCAGCAACTTCTAAACCTAATATATCCGAAGCGCCTTTGGGCGGCGGGTAAAGTCCTTGGCGTTGCATAATATCGGGGCGATTTATGCCTGCGGCATGGACTTTGATTAATACTTCGTCAGGTTTGAGGGTGGGTGTGACGTGATCAGTGAGGTTTAGCGCAGTTGATGAATGGGAGATAGCAAGCATGAATGAAGGGTTATCGTGGTTAAGAGCGGCTGATATTTTTAATAATCTACACCGAGCGATTTAAGCGTGTCAATAGTGATTTGACCTACCGCTAAGTTGTTCTCTTTTTGGTAGCTTGTTATGGCACGAACAGTGCTTGAACCTATGATTCCGTCAATAATGCCAGGGTTGTACCCCGCAGTTAATAATGCTTGTTGTAGCTTGCGCACGATAATTGGGGTGGTATTAATGCTACATAAAATAGCATGCCAATATAAGAAACTAACTGTATCTTGGGTAGCTTCTTTCTGTTCGGTGCTAGACGGCACTGTTGGCATTAGAATTCTGGCGTAGCACTCTTTGGTAGTTACTTTGGAGGAGGCGAGGGGTAATGTTTCTGGTAATAATGAATCATTGGTCGTGCTGGCGTATTCAGCGTTAGTTAATTCTAGTTGACGGCTGCTAGCAGGGGAAGCTATAGCTAACTGTAATTGATGATTCTGTTTAGTGAGTTGTTGTATCTTTTTGTTAGATTTTGTGATTTCCGTTTCTAGTGTACTTTTTTGAATTCGCGTTTGATCAAGTTGATTCTGTATTTCTATGAGCTTGCTGTCTGTGGTTGTGGCACATCCACAGGTAAGTAGTACTGAGGTGATAGCGCTTATTTGTTTTTTTAATTTCATCGTCTTGCTTCCTTTGGGCTTTATTGGAGGGTTGAGCAAAGAGAGTGTTAATATATTTAAAAGAGGATTATAAATAAGGGGTTTTAGGGTTGAGTATATACTTTTGACCTTAGGTAGTCATACACAATGAGTTTTAGTGTGCTTCTGGATTCCTGGTTGCAGGCGTGCAATAAATAGCAGAAAATTTTTTCAGTTTATGGCTTAATAGCAAGCTATTAAGTTTAATGACTCATAGATAGAGTTCATTACTTGCCATTAAAGACAGGAAATTCCTTTGAGCCAAATCTCTTTTTCAACACTTAAATTAAAACCTGGTTTACTATCCAATTTGTCAACTTTGGGTTATGAAACGATGACACCCATCCAGGCGCAAAGTTTACCGTATATTTTGTCAGGGAAGGATGTTATTGCCCAAGGAAAAACGGGCTCAGGAAAAACAGCTGCATTTGGGTTAGGCTTGCTGGAGAACCTTAATGTAAAACGCTTTCGCATACAGACGCTAGTGCTTTGCCCGACGCGAGAGTTGGCTGACCAGGTCGCAACAGAGATTCGTCGCTTGGCGCGTGGTATTCATAATATTAAAGTATTAACTTTATGCGGCGGAGTGCCGTTTGGCCCGCAAGTGGGTTCACTAGAGCATGGTGCGCATATTGTAGTGGGCACGCCGGGGCGTGTTGATGAACATTTACGCAAAGGGACTCTGCGCCTTGATGATTTAAATACCTTTGTATTGGATGAGGCGGATCGTATGCTAGAAATGGGTTTTCAAGAGGCAGTGGAGGATATTGTCGGTTTAATGCCTGAGCAACGCCAAACACTCTTATTTAGTGCGACTTTTTCAGAGGAAATAAAGACTATTGCACAGCGTATTATGCTTAAGCCAATTATAGTGAAAGTTGAATTTAAACATGATGACCTGAGTATTCAGCAGCATTTTTATAAGGTTGATGATAATGATCAGCGCTTGACAGCTGTGCGTTTATTACTTTTGCAACATAGGCCAGAATCAACTGTTATTTTTTGTAATACTAAAAAAGATGCTCAGGAAGTGGCTGATGAGCTACATCATTTTGGTTTTAGTGTGATGGCTCTACACGGTGATTTGGATCAAAAAGATCGTGATCAAACTTTAGTAAGGTTCGCTAATAAAAGTGTTTCTATTTTAGTTGCTACAGATGTGGCGGCGCGTGGTTTAGATATTGATGCTTTGGATGCAGTGATTAATTATCATATAGCGCGGGATCCTGAAATACATCTACATCGTATTGGTCGCACAGGAAGAGCAGGCAGTAAAGGGATTGCTTGTTCATTAATTAGCGATAAAGAAAGTCATAAAGTTATTGCTTTGGGTAATTATTTGGATATGGCAATAGAAGGGGAGTCTTTGCCTGCTATTAATTTTTTAGATAAACCGATATTTGCGCCTCAAATGGCAACCTTACAAATTGAAGGCGGCAAAAAACAAAAAATGCGTCCTGGTGATATTTTAGGTGCATTGACTGGGGATAGTGGCGTTGCAGGTAAGCAAGTCGGTAAAATTAATGTGTTTGATAATTGGGCTTATGTCGCTGTCCAGCAAGAAGTGACACAAGTTGCTCTGAAAAAACTAGGCCAAGGTAAACTAAAAGGCCGTTCATTTCGAGTCAGGTTGATTCGGGCTTAGTTTTTATACAACCTTCATAAAAGAAAAGCAGGGTTCCGCATAAGCATGCGGGCTCTGCTTTTTTGTTATTTGTCATAGTAGTTCTCTTACTTTTAATAGCATGCAACCTAATGCTCAAAGTAGTTACCTGAAATTTAAACCGGTGAAAACTTAAATTTTTAAGTGATTTTTAAGTTTCCTTATATGGAAATTTAAGTGAAATCGGAGAAGAATAAAACCCAAGGTAACTATTTGCAGTTATCGGTAATGGCAGATGATCAATGAAAATTATCTGACATAAATTTTGTTCTTGGAGGAGATGGAAAAATGAAATTCAATAAAACGATAATGGCAGTAAGTGTGGCTCTTGCTTTGGGTTTGTCATCTGTGTCTGCCTATGCTGCAGATCCTACGACTTCTGCAGATACAAGTGGCGATAACTCTAGTTCAGCTAATGATAGTTCTGAAGCATTAACTGATAATAGTGCTAATGACAATATAGGTAATATTGCAGACTCAAATAATAATAGTAGTACGAGTGATAGCAATGACAATAATAGCAATACCGATGTAGGTAATACGGATGTTGCTGTGTCAGATGTGTTAAACGATAAAAGTGCTAACGACAGCAATGACAATAATAGCAATACCGATGTAGGTAATACGGATGTTGCTGTGGATGATGTTGCTAATGATAAAAGTGCAAACGATAGCAATGATGATAACAGTACTACCGATGTAGGTAATACAGATGTTGCTGTGTCAGATGTGTTAAATGATAAAAGTGCTAACGACAGCAATGACAATAATAGCAATACCGATGTAAATAATACGGATGTTGCTGTGGATGATGTTGCTAATGATAAAAGTACGACTGACAGTAATGATAATAACAGCAATACCGATGTAAATAATACGGATGTTGCGGTAAATGATGTTGCTAATGATAAAAGTGCCACTGATAGTAATGACAATAACCTGAATTCGTATAATAAGTGCATAACCTCTGAAAGTAACGGATAGCAATACACTGGTTGAATTGAGACAAGACATAGGTGTAAAGTAAACAGCTACCAAACAATTTACAGAGGCTACAAATGAGCT
>NZ_FQTQ01000008.1 GCF_900128525.1 methanotrophic endosymbiont of Bathymodiolus puteoserpentis (Logatchev)
TTGCAGAGGGTTTTAAAGAGTCAATGCGAATTGTATTTGATGAGCACCTGAGGCAATGGAATTATACTGCCATTCCTGACGCAACAACTTTATAAGTTGCCTAAGTTATTTCATGCACATTCCTTATTATCATTAGCCAGTTGTTGAGCTGAGGTATCTAAAAATAGGTTATTATTTGTTGCCACAGCACTGATTGACAATGTAGAAAATGCAAAACATAGGGCTATGCTTATGAGGTGGCTTGTTTTGTATTCCATATTCTGTCCTAAGTATTGGTATAAGGTAGTTGCTGGATTTAATTTAGATTATAAGCAATATTGGTTTTTTTTTGAAAGATGAAAGCCTTTATATCTTGAGTGATACTTAATCAAAACAAATAGGGATAAAGAAATTAATTAAGTTGATAGTAATTTAAGTAAATGCTAATATACAGAGGAGTAATTGATTTAGGTGCCAACTTAGTAATATTAGTTTAGAATCAAAATGTCCTAGTTTCGCACATAAGGACGTTAAGCTGAAAATTTTTACTACATTATTAGGTTTAAGTGTACTTCAAAGAAAAATAATAACAGATAAATTGGTATACCATTAATTTTTAAATAAACGTGGAGATTGTTATGGCTAGAATAGTTGTTTTAGGGGCTGGAATTGGCGGTGTGCCAATGGCGTATGAAATGAAAGAAAGTGTTGGCAATGAGCATGAAGTCTTAGTGATTTCGGACTCACCTACTTTTCACTTTGTTCCTTCCAATCCATGGGTGCCGCCTAAATGGCGTACACCTGAAGAGCTTAAAATTGAACTTGCACCTGTTTTTGAGAAAAAAGGCATTACCTTTATTCAAAAAGCGGCTACTTTAGTTGATCCAGAAAATAATCAAATTCAGTTAGATGATGGCTCTGCTGTTGATTACGATTACTTGGTTATTGCAACTGGCCCACGTTTGGCCTTTGATGAAGTTGAAGGGCTGGGACCTGAAGGGCATACCACTTCGGTTTGTCATGTTGATCATGCTGCTCTAGCGGCTGATGACTGGGAAAAGTTTATGGAAAATCCTGGTCCTATTATTGTTGGTGCCGTGCAAGGAGCTTCTTGTTTTGGGCCGGCTTATGAATATTTAATGATTTTGGAAGCAGAATTACGTAAACGCAAAGTGCGTGATCAAGTACCCATGACTTTTGTAACATCTGAACCTTATATTGGGCATTTAGGCTTGGGTGGGGTAGGTGATACAAAAGGCTTAATGGAAAGTGCTTTGCGTGATAAAACTATTAAATGGGTAAGGAATGTGCATGAAATAACTTAGGCAACTTATAAAGTTGTTGCGTCAGGAATGGCAGTATAATTCCATTGCCTCAGGTGCTCATCAAATACAATTCGCATTGACTCTTTAAAACCCTCTGCAACTTTTCTGCCCGTTTTATAAACTTTGT
>NZ_FQTQ01000009.1 GCF_900128525.1 methanotrophic endosymbiont of Bathymodiolus puteoserpentis (Logatchev)
ATAAGCTTAATAATCGACCTAAAAAATGTCTGAACTACAAAACACCTTATGAAGCTTTTGAAGAGCTAACTGGGGTAGATATAAAAAATTTACTGGGTTATGCACTTATGACTTGAATTCAGGTAACTCTTTTATCTGTTGTGTCGGGAGAGTTACCAATCCCACTTCTTCGAATAAGCCCATAAAAGTCCTTTTACAAAAAGAATTAAGTTGTAGTTGTTTTGCTGTCAGATTCGGTCATACATGGTCAATCTATATCTAAGTACGTACGCATAATTATTTTAACATTTATATTTGAGGTATTTACGTAGATAATATACAAGGATGTGTAGAGCGGTTTTTTGCGAAACCCATCATTCTGCGTGAGGTTGATGGGTTTCATTGCACGCCTAAAAACAGGCTCTCCATTCTACCCATCCTTGAATGTTAAATTAATTTTTATTAGGTACTTAGTCTGAATGATTACAATTTATGTATGTATTATGTTTGGAGGCTCAATCATTAGCGTAACTCATAAGGTGGATATACAAGGTTGGAATAGCGCTAGCGTTTTCCGACATATTGCTTGCCACTAACGTATTGACTTGCTATCTGTGGTGGAAAACGCTAGCGCTATTCCACCCACAAAAATATAAAACTAATTTATGAAAAAATATTTTCCAGCACGCCTTATGATGAATTTTGGTACTCCTATCACAAATGCCACGCGGCGAATTAATAGTGCTTGGGCTCCCCTTGAGGTCGAGTTTTTATAGCTTTATTCAGTTGAAAATAAAACAACTTTACCACGATTTTCTTTTGCTCCATAAAGGGCTTGATCGGCTTTCTTTAACAAGCCCTCAGCGCTAGTGTCATGTACTGGATATAAGCTTATTCCAATACTCACACCAATAGATATACTTTTGCCTTTTATATTATAAGGTTTCGAAATAGCCTGTATAAGTTTCTCTGCAATTGATATAGCGCCTTTTGGAGCTAAAATCATCTCCAGTAAAATCACAAATTCATCACCGCCTAACCTAGCGATTATATCGGTATCACGAATACATGCTTGCATACGCTGAGCTGCTTCAATCAAGACTTTATCTCCGTACTCGTGACCATGCGTATCATTTACAGCTTTGAAAAAATCCAGATCCAAAAAAAGAACAGCTAATGAACGATCAACATGCTGAGAAAGCTTTAGTGCACCTGATAATGTTTCCATGAATTTTCGTCGATTAGCCACTCCGGTTAATTCATCCATATAAGATAATCGATACAGCTCTTTTTCAATGAGTTTACGTTCTATAATACCTGCCAATGCTTTGCCACATGCATCCAAAAAATCAAGTTCCAGTTGCTCCTGTTGATGACCGTGTTTGACATAAAGATTTAAAATACCTAAAGTTTTTCCTCTGGAAAGAATAGGCATATTGTAGTGGCCATGTGGTTGCATGCCTTCTGGGTGGTAGTGGTGGTCTTTATCGATACAGTTACGAAAAATCAAGGTTTGGTCAATGGCTGCCTTACCACATAAACAACTACCAAACGGTACTTGTTTGCACATAGTAAGCAATGATTGTCCCAGGTTGTGATGAGCAATCATATTTAACCCCTGGCCTTGTTCATCCGTTAAAAAAATACACCCTTTTCCTTCTAATGCAAGCCAAGAGATATTAAGGACAAGAAGTAATATGCTCTCCATTTGCTCTTCTAATGAAACAGGCATCAGAGAAATATTTAAAATTTCATTTGTAGCATCTTGAATATCAATACGGTGGTGTAGTTCATCCATAGCTTTTTGATATGATAAGGCTTCATTTTCCAATTGTGTGACTTTGTTTTGTAAAGATATTAATTCACTTGGCATAACCCACCTCTTTAAAAGAAATTGAGTAAAAAATCTCTATTTTATTTTTAAATATATTATTAGGTACGTACTTCTGTACTTAACTGGTTTTTTAATTTACTTGCACACGATAGCTTGTGGGTTGAGTATAGCAAGTCTGCTGATGACAGTTGGATATAACTATGGTATAGCGACCTGCGGCTAGATTTAGTGTAAAAGCTTTATCGCTAGCCATTAGTAATTGCTTGTCGATATCATATACGGCAATATAAAAAGCCATATTAGAAAACTGACTACTGCCTATAAAAGAGTGTATTCCAGCGGGTAAATTTAGGCTATAGCTATCCTTGTCATGCTTATCAGAGATAAGACCCTGCATAGATAAGCCACTTTGTTGATCACCTGCCTCTAGTGGGAAGTTAATGTCGATAATATTTTTATAGTCGATCAATACATCATAATGAATGCTGATTGTTTCGCTTGATTGATAGCGAATATTATCAATAGTAACGGTATACCAAGTATCGTATTGCCAGTTATCCACTTCCCAACTTAGATTATTGGGTACGCCAATGCCTGCGGTGTCGGTGTGAATGTTCTTGAGGGTTAGTACATGACCATTACTTTTTTGTTTCACCGTAAGATTGATATTCGCAAAATAGTCCTGTTGATTTACCCATAAGGAAGATTTATCCTCAATTAGGCTAAAGCTCCAAGGTGTGTTTTTAGTGGATGTTTTGTCGGAAAAGAATAGATAGGGGTAACGTAAATACGGAAATGCAACAAAATCAGGTTTTTCAGTAGGTTCGGACATGGAACTGTCAGAAAAATTAAATACTTTTACGGCAGATGCTCCCAATACTTGACCATAGCTGGTTTGTGATAAAAAGGGATTTAAAAGCGCGCGACGATGTCCGACAGCTGCGACAGTTGATAGGTTAAAAGCATCATCAACGAAACCGATTAAGTCTTCGGCGGGGTCGCTATTGCCACTGCCCAAATGTAAATTACTACTACTGCTCCCATCAAATCCCGCTTGGCTATAACAAAGTGCGCTGGTGTTGGGTTTGTGTGCTAAGAAATTATTAGCCCGTTGAATTAATGCCGACTGTTGTACCTCAAGGTCAGCTGTGTGGTCGTAAATGACTGGAGGGATCTGGTGCAATTCGCGGATTTTATTCAGTGTTGTTAATGCTCTGTTTTTGGCGGTATCACTTAAAGAGCCTGCAAAACAAGATTCGACAGCGGGTAGTTGTCTATATAAAAAATCAGAGCTAGCAAAAGTAGCTGCATTGATTTCTTTGCTAAGTATTTGCCAGAAATCACGGTAGCCTGCGCCTCTGTCTTGAATTTGTAAAAAACCAATATTGGAATAGTCACTATTTTTCTGGCTGCTATCGTAGGCTTGTACGGCGACATAAAAGGCAGCGTCTTGCCATAAGGTTGTTGTAAAGTTCGTTGCAGAGTGCATATCAATACTGCCAATGCTGGCTTCTCCTTGAAAAGGAAATGCGGCATAAAATAAACGATAGCCAACTGCATTGTTGGTGCTAGACCAGTTTAAGCTGACCTCTGTACCTTCTGTTTTAACATGTAATATCGGAGCAGCAGGTTGTGCTTGACTAGCAAAGGTAGTAAAGAGCATAACGATAAATAATACTTTGTACATAAATAATCCTTCGATAAGTACTTTGCAGGTAAAAGTGAATGTTATCTTCTAAAAATTAGTCTTCTTTTGAGTTTGAATAATTTCTTCGCTTCGAGTTTGTAGAGTGAGTTCAAGTTAGCATATTGTTTTGCAATTTTATAAAGGTTATTTATTCTTGCCTTAATATAGTATTATCACTCATATTTAATTCGTAAGCTGGAATAGTGTAGCGTTTTTCGACATATTGCTTGCCGTTGGCGTTTGACTTTTTTCTGTGGCGGAAGCGCTAATTTATTCTACCCTACAAAATATAAAACTAACTGATGAAAAAATACTTTCCCGCATTGTTGTTTATTCTCTCTATTGGCTTTTTAATTCCAGGTATTATTCAGCCTTTTATGACCCTTAAGGCGGAAATTAATAAGCAAGAATTATTTGATATTGCTGCGCAAGAGATTTTACCTCCAGCGAAGAGAAATAATGATATTATGCAAAACATAGTACGTTCAGTTATTCGTGATGTTCATTTCGAAGGCTCCCTGAATGTTTTTGAATCGACGCGTAGTTTATGGGCGACCCTGTCTGACCTAGTTGCTCATGGCTATGTCATCGTTGGCTTACTGATTGGTCTATTTGGCATTATTATTCCCTTTATTAAAATTATGCTTAATCTAATAGCCTTATGTTTAGCGTCGGGGGAAACCAGAAATGACCTATTAAGTATCAGTAGCGTATTGAGTAAATGGTCTATGTCGGATGTGTTTTTTATGGCTATCTTGGTGACTTTTTTGACTGTAAATGCGAATGCCCAAGGGGTTAATGCCATACAGATGAGTGCTAGGTTCGAGTCTGGATTTTATTTTTTTGCTACTTATTGTGTTTTAGCGATTGCAGCGAGTCAGTTGATGCAGTTGTGGAATGATGAGTTAGCTGAGTAAATAATAATTACTGTCCATTTTGCACAGTAATTCAATATATAAGAAAAGATTATGTTAAAAATATCACTTCGAGGTCTACTATTTTCTATTTTTTGCGCCAGCTCTTCATTTGTATATGCGGCTGAAGAGGGCATTGCTTCATATTATTCTGATGTTTTTCAAGGTAAAAAAACAGCCAGTGGTTCAGTTTATGATAGGAATAAGCTGACGGGTGCTCATAAAAAAATTCCCTTTGGTACTAAAGTTAAAATCACTGACTTAAAAAATAATAAATCAGTTATCGTCACGATTACCGATCGTGGCCCGTACAGTAAAAAACGCATAGTTGACCTGTCTTATGCGGCGGCGAAAGAAATTGACTTGATTAAAGCCGGTATTAGTAAAGTTAAGCTGGAAATTATTGAATAATTACCCGAGTGGATAGTGAGACGTTACGTTTTTTTGCTATGGAGAGGGTATGAAGCTAATGAAGAGTTTGGTGTTTTTCTTTATGCTCTTCATGGTGTTTTTTGCCTAGAAAATAAGTTATCAGGGTAGTTTGTTACTGAAGCTTTTACTTTTAAAATTAATACTTAGGCAACTGACCATAAATACGCCTCATCTTGCTAGTCTTTTTGTCTGTATTCTTTTTGCTAGAAATAGCTACGTAGCTAGCTATGCACCTATTTTTTGCCTTGAAGACAAATAAAAAGTCTTGTGCAATATAAGGGGATTGATTGCGTGTTATTTTAGTTTGATAGAAGCGGAAAGTTTCACTACCGTACACTTTTTAAAACAGGTATTGCCAAGCATGAAAAAGGTGATAATGTGAAAATTTTTCATTGAGAATACCTTATAATGTCAGACTCTTACAATATTTACCGTACTATCTATAGCGCTCTTCAGAA
>NZ_FQTQ01000010.1 GCF_900128525.1 methanotrophic endosymbiont of Bathymodiolus puteoserpentis (Logatchev)
TGTGCCTCTCTACTCTAGGGTCTTCAATGGATGAAAAAGATTCTACTAAACTTAATGACATAATACTGGGCTATAGAAATTGACTAGTATCGCTTATTTTTCAGATTATTTATATGCGGTTGCCCTGGGTTATTTGCAATTAGCCAATCGCGATACTTTGATTTATCAAGTAACCGGCAAGCTGGATTATTTTTATCAGTCGCTACAGTTTATTCAGGAGCATGAAGAAATTCCTATCGAACAGGGAGAGGAAGAGAGCACTCAGGAGACTTTATTTTGAGTCAGGCGCAAGGATTAGAGCGCCTATTTAAAGCGTTAGCTAATCACAGTGATTTAATTGCTCAAGCCTATTACGAAGGAGTTGTTTATAAAAACAGCAAAAACCAGCGTGCGCTTAATCAATTAAAGCAGCTCAAAGTATTGGTTAATCACAATATTGATGGCTATCGTATTTCTGGGCGCTTAGGGCAATTTGTCGATAGCGCGTTAAGCAGTGATCGCTTACGTCGATTAGATACTGATCTTGCCTCGTGGGTCGATACTTTAGAGCAGCAAATTCTTATGTATCAAGATGCATGGGATGAAAATCGCATTGAAGATGCAGAAAATTACAGCACCGAAGTTGGGCGGGTCATTTTTGATTTGTCAGATAATTTAGAGGAAAACACCAGCTATTTGCTAATGCTCATTAATAGTCGTTTTGCCAATGTGCGTACTTTGGCTGAGAAGAAAAAACAAAACGTATTTTATATCTCGCGTGTTGAGTTATTGGTGCAAGCAATTAGCTCTTTGCGCCCCGAGTATTTATTGGAAATGGTGGATGAACACCCTGCGCTATACGCTTTGCTAGAAGAGCAATTGATGCGTTTATTACCCGTTTATCATCAGCGTTTGCAGGATATTTTAGATAAGCTGAAAACCTTTTTATTTGAACTGCGTAAGATTGAAGCACGCGCACAATTGGTACAAGGTTTTGCTTTTTTTCTACGTCAGAACCCTGGCTATGAAATGCAAAACTGGTCTGAGCAGGATAGCATTCCCGAGCAGTGGAATCAGATTAAACCCTTACAGCTCACTATTTCAGCCAATACCCAAGATTATGTTGTAGAAGCTGAGTTGATTGCGATCGTGCAGAAATTGCGCATTGATAGCGAGGTCTTACTCACTAAAAAACGTAAGCCGAAGATTAACAAAATAGAAACTATCGAGCGTGAGATACAAGTAATGGAATTGCCATTGTATCGTAAATGGTTACGCCGCTATTTTGTCTTATTAGAGCAACAAGCAGGACAGAGTATTTCGGCCGTTAGTTTTCAGCAAAAATACGTACAAGAGATAGAGCCAGCGTTATGGCTAGGCTGTGTATTAAATGAATGGCTCAGGCAGCAGCGGCACACTAAGGTAAAAATGGAATTTATCCAGTTTGCCAGCCATGCGGCATTTACGGGCAATAAAAAAGTAAAGGATATTGTGCTGTGTTGGCGGGAAGAAACGAATAGCATCACGTAGGTTTTTTGTAGGGAGCGGCTTTAGCCTGCCTTTGCCGCACAAGTAAATACTTAAATACAAATGTATAAAGTGTGCCGAGGAACGAAGCGCACCCAATTTTTCGTAAATGATGCACTTCTCCCCTCAGCTCATCATCTGCAATGTGAGAGCCATGAAACCAAGTAGAACCCAATTACGTGTAGCTGAAAAAGCAATCAAAGCAAAACTTGAACTTGTCCCCTTAAACAAAAGCTGGCAACTCTTTCATGAAGAATATGCCATTGGCTCAACTCAAGGCACTAAATTAAAGCTAAGAGAGCAAGATAGAGCCAAGTTAAAAGAAATGATCCAGCTGGAAACAGGTGTTAATTTACAGCAAACAGCTATCGCTGATTTCTCTAATATGAACAGAGAACAAGCCTTAGAGCATGGCACTAATGAAAAGCTGGCGGGGAAAAGTGTAAAAGAGCAGCGCTTAGCGTTTAAAACTTTAGCTGGGCTACCTCTCAAGATCAATCAACAGCAATATTTTTTGCCTGCAAAGGGTCATATGGATATGTGCTTGGAGCAGTTAGAAAGTATTGAGCATAACTGTATTTTAATCATCGAAAATTACCGCTGTTTTGATCAACTACAGCAGATTAAACTGCAATTACCCACGCAATATAATCAGCCATTAGTGGTTTATCGAGGTGATAATTATTACAGTGAAAAAACATTAAGGCGGTTACTTGCGACAACAAATTTACCGGTTATCGCTATGCTAGATATTGATTTGAAAAGCCTAATGATTGCTTGTTCGTTTCCGCGTGTTATTGGTTTAATGTGCGTGAGTATGCCTGAATTTGAAATATTGCTACAAGAAAAAGGTAATCCTGAGCTTTATGCTAAACAATTACCCGAATGCCAGCAGGCGTTAAATGCAAGTGAAGAGCCGGTGATTAAATCGCTGTGGGGGTTGTTGCGGAAATATCAGAAAGTCTGGGTGCAAGAGCATGATTTGGGTGCGGGGTATGAGTTGGAGTTGCAACCTACGCGGCTAACTTTACCAAGATCTATATGGAATTTTTGATTGTAGAATTTTAATTCTCTGAATGTTTTGGCTAATAGCTGAATCAAAAGCACCTTCTTTATTGAAAGAAAACTTATTCAATAGAATCCTCACCGCTTTAACTGATAAATTCATATGCAAGTTAGGAGCAATAGTAATGCTAGCTAAGTAATCACTCTTTTCTCCTAAGTCTAAATTTTTATATGGAATCAACATCGTTTGACTGGTACGAAAACTCATATCCTTTTGAGGAATTCTTGATATCAATCTCCACTCACATTCCTCCTTGAATGATGGGTCTTTGAAGCATGGAGCTATAGAATATAAATTTTTAATAAAATTGCCACCCACTGCCAGAGCTAAATAATTACAGCATCGAGTTCCATCTTCCTTTACTGACTCTCCCATATAGCGAGTAGGCTCAGTGTTAAAATCCTTAATTAAAGACTTGTCAATAAATCTCGATATGATTTGTTTTTGTTTTTCTAGGCCATACTCCACTTTAACCAGGTCATCATTATTTAAGTTTTTTAGTTTAATTAAGTTAGATACATTAAACCCAATAGAATACCCGCCACTTCGACTTCCATAAGCACGCCATTGACTTAACAAGTCTCTTTCTTCTGTCAAACATGAAACGGAAATATTTAAGACCCTATGAGTATCTAACTCATCAAGTAAGCAAGTTATTTTCTCTTTTTCTTTACTATCAATTGCCCGCTCATACCTTTGTTTAAGTTCATTATTTGCAAGATGTAATCCGTGAGAAAGTTCAGTTGAATCATTAAGATAATCAATATGTGTCCCCCATATTTTATTATTATTAAGGATACCAAGTAACCCCTCTTTTGTAGTGTAGTGATATAACCTGAATTCGTATAATAAGTGCATAACCTCTGAAAGTAACGGATAGCAATACACTGGTTGAATTGAGACAAGAC
>NZ_FQTQ01000011.1 GCF_900128525.1 methanotrophic endosymbiont of Bathymodiolus puteoserpentis (Logatchev)
CTCATTTGTAGCCTCTGTAAATTGTTTGGTAGCTGTTTACTTTACACCTATGTCTTGTCTCAATTCAACCAGTGTATTGCTATCCGTTACTTTCAGAGGTTATGCACTTATTATACGAATTCAGGCGTCATAAAAAAACCTTCATAGGGATATAGTCCATCCGCAAGAATCAGGATCGGCAGGCGAGGAAAGTCTTGTTTGAGGCGGGCCGCTAAACGGGTAAATGCCTTGCGTTCACAGTCTTGCTTGTCATACTCTTTGTCAGAAGGGTTTTCAATCCATTCGCTGAGAAGGGAAATGGAGAATCCGTTGGGCGTGACCAGTCTTGCTTCCAATACATTGTGAAACCAGCTTGTGCAACCTTTCTTTGATGTTTTATGCAGGCATTGGTCGCAGTGTTGTTCCTGGTAACTTGTCACCCCGCTTGCATCAATTGCAACACAGTACCATTGTCCACGGTAGCGTTGTTTTTGAAATACTTTGCGCCGAATCAGCACTTTAACCATTTGTTGCTTGAGTCGTTCTAACTGTTCTATTTTTAAAAGGCGTATGACACGATCAACGGTATCCATATGAGGTAAATGCATTTTAAAGAGACGCTGATAATTTTTTTCGAACCGCAGGTCTTCCCGTAAATTATTAAGCCCATTACGTGATTCAGCTTTAAACAGAAACATGGCGAGACAGGCGGTCAATAATTCAGCGATAGCATAGGTCGATTTCTTTTTACGACAATCCTCTATCTCTTCCATCCAGAGGAAGAGTTCTGGAAAGTGATGCTCTATGGTTTGGTGGATCTGATAAACCAGATCGGTCTGTTTTGCTTTTTGAGCCAGCTCTTTTAATCTCTTATCTTTGCGTTTCAATAATTGTTTTAGCTGCTTTTTACGCTTTCGCGCTATACTGGCTTGGGACGTTTTTTAATGGGGTTTACTCCGACTTTATGGGAATAGAGGAAAAAACGTCCCACTTTACAAGATTTTTTAGTGCGAAGAGTATTTTTTTAATGCTCTCTATACTATTGATTTATTTAGACGGCTTCAGATACTCTGAATCGCTGTCATCATAAAAGAGAATTGCTTGCACTAAATTCTCTAAAGCAACCAAGTCACCATTAATTGTATCTGGTGTTTTTACAATAATTTGCCCCATTACTCGCTGAACAGCAGTAAGTGTTGCATTGTCAATTAATGCATATGTCACGAAAACTCCTTTTAGTTATAACGATTGAATTCACTTGACGTAAAAAGCAGAATGGAGCGATAGCGGAACGCCGCTTTTTACGGTCAAGTGGAATGATTTGTTATAACTCAATTTTCATTGCCTTTGCTAACTCAATAGATCCATTCTGTTTTAATTGTTCAGCTACTTGCTTTTGGTCACTTTCGGGACGATTTTGACTGAGCTTGTATTTGCATTGTATATCAGTAATTTGTATTTCAATACCAATAATCATGTTGAGCAATGATTCTTTATATTCAGGATTCCATGACTTCTCAAAAGAAGACTCATACTTTTTTGTCAATTCACCAACGATACTACAGAGTTTTTTCGGCTCTGTAACTAATACAGGTTTCCCGTAGATATGAACAGACTGATAATTCCATGTTGGCACACCTGGAGAGCTATACCAAGAAGGTGAAATATAATCATGTGGACCTTGAAATGTAACCAAGACTTCCTGTTTTTCAATACTCTTCCATTGAGGATTGTTTTTTGCTAAATGGCA
>NZ_FQTQ01000012.1 GCF_900128525.1 methanotrophic endosymbiont of Bathymodiolus puteoserpentis (Logatchev)
AAGCAAGCAGCAAAAACTTAACGCGACTGCTAATGCCTTCGGCGCCCCGATTCGTCCTCGTCACCTCGTCCCGACCCAACAAGGGGTCGGAACATAGGCTCCAAATGACTTGACGCCGTGTCGGATGACCTTTTATTTTGTCTCCACCTTCGCTACCGCTCAGACTCCGACAAAACAACGGCCCTACGGCTATCGCGGACTACCAGCCCTCGCATTCGCTCTCCATGGCTGGCAGCGTCTGTTTTCTGATATAGGTTCCTGCTAAAAGCATGCAGAAATGACAAAATATTTTGATGTTTTCTAGGGAGTATCTGAGCGATTATTAAAAATCAGCATAGCTTAACTATGCTAATTTTCTTTAAAGTGGGCTTCTATTTACTTTGGCAATTTCTGCAATCGCAGCAAAAGCTTCCATATCGCGTACTGCGATATCAGCTAATACTTTACGGTCAATCGCAACGTTTGCTTTTGTTAAGCCGTTGATTAATCGGCTATAAGATATATCGCACATACGCGCTGCCGCATTAATACGAACAATCCATAAAGCACGGAAAGTACGTTTTTTAACTTTACGGTCACGATAAGCATATTGTCCAGCTTTAATAACTGCTTGCTTAGCAACACGATAAACACGGCTACGCGCGCCGTAATACCCTTTTGCTTGCTTTAAAACTTTTTTATGTCTTGCTCGGGCTGTTACACCCCGTTTTACTCTAGCCATTTTCTTTTCCTAAAATTAACTGTAAGGCAGCATACGTGCAGTCATACGCACATCATTTGCATGAATAGTTGCAGCTTTACGCAACTGTCTTTTTCTTTTAGTCGATTTTTTAGTCAAGATATGACTACGATGAGATTGTCCACATTTAAAATGGCCGCTAGCTGTACGCGTAAAGCGTTTTGCAGCACCACTATGGCTTTTAATTTTTGGCATTTATTTTCTCCAATAGTATTAAAAATATCACGTCCCTGATATAAGAACTCAGCAAGGCAAAATGCACGGGCCCGGCTGAATTAGTAAGCTACTATTCCTACAGCAGCGAAACTTATCGAATACCTCGATAAGAATATCAACTAACAAGTTGTTATTTTTTCTTTTTTGGTCCTAAAACCATAATCATCTGGCGCCCTTCCATTTTAGGAAACTGCTCAACGACGGCTATTTCCTCTAGGTCTTTTTCTACTCGCTTTAATAACGCCATACCAATTTCTCTGTGTGCCATTTCGCGGCCGCGAAAACGCACTGTGATTTTGGTTTTATTGCCTTCTTCAAGAAATTTTATTAGGTTGCGCAATTTGACATTGTAATCACCAATATCAGTACCTGGGCGAAACTTAATTTCCTTAACCTGAATTTGTTTTTGTTTTTTCTTGGCTACCTGCATTTTTTTATTCTGTTCGAATATAAACTTGCCGTAATCCATGATCTTACAAACCGGAGGATCAGCATTTGGTGAAACTTCTACCAAATCCATATTTGCTTCAGCCGCTAAGCGCTTTGCGTCCATAAGTGACATAATGCCACCCTGCCCTTCTGGCAAACCTGTTAGCCTAATGCGCCTTGCTGTAATTGCGTCATTTAGTCGTGTTGCATCTTTTTTAGAAGCGATACCCTGATCCTCCAGTTTCTATTTTATTTTTTTTGTTCAATTTCGTTATTTAATCTCTGTGTAAATTCATTAAGTGAAAAGCTACCTAAATCTTCGCCTTTCTGCGTACGTACTGTTAACGTTTGCTTATCTAACTCTTTATCACCGATAATTAAAAGATAAGGCACTCGTTGCATAGAGTGTTCGCGAATTTTAAAGCCTATCTTCTCATTTCTCAAGTCAATTTTTGCTCTAAAGCCTTGTTTTTGTAATTCTGCAACAACTTGCTGTGCATATTCATCATGTCGACTAGCAATATTAAGTACGACTAACTGCTCTGGCGCTAACCAAAGCGGCAAATTCCCTGCATGCTGCTCAATTAAAATACCAATAAAGCGCTCTAAAGAGCCTAATATTGCACGATGCAACATCACTGGCACATGTTTGGAGCCATCTTCAGCAATATAGCTCGCATCTAAACGCCCTGGCATAGAGAAATCGACTTGAATCGTACCACACTGCCAAACGCGCTCTAAACAATCTTTCAATGAAAATTCAATTTTAGGCCCATAAAATGCACCTTCACCAGGCTGCAAGTCCCAAACAAGTTGTTTATTATCTAACGCGAGTTCTAAAGCTTTTTCAGCCTTGTCCCAGTCTGCATCAGAGCCAACACGCTTTTCTGGGCGTGTAGACAATTTAATAATAACCTCATTAAAACCAAAGTCTTTATAAACTTCAAATAATAAATCAATAAAGTCCGAAACTTCAGCTTGAATACTGTCTTCAGTACAAAAAATATGCGCATCATCTTGCACAAAATTTCTTACGCGCATCAAACCATGCAAAGTACCTGACGGCTCATTGCGATGACATGAACCAAATTCAGCTAGACGCAACGGCAAATCTTTATAGCTTTTTAAACCTTGATTATAAATCTGCACATGGCACGGGCAATTCATCGGTTTAATCGCATAATCACGATTATCTGACTGCGTGGTAAAAATCATATCACCGAACTTATCCCAATGACCTGATTTTTCCCATAAACTGCGATCTACAACTTGTGGCGTTCTTACTTCACCATAGCCATGTGCACGTAATTTATTGCGAATATATTGCTCAACCTGCTGGTAAACCGTCCAGCCTTTTTCATGCCAAAACACCATGCCAGGCGCTTCTTCTTGAGTATGAAATAAGCTAAGTGCCTTACCAATTTTTCTATGATCGCGTTTTTCAGCTTCTTCTAAACGGTGCAAATAATCTGCTAAGTCTTTTTTATCATTCCATGCTGTGCCATAAATACGCTGCAACATTTCATTATTTGAATCACCACGCCAATAAGCGCCAGCAATTTTCATTAATTTAAAAGCTTTTATTTTACTGGTACTAGGTACATGCGGCCCACGACAAAGATCAGTAAAATCGCCTTGCGTATACAAAGATAAGTCTTGATCCGCAGGAATTGATTCAATAATTTCAGCTTTATACTCTTCACCTAAATCACGGAAAAACTTTATCGCTTCATCGCGTGATACAACAGAGCGGGTAATTTTTAAATTAGCCGCAACTAGACGTGACATTTCCTTTTCTATTTTTTTAATATCGTCTGGCGTAAATGCACGTTCATAGGAGAAGTCATAATAAAAACCATTATCAATCACCGGCCCTATCGTTACCTGTGCTTCAGGAAATACTCTTTTAACTGCCTGAGCCAATAAATGCGCCGCCGAGTGACGAATAACCTCTAAACCCTCAGCGTCTTTTGCGGTAATAATCTGTAAGGTTGCATCATTTTCAATCAGCGTACTGGCATCAACCAGTTCATCATTTACCCGACCCGCCAAGGTTGCTTTTGCTAAACCGGAACCAATAGATTGTGCAACCTCCATGACAGTTACAGCATTATCAAACTCTCGTTTAGAGCCATCAGGCAAGGTAATTACAGGCATTCTATCTTTCTCTAGTTTATAAAATAAAAAAGCACTGCCGATGCAATGCTTTTCAGTTAGAACTCGCCATTATACTCACTACTTTATGCTTTTGTAAACATATACTTACATAATAAAGCAATTAAACCATCTGACAATTTTTTACATCACTTAAATACCTAATTCCTTCAAGTTCTAATGACGTAGTCAAACATACTGCCCTGCACACCAGCCAGATGCCCATGCCCACTGAAAATTATAGCCTCCTAACCAACCAGAAACATCCAATACTTCACCAACAAAATACAACCCTTGCACTTGTTTAGCCTCTAAGGTTTTAGATGAGATGCAGTGACAATCCACACCGCCCAAAGTCACTTCGGCAGTGCGATAGCCTTCGGTTCCATTAGGTTTAATTTGCCAATGATGAAATTGCTCAGCGATCAATTGAATTTGTTTATGTGATAAGTCGAGTAAAGAGCACTCCAATAAATCATTAGCTATAAATAAGGGAGTTAGACGCTTGGCAAAAAACTGCAATAAATAATTTTTTAATTTAACTTTTGTTTTATCTTTTTGTGCGGTTAATAAAGCTTGCTGTAAATCCACAGCAGGCAATAAATCAATATTGATGAGCTCACCTTTATGCCAATATGATGACATTTGCAAAACGACGGGGCCACTTAAGCCACGATGCGTAAATAATAGGTTTTCAGTAAAACTTTGCCGCGCATTACTTATCGTACAAGGCAATGCCAAACCCGATAAAGCTGCGAATTTTTCTTTTTCTGCTAATTGCAAAGTGAATGGCACTAAGCCTGCTCGAGTGGCCTGCACATGAATACCAAATTGTTCGGCAATTTTATATCCAAAAGGTGTCGCGCCCATTTTAGGAATAGATAAACCACCCGTGGCGATGACTAAAGACTGACACTTAATTTTTTCTTTCCCTAGCGAAAGGAGATAGCCGGAACCTGCAGTTTGTATAACCGTCTTAAGCTCAGAATTTAAACGTATTTCTGCACCCGCCTTAGCACATTCAGCAAGCAGCATATTTAAAATATCGCGCGCACTTTCATTACAGAACAACTGTCCATGCTCACGCTCATGGTAAGGAATATTATGCGCGTGAATCATTGCTAAAAAATCCCACTGGGTAAACCGGCTTAAGGCTGATTTACAAAAGTGTGCATTTTCAGACAGGAAATTTTCCGCCTCAACCGTGTAATTGGTAAAATTACAACGCCCACCACCTGACATGAGAATTTTTTTACCCGCTTTATTAGCATGATCTAAAACTAGAACCCTGCGCTTGCGCTTACCCGCTTCTATTGCACACATTAAACCTGATGCGCCAGCACCAATAATTACCACATCTACTTCTTGCATTGTTTCACTTCTATAAAAACAAAAAAGCCCTTTAACCGAAGTAAAAGGGCTTTTTGTACAGGCTATTCTCGTATTAGCAGACTGAAGTCCGCTCTACATTAAACCTTATGGTAAACCTCAGCACCTTCTTCAAGAAACTGTTGTGATTTTTCATCCATACCTTTTTGCAAAGCCTCTGCTGCATCTTTAATGCCTTTTTCAGCGGCATATTCACGCACATCTTGCGAAATTTTCATCGAGCAAAAATGTGGGCCACACATGGAACAGAAATGCGCGATTTTCGCTGAATCCTTCGGCAAAGTTTCATCATGGAATGAACGTGCTTTTTCTGGATCTAAAGCAATATTGAATTGATCTTCCCAACGAAATTCAAACCGCGCCTTAGACATAGCATTATCACGCGCTTGCGCACCAGGATGGCCTTTAGCCAAATCTGCCGCATGGGCTGCGATTTTATAAGTCACGATACCTTCACGAACATCTTCTTTGTTCGGTAGGCCTAAATGCTCTTTTTGGGTCACATAACATAACATCGCACAACCGTACCAACCAATATTTGCAGCACCAATTACAGATGTAATATGGTCATACCCTGGTGCAATATCGGTAGTCAAGGGCCCTAATGTGTAAAAAGGTGCTTCATCACAATCTTCCAGTTGCTTAGTCATATTCACTTCAATCATATGCAATGGCACATGACCTGGGCCTTCAATCATGGTTTGTATGTCATGTTTCCAAGCGATTTTGGTCAACTCTCCTAAGGTTTCTAGTTCAGCAAATTGCGCTTCATCATTGGCATCATAAATTGAACCAGGGCGTAAGCCATCGCCTAGTGAAAACGAAACATCATAAGCTTTCATGATTTCACAAATATCTTCAAAATGCGTGTATAAAAAGCTTTCTGTATGATGTGCTAAACACCATTTCGCCATGATCGAACCACCACGTGACACGATACCGGTCATGCGTTTAGCCGTCATGGGCACATGATGTAAACGTACCCCTGCATGGATAGTAAAATAATCCACACCTTGCTCGGCTTGTTCAATCAGCGTATCGCGGAAAATTTCCCACGTTAAATCTTCTGCTTTACCGTTTACCTTTTCTAAAGCCTGATAAATTGGCACCGTACCAATGGGTACCGGTGAATTACGTAAAATCCATTCACGCGTTTCATGAATATTTTTACCAG
Source organism: methanotrophic endosymbiont of Bathymodiolus puteoserpentis (Logatchev) (assembly GCF_900128525.1). Lineage (GTDB taxonomy): Bacteria > Pseudomonadota > Gammaproteobacteria > Methylococcales > Methylomonadaceae > Methyloprofundus. The sequence continues at coordinate 6,102 of NZ_FQTQ01000012.1, forward strand.
TTGATAAATCCATAATGGTATCACCACCCCAACGGATACCCCACATCATTTTTTCAACTTCATCTTCAATTGATGAGGTAACAGCTGAATTACCTAAGTTACCATTAATTTTTACTAAGAAATTACGCCCAATAATCATTGGCTCAACTTCAGGGTGATTGATATTTAGCGGAATAATCGCTCGTCCTCGCGCCACTTCATCGCGCACAAATTCTGGCGTAATTTCATCAGGAATTGATGCGCCATAAGACTGACCTTTATGCTGACCTTTATACAAATCACGCATTTCGGACATATTTTGATTTTCACGAATGGCGATATATTCCATTTCTGGGGTAATAATACCCTGACGCGCATAATGCATTTGTGAGACATTTTTACCGGCTTTTGCTCTACGCGGCTTACGTATATGCTCAAAACGCATATTTGCTGTTTCAGGATCATGTAGGCGCTCTTTACCAAAATCAGATGTTGGTCCATCCAACTCTTCAGTATCATCGCGTTCCGCAATCCATGCATCACGAATACCCGCTAAACCTTTTTGTAGGTCGACGGCAACATCAGGATCGGTATACACGCCAGAAGTATCATACACAAATAAGGGGGTATTTTTTTCAGCACCAAAATGAGCTGGTGTATCTGATAAGGTGATTTTACGCATAGGTACGCGTATATCAGGACGACTTCCCTGGATATAAACTTTCTCTGACGCAGGGTAAGAGTCAATTTTTACACCGCCCTCATTAGTTGCGGTAATATCTTTAGGGACTGCGCTCATGATCGTATCTCCAATTTAAAAAATCTTAAAGCGCAGGCAAGAGCTTGTGGGCTTTCCTACGCCAGTATTAGCTGGTCTCAGGTTCAAAGGGTTTTATCTCAGCTTCTTACAACGAAGCACCCCTAGCCTTTCGGTTAATAGTACAAAGTAATAGATAATGCGAGATATTGCAAATTTAATACGCAAGCTTTGCTCTATTTAAAAATCTACTCAGGTAATTCTCTGAATTGCGCTAAAATCCGCACCATAAAAATAAATAACCAGCCCTTGGGGGAAGCATGGAATTAGAAAATCTTAATCAAATCGAACATAAAGGGGCGGGGATGCGCAGCGAACTGCTTAGATTTGGCTGTGCAATCCTGTTCTTAGTCGGTATTATGTTATTTATTGGCATGACGACTGAACATACGCCTAACCAAACTTTTCTGATCGTTTCTGCCATCATTGGCGGCTACATGGCTCTTAATATCGGTGCCAACGATGTTGCTAATAATGTAGGCCCAGCGGTTGGATCACAAGCCTTAACTTTAACTAGCGCAATCCTAATTGCCATGATTTTCGAATCCGCCGGTGCTCTTATTGCAGGTGGCGAAGTCGTCAGTACAATTAAGAAAGGAATTATTGACCCTTCTCTTATTAATAATACGGACACCTTCGTTTGGTTAATGCTAGCCGCGTTACTCGCTGCGGCTATTTGGTTAAATGCCGCTACCTTTTTGGGTGCTCCTGTGTCAACGACGCACTCGATTGTTGGTGGTGTATTAGGCGCTGGAATAGCCGCTGGCGGGTGGAATATTGCTAACTGGGTCGTTTTTGGCAAAATTGCTGCTAGTTGGGTTATTTCGCCGATGCTCGGTGGCTTGATTGCAGCGGCTTTCTTATATTTTATAAAGCGTAGCATGACCTACCAAGAGGATATGTTGACTGCGGCAAAAAAAGTCGTCCCTCTGTTAATTGCTATCATGGCTTGGGCATTTTCTACCTATTTAATTCTAAAAGGCTTGAAAAAAATATGGAAAGTCGACTTCTTAACGGCTGGATCTGTTGGCTTCGCCTTTGCTTTAATACTTTATTTTGCAGTACGCCCTTTCATTAACAAAGCAGCTAAGTCTTTAGAAAATAATAAATTTAGCGTTAATAAACTCTTTACTATCCCTCTTATTTTCGCTGCGGCCTTGCTAAGTTTTGCTCATGGTGCGAATGACGTTGCTAATGCAGTTGGTCCGTTAGCAGCCATTAACGATGCTTTAAGCCACGGTGGTGAGATTGCTAAAAAAGCCGCTATTCCAATATGGGTTATGCTAATAGGTGCTTTGGGTCTATCGCTTGGCCTTGCTTTATATGGTGCAAAACTCATAAAAACTGTTGGTACTGAAATTACAGAGCTCGATAAAATGCGTGCCTTTTGCGTGTCTATGGCGGCAGCCATTACCGTGATTATCGCGAGTCAATTAGGCTTACCCGTTAGTTCCACGCATATCGCAGTTGGTGCCATTTTTGGTGTCGGTTTCTTACGTGAATATTTAAAGCGCACTAATGCCAAACGCTTAGAAGAAATTAGAGCCCACCACGAAACCTTAGACCCAGAAAAAACCGAAGCCTTTTTAGAAGATTTTAGAAAAGCCAGTGTCGCTAAAAAATCAACCCTATTAGCCGAGCTTAAAAAGCAAGCTAAAAAAAGCCAAACCGACTTTACTAAACGGGAAAGAAAAGCGCTTAAGAAAGTTTACCAAGAACAACTAGTCAAACGTTCTCATGTCTATAAAATTGCGGCTGCCTGGATTATTACCGTGCCATTATCCGCTCTATTAGCGGCTATGTTGTATTTTACGATTCGCGGCATAATGCTTCCGTAACTTATTAGCTCCCAGTTTTTTGATAAAAATAGGGACTCTCAAAATATCATGTCAACTAATTTATTATTATTTTTTCACTTTACACACAGACTTTTTTTCTAATCGTTAAGTCGCTGATAAGAGCCTACAAGCGTGAGAAAAATAACATTTGACTTAGATAAGCTATTGATTAATAAAATATTAATATAAATGTCATAAATTTGTACAATTTAACAAACAAGCAATAAAACCGAGGCTTTCACTTACTTTTCCTGACCTTATACACAAAGTTATCCACAGGTTTTGTGGGTAACTTTATTTTTCTTTTCAGCATAAAGACTTAGCGTTCTTATATCGAATTTTCATTAGCAAAAAGGCAGTCAGTGAATAGCTCAAAAAAAATAATTTTAAGTGTAGCCGTCCCCATTCCACTGCACTTCTCATTTGACTACTTACCACCTGATGGCTGCAATCCTGAACAACTCAAGCCTGGCCTGCGCATCAAAATTCCCTTTGGTAAACAAAGCAAAATCGGTGTAATACTTGCCATCAATAGCAGCTCAGATATCAATACCAGCAAGCTAAAGCAAGCTGAAGAATTGTTAGATGTCGAACCACTACTCTCCGCTAAAGACTTACAATTATTACACTGGACACAGCTTTATTATCACCACGCTATCGGTGATGTATTTATCAGCGCTTTTCCTAGCGCATTGCGCAAAGGAAAATCTAGCGAACTCAAGCCTACACCTTATTTTTCATTAACAGAAGCCGGCCAAGCAACCGATGCAAGCACCTTAAAAAAAGCACCCAAACAACAGGCGCTATTTAAGTTATTTCAAACACAAAGTAAAGCCATCAATATTGCAGTCATCAGCCAGCATTTCAAGCTTTGGCGACCCTCATTAAACGCTTTACTAAAAAAAGAATTGGTCTACGAAAGTAACTTTATTGCATTGCCCACTAAAAATATTTGTATCACCCAGCAAACGCCACTCGCAGCAAATGAACAGCAGCAAGCAGCTATCGATAGCATTAATACCAAATTAGATAAATTTTCGGTATTTTTACTTGAGGGTGTGACTGGCAGCGGCAAAACCGAGGTCTACTTACAAGTTATCGAGCAAGTATTAGCACGCAATTTACAAGTTCTCGTATTACTACCTGAAATTACCTTAACACCGCAACTTGAAGCGCGTTTTAAGCAACGCTTTGCGGTACCAATCGAAACCTATCACTCGCAGCACACAGAAAGGCAACGCCAATCTGCTTGGCTAGCTATGCAAAAAGGCCATAGCTCTATTTTGCTCGGTACGCGTTCTGCTTTATTTACACCCGCGCCACGCTTAGGTTTAATTATTTTAGATGAAGAGCATGATGCATCTTTTAAGCAACAAGAAGGTTTTCGTTTTTCTGCGCGAGACGTGGCTATCGTGCGCGCCAAAATGCTTCATATTCCAATTATTTTAGGCTCAGCTACACCGTCTTTAGAAAGTCTATATAATGTAGACAAACAGCTTTATCAGTTACTACGCCTGCCTAATCGCGCTGGCAATGCCCTCCCCCCCAAGTTAGCTTTGCTTGATATTCGAAATCAGCAATTACAAGAAGGCTTATCGCCCCCGTTAATTAGAGAAATTAAAAAAACATTAGCTAAAAAAGAGCAGGTTTTATTATTTTTAAACCGCCGAGGCTTTGCGCCGACGTTAATTTGTCATAGTTGCGGCTGGGTCGCTCAATGCAAGCGTTGCGATGCCAACTTAGTCGTGCATTATCGACAAGGAAAAATACGTTGCCATCATTGCGCTGGCGAACAGCCTCTGCCACGCTCATGCCCTGGCTGTCAGTCAGAAGAACTGAAACCATTGGGCTTAGGCACAGAGCGCGTAGAAAACGCCTTAAAGGTCATATTTCCAGAACATAAAAGTGTTCGTTTAGATCGCGATACGACACAGAAAAAAGGTGTTTTAGAACAGCATTTAGATGCCATCAATCAAGGTAAAGTTGATATTATCTTAGGCACGCAAATGCTCGCTAAGGGCCATCATTTCCCTAATGTGACTTTAGTGGTGTTATTGGATGTGGACAGCGGTTTATTTAGTATCGATTTTCATGCGCCCGAAAGACTCGCACAATTAATTGTACAAGTTTCAGGTCGCGCAGGACGCGCAGAAAAGAAAGGCCGTGTTATTATGCAAACGCGACAGCCTGAGCACCCTTTATTAAATACCTTAATTCATCACGGCTACCAAGCCTTTGCACAGGCGGCTTTAGCAGAGCGCAAAGCCGCTGCATTGCCGCCATATAGCTATCAAGCTTTACTGCGCGCCGTATCCTTAGAAAAAGACACAGCACTTGAGTTTTTACTTGCAGTCAGTGAACTAGTTAACAGTTACCCCACTCATAGTACTTGGGTATTAGGCCCTGTTGCCGCGCCTATGGCCAAAAGGGCCGGACAATTTCGCTATCAATTATTACTGCAAGATACGCAACGCAAACAATTACATCTATTATTAAATCGCCTATTACCCGACATAGCCAAACTTAAGCTAGCACGAAAAATTCGCTGGTCATTGGATGTCGATCCGATTGATTTATACTGATCCAGACCACTGCGTCAATAAATACTGCAATTTATCTTTATCTAGCTGAGCATTATCAACTTTTAAATAAACCACATTTTCACTGCTCTGAAAATCAGCACTCGCCACGCCTGTTACCGTTAAAATATCAGCTAAAAAATCTGCCAATTTATCCGCAGCAATATCATCTGTAGACACCAATAAATTAGCTAAATATTGTGGAGCATTCATAAAGAGAGCAACGATTAACCATAGACCTGCTGCTACCGCACAAAACAAAAAAACATAATTTGCACCATATTCACCATAAATCCAGCCACCTGTAGTCCCTCCTAAAAAAGCGCCGAAAAATTGCGCACTAGAATACGCGCCCATGGCAGTTCCTTTTAAATTACCCGGTGCGGTTTTAGAGATTAATGAAGGTAATGTCGCTTCTAATAAATTAAAACCACAAAAAAACACCCATAACCCCGCAATTAACGTATATAAACTGTCATTAAAATAAAACAAGCTCAGGTCGGCAAGCACTAAAGTAGCCACTGCACCGACAAATACAGCCTTCATCTTGCGCTTTTTTTCAGCGATAATTACAAACGGAATAATCATTGCCATTGACGTTGTTAATAATGGTAAATAGACCTGCCAATGGTCTTCAGGTATAAGACCTGCATCACGTAGCAATAAAGGCACAATAACAAAACTGGCGGTTAAAATCAGGTGTAAAGTAAAAATTCCGTAATCCAAGCGTAATAAATTTTTATCTTTCAATACGGTACTAAATTTGGCTGGAATTAACTCCGCATCACCATGAGTTTTAGTTTGTACTGGGTTAGGCACTACAAAAAGAACCACGAAGATAGCCAAAAAAGATAAAACTGCCGTGACCCAAAAAATCCCTTGGATACCTGAAAAGCCAGAAATAACAGGCCCTAGGGTCATCGCTACCCCGAATGAAATACCAATACTCGCACCAATCAAAGCCATTGCTTTGGTGCGGTGCACTTCTCTTGTTAAATCAGCGACTAAGGCCATGATAGCAGCGGCAATCGCTCCGCTACCTTGTAAAGCACGACCAATTAATACACCGTAAATTGTCGTTGATAGGGCTGCAACAATACTTCCTGAAGCAAATAACAATAAACCAATAACAATGATTTTCTTGCGCCCAAACCGGTCAGACATTAAGCCAAAAGGGATTTGTAGTACCGCTTGAGTTAAGCCATAAACACTGATTGCCAAACCAATTAATAAGGGTGTTGAACCTTCCAGCGTCTCAGCAAATAAAGATAAAACAGGAAAAATCATAAATAAACCAAGCATACGCAAAGCATAAATACTTGATAAAGAAAGGGTGGCGCGTCGTTCCACTGACGACATGGGACTCGTTATATCCTGAACGTGTGTCAAAACTCTAAACTCCTGTAGGTAAAAATTATTCTCATATTTCCAATATTTATATAGGGTGCGGTTTTAGTCCACCTTGTATATAGCAGACCAAAACCGCACCCTACAGACTTTATTCTAAAACATTTTACCAGTTTTAAATTTATAGTTTATGTTTATTCAATGCCAACCATTGAATAGCAATAATGGGAATTGCTGACTCTATACACCCATCTTCAATCATGGCATAAGCCGCTGCAAAACTGACGGTAGAAACGAGAATATCCTCATGCTCATGATCCAAGCCATGAATTCCACCTACCTCTGTCGCATCAATACGCCCATAAAATAAAGAAATTTTCTCCGACGTGCCGCCTGGCGAAGTATAAAACTCATTAATTAAACGCATTTCTTGTACCATACAGCCTGCCTCTTCTTTCGATTCTCTATAAGCAACTTCTTCTGCAGTTTCCCCCTCCTCTATCGCACCTGCAACAATCTCCAGTAACCAGGCTTTCTCTCCCACATCTTGCTGTCCCATAGGCCCCATACGAAACTGCTCAATAATCACGACTTTATCCGCATCAGGGTCATAAAGGAGTACGGCTACGCAATTACCTCGCTGAAATAATTCTCGCGTCAAAACATCACTCCAGCCACCGGCAAATAAACGATGCCGTACTTGATAACGATTTAAACTAAAAAAACCTTGATACATAGGCTCTTGAGAAATCACTTTAAATTCTTTTTTCATAACACCCTACTTAACTGTTGCAATTTAGTTTTCATACCACCAATATATAGATTAAGTCATTATTTATTTTTCGGAGCATAAAACCATGATGCGAATATTTCTTTTCTTAGCCACTAACATTGCCATTATGGTAGTCGTTAGTATTATTTTTAGCCTTTTCGGTCTAAATGGTATTTTAGCGTCTAATGGGGTAGACCTTGACCTTAACTCCTTACTAATTCTATCCGCCGTTATCGGTATGACTGGTTCGTTTATTTCTTTAGCTATGTCTAAATGGTCAGCGAAAAGAGGGATGGGCGTACAAATTATCGAACACCCGCAAAACCAAACAGAACAATGGCTAATGGATGTTGTTACCCGTCAAGCACGTATCGTCGACATTGATACACCTGAAGTCGGGATATTCCAATCAGTCGATCCCAATGCCTTTGCCACCGGCATGACTAAAAACAGTTCATTAGTCGCTGTCAGTACTGGCTTGTTACAAAACATGTCACCTGATGAAGTAGAAGCCGTTATCGGCCATGAAATGACTCATGTTGCCAATGGCGATATGGTCACTATGGCGCTAATGCAGGGCGTGGTAAATACTTTTGTGTATTTCTTCGCTACAATTATTGGCCATACTGTAGACCGCGTTATCTTCAAAAATGAAGAAGGTCATGGCATAGCCTATTTCGTCACGCAAATGATTGCACAAATTGCCCTATCCTTTTTGGCTTCTATGTTGGTTATGTGGTTCTCTCGTTACCGCGAATTCAAAGCAGATGCAGGCGGTGCAAAACTAGCCGGTAGAGAGAAAATGATCAATGCCTTAAGAGCCTTAGCGCGTGCTCATGAACCTCGAGAATTACCGGATCAATTTGCGGCATTGGCCATTAATGGAGGTGCTGTACATAAATTATTTATGAGCCACCCCCCATTAGAAGAACGTATTGCGGCATTGCAAAATCAACGTTAGACTATAAGTCTAAAGTGGGCGGGAGATTCTGCCTCCCGCCTCCATACTCTCATACCTTCGCTCCATGAATACACACTACTATATTCGCTTTCAACTCAACTTATCTGCTGATCAATACTTAAAAGTCTATCAAGGTATTGCCAAAAATATTACGACTCAAGCTGATGATGGTCGGCGCATTGCGTTCCCCGCACAAAATATTAAACAGTTTCTGACTCACGATGGAATTTACGGTCATTTTGAAATGGAACTGACTGCTGAAAATAAGTTTGTTTCGATCAAAAAAATAGATCGCGGGTTTGGTTCTGTATAACTTAGGAATATTTCAGTCATACTCTATAGAGATTTATCTTTTAATAAAGTTACATTTTGTGTCCTAATTGTTTTTGCTCTCAATTTGTACAACAGCCCAGCAGAAGCAAAAAAAACACTGCTACCAGCTTTATCATATATAGAGTCACTCACATATCAATTGACAGCATCAAAATCTATATTCCCCACGCCATTCAGCACCATAAAATGCTTACCCTTTGAGCGAGAAATTAAAGTCACTCCCGATAATTGTGCCATTTCTAAGCCCATTTGCGTGGCACCTGAGCGGGACAATAAAACCGGAATACCCATTTGCGAAACTTTAATCACCATCTCTGATGTTAAACGTCCCGTGGTATAAAAAATCTTCTTATTACCCGAAATATTATTGAGCCACATATGCCCAGCAATCGCATCAACAGCATTATGCCTGCCAACATCTTCGACAAATAATTCTAACTGATCGCCACTATATAATGCACAGCCATGTACCGCTCCGGCTTTTTTATACACCTCATTATGCGCTCTGACAGAATCCAGAACAGCATATAAAGTCGATTGACGTACACGATTTTCAGGTACACGGATTTCTTGCAATTTATCCATTAAACGACCAAAAACGGTGCCTTGCCCACAGCCTGTGGTCACGGTACGACGTTGCATTTGCTCAGAAAAATCACTGGATTCGCCTGCGGTCACCACAGCAACCGACTCGGTTTGCCAATCCACTTGAACAATTTTAATTTCACCAAGGCACTCAAAAAATCCTTGGTTTTTTAAATAGCCTAAAGTTAATAATTCAGGATGTGAACCAATCGTCATTAAGGTGACAATTTCTTGTTTATCAACATAAATCGTCATCGCTCGCTCGCCGACTAACTGTAGTTCACGCTCTTGCCCCGTTTCATCAACACCGATTACCGTAGTAGATACACTTAACCCAGCATCTGTCATTTGCGGTTTCATAGTTCCCCCTTAGCAGATAATTCATGCAACTGCTCCAGCGTATTAATATTCTCAAAAAACTCAGGTGAAGCGCTGAAATCAACTTTTACCCAATGATGCTGTTCAATCCAGCGGTCAATTTTACGTTCGCCTTGCGCCAAATATTTTTGCAAACTATCTTTTAACGAGGTTTTAAGCGCTAAAAAAACCGGATGCAAACGCTCACCATCAAAAGCGACAGCAATATCCGCATCGCTACTCGCACGCTCATTCAGTAAAGCCGTTAAACCTTCAGCCGTTATAAAGGGTGAATCACAGGGCATGACCAATAAAACTTCATTTTGGCAAGTATTTAAAGCCGCATAAATTCCCGCTAAAGGCCCATCAAAATCACTCGTTGCATCACTAATAACGGGATAAGAAAAGACCTGATATTGCTCAATATTACGATTTGCATTAATCAATAATTCATCAACCACTGGTGCCATCGCTTGCACGGCATAACGAATCATTGGCTGTCCCTTAAATTTCACCAAACCTTTATCTTGTTTATTCATACGTCGCGCCAAGCCGCCGGCTAAAATCACGCCTGTTACTTTCGATTGCTTATTCATTCTCTAATTCTGCTACTATGTCACCAACGAAAACCCATAAAAACATTAATATGTCATTTAAGCAATTAGATTTATGCGCGCCTTTGCTGCTAGCCATTACTGAACAAGGCTATGAGCAGGCAACACCTGTACAAGAACAATCAATTCCAGTGATTTTGCAAGGCCGAGATATTCTTGCCGGTGCGCAAACAGGAACAGGTAAAACAGCGGGTTTTGCTCTGCCAATATTACAACTTTTACATAACCAAGAACGTCCAGCAAAACCACACCCTGTAAGAGCCTTAATTCTAACGCCCACACGTGAATTAGCTATGCAGGTGTATGAAAGCTTTAAAATATATGGCAAACATTTACCTTTATTTTCTGAGGTCATCTTCGGTGGCGTCAGTACCCATGCACAAATTAAACGTCTACAGCAAGGCGCGGATATTTTAGTCGCTACACCGGGTCGTTTATTAGACTTACTCAATCAAAAACAAGTCGATTTATCTCAGGTACAATTTTTTGTTTTAGATGAAGCCGACCGTATGCTAGATATGGGCTTTATTTTAGACATACGCAAGTTGATGAGCGTGTTACCCAAACAACGCCAAAATTTACTATTTTCCGCGACTTACTCACAAGAAATTAAAATCCTAGCAGGACAACTATTAAATGATCCTGTTGAAGTCGCTATCGCCCGAGAAAATGTCGCTGCAGATACAGTCACGCAATCGGTTTATGCCATTAAAAAAGAAAATAAACGTGAGTTAGTCTCTTGGTTAATCGGTCATAATAACTGGCAGCAAGTGTTAATTTTTGTCCGTACTAAACATGGGGCAGATCGTTTAGCCAAACAACTAATAAAAGACGGATTACGTTGCGATGCCCTACATGGCGATAAAAGCCAAGGCGCTAGAAGCCGAGCGCTGGAAAACTTTAAATCAGGAAAAATTAGTGTCTTAATTGCCACGGATATTGCTGCACGCGGCTTAGATATAGACCAATTACCGCATGTGATTAATTTTGACCTACCTGCACAAGCAGAAGATTATGTGCATCGTATAGGACGAACAGGTAGAGCAGGCACAAGCGGTGAAGCAATTTCTTTAGTCGATGCTGAAGAAGCTTATTTATTGGCTGCTGTAGAAAAATTACTCGGTAAGAAAATTCCTAGAGTCGCTGATACGGGCTATGCAACGGTCTCACTCGATGTTATCAATAAGCCCAAAGCTCAGCCACGGCAAAACCAGCGTCAGCACAGAAATAAAAATGGCCAGAAGAAACAAACCGCAAGCACTAGGAATCGTAGACCTAGAAGTAATACCAATAAATAAGCGGTACTCTTTATTCTTCAGTTTACACGTTAAATGGGAGCGACTTTTTAGCCACGATAGTGGCATGAACTATCGCGGCTAAAACCGCTCTCACGAAACACTCTCACTTCTTATGTTAATCATCACTACAAAAATATAGCATGAGCATAGCAATATGAACCCTGTACAACAAAACCACTATGACGTATTAGTTATCGGTGGTGGCCCAGCCGGAACAACGATTGCTAGTTTACTAGCCGAAAAAGGACGTAGCGTTTGTTTATTGGAAAAAGCACATCACCCACGTTTTCATATTGGTGAATCCTTACTGCCAATGAATTTACCTATTTTAAAAAAACTCGGCGTACTCGATCAAGTTGACGCTATTGGTATTAAGAAATACGCCGCTGAGTTCAACTCTACCGACACATTACTAGCACAAGATACGTTCTACTTTGCTAAAGCCACCACCCCTGGCCACCCTTTTGCCTATCAAGTCAGGCGCTCTGAATTTGATGAAATTTTATTTAAAAATTGCAAAAAAAAAGGCGTAGTAGCCATCGAAGGTATGACGGTCATAGGTACTGACCTTAAAGATTCAGTAAAAAAGATTCACGCACAAGATGAACAAGGCAAACGGCATGAGTTTAGTGCTCGTTACCTTATTGACGCATCAGGCCGAGATACTGTTCTAGCACAACAACTCAACAGCAAACATAAGAACCCAAAACATAAAATGGCCGCTATTTACGGTCATTTCAATAATGTTGAACGTAGAACAGGTAAAGATGCGGGCAATATTAGTATTTATTGGTTTAAACATGGCTGGATATGGTTAATCCCATTAAAAGACGGCATAACCAGTATCGGCTGTGTTTGTTGGCCAGATTATTTAAAATCACGCACCATGCCTTTAGCTGAATTTTTACAACAAACTTTAGAGCTTATTCCTGAAGTACGTGAACGCATAAGGCATGCCCAATTAGAAGGCAAAGCACAGGCAACGGGTAATTATTCTTATCAATCCAACACTATGTCGGGCGATGGTTTTTTATTGATCGGTGATGCTTATGCTTTTGTTGATCCTGTGTTTTCTAGCGGCGTTTATCTCGCTATGCAAAGTGCTACGAAAGGCGCAGACTTAGTTGACCAATTACTCGAAAACAATACGCCACACAAGTCTTTAATTAGCCAATTCGAAAGCTCAGTCGCAGAAGAAATCAACGCTTTTTGTTGGTTTATTTATCGCTTTAACAGCCCTGCTTTACATAAATTATTAATGTCCTCCGATGAGGCGGCTCAACACCCTATTAAGCAAAAACTCAAATCAGCGGTTATTTCCGTATTAGCCGGCGATGCTTATAACAATACTAAAATTCGCCTGCCTCTGCGGGCTTTTAAGTTTTTATACCTGATCAATAAGTTAGCTGAATTCAAAAAAAACCATGCATTTAATCACTTTAGAAAGCAGCAGAACCAAACATAATAATCACTTAAAATGGGACATAAAACAGGCGTACGAGCAGTAGCTAAAACTCGTACTCCTATACGGTTATTTTAAGCGTTTTTGTCCAACCTTAAATTTACAGCTACGATAAAATACTAAACCAAACGACTTAAACATAAGATCAACAGAACAACACAAAGGATTCCAAATGCAGGAAATATTGATTGGCGGCAACGAAGAAGCACAAATCATAATGAATGCCGCCATGGGCAACCGCCATGGCATGATTTCAGGTGCTACAGGAACTGGAAAAACAGTAACCTTACAAATTTTAGCAGAAGGATACTCTCGCTTAGGCGTTCCCGTTTTTATGGCTGATATTAAAGGTGATTTATCAGGTATCGCCAAACAAGGCAAAGCACATGAAAAAATTACCGAACGTATAGCAAGTATTAAAATTAATGATTTTCAATTTCGTGCCAATCCTACTGTTTTTTGGGATATTTTCGCCCAAAATGGCCATCCAGTGCGCACCACTATTTCAGACATGGGGCCCTTATTACTGAGTCACCTACTTGAATTAAACGATACGCAATCAGGTATTCTATACAGTTGTTTTAAAATAGCAGATGACCAAGGTATGCTTTTGCTAGACCTTAAAGATTTACGCTCTATGCTCAGCTGGATGGCGGACAATGCCAAAGCACTTAAATCTGATTATGGCAATATTTCCTCAGCTAGTGTCGGTGCTATACAACGCCGTTTATTAGTCTTAGAAGAACAAGGAGCCGATCACTTCTTTGGTGAACCTGCGATACAAATTGATGATTTTTGTCGGACTGATTTCTCAGGTAATGGTGTAATCAGCATTCTCGATGCAACGGATTTAACATCAAAATCTCCACGTTTATATGCTGCTTTTTTATTATGGCTGCTCTCTGACTTATTTGAAACACTCCCTGAAGTGGGCGATGCTGACCGCCCTAAACTTGTGTTATTTTTTGATGAAGCACATTTACTGTTTGATCGTGCTCCTCGTGTACTCATTGATAAAATCGAACAAATTGTGCGCTTGATACGCTCCAAAGGTGTCGGTATTTATTTTATTAGCCAAAGTCCCTTAGATATTCCTGAGGATATTCTGGGCCAGCTAGGACTAAAAATCCAACATGCCTTAAGAGCCTACACGCCCAAAGACCGAAAAACGATTAAAGCAGTGGCTGAAACTTTTCGTAGTAATCCAAAACTCGATACCGAAACCATCATAAAAGAACTCAAGACAGGGGAGGCTTTAGTTTCTATTTTAAATGCAGATGGCAGCCCTACTCCCGTTGAAAGAGTTCTCATTCGCCCACCGGAATCACGTATAGGTGCTTTAAGTGCAATTGAACGCACGGAAACAATAACCAGATCACCTTATAAAGACCGTTACGACCAGAGTATAGACCGGGAATCAGCTTATGAAATGCTTAAACAAAAAGCGGAACAAATGGCCATACAACAAGAAAAGCCAAAGGCTCGGCGCAGTGGAGGCCGTCAATCAGCTGGCGAAGCCTTATTAAAAAGTGCCGCACGTAGCATAGGCAGTCAAATTGGCAGACAGATTATGCGTGGTATTATGGGGTCATTATTTGGTGGTCGGCGCTAGGTTATCGAAAGTAGCCGCTTCATACATGCTCTTTTCCTGGTTTATAGATAATTCAGTTTATAGGTGTACTGACCTAGGGGCGCATCAGCAGCTATTGATGCACTCCGCCCCTCAGCACTCCTATCGGTCCTATTTTTGTAACCAATAGTCAGTTAACAATACTCTCAATAAGGGCACTGTCGACAACTATTACCACAACAGGTGCCACGTTTTAAGTGATACCACTTGCTATAAACGAATTCCCCGTATTCTATGGTGTAGTCAATGTATTCAATCAGCCCATTTTTATTGTTATATTGACTAGCAAGCTCCAACATATTTTCAAGCGGACTCTCTTGTATTGTCAGCTCAATTTTTTCAGCCATCACTTTACTAAGGCAAGTTTTACAGCGACAATCTTGGTCGAATTCTACCGACATAATAGCAGGAAAGCCAAGGCACCAGCATGATTCTCCGTCTTGCGCCGCACCGCAACTAAATGCTGCACCGCAGGCTGAGCATTTTTTATGCATTTAAAATATTCAAGCTATATATTCTAATTATCATTAAACTTATCGGATAGTTAATCCGCCTAAAGCAGTTCCTAATGTATACCCACCACCCGTGCCTACGCCGCCAAAAGCAATATAACCTTTAAATAGCGCTCGAGCATCTCCAGCTCTTGCAAAGCCAGCATGAACATCCATAGAAAAATAAGTTCCATAAATATCCTGAATATCCTTCACCCCAGCGAACTTACCTTTCGCTTGCTCAATATCGAGAACACCAAAAGTCAAGCCACCACCATACTGCGTCAATGAGACATGAGCGCTCTGCCCATTAGTACAAGTGACAATACCCGTTCCTTTGTAGGTTTGATACAAAGCAGACCAGCCACTTAAATTATAGGTAATCGAACAGCTAGTATCTGCTGCAAACACGGAGGTAGGCAGCAAAAAAATGACGCTAAGCACAGAACTTAAAATTACACGTTTCATAGTTAATTACGCTTATTAAATAATTCAATAGATAAATAAAAACCAACTTAAAGTATTTAATACTTTAAGCTGGTTTATGATGCAGATATTTAAAACCTATTACACGATAAAGCCGCATAACAAGCCTCCAACATATAAGCTGAAATTAATTAGCAAATTTGATTTCGATACGACGATTTCTCTGGCGTCCTTCACGTGTATTATTAGGAACAATTGGCTGGCTTTGACCATATCCAATCGCAGTAATACGCTCTGCCGCGATACCTTTACTAACCAAAACATCACGAATAAAATCAGCGCGTCGCTGTGATAATTCCATATTAAGTTCAGCGCTACCTGAATTATCAGTGTGCCCAGAAAGTACAATGGTTTTAGTCGGGTGTGCAATCATGTACTCCGCTAACAAATCAATCCCAGAAACTGCGCCTGGTACTAAATCAGCAGTCCCAGTAACAAATTCAATGTTACCGAATGCCAATAAAATTTCTTCCTCTGCTCTACTTTCCTCCATAGAAACAACACGCTGCTGCATAGTTGCTAATTTATTCTGTGCACGGGCTTTTTTAGCATCAATAGCAGAGACGATAAGCTGCTCTTTTTGCGCCATTAAGTCTTTCGTATGTTGATGTGCTTGCTGAGCCTCTGCTTTAGAGAGTGCAGTCTCAATTTGCGCATTGGCTATATAAGCTAAAGAAGCCATATCTTCTTTATTTTCTGATGCTTCTGCACTCATTAATGTCTTTTTTGCTGTATTTAACTCAGGTGTCGCATATTTTAAAACACTGGCGCTATTAGCAGCTTGGCTATAAGCTTTCTCAGCATCCAATAATGATTGTGGCTTTTGCAGCTCCGCACAGCCAGAAGCTAAAGTTGCCAAGATTGCTGGAATAAGCAATTTTTTTACCGTTAATATTTTCATAGGTTCAGTCCAAAGTAATAGATTCAAGTCAGAGTGGCTTATTTTAGCTGCGTTTTCAGCATTTCAAGGCTTTTTTGCATATCAGTCTCAGAACTCCGCGCAATTCCTGCTAGTGCTTTTGCTTGAGCAAGGTTGGCATCCGCAATAGCCTCATTTGCTAAGCGTAAAGCTGTCGCATTATCACCACCTTTCATTTCTTCTTTAGCTTTCTGTAATTTACTTGCTGCACTCTCTAATTGAGCACCTGCATTGCCCTCCAAGTCGGTATTTCGAGCTGATTGTAGCGCAGCTTCTGCATAAGCAATTTCAGTTTTAGGGGCAGCAATACCGCATGCGCTTAAAATAGAAACAGAAACACCTAAAGTGGCCGCTTTAAGCAGTATCACGGTACTTTTTTTTGTGAACATAATCTCACTCTCCAAATTAATTAAAAATTAAGGATAAATATAGTGTAAAAGCTTTCAATTCTATCCGAATTTTATAGAATCGCCAAACACTTACCCTCAGTCAATTCTTAATACCGACCCCTTTCGCCAATAAAATTAAGCAAAAAACAATCAGTAATACAATAAAACCAACCGTCATCATCACGGCCAGATAAACATCTACATCGGATACACCAATTAAGCCATAACGAAAAGCATTAATCATATATAGAATAGGATTAACCATCGCTATTTTTTGCCAAATATCAGGTAACATTGAAACTGAATAAAAAACACCACCTAAATAACTTAGTGGTGTTAATACAAAATTAGGAATAATAGCAATATCATCAAAACTATCAGCAAAAATTGCATTAATAAACCCAGCCAAAGAAAATAAAGTCGCAGTTAAGACAAACACACTGACAGCGACCCACCAGTTGACCACTGTAATCTCTGTAAACATTAGGGAGATTGCAGTCACTACACAGCCCACTAATACCCCTCGTGCTATTCCGCCACCAATATAGCCTGCCAGAATAACCCAATTGGAAACTGGGGCAACCAACAGTTCCTCAATATGCCGCTGAAATTTTGTCGAATAAAAAGACGAGACGACATTAGAGTATGAATGACTAATGACCGACATTAAAATCACACCAGGAACAATATAATTCATATAGCTTACACCATTAACCACACCAATACGCTCACCTATTAACTTACCAAAAATCAAAAAATATAAGGACGTAGTGATCGCAGGAGGCAATAAAGTTTGTGGCCAAATGCGTGCAAAACGACGTATTTCTTTGAATAAAAGTGTTCTTAAAGCAACTGAATTGTTCATGAAATAATCGTTTCACCTTTCGCTAATTTAGGCAAACGTCCTTCCAAGCCCATCGCTCCACGCATTACTTTGTTTTTTAATGGGGTAATACGCTCAGCTAAGCCTAAGCCTAAGTTTCTGAAAATTTTAACGGGTAGTACCTTATTGCTAAAGACACGATAAAATAAATCCATTACCGTCATCATTTTTAAATTTTCATTACGGCGCAAGCGCTCGTAGCGTTTCAGCACAGCTAAATCAGCAATATTTTTTCCTTTATCATTCGCCTCAAGTAAAACTTCAGCCAGCATTGCCGCATCTAATAAACCTATATTGACACCTTGCCCCGCTAAAGGGTTAATCATATGCGCCGCATCACCTACTAAAGCGACACCTTGCCTGACATATTCTTGTGCATGTTGCCGTTTTAATGGAAAACTCGCAACACCTAGGATTTTATTGATTTTTCCTAAACACTCAGGAAAAGTCACCGTTAATTCAGCCAGTAAATCTGCTTCTGGCAAAGCTTTCAAACGCTGCACATCATCTGGCGTGTTATACCAAACAATAGAGCCATAATGCCCTGCTAAAGGTAAGAAAGCCTGAGGTCCCGTAGGCACAAAACGCTGCCAAGTAATATCTTGCTGCTCATAATCAGTTTCCACATTAATCACCATTGCATGCTGCTGGTAATCCCAACTCGTCACACCTAAGCCGACAGTTTGTCTCACACGAGATTGCCCGCCATCTGCACCCACCATCACTTTCGCTGAAAGGCTGCGGCCATCGTCTAGTTCAACACTGCCCTTACCGGCTGCATAATGAATTCTTTTGATACTTGCTGGACACAATAATTGTACATTGGAAAATTCTTTTGCTCTGTGCAATAAAGCCAGTTGCGTGACTCGATTTTCAACAATATACCCCAGTGCGTCATAACCAATCGCATCACTATTAAATTCGGTATCACCCGCTGTTTCCCAGACGCGCATGCGTTTAAAAGGGCAACTGCGCATATTAATCACAGTCTTCCATGCACCCACTGATTCTAAAATTGTTTTAGAGGCAATGCTAAGTGCAGAAACGCGCATGTCATAGGGCTGTTCAGCTAAAAATGCTTCAGGCATAGACTGCTCGACCAACCCGACTTTTAGCTCACTCCCCCCTAAAGCACAAGCAACTGTCGCTCCCACCATGCCGCCACCAACAATCAAAACATCAAATTCTTCATTCATATAATTCTTCCCAAGCAAGCAACTGATTTATTTATTATACCATTGCGTAATTTGTAGATTTATCGCGCGCTAGTTATATACCCTTAGTGTAATGGTAATGATGCTCAGTGGCACAACATTTAGAGTTGAGTGTTATCTCTTGTGTTTACTAAGCTTTTATATAAGGTGTTGGATCAGCTATACCTGCTTGCTCAAAACCTATTTTCCTTAAGCGACAAGCATCACATTTACCACAGGCAAAACCTTCAGGACTTGATGCATAACAAGAAACTGTTTTAGCATAATCAACACCAAGCTGAGTCCCTTGTTGAATAATGTCGCCTTTACTCATATTAATAAGGGGCGCATGAACTTTAATTTCATGCCCTTCAACACCTGCCTTAGTCGCTAAATTAGCTAGTGCTTGAAATGCCTCGATAAATTTTGGACGACAGTCAGGATAACCTGAATAATCCACGGCATTCACACCAATAAAAATATCATGTGCATCAATCACTTCTGCCCAACCTAGTGCAAAGGAAAGAAAAATTGTATTTCTAGCGGGTACATAAGTTACCGGAATACCTTCTTGCGGTGTAATGGGGACAGTCAAGGCCGCATCTGTTAAGGCCGAACCACTAATTGAACCTAAACCTAAAGTAATCACTTTATGCTCCAGTACTTGATAGTGCTGCGCTATTCTCTGTGCAGATGCTAGCTCTGCATTATGTTTTTGACCATAATCAAAACTCAATGCATAAATAGAATAACCTTGCTGTTTAGCCATCGCTAAGACGGTCACCGAATCCAAACCACCGGATAATAAAATAATTGCTTTTTTTGTCATATAACTCAAAATAATAAATTGTTTCTATCCACCTTATTATACTGATATGGGCTTAGTAGAGGGAATGAATTAAGCGTATAATGCGGTCATTATGCAAATAGATCTCGATATAACTTATGAAAGAAACAGACGTTTTACGCCGCTTTTTATTTGATGACTTAGCCGTACGTGGTGAATGGTTAAACTTAACCGCAAGCTGGCAAGCGGCAAAACAACACCACCAATACCCTGAAGCAGCCATGCAAAAATTAGGTGAAGCACTCGCTGCTGCCGCCTTACTTTCGGCTACCATTAAATTTGGTGGTACGCTTATTTTACAGGTACAAGGCGAGGGTATAATAAAATCTATGGTCGCACAAAGCACCAATAATCATGAAATTCGCGGTTGGATTCGTTGTGCAGACACGGTACCTGACGACAGTTTACAGAACCTCTTAGGCGAAGGTTATATTGCACTGACTATTGAGCCTAAAGAAGGCGAACCTTACCAAGGCATTGTACCACTAACAGGCGAACACCTTGCTGGTGCAGTTGAAAACTACTTCGCGCAATCAGAACAATTAAAAACACGTCTCTGGTTATGCGCTAATGAGCACCAAGCTGCTGGTTTTTTAATCCAAGAACTGCCTTCTGAAAAAGGTGAACAAGACCAGGAAGACTGGGCGCGTATTGAGGCTTTAAGCAACACGATCTCAGAAGAGGAATTATTAACGCTTTCTTGCGAAGACATGCTACATCGCCTATTCCACGAGGAACAAGTGCGTTTATTTGCACCAGAAGCCGTCAGTTTTAAATGTCATTGCTCACCCGAGCAAGTCGAATCGACTTTGCTTTCTTTAGGCCGTGAGGCAGTTAATGAGCTATTAGTCGAGCAAGATACGATTGTTGCCGATTGTGAATTTTGCAGTGCAAAATATAGTTTTAACAAGGCCGATGTAGAAAGGATTTTTGCCCAAAATCCTGTTATAAAAGGCTCAGAAACAAAACATTAAGGAATGTCTGTGGGAGGGACTGTTAGCCGCAAGTGTCATACAAGTCGCGACTAAAAGCCCCTGCCACATTTGCATCCAAATCTTATTACTCACTTGGAAGCAGTGTATAAGCCATCATCAGCGCATCTTCGCGCTCGCCATTTTCTGTTTTATAATAACCCGGACGCATACCAATTTCGTTAAAACCTAGGCTTTCATACAAAGCGACAGCCGCTGTATTTGATGGGCGTACTTCTAAAAACACACTTTCCGCTTTTCTATCTTGTGCAGTTTCAATAATATGGCGCATAAATTTTCCCCCTAACCCTTGCTTGCGCTCATCAGGAGAAATACACAAATTAAGCACAGTGGCCTCGCCCACTGCGGTGGAAACAATGCAAAAAGCAACCATTTTATTTTCTGCATCTTCACACACCCAGCAATCATAATGAGCCGCCTTTAAGCAGTCATGAAATACCCCCTCTGCCCAAGGATAATTATATCCAGCACGCTCTATTTCCAACACCTCAGGCAAGTCAGTCTTGGACATTTTACGAAAACGCATAAGATCCACTCTATTTAGTGTATCAGGAAATACTTTGGCATAAAATTCACGATCGGCATCATAAGTTACAAGGCCTTTTACTATATTAAACACACGCTTTATCATTATTACTTTTGTTATTATTGTTTGGAAAAAAAACTTAAAGCCCGCTGCATATCTTGCCATGCCTCACGTTTCTTCGTCAGACTACGTAACAAATAAGCGGGATGGTACATCACAACTAATGGAATACCTGAGAATTCATAGCTTGTTTCACGTAACTCACCCAAGCTTGCTTTACTCTGCAATAATTGGTGTGCAGCAATACGCCCTACAGCAATAATTATCTTAGGTTGGACTAAGCTGATCTGTCGCGCCAGGAACGGTGCGCAAGCATTTAATTCAGCTACTTTTGGATCATGATCGTCAACTGGCCTGCATTTTACAATATGAGTCATAAATATCTCATCCCTGTTTAATTGTATAGCACGGAGCATTTCAATAAATAACTCACTCGTATTATCAGCAAAAGGCTCTCCCTGCTGCTCATCCTCCAAACTAGGTGCTTCAGTTACCCAAAACCAATCCGCCTGCTGATTACCTGAGCCGATAACAACTTGTTGCCGCGTGTGACTAAGAGCACATAGCTGGCAAGCTTGCATTTCTGCATTTAAGACCTCCCAGCTATCCTCTTGCGCTGCAGCACCTTCATCAACATAACGAGGCACCCAAACATCAATACCCATAGCCGCTAAATACTGTAATCGCGTTGTATTATCCATAAAAGATTGGCACTTATTATGTAACAGTCCGCAGACCCTTATAAAAATGGGGGTACATAAATAAGTTACTCCAAATTACATTAAACCTGCGGATGCTTCTTAACGCCCTTATCCTCTAGCTTATTTAAAGCACTAATATAAGCTTTTGCAGATGCAATCACAATATCGGTATCAGCACCCAAACCATTAACAACACGCCCACCCTTAGCTAACCTGATGGTGACATCCCCTTGAGCATCAGTGCCATTAGTAATATTATTAACCGAATAAAGCTCCAGTACTGCTCCCGACTGAACAATAGACTCGATAGCTTTCAAGCTTGCATCGACAGCTCCGCTGCCTGCCGCACCCCCTGTTAACTCATTCTTATCCACATTAACAGTAACTGATGCTTGAGGTGTTTCGCCTGTTTCTGAACATACTTTTAAGGCAATTAACTTAAAATGATCTTCAGCGTCAGCACTTACCTCGGTAATTAAGGCTTGTAAATCTTCATCAAAAATTTCATGCTTTTTATCGGCTAATTGCTTAAAACGATAAAACGCATCATTTAATTCTGATTCAGTATGAAATTCAAAACCTAGTTCAGTCATCCGACTCTTAAACGCATTACGTCCTGAGTGCTTACCTAAAACCATACGATTAGCGGACCAGCCTACATCTTCAGCACGCATAATTTCATAAGTTTCACGATTCTTTAATACACCATCTTGATGTATACCCGACTCATGCGCAAAAGCATTCGCGCCAACAATAGCTTTGTTTGGCTGTACAGGAAATCCAGTAATACTAGACACCAATTTTGAACAGGTCAAAATTTCACGAGTATCTAAGCGAGTTTCACAGTTAAAAGCATCATGACGTGTTTTAATCGCCATCACCACCTCCTCCAACGAGGCATTACCCGCACGCTCACCCAAGCCATTAATCGTACATTCAACTTGACGCGCACCATTCATTACCGCAGATAAAGAATTGGCAACTGCCATACCTAAATCATTGTGACAATGCACAGAAAAAATCGCTTTATCTGCATTAGGAATACGCTGCATTAAACTCGCAATCGTCGCACCAAATTCAGAAGGAATACTATAACCCACCGTATCAGGGATATTTAAAGTGCTCGCTCCCGCATCAATCACAGCCTCTAAAATACGACATAAAAAATCCTCATCAGAGCGTCCTGCATCTTCAGCAGAGAACTCGACATCATCAGTATATTGCCGCGCACGCTTAACTGCACGCACCGCATATTCAATAACCTGCTCAGGCTCCATTTTTAACTTCATCTGCATATGGATAGGAGATGTTGCAATGAAGGTATGAATACGCGAACGTTCCGCGCCTTTTAAAGCCTCACCTGCACGATCAATATCCCTATCTAACGCACGCGCAAGACCACATACAGTACTGTTCTTTACTGTTTCAGCAACGGCTTGCACCGCAGTAAAATCACCCTCACTCGCGGCAGGAAACCCTGCTTCAATAATATCGACTTTCAAGCGCTCTAGGGCACGAGAAATTCTTACTTTTTCATCACGCGTCATTGACGCACCAGGGCTTTGCTCACCATCACGCAAAGTAGTATCAAAAATGATTAATTTATCTTTCATAACAAGTTCCATTCATGGAAGCCACTGACCTTATAGGTCAACGGTATAAAATTGAAGAAATGCAAAAATTAGAAAATATAAGAGGAATATGCCCACTAGGGCAGATTGTTTATCTGCACGCCTACCGAGACACAAACAAAGTGATTACTGAGTACCCCTGTATGCTTTAAAACTATTATAGAGTTCATAATATAACCTTTTAAAGCGATTACGGCTGATTGCGACGCGATTGCTGGCGCTTACGACGCATTAAGACAATCGTAACAATAGGGCCTGACAAAGCATAAGCAAAGAAAAACAAACATAAAATAGTCGCAGGATTAGACAAGGTAATAGCAAAACCTAACATTACAAAAATCATCACCACAAAAGGTACTTTTCCTTTAAAGTTAATATCTTTAAAGCTATGGTAACGAAAGTTACTGACCATTAATAAACCTGTCGTAACCGTTAAAATAAGTACGAGCCAAGGTAAATTTTCCGCACCGTATTGATATTTTTCACTGACCCAGACGAAACCCGCCAAAAGAGAAGCGGCAGCAGGACTGGGTAAGCCTTGGAAATAATTTTTATCTTGCGTCGCAAGTTGCGTATTAAAACGCGCTAAGCGTAAAGCGCCGCCCGCTAAGTGCACAAAAGCACCAATTAAACCTACTTGCCCTAAAGAGGATAAGGACCATAAATACATGACAATAGCAGGTGCTGCGCCAAAAGAAATCATATCTGCCATGCTATCGTATTCGGCACCAAAGTCACTTTGAGTATTGGTCATCCTTGCGACACGGCCATCCAAGCCATCGAGTACCAAAGACACAAAAATCAAGATAGCAGCAGTTTCATAGCGGCCACTAATCGCGGAAGCAATCGCATAAAAGCCTGAAAACAATGCCGCAGTAGTAAATAAATTAGGCAATAAGTAAATGCCACGACTACGTACTTTTGAGCTGTTCTGATTCGGATGAGTCATGAGTAATATCAATATAAAGCGCTAAAATTAAATGTTGTCTATTGTATAGTATTTACAGCGCCTCTAAAAAGAAAAACCTAGGATGCCAATCAGATATTTTATTTAAGACATTTCCATGTAAAAATACCAAGCAATATGGACAATATACAACATGGCATCAGCCCGCATACAGTCAATTTATCGCGCCACGCTCTTAAACAGATGCTTCGCGTCATACATGACTTACAAGAGCTCAGCGAAAACCCTTACTACCCTAACAAACTGCCTAAACTGGCTAACTCAGCTCAAATTAAGGTACAAAATTATTCAGTATTAATGGGCTATGATTTTCATACCACTGAAAATCAAGAGGTCAAATTAATTGAGGTCAATACTAATGCTGGCGGTTTATGGTTTGCTTGTGGCATTGAAGACCCACTTAATCAAGCGCTTCCTGATAAATTAGCCCGACAATTACTCGACACTTTTATTCAAGAATATCAGCTGTTCACTCAAGATTTACAGGCTAGACCTAAGTTGATTGCTATTATTGATCAAGTGCCCGAACAGCAGTTTCTTTATCCAGAAATGCAAGCCTTTGCGCAATTGTTTAAACTAGCAGGGATTGAGTGCGTGATTATTGACCCTAGTGAAATCAATACCAGCAACTCAAAACTCTATTATCAAGAGCAACGCATAGACCTCATTTATAATCGTCATTGTGACTTTTACTTAACAACGCCAGAAATGCAAATCGTTGCGCAAGCATGGCAACGACAGTCCGTGTGCTTAACGCCCAACCCTCGTGTTTATGGTCTATTAGCTGATAAACAACGTATGGCCGACTGGTCACAATCAACACTTTTAAATGATTTACTCAAGCCAAAAGTAGCCCAACGCCTACAACAAGCGATCCCTAAAACACAGCTTTTACATACACTAGACCGAGATACTTTATGGTCTGAGCGTAAAAAATTAGTCTTTAAACCAACGACGAGTTATGCCAGCCGAGGTGTGTATATAGGTGAAAAATTAACCAAAGGTAAATTTAATGGTTTCGACCCGCAGACAACATTAGTGCAAGAACGCATTAAACCCTCTATTATCAGAACAAACGACGGCACACAATTTAAAGTCGATTTTCGGCTGTTTGTTTATCGACATACGGTTCTCACCGCTTGCGCCCGAATTTATCAAGGCCAAGTAACCAATTTACGCACCCCTAATGGTGGCTTTAGCCAGCTTAAATTAAGCAATTTAATATAATATGTATACTTTTTTAAAACCTTTTATTTTTGTACCAGCCTTACTTAGTAGCGCCTGTAGCTTAACCTCCTCGCCTCTAAAAAATACCCAACAAATGGAGTTACCCCCTATTATTCAAAGCCAAAATGATAACCGGAAATATCAAGTCTTTACCTTGGATAATGAGCTACAAGCTCTTATTATCTCTGACCCAGATAGCGATAAAGCCGCAGCTTCTTTAGATGTTTTTATCGGCAGCGCTAGCGACCCAGAAGACCGCGCGGGACTCGCTCATTTCTTAGAACATATGTTATTTTTAGGAACAGAGAAATATCCTGATCCTGACGAATACCAAACGTTTATTGCTCAACATGGCGGCTCCAGAAACGCCTTTACGGCCAAAGAACATACTAACTACTTTTTCGATATAGAAAACGCCTCTTTAGAGCCAATGCTGGATCGTTTTAGCCAGTTTTTTACTGCGCCTTTATTTAATCCTGAGTTTGTTGAACGCGAAAAAAATGCTGTACACTCAGAATATTTAGGCAAAATAAAAACTGAAAATCGTCGCTTTTATGCTGCCATGCAACAAGCGTTTAACCCTAAAAGCCCCTATGCAAAATTCAGTGTCGGTAATCTAACAACCTTAGCCGATAGACCTCAGCAAGCTATACGCGATGATTTACTACGCTTTTATAAGCAACATTACTCAGCTAATTTGATGCGCCTAGTCGTATTAGCTAACGAACCTTTGCCCGTCTTAAAAAAATGGGTAACGACTAAGTTCTCAGCCATTCCTAACCACCATAGCAACAAAGCAATTTTTACTGAGCCATTACTCAATGCCGAACAAATGGCGCACAAAATCAATATTAAATCCTTGCAGGAAAAGCGTGAATTAACCTTTACGTTCCCCCTACCGGAAGTACAATCGCACTACCGCACTAAACCTAGCGCCTACTTTCAATCCTTACTCGGTCACGAGGGCGAAGGCAGTATTTTAGCGCTCTTAAAAGAAAAAGGCTGGGCAGATGAGATGAGTGCTTCTACCGGTTTCAGCAATAATGCCCAAGAATCTAGTCTCTACCTTGGCATTAATCTAACTCATGCAGGACTACAGCATGTTGATGATATTAGTGATATTGTTTTCCAGTATATTCGGCTTTTACAACAGTCTGAAATGCAGCAATGGCTGTATCAAGAGCAACAGAAACAAGCTCAATTAAAATTCCGTTACCAAGAAAAACGCGATGCTAGCCATACTGTGACGGGGCTTGCCCGCAACTTACAGTATTATGCGCCTCAAGATGTGCTACGCGGTGCTTATCTTATGGAACATAGCGAACCAGAACTAACACAGTCTTTATTGCAATTATTAAGCCCTGAGCGCGTGCTTATTGCCTTAAATAACCAAGATGTCAGTACCAATCAAACGGAAAAGAACTACCATGTGGATTATGCAATAATGCCAATCCCTTCAGAACAAATAGCACGCTGGTCAAATTCAGCTATCAATCCCGCATTAAAACTGCCCCTCCCCAACCCTTTTATTCCAGACCAACTGCAACTAAAAAAAGCAACGACAGAAGTAACACGCCCACAACTGATCCCGCAAAGCTATGGCATGCAAGTTTGGCATCAATTAGATACTAGCTTTAATGTACCTCGCAGCAATCTTTTTCTTGCCTTACACTCACCTATTGCCAATAAATCTCCACGCGATGCACTGCTAAGTTCCCTTTTAGCCTCTATTATTACCAAACAGTTAAATAGCTATGCTTATCCAGCTAGATTAGCGGGATTACAATACTCTATTTATGCAACCGAGCGGGGTTTAAGCCTATCCCTATCAGGGTATGACCAAAAACAACCGATACTCCTTGAACGTATTATCGCAGCACTCAAAAACCCTGAAATAACAGAACAGCGCTTTAGCATCTTAAAAAATCGCTACCAACAAAGCTTAAGCAATGCGCAAAAACAGCAGCCCTTTCAGCAAATTCTTGCTGATATTAAGCGCACACTAGTAGAAAATCATTGGACTAATGAGCAAAAATTAGCCGCACTAAGCACACTAAGCAAGCAGGATTTACAGGAGTTCTCCGCACGTTTTTTACAGCAATTACAGCCAACCTTATTCATTCAAGGTAATACAGACGCGCAAGAAACTCAGCAGATTGCTGATTTTATTCATACTCAGTTAGCATTATCTACAAAAGTCATTAAAGTCCCTGCAGCTAGAGTGATTCAGCTTAAAGAAAGTTCTTTAAATGCACACCACCTACCCATCGACAATCAAGATGCCGCTTTAGCGTTATATTTCCAAGCACCAGACAAATCAATAGCAGCCCAAGCAAAAATGCAATTATTAGGGCGTATTATTGCTTCTGCTTTCTTTGCTGATTTACGCACGCGCCAACAATTAGGCTATAACCTTGGCGCAGCAGCATTATCAATGAAAGACGTGCCTGGCTTAATTTTTATTTTACAATCACCAGTTATTTCTGCGCCTGAAATAGAGAGTCGAATTAAAACCTTTATTATTTCTTTTTTACAGGATTTAGAAAACCTACCTACAGAAGAATTAGAAACCTATAAAGCAGGTTTAATCACCCGCCTTCTCGAAAAGGATAAAAACCTACAAAAACGCAGCTATAGAAACTGGCTAGAAATTGACCGTGAAAACGACAATTTTGACACGCAAGAACGCATTGCCGCCGCCGTTAAAATGATTGATAAGACCAACCTAATTCAAGCGTATAAAAGCTGGTTAATTGATAAGCCTCGTCAATTCCGTAGTTATGCCTTAGGTACGAAATTTATTAAAGAAGATTTTACGGATGTGCAGCCGATAACAGATAATGATTTGTTTAAACGCGAACACGATAAGCTGTAAGTTTATCAGAAGCTATGGGGTTGGCGCATAAATGCCAACCCTAGCAAACCGTTTATAATCATTTTAGCCGTTGGAGCAAGAGTAGCGTAGGGAGCTAGTTTTAGATCAATTAAGCCGTAAGGCTCGTAACAAACGCGCCTCAGCTATAGCATTATCATGTGTAGAGCGTAAAAACTATACCAACAAAGCTTCTTAGAATTTGAGTGTAAGCTCCACAAGAAATAGACCTAAGCAAGTGGCCTATTTTACTTGACCATTACACAATTTTAATGACACTGCAAAAATAACATAATGTGACAACAAGCGACCTAAACCGCTTTGTTCATATTAATTTCCATTCTTTTTATTTCATCAGCACCATTAACTAAAATCTCGTGGTCTTCCTGCAAATAATCATCTGAAATTTTATTCGGGTACTCCACGTGAGACAAAATATGTTTAATGCAATTAATACGTGCTTTTTTCTTATTATCCGATTTTATAACCGTCCATTCCGCGTAAGGGGTATTCGTCGATAACAGCATCGAATACTTAGCAATCGTGTACTTATCCCAAAGCCTTTGCGCTTCTTGGTCTACAGGAGAAATTTTGTATTGCTTTAGAGGGTCTGTGATTCTTTTTTCAAAACGTCTGGCTTGCTCTCTTTTGCTTACTGAGAAATAAAATTTAATAAAAATAATACCGGAATTAACCAACATTTTTTCAAATTCAGGTACCTCTCTTAGAAACTCTTTATGTTCAACTTCAGAGCAAAACCCCATTACCGGCTCAACACCTGCTCGGTTATACCAAGAGCGGTCAAATAAAACCATTTCACCCGCAGAAGGTAGGTTCTGAATATAGCGCTGAAAATACCACTGCGTTCTTTCTGTATCAGATGGTTTTTCCAAAGCGACCACTTTTGCCCCACGCGGGTTTAAATGCTCAGTAATTCTTTTAATCGTCCCACCCTTACCAGCAGCATCACGACCTTCAAACAGCATCAGCACTTTCAGGCCATTTTCTTTAACGTGATTCTGAAATTTTAGTAATTCAACTTGAAGCCTATGTAACTCTTGTTCATACTCTATCGTTTCTTTTTTGATCCAGACCTGTACCTTACCCTCATTTTTACTGTCTATTTTTTTCTCTATACTTTTCTTCTTTACTTCTTTACTTCTTTACTCGCCATTCCCTTCTCCTTCCTAAAACATTTACCAATCTCTTAATTGTAGTATAAACAGCTCAAAAAGTAAGGCTTTAGCCTTTTACCACTGAATTTAATTTATTCACAACAGTACTTAGCTCCACAGAATAATTAGGCTTCTGCTTAAGTAAATTAGGAGGACATCATCAAAACAGCTTATAAAAGCACTAAACTAAATTATTGTACTAAGAACTCAGTAAAAAATAGATCTCTTAAGCCATCTTTGTTTTTTGCATGTTTTTCCAGCGTATCTTCAACCACTTTTAATGCGTCTTCTCGTAACGCTTCACGCTGCTCCATCGTTTGTAAATTAGCAGCAGCTTTACCACTAAAGAGCATAATCAAACCATGCCGTATTGCTGGAAAATGCTTTTTAACTTTTTCTATCGCCTTAGCACCTTCAACCATTAACTGTACATCTACCCGTAAATACTTTTTCGGCTCTGCCAAATTAACTGTAAACTTAGGCTTCATTTCTAGATATTCTACTACAGGCTCTGCCGCTTCATCTTCTCCCGCAGACACATAACTAGGTAAGCACCACAAACTTAATAATAATAAAAAAATACGCACAATAATTCTCCACTTTAAAAAAACAATCCTAATACAGTAGCCCCAAAATAAGCCTTACAGCTATGAGGCCAGTAATAATTTACAAACAATACAGTATACTATTTTTTATAACTTATCATTATTCTACAGGGCCTTGATATAGTAAAATCACAAGTAAATACAATAACCTGCTAACGATTCACTAAAATCTTAGGGCTGGATTATAAACAACCTAAGCCGCCGCATATAAACGGCTAGAGATTCGAATATACCTTGCCCCTCACTGCCATTAAGTTAAGAGCAAAGAATATGGGGTGCAGTGCTTTAGCCTGCTATTTTCAGCCATGAAAGCAGGCTAAAGCACTGCACCCCAATGAGCTAATTCCTTAACTTAATGGCAGTGACCTTGCCCCTGCATAAAAATATATCTCAACCCTCGCGGCTTAAAGTATTTACTAATACATCTTGATAATAGCGTATTCGATCTATATATTTAACTGGCTCAGCACCTCGTGCATAGCCGTATTTCAAGTTCTTGTAATATTTTTTTTGACTTAATAAAGGTAGCACTTCTTTCAAATCATGCCAGGTACTAGGACTTTTACCCAACTGCCTAGCTAAGGCGCGAGCATCAAGTAAATGCGCAAAGCCGACATTATATGCGGCTAAAGCAAACCAGACACGATCAGCATTAGCCACATCTTCAGGAATTCTTTTTAGCATTTTATCCAAGTATTTAGCGCCACCTTTAATGCTTTGCATTGGATCAGTACGCTGAGCAACCCCCATTGCTTTAGCGGTATTTTGAGTTAGCATCATCAGCCCTCTAACACCTGTAGGGCTCCGTGCTGCTGCATTCCACCCAGACTCTTGATAAGATTGAGCAGCCAATAAAGTCCACGGCAACTGATATTGCTTGGCAACTGCTTTAAAAGCTGCCTTATATTTTGGCAATCTACTGGTAATTCGTTTCAGGTAGACATGGTTATTATAAAAATCAAAAATATCGACATAGCCATAATAGCGCTCATTAATAATATTAAGTGTTGAGTTTTGCTCAATCTGAGCAAACCAATCTTCCACATACTGTTTAAAATAACCTACATCAATAGGTAGCATCCAAGCTAATTCCTGCTCCTCAGAAAGAGGGAAAGCAACCATTAAATTAGGATAATAACGGCGATTAAGCGACATAATATTAGAATCAATTACCGTACAGTCTACCTCACGATTTTCCACTTTTTCTAGTACTTGCTCTGTGGATAAGTCGCTGGTCGCTTCCCACTTTAATTCAGGATAATTTACTTTTAGTTCAAGTAACGACTCTTGATAACTACTTTCGGCAATAATTAATAGTGAACGTCCGAGTAAATCGCTTACCTCTTTAGGCATATTAACTTTGCGATGACAAACTACTTGCTGCTGTACTGTCTTATATCCTGGGCCAAAGTTTTGATTCAGGGCTCGGCTATCTGTTTGCGTTAAGCCTGCCGCAACAATATGTCCCTCGCCTTTGTTAATTGCTGCCATAATCTCTTCAATATTGTCATAGAGCTTATACTCCACGTCAACATTTAAAGAATCAGCTAATGCCTTACTTAAATCATATTCAAAACCAGCAGGCCGATCATTAGCATCAAGATAGTAAGTTGTTGGAGCATTACGCGTCAAAACAATTAACTTGCCTTGCTTACGAATATCCTTCATCACTGGATCGCTTTCACTACAAGCACTTAATAAGACAGCAGTCGCTATCAACAACAGTAATTTTTTTATCATTCTCTTTTCTATTTTATCTCATTAAAATGTCGAGCTACCTGTAAATTTCCTTTGTAACCCACCATTATCAATTAATCTACTCAATATTAATCCGCCATTATCCCTGCAATCAGAAACATTTCCTACTTATTAAGCTTTGCGCTAATACACGTTTATTTCAAGATTGTGCAATTATTGAGTTAGAGACGGACATAACACCGATACCAGTCATACTGACACTATCCTGAAAAGTGCAATATCCTGC
Source organism: methanotrophic endosymbiont of Bathymodiolus puteoserpentis (Logatchev) (assembly GCF_900128525.1). Taxonomy (GTDB): domain Bacteria; phylum Pseudomonadota; class Gammaproteobacteria; order Methylococcales; family Methylomonadaceae; genus Methyloprofundus. The sequence continues at coordinate 38,622 of NZ_FQTQ01000012.1, forward strand.
CGCCAAGCACAAAGTTTGTTTATAATATTTAACCTTCTCTAGCCTATTAAAATCTTAGCTCATGGCTTATTTATATTCCTGAGACCACAAACACATTGAAAATGAAAAAACTGCTGCCTATCGGCCCCGTTATGATTGATATTGAGGGTACAAAGCTTAGTCAATATGATAAAGAAAAAATTGCTCACCCCAATACAGGGGCAGTTATATTATTTGCCCGCAATTACGAAGCCCCTGAGCAAGTTGCTGAATTAAACCAACAAATAAAAGCCGCGAGAAAAGGCCCTATACTTATTGCCGTTGATCAAGAGGGTGGACGCGTACAACGCTTTCAAACTGGTTTCACTCGCCTCCCGCCAGCTGCCGCTTATGCCGATCAACCAGAATTAACCAGCGATGCAGGCTGGCTAATGGCTGCCGAATTACTAAGTCTCGGAGTTGATTTTAGCTTTGCACCTGTTTTAGACATTGATTGTGGTGTCAGCGAAATTATTGGCAATCGCTCATTTTCCCAAGACACAGAACAAGCCTGTCAACTTGCGAGTAACTTTAGAAAAGGTATGCGTAACGCAGGCATGGCAGCTATTGGTAAACATTTCCCAGGGCATGGCGCAGTCGCTTTAGATTCGCACCTAACATTGCCAATTGATGAGCGCGATTTTGACAGTATTTATAATAAAGATATTCTACCGTTCAAACGGCTAATTAACGAAGGCTTAGAAGGCATTATGCCAGCTCACGTTGTATACCCTGCAGTTGATGAACTGCCGGCTGGGTTCTCAACTATTTGGATAACAGAAATCTTACGTAAACAATTAGGCTTTAATGGCACCGTCTTTAGTGATGACTTAAGTATGGAAGGCGCAGCGATCGTAGGTGATTTTCCTGAGCGCGCAAAACTCGCCCGCCAAGCAGGTTGCGATATGATTTTAGTCTGTAATAATCCACTTGCTGCGGAGCAGGTTTTAGATGCCACACCGATAGAATATATTCCTCTGCGCGAACAACGTTTACTAGCAATGCTTGGACAACCAGAGTTAGTCCAGCCCCCCCTTAAAAGCAGTTCAAAATGGCAAACTATTAGCCAACAAATTAGCAAACTGGCAGAAACTTATGCTTAATGAAATTGAACAAGTGCAAAGAAATGCTCAATTACTGTATTCAGAAGCAGAAGTAGAAGCAGCCATCGATGCGATGGCAAAAAAAATCAATGCCTCATTAGCAATGCTAAATCCGGTTATCTTATGCGTTATGAATGGCGGCATAGTGATTGCTGGAAAATTAATGACTAAACTTAATTTTCCTTTAACACTGGATGCAATTAATGTCAGCCGCTATGGTAACGAAACCAGCGGGAATAGGGCTATTAATTGGCTACAAAAACCCACCAGCGACCTTAAAAATCGAGCCATACTGATTATTGACGATATTCTTGATGAAGGTATTACCCTTGAGGCTATTTATCAATATTGCCAAGAACAAGGTGCAAAGCAGGTTTATAGTGCTGTGTTAGTCGACAAACAAATCAATAAAGCTAAACCTGTACAAGCGGACTTTATAGGTCTTTCAGTTGCCGATCATTATTTATATGGTTATGGCATGGATTACAAAGGCTACTTGCGCAATGCGACAGGCATCTACGCTTGCGCTTAAATAACAACATCAATAGCGATATCCAAAAAATACATACTACGATGAAAACAACGGCAATTATTGGCGGTTCAGGCCTAACTCAAATAGAATCTATTAACGTTATTGATGAGCAACTTTATATAACACCTTATGGCGATCCATCTGCTGCATGTATTATCGGTGAGCTTGGTGAACAGAAAATTATTTTCCTCGCACGCCACGGTAATCCACATACTGTTGCACCTCATAAAATCAACTACCGCGCCAATATTTGGGCATTAAAAGAAGCCGGTGCAGAACAAATTATTGCGGTGACCGCTGTGGGCGGCATTACCCCAGAAATGTCCCCCGCACGCATCGCCATTCCTGCGCAAATTATTGACTATAGCTATGGCCGTGAACACAGCTTTTTAGCGGAAGATAATAACCCCGTGCAGCATATTGATTTTAGCTACCCCTATAATGAAAGCTTAAGAGAACAATTAATTGCTAGCGCAAAAACCCTTAAGCTAGACATACAACCTAGAGGCGTCTATGGTTGTACTCAGGGGCCACGCCTAGAAACTGCTGCTGAAATTTCACGCATGGAACATGATGGTTGTGACTTGGTTGGCATGACAGGCATGCCAGAAGCTGCACTCGCTAGAGAACTGGAAATACCCTATGCTAACTGTTCGGTTATTGCCAATTGGGCTGCAGGAAAAATAACCGGTGAAATCACCCTGTCAGAAATTATCAAAAATTTAGAGCAAGGGATGGCCGATACCGAACAATTATTACGCCATTTTTTATTAAGTAACACACAATAAATAACCCCCCCTATATTGTGCAGGACTGTTGCTTTTCTTAAAAGTGTAAACTCCTTGTATAACAAGCCATACAATTATTTCTGCAGTGTTGAATACGGATAAAAAAATCAGCAAGATAGCTCGGTATTTATTGCGGGCCATCCCCTTAACCAAGGAAAAAATATGACTAATAGTATGACGGCTTTTGCCAATAGTGAAGTAGAATTTGAAAACTTGACCTTAAACTGTGAATTACGTTCAGTAAACCACCGTTACTGTGATATTAGCTTAAAAATTCCCGAGCGCTTTCGCTTTGCTGAGGCCGATATACGTAGCGCCATCAGCGACAAATTAAAACGCGGCAAAATAGAATGCAGCCTGAGCTATAAAAAACATAACTTAATGCAACACACTGTATCGGTTGATATGCAGGCTGTTAAAGCGTTATTAGCCACCACAAAGAGCATAGAGCAACTTATGGGCACATCGCGCTCATTCTCAGCACTAGAGGTGCTTGCATTCCCTGGTATACAAGTCGAAAAAGAAGGCGATAAAGTAGCGCTGCAACAAGCACTACAACAGCTACTACAAATAGCCATTGATAATTTATTAGCCGCGCGCCAGCGGGAAGGGGCACAACTGAGCCACCTTATCCGTACTCGTTGTATCAAATTACAAAAATTTGTCGGCCAAGCTCACGCGCGTATGCCTATTGTTTTAGAGCTATTACGCACAAAATTTAAATCACATATTGCTGAATTAGTTGCTGAATCTAATGAGCGTATTGAACAGGAAATGGTTTTATTAACGCAAAAATTAGATGTTGATGAAGAATTAGATCGCTTAGATACACATATCATCGAAGTCTTACGTGTTTTAGAGCAAGATGGGCCTGTGGGTCGTCGTTTAGATTTTCTTATGCAAGAAATGAATCGTGAAGCGAATACTTTAGGTTCAAAATCAGCTGACAAAGAAATGACTGCATTTTCTATAGAGATGAAAGTACTCATTGAGCAAATGCGCGAACAAGTCCAGAACATAGAGTAACTAACCATACATCACCATACATCACCACAACCCCATATAAGCCGCTATCTAAGCGGCTTTTTTGTGTCTTACGCTATCATATATATTCATACTGACCTACAATAAAAGGGCACACGCGAGGGCACACACCTACAAATAGGGGGTAACTTACGTATGCCCACCTACTCACATTTGCTATTTTACCGAATAAAAAAAAGTAAAAACGCGGGGGTAAGCTACCCTCAAAACCCTCATAAGGAATGTGCATGAAATAACTTAGGCAACTTATAAAGTTGTTGCGTCAGGAATGGCAGTATAATTCCATTGCCAATTCTTAAATTGAACTTGCCTAAATTAATTTGTGCTCATTCCTAAGGTGGTTTTGTATATTTATTTACCGAATAAAAAAAAGTGAAAACGCGGGGGTAAGCTACCCTCAAAACCCTCATAAGGTGGTTTTGTATATTTATTTACCGAATAAAAAAAAGTAAAAACGCGGGGGTAAGCTACCCTCAAAACCCTCATAAGGTGGTTTTGTATATTTATTTACCGAATAAAAAAAGTAAAAACGCTGGGGTTAGGTACTGACAAACCGACAAATTCTAAAATAGGTTACAAAATGCTATTAAATGATAAACAAATACAAGCTTGGATACGCAACAACGAGCGATTCGAGCAAAGAGGTGATGATTTAGTGAAAGGCTTATTTTTAAGTTATAGAAAAAATACAGCCACTCCTTCATGGCGGTTTAGATACCGCCTATCAGGAATGAGGAAAGTAATCACACTTGGTAGCTATGCTAACTTGTCTTTATCCAATGCAAGAAAGCAGGCGAAAGAGTTAAGAGCGAGGGTGACGCTTGGCTATGACGTAGCCACAGAAAAGCAGAATAGAAAGCTAGATAGCATAGAAAAAAACGAGGCAAAGAAAAACGCTTTAACGGCTGGACAATTAGCAGATAAATATTTTACAGACACCATATTGGGCAACTGGAAACACCCCAATATAGTACGCTCCAAAATTGAAAAGGATATTAAGCCTTATATAGGCAATATGCCAGCAGCAGATGTTAAACCGTTACACATAGACGCGATACTAAGGAAAGTTGTTGATCGAGGCGCGCCAACCGTGGCTAATGATGTATTGAGAATACTTAAGCATATCTTTGATTATGCTATTAAGCGGCATATTGTCGAATATAACCCAGCGTCAGCTTTTGATCTATCAGATGCAGGGGGCAAGGAAAGCGCGCGGGAAAGGTTTTTAAGCCGTAATGAGTTAGTATTATTTTTTAAAGCAATGCGACAGGCTAAAGGGTTTTCTCATGTGAACCTTGTAACAATGCGCTTACTCTTAATGCTAGGAGTAAGAAAGCGCGAGCTTATCGAATCAAAAATAAAGGATTTTGACCTAGATAATGGCACTTGGACACTTGCCAAGGAAAGCACCAAGACTAAAGCCGCTATTATTATCCCATTACCAAGTCAGGCTATCGACTCAATAAACGAACTGATAGCCCTATCAGATAGTAATGATTGGCTATTACCAGCCAGAAAAGCACAGGATAGGCGATTACCTTACATAAGCGAATCAACCCTGAATGTAGCCCTTAAAAAAGTCCTTAATACCCTACCAGACGACATAGAGCCGTTTACCATTCACGACTTTAGACGAACGGCAAGAACACATATAGAGTCATTAGGTTTTCCTCCCCATATAGGGGAGCGTTGCATTAATCACAAAATAAAGGGCGTTGAGGGAGTGTACAACCGATATGATTATTTTGATGAGCGTAAGAAAGCCTTACAAGCATTGGCTAACTTTCTGAATGAGTGTGAGGGTAATCAAGATTTTAATATTATCCCCTTTAAAAAAAAAGCAGGGTAACACTAACAACCTGATATATAAAAATTACATGTCACTGACTGTATTAAAATGATAACGAGTGATACAGAAAGCTATAATAAAACAATAGCCACCCTTAAAAGAGGAACAACCATGAATGAGCAATTTATAACCGATAAATCAGGGCAAAAAATATCCGTCATTTTGCCAATACATGAATATGATGAATTATTAGAGGATTTAAGAGACCTTGCTACCGTTGCAGAATTAAAAAACGAGCCTACCGTATCGCTTGATAGTGTAATCAAAAAGCTTAAAGCCAATGACCTGCTATAAGGTAGAGCTAAAAAAATCAGCAGAAAAAAGTCTACTCAAATTACCTAAACCTGTTATCGCAAAGGTAATTTACTTGCTACAAGGGCTTGTACATGAACCACGCCCAAACGGGTGCAAAAAATTAACAGGCTCAACTAATACCTATCGAATCAGGACGGGGGATTATCGCGTGGTTTATTCCATCTTTGATGACGTACTAACAATAGATGTTATTAAGATCGGACACCGTAAAGAGATTTATAAGAATTAGTTTATAATCAAACATCACCCTAGGCTTAGCGGCTGAAAGAGCGGACTCATTCCCCGCTTTGGGTGATACCTTTCTGGAATGATATGCTTTGAATGGAGTGTTATATTTATGATAAATGAGATACATAAAACTGATATTGTAAGCGCAATTGAATTAAACATGAGGTCTCTTAATGATGAAATTGTAATTGCTATAGAGGAATCCACAAAATGCGAGATAAAGAGGACTTATATTAAGAAGTTCGCAGCATTGATACTAATGGATAATAGTGAATATTACTACAAACTAATACCTAAAATTAAAATTGAATTAGGCATTAACTGGAGTGAAGACAAACATTTAAAGGCGATTGATGCTAGCCTAGTTAACTTATCAATTGCTTATTTTTTTATGAGGGTATCTTATATTGCTTTAGAGCAGGAGGGGGAAGTTACCGAGGCTATAAACTATATGAATGACGCGGCTATTAGTTTTGGAGAATATTTAGGGGTAACTAGAGAAATAGAAAATTACTCACAGGAAAGGAAAGAAATAGCAAAAAAAGCATCTAAAGCCAAGCATAAAGTATCAAGTGCATATAAAGAAACAGTGATTAACCACTACTTATCCAATAATTTCAAAAGCAAAGAACAAGCAGCAGAGAAAATAAAATCAGAACTAAATTTAAGCTACGCAACAAGAACTATACGCACATGGCTTATTAACGTATAAAAAACCTACATTTTTCTAAGCAGACTGTACCCCCTACTAAGCAGACTGTACGCCATACTAAGCTAAGCGACTTCTCAAAGTTTTTTAAGCAATTAAAATTACCTCGAACCTAACAGCAATCGAGGTATTTTAAATGAAGCAAATAGAACGAATCACCACACAAGAATTTTGTAATCAATCGAAACAATCCAAGACTACGCTTTGGCGTAAATCAAAAACAGACCCCACTTTTCCAAAAGCAGAATTTATTTTTAACAAAAAACTGTATCGACAAGATGCGGTAACGGCTTGGATTGAAGCGCAGGTACAAGCTGAGCAAACACATAATAACCTCTTACCTAAAGGGGCAGCTTAAATGGATTTAGTCATTATCAACTGAAAAAAAAGAAACCACAAAGTTTAAAGCCTTTACACGCCTTATATTTAAAGGGCTTAGTGTGAATTTATGCGCTTACTTTATAAGTGTTTTGTAACTTTATTACACTTTTTAAACCAAAACTTTAATGCGCTTTAAAATCTTTTTTTCATGCTTAGGCATAAGCTATCACCCGACCCAATAACAACGCATACCGAGAATATGACTACCAAGAAAAATCAACACCAAGAACCCAAACAACTGCCCAACATAGGCTTTGTAAGAACAAAAACATTGCTGCAATTTGTACCGTTTTCCGCATCCACGTTATCGAGAAAAGTTAAATCAGGCGATTTTCCAGCACCCGTAAAACTATCGGAGGGCATATCAGCCTTTAAAGTGGAAGAGGTGCGCGAGTGGATAGAATCGAAACAACAAGGAGTAGCATAAATGTTATTGACAGCAACACAAAGCAGCGCTACCCTATGCAGCAAGTCAGTGACACAAGTTACTGAAATACTCATGTTAAGCATGGGGCGGTTTGAACCCCGCAAGAATAACGGTGTAGGCGATTACACCTTGTGTAGATCGCTTTTTTTATGCCCTAAATCCCTCTTGAGTACGCTCAAGAACCCTACTTTATGGTGGGAGCGATTGTTGGAGCAGCTCCGTTATGCTGCGGTTCAAGCCAACATGAACTCCCACCGCCCAAAGATTGAACCCTTTAGCGGTGGCTTATCCTTAAATAACGGAGCAAGCCAGATGCACAACCATACCCAAAAACCGCTAACAATTCACGTTAGCCCCATTAAAGACCCTGAAACATTAGATAACATCATTAATGAGATATTCAGAACAGTAGGCACTTGTCAATTTGCCGAGAAAAATGCGCTTGAATACGGAGAATTAAGCCGCGTTGAGATTGAAAGCTTAAAGCGTGATGCCGAATATCTAATCAATGCCTGTAATAAGGCATTAAGAACACCACACCCACCTAAAGACACTTTAACCAGTCGGTTTAACGTATTGGCAAAAGACACAAGGCAGCTAATAGCCAAACAAGTTAGCTTTAATCAAGCCAAACAATACCCCGATGCAATCGTGAAATTTTCTTGCATGGTTGGGGGTGCGGCATGATTAATATAGAAATAGAAAGCCCCTTTAACAAGACCGACACAGAAGAATTAAATACTTTACTTAATAGCGCAACCTTTCGCACTATTCAGGGGATGAGTGAACAAATTCCAAAGGATGATAAGCAATTGAAAGCCGAGTCAATCATGACTCTTTGTGATTTTGCCGACAGTGGCGCGTTAGTCTTCCCTAACGACCTAGTAAAGAACGCATTTTTTACGCTATTGGCTATGGCTTTGGATGATGAGATTAAATCAGGGGGTGAGTTATGAGCCGATACATATTAGAGCTAAGCCTAAAAGACCGACCTTTTATGACGGGTGAGTTTTCTTCTGAACAGGAAGCTATAGAATCCCTTGAAGCGTTTAAGGATATTTACGGAAAAGACCTTAGTTACACTTTAGAGCAGGCATAAAAAAGCCCCTATTAACTAACGATTAACAAGGGCTTATATCTAGGATAAGATTTTTTACCACCAACCAGCGGTGTTAATTATAGCAATATTCTAGGTTTTTGCCCTAACAAAAAAAGGTTAGGACATGAAAAAAATAACACAAGATTTAGTCGTGCTTGAATGGCTAAAAGAAAATTCCATCATTACCCCAATGACCGCCCTAAATGAATTGGGTTGTTATCGACTATCGGCACGAATTCACCAATTAAGAAAGCAAGGTTATCAGATCAGCACTAAACGAATTGCCAAGCAAGGCAGGTTTGGAATGGTTTGTTTTGCGGAGTATCGCTTAGAAAATAAAGTGGGGCTCTAATGCCTAAATTGCCCCCATACGCTAAAAATATACCTAATAACCAAGAATATATAATCATTTGCACAGGCTCAGAGGCTTGGAGCAGAGCGCAGTCTATTAGCTGGATGAATGAGGTTGTTAAAACATTATTACCTTTAGGTGATGCTATAAATGCTTATAGATGGGACTTTGTTTACTGCAAGGAAGTTATTTTATTTTCTAATGGAACACTGGAAACTTATGATCGACTAACCGAGCTATCAAGGTCACTGCTAAAACATGGCGCGCTAAAGGTTTTATGGTGTATTCCAAAGTTTAAGCGACTAATGAAGTTTATTAGCAAGGAGGCGACAGCATGAGCATGAGCCCTAACGATGAAATTATAGACAATGGAGTTATTGCACTGGAAACACAGCCACCTATTGAGTGGGGAGAATTAAAGCCTATTCCAGACGCTTTAAAAGCGGTACAGCCATTTAACTTTAATTTATTACCTGACTCATTAAGAATGTGGATTCAGGATATATCAGAGCGGATGCAATGCCCACCTGACTACCCTGCTATCGGTGCAATGGTAACTTTATCGGCAGTCATTGGTAGGTCGGTCGGCATAAAACCTAAAGCTTATGATGATTGGCTTGTGGTGGGTAATTTATGGGGTTTTGCAGTAGGTAGACCCAGCGCAATGAAAACGCCAGCATTATCAGAGGCATTAAAGCCACTTAAACGCTTAGAGGTCGAAGCACGCAACCGACATAATGAGCAATTAGACGAGTATAAGATTGATGCTGAAATGTTAAAGCTAACAGCGGAACAAATAACCAAGGATGCAAAGAGCGCGATTAAAAAAGGAGAAAATGCAAAAGCAAGGGAAATGTTAGCCATGTCAGCCGATGAAGATACACCAGCACCAACAAGGAAAAGATACATTGTTTATGATGCCACTATTGAGAAATTAGGAGAGCTATTGAATGAAAACCCTAACGGCTTACTTCTCTTTAGGGATGAGATTAGCGGCTGGTTAAAGACTTTAGACCGCGAAGACCGAGCCAATGATAAGGAGTTTTGGATTGAATCATTTGGCGGCTTAGGCTCATACACTTATGACCGTATAGGTAGGGGTACGATTGATATACAAGCAATAACAACAAGCGTATTAGGCGGTATTCAGCCAGCAAAATTACAGCCTTATATTATAAATAATATGGCTGGTGGCTCTTATGATGACGGCTTCATACAGCGGTTACAGTTAGCGGTTTATCCAGAGCAAAACGGAAGATGGAAATACATAGACCGTTACCCAAACAAGGACGCTAAAGACGAAGCTTTTAATGTTTATGATGCGATTGCCAACAAGATTGAATTCCCAGAGCCAGAAGACGAGGAAATACCTTATATTCGATTTAGTGAGGATGCTCAGTCTTTATTCATTGAATGGCTAACCGAGCTTGAGATTGAGCTACGAGAGGGGAGCTTGCATCCTGTTATGGAATCACACCTAACTAAATACCGTTCACTTATCCCAAGCTTAGCTTTAATCATTCACATTGCAGAACTAGCAGCAGAACAAAAAAACACCATTGAGCCAGTCAGTAAAAAATCACTTATTAAGGCTATTCAGTGGGGCGAGTACCTGCGAACCCATGCGGAAAGAATTTACGGCATAGGCTTAAACTCAGAACGCACAGCCGCGCGTTTAATTTTAACGAAGATAGAGCAAGGCAAGTTATCTAGTGGGTTTACTGCTAGAGATATAAAACAAAGCGGATGGTCAGGATTAACAGATAACGATACCGTCAAGGATGCGTTGCAGTTGCTTGAAGATTTTAACTATATCGTTGGAATAAAAACAACAGGCGCAAATAGGCAGACTTTTAAATATTCAATCAATCCTGAATTCATAAAAAAAACCTGAAAACGGCTAACCTATGAACCCTCAAAACCCTCATAACCCACTTTTGAGGGTTTTGAGGGTAGCCTACCCCCGCGTTTTTACTTTTTTTATTTAAAGAATATTATGAAAATTACACTATCCAGCCGCATCAAAATAAGAACCACGCCCGACAACGAGCAACAGATTATTAAACAATTCACTTTTGCTAACCCTAAGTATCAGGATGCTATAAGTTTTGGCAGAAGCACACGTGATATTGATCGTAATCTTTGTTTAATTGATCGTGAGGTAAACAGACCTATGGCGCGATTAATTGCCCCAATAGGCATACTTGATTATTTGCTACAAACCTTTAGCCCAGAAGTAAACGACGAACGCTGCACAATAAAGGTAAGCATTCCATTCACAGGAGCATTAAGACCGTATCAGCTTAAATTCGTTAACGATGCCCTTATTGCTAAGGGTGGGTTAATGATCGCTGCGACAGGTGCAGGGAAAACCGTTTCAGGTATTGCACTGGCTTCACGACTTCAACAGCGCACCTTGATATTAGTTAAAAGCAAAGACCTTGCTAAACAATGGATGGATGCCATAAAGCAGTTTACAGGGCTGGACGCTGGCTTAATTGGTGGTGGTAAAAATTCAGAGGGTGAGCAGTTTACCATTGGCTTGACGCAATCACTTTGTAAGCGCGATTGTTCACAGCTTAACTATGGCTTAGTGATAGCGGATGAATGTCATAACCTACCCGCCTGCCAAGCTTTTACCGTGATTAATGGTTTAAATGCTAAATATAAATATGGATTATCAGCAACACCACAACGGCGCGATAACATGGAATTTATGATTCACGGGGCATTGGGTGATGTATGCGCGGAAATTAACCAAGACCAGTTACAGGGTAAAGTCTTACCCGTGTGCGTACAGAAAATACAGCATGAATTTAATGCAGACGTGGAAAGCTGGACAGATTTTTTAAATGTATTGGTGGATGATGAAAGCCGAAACCTTATTATTGTTGGGCATGCTATAAAAGCATCAAAGGCAATGGGTACGGTTATCTTATGCGCTCAGATTAGGCATTGTGAGTTATTGGCTTCACTATGTCATGATCGAGATGCAAAAGCATTGGTATTGCATGGACAGTTACCCGCAAAGGTACGGGCAGAACGCATGGCACAAGCACCCGATGCACAATTAATTATAGGTACATTATCCTTATTATCCGAAGGTATCGACTTACCCCACTTATCAGCCTTAATTTTTGGCGCACCTGTATCAGCTTCAGTAGATCGCGAAACCCCAGCCGCCACCAGATTAATACAAAGCATAGGACGTTGTAGGCGACCTTATCCAAACAAAAGCAAAGCCTTTGTATTAGATATTATTGATAAGTGCGGCTTCGGTGTGTCGGCATGGAATAAACGCGTCACCATTTACCAGCAGCAAGGTTTTAAAGTCATGAGGGGCTAAATAATGCAACCGCTATATAACACGCCACCAGCAAGCCATAAATGAAAGACTTTAAAAAGCCACCTTATCTGTAATCAAAAAAATATAACCAACTCAAATACTTAATGAAAAAAGTAAACACAGTTAATTAGTTAGTAATATTGCTTTTTTATTGGGAAATAAATCTACAAAATTACCTTATGAGGGTTTTGAGGGTAGCCTACCCCCCGCGTTTTCACTTTTTTTATTTAGAAAAAACCGAAATAGTGACAAGACAGGACAAAAACAATGACCGATAACTACACCGCCAAAAACATCAAAATACAGCACATAACCACCGATACTTGGAGTATGGCAATAAGCCTTGCTGAGGAGTTTAATTACAATATTAAGATTATTGAACGCGGCTTAGAGGCGTGTAAATTAGCACACGTACCAACCAGTTATTTTATAGACCGATACTTAAAAAAGCTTGATATACCGATAAATGAAGATGTAAATGCAATTTACAAAGAATTAAGTAACGGTTAAAAACCGAACAAGCAAGCAACCAATACCCAAGCCGCCGCGATAATATCAAGGCGGCTTTTTATTGTCTTTCTTTAATGCGCATTAAAATACAGATAGCCATAAATCAAGTTTAATCAAGTTTTACGCCACGATTAAAAAAGGTGATTAATGGCTACTCAAGAACTACCAGAAGTAATCGAACACATACCCGAAATAATACAAGAACTACCCGAAATCATCCAAGATATTTACGCCTATAGCTTGGAATCCATAAAAAACAACCCAGCAATAAGCGATAAAGACGCGGCTAATATTGCCCTTGATATAGCACAAAGTACACGTCATAGATGGGGTGGTATTCTTGTCTATATTCCTAAAGGCGATGCACTGGATACCAAAAACAAAAAACAAAATATACGGCATGATTTTAACGGTAGTAATCATATTGACTTAGCCCGCAAATATAAAGTTAGTGTGCAATCAATCTATAAAACAGTAAAAACAGAAGCGAGTAAAAAATAATGATAACCGCAAAAGATATAAGAAAAAAACCAAGACTTAAAAAATAAAATTGCAGAATTAACAAGCTCTTACATAAAGAACACCAGCTTAATAGATTTAAAATACAGAGAGCATACAGAGTTAAACAGGGAAGCCGGTAACATTACAAGGGAAATCAATCAAGCTGAAAATATGGGGCATGATATTCCAAAAGAACTATTCAAAAACAGGAAAACTTATTTATATTCTTAGCGCGTCTACACTAAAACAATCATAGCCGCCGCCAATGCTTACCAATTAGCAGAGAAAAAAGCAGGTAGAGAAGTTAGCGTTGCTGGTGCGGTTTCTTATGTGACTAAAGGCAAAAGCAAAGAACCTAACCCAGTAATTAACGAAACTAAAACAATCATAGCCGCCGCCAATGCTTACCAATTAGCAGAGAAAAAAGCAGGTAGAGAAGTTAGCGTTGCTGGTGCGGTTTCTTATGTGACTAATAAAGGTTGAACGGTATTTTTATGTTTAATTAGGTTACCTTATGCGCTGGTAAAGGCTATCATTGCATTTATTTAATTTTCTTGTGTCATACCGTGTCAGTGAGCGCCAAGGGTACGCACACAAAAAAAGGGCACACAGGCGGGCACACTATTTTGCAACCAATAATTAAATATCTTATAAAACATTAACTTAATAGCTCACTAAATATTAAAGTCCAGAACATAGAGTAAGGATCCTAGCATGAAAAAAGGCAAACTATATATTATCTCAGCGCCCTCTGGCGCTGGAAAAACCAGCTTAATTAAAAAGCTAATCCCTATTACCGATAAACTTATGGTATCGGTATCTCACACCACTCGTGCACAACGCCCAGGCGAGGTCAATGGTATTGATTATTTCTTTTCTTCAGAAGAACAGTTTAAAACACTGATTGAGAAACAAGCTTTCCTTGAATATGCTCAAGTATTTGATAATTATTATGGCACGTCACAAAAGTCCGTAGAAGACAGCCTAAAACAAGGTAATGATGTTATTTTAGAAATAGACTGGCAAGGTGCAGAACAAATCAGACGTACCTTACCAGATACTATTTCTATTTTTATTCTTCCACCTTCAACAGAGGTTTTACGTGAACGCTTACAAGGTCGCGGTCAAGATAGCAAAGCAGTAATTGATCGACGTATGCAAGATGCTGTCACTGAAATGAGCCATTATGCAGAATATAATTATCTAGTCGTTAATGATGATTTTAGTCATGCACTCACTGAGCTAAAATCTATTATTCTAGCCAATCGCTTAACTATAGAGTATCAACAGCAGAATTTAAGTGGACTATTGATTGATTTATTAAATTGAATGGAGCGAAAATAATTCATTTTTAATCAAAAAATCCTATTCTTTTGTTTTACAAAAACTTTTTTCATGCTATAAATACTGTGTCGAGTAAAAACTAACACAAAATTCGACATTACAAGTTGATTAGCTTTCAACTCTTAACATTAAATCTGAAATAAAAGCTTACCATGAAAATCTTAAATAGTTTTTACATGGTTACTTCACAATAATAACAATAGGATTTTTAAAATGGCTGAAGAACAAAAGAAAGATAATACTTATATTATAATTGTTGCTGTATGTGCATTTCTTGCGATTGGACTTGTTACAATCTTAAAAAGCAGGGAAACAGAGCACTTAAATTATCAGGACAATACAACAGTACAGCAAGAAGCTCAATTATTTGAAGGTATAAAAAAATACGACAATAACTTTGAATAACTCAAAATAAAGCATTCTCTGTTAACTTTCGTTAGCAGAGAATGCTTCTAATCACCAATCTTTCTTCTCGCATACACGCTCAAGCTCTATTTATTCCTTCACCTCAATGACTAAAGCATCCATGTCATTATCTGTTAAACGAGATTTAATAGCATCCACTGATGCCATTCGCTTATAAGGCCCCATTTTCACTCGATACCAAATAACTGACTTAACAGGTGCTTTTTCAATCTGCGGCGAGAATCCCATTAAGAGTAGTTTAGCTTTTAAGCTATCGGCATCTGTATAACGGCGAAATGAACCGACTTGCACGGAATACAGCACGCCTTTCTTTACTTTACCAACTCGCTCCTCTCTTTTTCGGGTTTTCACTTCATAATTTGGTACAACAAACTCTGCTTCCGGCAAAACCTTATAAAAATCAAACTGAACTTCAGGCTTGGGTACCGGTTTCTTAGCGACTGGCGCTATCACTTTTAACGGTTTACGTTGCACTTCTATTTTTTTAACTTCCTGCCTGACCGGTTTAACTACCTTACTTGAGTCACTAGGCGCTGGCGCTGTACTTGAAGAAATGAGATATAAAAAATAAGCAAAGATACCAACCAGTACGACAACTAAAAACCAACGCCACGCCGGTACTTTTTCACTCTTACCAACCGGCACAGACTTCCTTGTGCTGACTCTAGGCTTATTGGCTTTAGCTGACGGCTTACGCTGGCCTGATTTTTTAGGAACAGCCTTACCTCCCTTTCTGGGTAAACCTGCACGATTCTTATAGTCCTGAGCCATTACATTGCTTCCGGCGTATTAATCCTCAGTAAGTTTAGCCCATTAGCTAAAACTTGTTTCACCGCACAACTTAAATTTAACCGCGCATTACGCATGGCCTCATCATCAACAATAAATTGATGCGCATTATAATAGCTATGAAATTCTGCTGCTAACTCACGCAAATAGTTGACCAACAAGTGTGGTTCATATTGTAAGGCAGCCTTTTCTAAAATTTCAGGATAACGAATTAAGCTGCTCACTAAGTTAATTTCTTGAGGCTCAAGCAATAAACCTAAACTCTCATCACCTAAAGCGATATCACGCGTCAAGCCTTTTTCATCAAGTTGTCTTAACACACTACAAACCCGTGCATGCGCATACTGCACATAAAAAACGGGGTTTTCATTCGTTTTAGAAGTCGCCAGCTTTAAGTCAAAATCCATATGTTGCTCAGATTTACGCATCACATAGAAAAAACGCGCTGCATCTTGTCCCACTTCGTTACGTAACTGGCGCAAAGTCACAAAAGAGCCAGAACGGGTGGACATTTGTACTTGCTCATCACCGCGGTACAGCACAGCAAATTGAACCAATAAAACGTTTAACTTCTCAGTATCAGCACCTAAAGCCTGCATTGCCGCTCTAACACGCGGAATATAGCCATGGTGATCTGCCCCCCAGATATTAATAATCTGATCAAATCCTCGATCCAGTTTATTCATATGATAAGCAATATCCGAAGCAAAATAAGTGCCTTGGCCGTTATCACGGACAACAACACGGTCTTTCTCATCACCTAATTGACTAGAAGCAAACCAAGTTGCCCCCTCTTTTACGTATAAATGCCCCTCTGCATCTAAACGCTTAAGCGCTTCATCTATAGAGCCATCATCCATTAATTGTCGCTCAGAAAACCACTCTTGATAATTAATACCGAATTCACCTAAATCTTGGCGAATATCTGCTAAAATCTCATTTAACCCTGATTGAAAAATAGATCGATACTCCTTGGCGCCTAGCAAAGTTTTTGCACGCTCTATCAAGGCATCAATATGCTCATCTTTATTCCCTCCTTCCGGCTCATCGGCGGGGATATCTTCGAACACCAGATCAATGGGGTGACGGTATTCATTACCCGCTTGGCGATGTAAGTTGGCCGCTATATCGCGAATATAATCGCCACGATAAGCATTACTCGGAAAAGTAAGGACTTCACCGCATTCTTCAAGGTAACGCAACCAAATACTTACGGCTAAAATGTCCATTTGACGGCCAGCATCATTGACGTAATACTCACGGTGCACATCAAAACCAACAGCAGCAAGTAGATCGGCGACAGCTGACCCGTATGCCGCACCACGACCATGTCCTACATGTAATGGCCCTGTTGGGTTAGCAGAAACAAATTCAACCTGAACTTTTTTACCTGCCCCTACCTGACTTAAGCCAAATTGCTCGCCTTGTTCATGAATTTTACTGATAATTTGATATTGTGCTTTTGGATCAATAAAAAAATTGATAAACCCAGGGCCAGCGATTTCAACTTTAATAACAGCTGGATCGGCG
Organism: methanotrophic endosymbiont of Bathymodiolus puteoserpentis (Logatchev); assembly: GCF_900128525.1. Lineage (GTDB taxonomy): Bacteria > Pseudomonadota > Gammaproteobacteria > Methylococcales > Methylomonadaceae > Methyloprofundus. The sequence continues at coordinate 55,913 of NZ_FQTQ01000012.1, forward strand.
GGCAACAGATCGACGATTTTTTCCGCTAATTGGCGCGGATTCATTTTGGCTGATTTAGCCAACATTAACGATAAATTAGACGCAAAGTCACCATGTAACTGGTCTCGCGCACGCTCAATATTGATTGTTGGATTTAGCTCTTGTGCTAAAAGACCCTGTGTTTTTAATGCTGTAACAGCGTCTAATAAGAGAGACTCTAACTTTTGTTTCATGCGTTTAGCTTGTAGGGGTGAGTTTGAAAAAACTCCCCATTATCCCTTAAATCGAGACTAGGTGAAAGCGCTAAGAAATCGAGATAAAAGCAATAACAAACTAAGTACTACGTCAGCATGCTATTTAAACGCAATAAACCACCCTAATGCTACTACTGTATTTAAGAGATAAAACTAATTTGCAGCCAAAGAAAGCCCTGGCTTACTTTCTTCTTGTCCGTACTTATCAATCGCTAATTGTGCCTGCACTTGCAATTGTGTATCAGCAAAGACCTGAGTCGCCCTAACCGGAACAGTTAGGGCGCGATTAAAATACTTAAGTGCTAGCTGTAACTGCCCTTGTGTTACCAAAAAATCCGCATAATAATAATTAGCATCAATAGCATTAGCATTGATAGCTAAAGCTTTCTCTAATAACTGCTGCGCCTTATTATTATCACCATAAGCAACAGGCCATGCGGGAACCATATAATATAGCGTGCCTAAAGTTACGAATGCTGCACCATCTAATGCTTTAGGACTAAGTTCAATAGCCTGTATTAAAAGATCTTTAGCCTTATTAATTGCCTCTAAAGCGCTAAAAGCATCAACATTCTTAGCATTACTGGCAACAATAATGGCTTGCAGAATAATAAACTCCGCTTGCTTTGGGTACTGCGCCTGCAAATGATTAACTTCACTCAATAAATGCTTAAATTCATTATCTTGTTGCTCCTTAGCAACAAGATAATGAATACGCGCCCATTCTGACTCTATATGCTGAACAGCAGGCGCTAAATCATATGCCCAGACTGTAGCAGGCATTACATTGAAAATAAAGACCAAGAAAAAAGCAACTATTCGTTTCATAAGAAACAATATAGTTGCTTATTATCATTTTTGCAACAAATGTTGCAAAAATGATACGACTACCAAGTTGTATACGGCTTTTTAGATAGCTGATTATTATAATATCTTATATCTTCTGTCACATCCTGACCCACCCAGCTAGGCTTGTCAAAATCCTCATCTACAGCAGATAATTCAATTTCAGCGACAATTAAGCCCGCATTCTCGCCTTTAAACTCATCAATCTCCCACGTATGTTGCTTAATAACCACAAGGTGACGAGTTTTTTCTACTAAAGGCTTATGACATAAAGTCGTTAATAACTCATGAGCATCCGCTAATGGAATATCATATTCATATTCCTGGCGCTGCGAACCTATCGTAGCGCTTTTAATATTAAGCTTTGCAGTATCATCGCTGACTCTAACTCTTACCGAACTATGCTCATCACTACTCAGATAACCTTGTCGATAATTAATCGACTTAGTGACTAAAGCACGCCAGCTATCACTAGCTAGTAAAAATTTACGTTCTATTTCAATTGCCATTTACTCTGTATTCCTTAATTATAACCATTAGGATTTTGACTTTGCCAGCGCCACGTATCCTCAACCATATCTTCTAAATTCTTTTCCGTTTTCCAATTTAATTCACGTAGCGCCAAGCTAGGGTCGGCATAATTCTCAGCCACATCTCCGGTACGCCGGTCAACGATTTTGTAGTTGATGTTTTTACCTGTCACCTGCTCAAAAGCGGCAATAATCTGCAAAACACTATAACCTTTCCCTGCTCCGAGATTATAAGCTTTACAGCCTATATTCAGCGATGAATCGTCTAAAGCCTTAAGCGCTGCTAAATGCCCTTTCACCAAATCAATCACATGAATATAATCACGTACTCCCGTACCATCTACAGTTGGGTAATCGCCACCAAATACGGACAACTGCGCCAATTTACCCACCGCAACCTGAGAGACATAAGGAACTAAGTTATTTGGAATACCATTAGGATTCTCACCAATCAAACCACTTTCATGTGCGCCCATAGGGTTAAAATAGCGTAATAAAATAATTTCCCAAGGCTGACTTGCTTTTGTTAAGCCATCCGCTGTAGATAGATCTCTTAAGATATCCTCAATCATCGCTTTCGACTTACCATAAGGATTAGTTGCACCAAATACCGGCAACTCTTCACTATATTTCACTGTATCTGGCTCACCATAAACGGTTGCTGATGAACTAAAAATCATTTTTTTAACAGAAAATTCTTGCATCACCTCAGTCAATACCAAAGTGCCATAAACATTATTTTGATAATAACGTATGGGTTGCACACAAGATTCACCTACCGCTTTTAAACCAGCAAAGTGCATGACTGCATAAATAGTATGTTCAGAAAAAATATCTGTTAATGCCTTTTTATCACGAATATCTGCTTGTACAAATATAGGCATTTTTCCGGTTATTTGCTTAACTCGCGCCAAGGATTCTATGCTGCTATTGGATAAATTATCGACCACAACGATATCATAGCCCGCCTCTAATAAGGCAACACAAGCATGGCTACCAATATAACCTGCACCACCTGTCACTAAAATCTTCTGAGTTGTCATTTGCATAATTCCGTATGTTTTTATTTTAAAAGACCTGGTTTCCCATAATTAAGCACATAATCTCTGCAAGTAACGAATTACCTTATTGAGTTATTTTATGTAAAGTAAGTAGCTATCAAACGATTTGCAGGGGCTACAAATAAGTTATAAACACCTAGATTGCGAGGCAATATATTATATAGAAGTTAAATTGAAAAAGGGGAGGAATATCTCAGAATGAAATATCTAAACCTCTAGGACGAATCCTAAGCAGCTTTTCATACAAACTTAGTCAAAACAAAGAACAATGAAATTAAATACTCCATTAATCACTATGTTGAAAAAGGCTTAAAAAAAAATATTATTAGCCTTCACCATTAAACACCCCCACCCTATATTGGTAGATAAAAAGGCGTGCGGCCAGCTTTATAGCTACCTTTGCCGTCAAAAAACTGAACCTAAGAGGTGATTAGAGTAGATACTAGGAAATTCCTGAGTTATATACTGATGACTTGAATTCAGGTAAATTAAATATTTATTAAATGAAAATAACAATTGGAAAATTAGCTAAACAAGCGAATGTAACTATTGAAACCATCCGCTATTACCAACGCAAAGGGTTATTAACCGAACCTGTTAAACCAGCTACTGGTTACCGAAAATATCCACAAGAAGCAGTTGCCCGACTTTGCTTTATCAAACGAGCCCAACAATCAGGTTTTACCTTAAAAGAAATTGCAGAATTATTATCATTAGATGGCAAGCATTGCGCAGACGTACAGCAAATGGCTGAACAGAAACGCCAGCAAATTGATAATCAACTAAAAGACTTAACAGCACTTCGTAATGCACTAGACACTCTGGTGAAGGGCTGTCAGCAGGATAATTCCACCGATCACTGCTCCCTTATTGATGCGTTTTCTGACCAGTCAGAGCAAAAATACTGAATACGCCTAAATGATATAAAGTTGACTTGACTCTGTTCTATAGAACAGAGCTTATAATTCACCTCAAACTTAGTAAATAACGCCTTAGGAGAACAAAGATGACAGAAGAACAAGACATCACTAAAAAAAGTACACCCTGGCTAGGTATAGGTGCAATACTCGCAGCAATTGGCGCTTCAGCCTGCTGTGTGGGACCTTTATTGTTGTTATCTTTAGGTATAGGTGGGGCGTGGATGAGCACTTTAACGTCAATGGAAGTCGTTCGTCCCTTCTTTATCATTATGAGTTTAATTTTTATTGGTTTAGGTTATCGCAAGCTGTATTTAATTCCAGACAGCTGCGAAGAAGGTCAGGCCTGTACAGTATCTGAAGTTAAACAAAGACAACGAATGGTCTTTTGGATCGGCTCAGTATTGATTTTATTGCTATTAGCATTCCCTTGGTATGCCGTTTATATTCTTTAATGGAGAAAAAAATGAAAACCTTATTCATTATTTTAAGCTTAATCACTGGTTTTATAAGCACACATGCAGTTCAGGCTAAATCAAATGAGCCAACACAAAATAATAGTCAAACTGTCATGCTTGATATGCAAAACATGACTTGCGCGATGTGTTCCATCACTATCAGAAAGGCGTTAGAAGGTGTTGAGGGTGTGCAGAGTGCTAAGGTGGATTTTGACAGCAAAACAGCGAATGTCACTTTTGACCCCAAAAAAACCAATATAGAAACCCTGCTCAAAACTACCACTAATGCGGGCTATCCAGCCACTTTTCACCCAGAAAATTAATGAAAAGGACATAAAATGTGGATTAAACAACTAAAAATTAAGGGTATGACCTGCCCAAGTTGTGCCGAGGGTATCGAGAAGAAACTCAACACTCTCAAAGGAGTTGAGATAAAAGTCTGTTACCCTGAAGGTAATGGTGTTCTGACGGTTAAGGGTGATACTCGTCTGAAATCACTGATCGCTAAGATCGAAGATAAAGGCTATCAGGTCACAGAAATGGATCAGAAGCAGGCCAATACAGATAAGTCAACACTTTCTGCCGCAAACAATGGCCAGCAATTGCATGTCGCTATTATCGGTACAGGCTCAGGGGCTTTTGCCGGCGCTCTCAGAGCAGTGGAAAATGGTGCACGAGTTACACTGATTGAACGCAAGCCCATTATCGGTGGAACCTGTGTCAATATAGGCTGTGTACCCTCAAAAATTATGATCCGTGCAGCGCATATTGCCCATTTGCAACAACACCATGCCTTTGATGGCATTAAAAAACATAAGCCAGTGATTGATCGTCACCAATTACTGGCACAACAACGGGCAAGGGTGAATGAGTTACGAGCTGCTAAATATGAAAATATTTTAGAGTCCAATCCCGAGATAAGCTTGGTGAAAGGGGATGCTCGATTTAAAGATGCCAACACACTGATTGTTGATCAGGAACACGGTAATTTTACAGAAATTAAAGCAGACCGCTTTCTCATTGCAACTGGTGCATCTGCTAGTATCCCTCCTATACCGGGTTTGGCAGAAACGCCATATTGGACATCAACAGAAGCCTTAGAAGCAGAAGTTCTTCCAGAGTCATTGTGCGTCATTGGCTCTTCAATTGTCGCTTTAGAGTTAGCGCAGGCGTATTTAAGATTAGGCACAAAAGTTACTTTATTAGCACGCCATTCCTTATTATTTAATGAAGACCCTGAGATAGGTTCAGAACTGCATAAAATTCTGGAAGCTGAAGGCATGACTATTTTGGATCATACGCAAGCGCAAGCCATTTCATACCAAAAAGGATTGCTTTCATCAGGAAAATTCACTATTAACACCACACAAGGACAAACACTAATTTGTGATCAGTTATTGATTGCAACAGGTCGCCCACCCAATACCGGCAGTTTAGGACTAGAAAAAGCTGGGGTAGTAATGGATAGCGATGGTGCGATTAGTGTGGATGATCATATGCGTACCAATATTGAGCATATTTATGCTGCAGGTGATTGTAGCAATCAGCCACAGTTTGTTTATGTGGCGGCCGCAGCAGGTACCCGTGCCGCCATTAATATGACAGGCGGTGATGCCGCAATCAATCTATCGGCCATGCCAGCTGTTATGTTTACTGAACCACAAATGGCGACAGTGGGTTTAACCGAGGCAGAAGCGCAGCACAATAATATTAAAACTGATACTCGCTTATTGCCCTTAGAAAATGTACCGCGCGCCCTGGCCAACTTTGAAACCAGAGGCTTTGTTAAGCTGGTGATTGAAGAAAGCAGCAGGCGTTTAATTGGCGCGCAAATACTGGCACCCGAAGCGGGAGAGATGATCCAGACAGCGGTATTGGCCATTCATAATCAAATGACTATAGAAGATCTGGCTGGGCAACTGTTCCCTTATTTAACCATGGTAGAGGGGATTAAACTTTGCGCTCAAACCTTTAACAAAGATGTGAAAGAACTGTCTTGTTGCGCGGGGTGAATGGTTATATTAAGTCAGTGATAGAAGACTATTATTTAATGAAATAGCCGTTAAACGCTTATGCTTTTTTAAAAGGGCTACAAACGGAAGAGGGGGGACTTTATAAATCTAAATTCACGGTTAAAGCCCCCTCCCCTAGCAAAACTATGATGCTTTTGGCAGTATGATGGTTAAAACTCCATTCTTATACTGACTGGTCATGGCCGATTGCTTGACTGGACCAGGAAGCAATATTGACCTTTGATAAGTACCACTAAAGCGTTCTTGTCGGTAGTATTGATTTGCACCTTTGTCATCTTTTTGTTCATTTGAATGTTCCGTTTTGATTGAAATAGATAACTGTCGATCCTCAATACTTACATTGAGTGACGAAGGTTCACCGCCAGGGATATCTAAAGTTACAAGATAACGCTCAGGCTCTTCTTTTAAATCAAAACGGGGGGCTTTTGTTAATATACTTTTTGAATTTAAATGAAACCTAGAAAATGAATCACCAAACACCTGCTCCATTTCATTTTGCATTCTTTGCATTTCTTGATAAGGGTTCCAGTTATCATTTTTCATGAATTCATCATCAAGCGTCATTTTAGGAAGTTGAAAGGATGGTACTTCGTTTACGCTTGTCATTTGGCTGACTTGATTTTTCAATTGAAAAAACATATAAGTCTGGATAGCAAGTGCTATAAAAAGAATAACAGCTATGATAGTAATAATTGATTTTTGCATAAGACACCTCACATAGTTTGTAGGAGCGGCTTCAGCCGCGAAGCCGCTCCTACAAAGTATTGTTCTTTTAAAATACAATGGGGATTATATAAATACCTTATGATCACCTTTAACTTATTGACCTTATTATGATGATATTAGCTTACCTAGCCCTGTTCAATTTGTCTTACCCTTAAGCCTAACAAAAATAAGAACCAGCCACTCATCAACATTTCAACAGCAATTAGCAAACCTATTAACCAGAATGCTGATTCCGGTAATGAAGCGATAACGATAGCCGTTAATATTAAATTCAGTAGCCCTGAAAAAGCCGGTAATAACCATTTCCAGCCTTGTTTTTTACAAAAAAAGGCATACCAAATTTTAGCAACACCGATGACCGCAAACAGGGATGCTAAAAGAATAGTTAAAACCAGAGAGGTCGAAAAGGGGTCGAAAAATATAACCACACCAGCAACAATATATAGCAAAGCAATGAAAAGGTGCTGTAGCTTCCCACCCCATTCTTCCTCTTTAACCTTAACGACATGAATAAGCTGCATTATTCCACCTGCGAAAATAAAGCCACCAAACATTAATACACTGGTCAAGGTAAGAAAACTACTAGCTAGCAGGCCTAGAGTACCAAAAATTATCATACTTAACCCTAGAAAGATCATCCATTTCCAGTTGATAGGTAATTCTTGTAAAGCCGAATAAGAGAACCTTAATGTTTCTCTTGTTTCATCGTTATTATTCATTGTCTTTTCCTGGTTAGTAAGAGGAGGCTTAAGTTAAGATATTTAATGTAGGATGTGCCGAGGAACAAGGCGCATCATTTGCAGTTGATGCGCTTCGTTCCTCAGCACATCCTACCGATTATCTTGACTTAATGCTTGTGAGCTAAAGCCCACTGTATTAAATGTTAATTATTTGAAGTTTTTTCTTTGTGTATTAAGTTCTTGATGGAGGTTTTTGCTTTATCGTACATTTTTTCTACAACATTTTTGCCATCAATTTCTTTTTTAACGGCTTTAATTTGATTTTTCATATCCTCATAAGCTTTAGAGTCTTTATCGGTATAACCTAATAAAGTAGCAATCTCTAATTGCTCCTGTGCCGCATCTAAAAGTTCATGTGCTTTTGCTTTGTCCTTATTTTTATCCAAAGCAGACGCTTCTATTAGCAAACTTTCTGTACGAATAATTGCCAAAGGAACAATAGTCTCCTCCATAACAATCGTCGATAATGCAGTATCTAACGTGAGCAGTGCATCTTCTTTTTTCCCCTCGACTAAAGCTTTAGTGGCCAGTTTAATAGCGTCCGGATAAGTTCCCATAGGAAGATAGACATTAACAATAACCATTTCATCTTTCATAGGCTCTATCATTGCCCGGGCCGCCTGAACCTTATGCTTCTTAAGTAAATCAACCACAATATCGGTTTCTTCTTTTACTAACTTAGGTGTTGTTATTAATGCTGAAATAGAAACACCACCATCAATAGGGACTAAATTAAGACTGGGATTTGCTGCTAAAGCGACATCAAATTTTCCAGATGCTGCTTGTAATAGGCTAATTGCCTCTTTTTCTTTGCCTTTCTTTGTTAATAGTTCTGTCGCAGCCAATACTTTACTATAACCCTCTAACACACCTTGGTTGACCGTTTTTAGTAAAGAATTTTGCTCATTTTCCAGCTGCTTAACCGCCTGATCAGACTTTTCTGTTTGGGCTTTGCCCATCAGGTTCGTCGCTTTTTCTGTTGTGGTATTGGCTGCCTGAACAAAAGGCGCAATCATTAATGTGCCGATCAATAAACTGTTGATTAATTGTTTTGTTTTCATTTGTTTCTCTCCGAAGATTAAAGATAATATTGATGGACATGAGGCTTTATTGGGGCAAGACCTCATGTCCAAGCTATTCAAGTATTTCTACCCCTCTATAAACGCATATGTTTTATTTTTGATCATCCACCTCCTCAAATTCAGCATCTAAAACATCATCGTTGCTTGATGAACTTTCGTTGTTTGTGCTCTGTTGTGATGCTGACTCTGTTGTCGTCTTCATCATTGCCGTTGCTGCCTCTTGCAACACTTTATAACAACGCTCAATTTCATCTTTATTATCACCTTTGAGTACCGTTTTCAACTCCTCTATCGCAGACTCAACATGCTTCTTGTCTGCCTCAGATACCTTATCTGCAGATTCTTTTAACGATACCTCTGTCGTATGAATTAATTGATCCGCTAAGTTTCTTGCTTGCACCAACTCATGCACTCTGCGATCATCTTCAGCATGTTCTTCAGCATCTTTTACCATGCGTTTAATCTCATCTTCAGATAAGCCACTAGACGCTTTAATCACAATAGATTGTGATTTACCGGTTGCCTTATCTTTAGCAGAAACATTCAATATACCGTTAGCATCCACATCTAAAGTCACCTCAATTTGTGGTGTACCACGAGGTGCAGGTGGAATATCCGTTAGATTGAATCGACCTAAGGATTTATTATCTACTGCCAATTCACGCTCCCCCTGTAAAACATGCACCGTCACTTCAGATTGGTTATCTTCTGCTGTCGAGAACATTTCTGATGCCGAAGTAGGGATTGTCGTATTTTTCTCAATTAATTTTGTTGTCACCCCACCTAAAGTTTCAATACCTAAAGATAAAGGCGTCACATCCAAGAGCAAAACATCATCGACATCGCCTGATAATACAGCCGCCTGGATGGCTGCACCTACCGCAACTGCCTCATCAGGGTTAACATCCTTACGCGGCTCTTTACCAAAGAACTGTTTAACAACCTCAACTACCTTAGGCATCCGTGTTTGTCCGCCCACCAAAATAACATCACTAATATCACTATTAGATAAGCCGGCATCTTTTAAAGCCTGTTCACAAGGCTTTAAAGTGCTTTTAATCAAAGCATCGACTAAAGACTCTAATTTTGCACGAGTAACCTTAATATTTAGGTGCTTAGGGCCAGAACTATCCGCGGTAACATACGGTAAATTAATATCCGTTTGCTGAGTGGATGACAATTCAATTTTGGCTTTTTCAGCCGCTTCTTTTAATCGTTGCAACGCTAACGGATCGTTATTGAGATCAACCCCGCTATCTTTTTTAAACTCCTCGACTAAAAAATCCATGAGGCGCATATCAAAATCTTCACCGCCTAAAAAGGTGTCGCCATTGGTTGAGAGTACTTCAAACTGTTTCTCACCGTCCACTTCAGCAATTTCAATAATAGAGACATCAAAAGTACCGCCCCCTAAGTCATAGACCACTATCTTTTGATCTTCTTTGCCAGATTTATCAATACCGTAAGCTAAAGCTGCTGCTGTTGGCTCATTAATAATGCGTTTAACATCCAGCCCAGCAATACGACCCGCATCTTTAGTGGCCTGGCGTTGTGAATCATTAAAGTAAGCAGGTACGGTAATCACTGCCTCTTTTATTTCTTCACCTAAATAGGCTTCGGCATCTTTTTTTAATTTTCTTAAAATTTGCGCAGAAACCTCTTGTGCAGAAAGTTTTTTACCATTAGCTTCCACCCAAGCATCGCCATTGTCTGCCTTGATAATTTTATAAGGCACTAGCTTAATATCTTTCTGTACGGCTTCTTCCTCAAAGCGACGACCAATTAAACGCTTAATCGCAAATAAGGTGTTTTTAGGGTTTGTCACTGCTTGACGCTTAGCGGACTGTCCGATTAAAACTTCATTATCTGCATAGGCAATAATAGAAGGCGTTGTTCTACTGCCTTCCGCATTTTCAATCACTTGTGCAGAACCACCTTCCATAATGGCAACACAAGAATTAGTTGTACCTAAATCTATACCAATTACTTTACTCATCTCAATTCTCCTGTTTTATTTAATAACGTAACAGCCCTTTACCATCAGGGCTGTCTTCTATGGGTTCGTAGTCTAAATAAAAACAGGAGTAAGTTATGTCATGCAGGTGACAGTTAGGGAGTTTTAATGAAAATACAGGAACAGCTTACGCTATAAGCCGCGGTTGGAATGATCGTACGCAATAGACGATAGAGTTGTTGCCAAATCACAAAACTATAAAACTAGGTTTTTAGTGACGCATACGATTATATTTACCATAATAAGTATAGAGTTTTTCAAATAATTACACAGACATCAATGCTGCCTCAAACTCTTCAATAGGCACGGGTTTACCAAATAAGTAGCCTTGGAAGTGATGACAACCACACTTTTTAAGACAAGCTAATTGACTTTCAGTTTCTACACCTTCGGCAATAACATCTAGGTCCATGCTTTTAGCCATAGCAACAATCATTTCCGCAATTCCTTTATCATTGTTGTCGGTAGTCACATCCCGCACAAACGACTGATCAATCTTTAATTGAGATAAGGAATGTGCATGAAATAACTTAGGCAACTTATAAAGTTGTTGCGTCAGGAATGGCAGTATAATTCCATTGCC
>NZ_FQTQ01000013.1 GCF_900128525.1 methanotrophic endosymbiont of Bathymodiolus puteoserpentis (Logatchev)
TGTTTTATCGCCTTTATAAGCTTCTAAGGCAACCTTCGCCTTAAATCTTGCACTGTGTGATTTTCGTTTTGTACTCATAATAATAACCCCCTATAATCAACCTATATTTTGAGCTAAATCGCTCCTTAAGTATTGGTCTAAATATTGGGGGCCACTATACTTCAAGGGTTCATTTGCATTCATCTCTTTGATACGCACCTGACTCGGTCTAGCCGTGCCTTTTCCCCTCTCGCTCACTACCAAAGCTCTTTACCTCAGCAGCAGGGGGCGGTTTGTAACCAGCTCCTTTCAGCCGATTACGAGAGACCTACTCTCATCTTTAATATAGTTACGAACAACTTCGTTGTTCTCTTGGCACACACGAGTGGCGCTGCCAGTGGTCGACTGGAATTTTTTGTTATAACTTACATTGGTATTTTCCAGTCTGATGCAAAATTACGGTATTCAGGATCTTCTGTTTTTGGAGAAGTATAGTATTTATCGTCAATTATAAATTTAGAGGCCATAATATCTCGAATTCCACCTAATCTTTCTGTAGATACCAATTCTTTCGCAACATCTTTAAATAAAGTAGAAAAGCCATTAGATGTATTATTGATTACAAACTGAGGCAACGGAACCTTAAAATTGAATTCCGGAAACTTTGGAAGAACCCCTGATAAAGCAGCAGCTGAATTATATACTTTCATTATCTTACTTCCCTGAATTCCTTGTTCAGTTTGTAGACCATATGTTGCTTTCAGGTTCTCAGATGCT
>NZ_FQTQ01000014.1 GCF_900128525.1 methanotrophic endosymbiont of Bathymodiolus puteoserpentis (Logatchev)
CTGAACAATTAGTTCTTCACTGACTAATGTACCTCGTTGATTATATTTGGGAAGATATACCGCAGGCTCTCGGTTTATTCGATGCCAGTTTTCCTGACGCGTCATTCTATTCAAGGCATCGTATTCAATATTTTGGGTGTAAGTTTCTTCCAGCATATTTTGTGGAGGATTTTCTGGCCAATGAATAACGGAGTCGGTAGAAAAAACCGCGAGTTGTTGCTCTACCTTTAACAGGTTCCCTTTAAAATCAAATTGCTGATTGCTGACTAACCCACTGGAGTCATACTGCTGAAAAAGCTGACCACGCAGGTTTTTATCATTGGCTTGTCCTTCGCCATAAACTAATCGTTCAATAACATGCAGATTATTATTTATTTGCAATTGCTGCTCTAAAGGACGGCGCAATTTATCGTAAAGCGTATGGTAGATTCTATTTTCTAAAACACCTGTTTCATTTTCATTCTTATCCCAGGCATAAAAAGGCTGTCCGGTGGCATCGTTAATCATCCAACGATCACCACCGTCCATACTGTGTTGAAACAGCAAATTCCCCGCTATGTCATAACAGGGTACGCTGCTCAAGGGAATACTATTATCAGCCGCATTATTCGCTTTAGGCGGTGCAATATATTGCATCACTAAATTGCCCCGAGCATCACGGATCCAAAGCGGTTTGCCTTCGGCATCCAGTTTGCTAAAGCTTAGATATTTTTCATCCTTTAAATTGCCATCAGTATCGGTAAATTTATTATGTTCAATACTAATAACATCACGACCTAAACTATCAAGAAAGACTTGAGTTGGGGTATTGGCATGTTGTTTAATCAGATTTGCTGCTCGGGTGTTTTCTTGTGAATTGAATTCTGCAAATCTTGGATGAGCGGGATTGGTTCTACGTTGATACCAATCACTTTGTTTACTCGGGTCATTGTCAAAAGCGGTATCGTTAGGGTCAAAACTACTGACATGCCAAGGTGAGTATTCAACTTTACTATAAGTTCCATCCGGCAGCTCTGTTCGGATCGCTTGCCCTGCTGCATCGTAATAAATAACGGAGGTTACACCATTGGCTTGCGGCATTTCACAGCCAAAACGGTCAGAAAATGCAGGTTCGTATTGTTTGACAGGATTGCCTTTATTATTGAGTACCGTCAGCCCATTGATAATCCACCGAGGATTGCCGTTTTCAGGATCTGGCTCAGCTTGTGCTTTTTGCATCAATACATTGCCACCGCCGTCTGAACATTCTAAGGATATCTGTAAGGGTGAATTTTGAACTTTATGCTGCTCGCGAGTAATTGAGCAAGCACCTGACATTCGAGTCCCCCAGATTTCTTTTCCTTGTGCATCCAGTGTTTCACCAAAATGGTAAATAAAACGGGTAGAGGCCTTACCTAGCCATTGCCTTGCTTTGACATCATCTTGGGTAATGCTGGTACAAAAATCGACGACATCACTTTGTAAGGGATTTAATATCAATTCATTATTAATAAAATCATTAAGATTATCCCCTTGCCATTCTCCAGCAACTTTCTTGCCTTTTACCGCCATTGCGGTGGGCAAGCCCAGTACATCAAATACCATTTCTGTTACATTGCCATTGATGTCTTTTAATTCCCGTGGCGCTAACACGCGGTAATCAAAATTTTCTACTGAACTGCTGTTTCCAATGGGATCGGTGCTGGACTCGATAAACAAATCAAGTGGATCAAAACTAAGCGTTGTGGTTTGATTAAAAGGATCGGTGTAACGTTCGGGTAAAAAGAAATGCTCGGCGGCATCCTCAGCAAAACCTGCAATACCTGAACGCATCCAATATTGATCTGCGCTTGCGCCTATTTCTGTGCCTTTTATGTAGCCACTTTTGGCAGCATCGCTTAACTCATTTTTTATTGTTGTGGTGAATTTTTCTGCCAACACGGCATCAAGTAAGTTTTCGGTTAATGCCAGGGTATAGGTTTCATAAACTAAACCTAAGTCACCCTGTTCGTTAAACGGTAGAGGAGAATTTAAAAATTCGGCTGAGTTGCTGGCTTTATCATTGAAATAAAGGATTTTACTGTGTTCAATTATTCGCTTTTGTGGATTATTATGGTCGGCTATTTGTTGATATTCAATTTCGCTAACAGTTTGCCCCGTTAGCTGATATTGAAGACTTAATCTAAAACTCTGTAATTCTTTTAATGTGAAATATTCATTGCTTGGCGTTATGCCTGTTAGCTCATAACTCAACGCCTCGCAGGGCACTCGTAGACGATAATTATCGGCTGTATTAATATC
>NZ_FQTQ01000015.1 GCF_900128525.1 methanotrophic endosymbiont of Bathymodiolus puteoserpentis (Logatchev)
TATTTAATACGTTTTCTCAGTCCAAGAAATTGAGGAAGAAGTTGATTTCTTTACTGCGCCCTAGCTCGGAGAACAAGGGCTTTTATAGTGAACAGAGTACTTGATAATTTTTTGTCGTGTACAGAGACATTTTGTATATACAGGCGTTTCTATGCATTACTTTCGGTATCATTACAATATAAATATTGCAGGACAATATGGAAACTCAAGTATCTCACTCATTAACGCGTTATGCGTGGCTGTCTATTGCTGCGGCTATTGCCACTATCGCTTTAAAAAGCTATGCCTATTGGCTTACCAATTCAGTAGGATTATTATCAGATGCATTAGAATCTCTTATTAATTTGGTAGCGGCTATAATTGCTTTGATTGCTTTAAGCATAGCAGCGAAACCGGCTGATAATAGCCATCCTTTTGGACATGAAAAGATTGAATTTTTTTCCAGTGGTGCAGAAGGTATTATGATTCTGTTGGCTGCTTTTAGTATAGCCATTGTGGCATGGGAGAGATTACAAAACCCTCAGGCAATTCAACAAATAGATATAGGCTTGAGTATTTCGGTATTTGCATCACTTATTAACCTTGGCGTAGCACGTATTTTGATTGCTGCGGGAAAAAAACATCACTCCATTACTTTGGAAGCTGATGGTAAGCACTTAATGACCGATGTGTGGACTACGGCAGGTATTATTATCGGTATTGGAGCTATTGCTGGATTGCAGTTTTTCGGGCATGAAGGTTGGGAAATTCTTGATCCAATTATTGCAATATTAGTAGCAATTAATATACTTTGGGTGGGTATTGGCTTAATGCGGCGTACTTTTGCAGGCTTAATGGACGTGGCTTTAAGTTTGGAAGAACAAGGGAGAATCATCGCGATATTAGATGATTTTGAACTGAAACAAGGGATTAAATATCATGCTTTACGCACTCGCTATGCAGGAACGCAGCGTTTTATGTCGGTACATATCCTAGTGCCTGGTGATTGGACAATACAGCAAGGCCATGATTTGCTGGAAAGTATTGAAACAAAAATTAGTAATGAATTTACCAAAATTGATATAGATACGCATATTGAACCGATAGAAGATTTCACCTCTTGGTTGCATACACATAAAAATAGATTAGGAGAGTAACATGCAAAATAAAATTTTAGTTTGGGATTTACCTTTACGTATTTTTCATTGGTTATTAGTGACTGCTTTTGTGGTGGCTTATATCTCCGAAGATGATTGGTTGACAGTGCATGTCTGGGCTGGATATTTGGTTGCTGGGTTACTGGTATTTCGAGTGATATGGGGTATTATCGGTGGCCAATACGCTCGTTTTTCCAGTTTTATTTGTTCGGTGAGTGAATCCAAAGCTTATTTAATAGATCTTGCTAGGTCTAAGGCAAAGCATTATCTTGGGCATAATCCGGCAGGATCATTAATGATAGTTTTACTGCTTATTAGTCTATTGCTAATTGTATTGAGTGGTTTAGTACTTTATGCCGCTGATCAGAATGCTGGGCCTTTAGCCGGTATGATCAGTTCTACTTATGAACATTTTTGGGAAGAAGCGCATGAAATAATCGTTAATTTTACGGTAGTACTTATTATTATTCATATCGCCGGAGTAGTAGTAGAAAGTTTGGTACATGGTGAAAATCTAGTTAGATCTATGTGGCATGGCTACAAGAATAATGACCAACAGGACTAATCCCTCATTCTAAAGGAGTGAAGAATAACATGAAATTATTTTATGCAGTGATAGCGGTTGGGTTAATCTTATTTTATTTTATAGATATCGCGTTTCATATTGATAGTTTTAGCTTAGAAATGCTAACACATAAGTTAGTCCGTTTTTTTGTTGGCTTTGGTATTCTCGGTATATGGGGTTGGTATGAGCAAAAAATTGAAATCAAAATTGCCTTGTATATTGTGTTAGTACTTTTGGTTTCTGATGACATTTTTGATTACTTTCGCAACGTTGATAGTTTAAGTTTAGAAATGATTATTCATGACGTACTTATTATCACTTGGGGGGCTGTAGCGGGTTTCTTTTTTATGCGGCACTATGATCATTAAACTAATGGGTACCGCTAATATTGATAAATCAAGATTGAAGCAATGTTGCTGAGTGATTATGTTGAGCCTATCGTGTTCGCTAGATTTAAGTTTTCCATTTCTATTTACAAAATTTTTAAAATAACCTAGTATGGCACTATGAATTTAGTATTCCGTCGATTTATTATATTACTGCTATTATTGTTACAAGGGTTTTCACCCTTGGTGCATGCGCATGTGCAGATGGTTGATAATGGCGATAGTGGTATTCATATTGATGAAATTAGCCGTGCTTGGCAGGATGCAGATCATGACTTATCACTAAGTAGCGTTAATCATACTTGTGCGGCTATTGATATGCCGTCAGCTATTATTGCGCAAAAGACACTACTGTTAGATGGCGAGCTGTCACATATACTTTTTGTTGATGCTAGACCTAAATTTATTCATAAGCTGATTGTAAATAAATTAATCGGTTTTTCACCACCTGTTTTTATTGCTCCACCTTCTGTAAGTTTATCTGTTATTGCGCCTCGCGCCCCTCCTATACGAAATTTTAATTCTCTTTAAGGTGTTACACGCCTTATTCTACAAATAATAAATTTTTAAAATTTATTTATACATAGCTATATAGCTAATGTGTTCTTTGTATTTGTGCTTTTTTATTTATATTACGTTACGTCAGTGTCCCGCTACCTACCTAGTTTATTCTTGAGTTGAGTGGTTTCTGGGTAATGTTTAGATTAATAAAAGTACTGTTATTTTCTTTTTTTAGGAATAAAAATGTTCGTTAAACCTTTTATTTACCTAGTGCTATGGGGTTGGTTGTTTGGCCTTTCTATAGCGCAGGCTAAAGAGGAGCATATTGTGGATCATGTGGATTTAATTAGCCTTGATGCGCAATTAAGCTTGCCTGATTTAATTAATCAAACCTTAGAAAAATACCCCGATTATGCCTTGATTGCAGCGATGCAACAGGAGAGTGATGCTTTACAAGAGCGTGGTAGTCGTTGGATTTCTGGTGCACCACAGCTACAGGGGTATTATAAAGATGACTTCGCTGGTACGAATACAGGATTTTATGAATTCGATGGCACACTTCAAGTACCTGTTTGGAATTGGGGGCAACGGAGTGCGGGCTTGCAGCTAGCAGAGCAAGCAGGGCAAAGTGTTGAGCAGCAAGTGAAGGCGATTAAATTAAAAGTCGCGGGTTTGGTACGTGAAACATTGTGGCTATTAAAGCTGGAGGATGTACGTTATGAATTGGCAAAAAAAGAATTTTTTTTAGCTGAACGATTAATGCAAACGGTACAGCGGCGTGTTGATTTAGGAGATTTACCTCGTTCTGATTTTCTGTTAGCACAAAGTGCCTCTTTACAGAAAAAAATAGCGTTGATTAATCAGGAAGCTGCCGTTATACATGCGCGTAAGCGTTATTATTTTTTAACGCAGACGTATAAAATACCTGAGCAGATTAATGAAGTGCAAAGTACCGAGAGGGCTATTAATGAAGCACACCCAGAGCTTGCTGCGATGAATGCCATTATTGCTCGAAGAAAAGCTCAAGTAGAATGGGTTAAAGCGCAAGGTTCAGGGCAAACTACCGTCGCTATTGGAGGAGTGACTGAAAGCAGCTCACGTAATGATAGGGCGATTAATAGCATTACCTTTGCTGTGAATGTGCCTTTTGGGGGTAGTGCATTTTTAGCGCCCAAAATTGCTGCTGCAAATCGTAACTTAGTGGCAGCAAAAACACAAAAAATGCATGCATATCGCGCTTTATTAGCAAAATTACATGATGCAGAGCATAGGCTGGAAGTCGAATTAGCTCAATTTGAAATGACGCAACAAATGCGTGCAAATGCGCAGGAGCATTTAAAAATGACTGAGATGAGTTTTAATGCGGGGGAGATTAATTTAATGGATTTTTTAAGGATTCAGACGCAAGCCTATAAGGCGATTAAAAATGCACAAGAAAGTGGCATACGTTTACAACGTGATATTGCCTTTTATAACCAAGCCGTAGGAGTTATGCCATGAGAGTCTTTATCGTTTTAGTTATCTATTTTTTAAGTACACCACTATTCGCAATACAACAAATTACAATATCAGATGCTCAGCTTGGTAATTTAGATATTAAGTTGGGTAAACTACAGCTCATTAAATCCATCCCTTTATTAGAAGCACCGGCAAAAGTTTCTATTCCACCGGCTAATGAATATTTCGTCAGCATTTCTTATGCTGGTTTAGTGAGTAAAATTAATGCCAGCGTAGGTGATGAGGTTGTCAAAGGCCAAGTTTTAGCGACCATAAAAAGTGCTGAGTTGTTAACTTTACAGCAGCACCATTTGAGTTCAATTAATGATTTACAATTAGCAAAATCGAGTTATGTGCGCGACCAACAACTGTATAAAGAAGGTGTTATTGCTAATCGCCGCTGGCTACAAACTAAAACCCGTTATAACGTATTTATGGCGCATTTTAATGAAACACGCCAGTTATTAGAGATTTCGGGGATGTCTGAAAAAGATATTAAGGTATTGGAAAAAACGCGTAAATTGAGCAGTCAGTTAAACGTCGTTGCACCAATTTCTGGCGTTATATTAGAACGCCGTATTATGGCGGGAGAGCGCATTAATGCTTTAGCACCTTTATTTCGACTTGCTAATCTTGATACGCTTTGGCTAGATATTAGTGTGCCGCAACAACATATTGCTCAAGTGCATCTAGGTGATCAAGTTGTTATTGAGGGTTTGGGTGCGGCTGCACGTGTTTTCTTATTAAGTAGAAATGTGGACGAGCAGAATCAAACAGTATTAGTGAGAGCTGAAATCACCGACACACAAGGTAATGTTCGTCTAGGGCAAAGTGTCAATGTCAAAATCAGCCAACACAGTGCCAAAACTTTGTTTAAAGTGCCTAATGCGGCTTTGGCACAATCTTCAGGTATAACGTATTTATTTGTTCGTACTAAGAATGGCTTTGCTGCACAGCCTGTTCAGGTGATTGGTAGAGAGGTTAATGAGAGTATTATTAGTGCTGATAATTTAAATTCTCATCGTGAGATTGCAGTTAAAGGGGCAGTCGCATTAAAAGCTATTCTACTTGGCTTGGGCGGTGATGAGTAATGGCTGCTTTAATTCGTTTTGCCTTAACTCAGCGATTGTTAATGATGCTGGTCACCTTGCTGTTAGTGGGGGGAGGTTATTCGGCCTTTAAACAAATTCCTATTGATGCATTTCCTGATGTATCACCAACACAAGTAAAAATTATTGTCAAAATGGCTGGGATGCCGCCCGAGGAAATTGAAGCGCGTGTTACAGCTCCTTTAGAGTGGGGGTTATTAGGGATTCCACATCAAACTATGTTGCGTTCTATTACTAAATATTCGCTTGCCGATATTACCGTTGATTTTGAAGAAGGAACGGATATTTATTGGGCTAGACAACAAGTTACCGAGCGTTTAAATGCTGTTTGGGCTGATTTGCCGACGGGTATCACAGGTGGTATCGCACCGATGACGACACCTTTAGGTGAAATGTTTATGTTTACCATTGAAGGGGGAGATCTAACATTAATGGAACGGCGTAGTTTGTTGGATTGGGTCATACGTCCAGCTCTGCGAACAGTAACGGGTGTTGCTGATGTTAATAGCCTGGGTGGTTTAGTGCGCTCTTTTGCTGTTGTACCAGATAATACGCTACTTAGCGCACGAAATATCAGCATTGCACAATTAGTCTTAGCTTTACAAAATAATAACCGTAACGAAGGTGCAGGGCGACTTAATGAAGGTGAGGAGGCTTTATTAGTCCGTGCTGAAGGGCGTATTAAAACCTTGGAGGATGTTGCGTCTATTGTCGTGGGAAATAATAATGGCGTGCCTATTTTAGTCAGTGATGTGGCGCGTGTAGAAATTGGCGCATTAACTCGTTATGGTGCAGTTAGTCGTAATGGTGTTGGTGAGGTGGTTGAAGGTTTGGTCTTGAGTCTACGGGGTGCGAATGCAGGAAAGACAGTGGCTAGTGTACGAGCTAAATTAGAAGAATTAAGTACTAGTTTACCTGACGGTGTGCATATTGAAGTCTTTTATGACCGCGGGCAGTTAGTGAATGCTGCCTTATCATCAGTCAATAAAGCACTCTTGGAGGCGATTGCTTTTGTGGTGGTTTTATTGGTGTTGTTTTTGGGTAATTTACGCGCTTCATTAGTCGTGGCTTTGATTTTACCATTAGCGGCTTTATTTACCTTTATTATGATGCGTGTCACAGGCATGTCTGCTAACTTAATGAGTTTAGGCGGTTTAACCATTGCTATAGGTATGTTAGTTGATGCGGCAGTCGTAGTTGTGGAAAATGTTTTAACCCAGTTTTCACAAGGTCAAAAATCTCAGCGCTTGCCACGCCTACATATTATTTATCGAGCCACTCGTGAAGTTGCTGTTCCCGTAGTATCGGGTACGCTTATCATTATTATTGTATTTTTACCCTTACTGGCTTTACAAGGTTTGGAAGGTAAATTATTTGCACCAGTGGCTTTAACTATTGTTTTTGCTTTGGCGGGTGCGTTAATTTTATCATTAACTGTGATTCCTGTATTTGCTTCCTATTTATTAAAAATGGGGGTGATTGAAGAGCCCTGGTTAGCACGAAAAATGCATCACTTATATATGCCACTCTTGCACTGGAGTATCACTAACCGAAAAAAAGTATTTGTAGGTGCCGGGGGCATGTTAATTGTGACGGTTGCTGTCTTTATGCAGATAGGAAGTACCTTTATGCCAACTATGGATGAAGGTGACATAGTTTTACAGTTAGAAAAGTTACCGTCCATTACCTTGCAAAATTCAGTGGCTTTAGATATACAGGTGCAGAAAAATATCATGAAAAATGTGCCTGAAGTAAAAAATATTATCTCACGAGTCGGCTCGGATGAAATCGGTTTGGATCCGATGGGCTTAAATGAAACCGATTCTTTTTTAGAATTACAACCTAAAGAAATGTGGCGTATGGATAGCAAAGAGGAGCTGATGGAAGAAATTCGTAAAGTGATGTCAGGTACGCCAGGTGTTGCTTATGGATTTACTCAGCCAATTGAAATGCGGGTTTCAGAAATGCTAACAGGGTCGCGTGGAGATGTGGCAGTAAAGCTATTTGGGACTGACCTGGATTTACTTAATCATAAAGCGGGAGAAATCGAATCGGTCTTAAAATCTATTACTGGGTCGGTCGATGTCTTTACCAGCCAAAATGAAGGCATGCAATATTTACAGCTCACGATTAACCGTTTAGCCGCCGGTCGTTTGGGTTTGGATGTCGAGCAAATTGAGCAGATTTTACGCGCTCAGGTTGAAGGCTTAAGATTAGGTATTGTACAGGAAGGTATACGTAGGACACCGTTAATTTTACGCGGTGAAAGTTACAGTGCTAACTTTGAAAGCTTATTGATTGCTTTACCTAATGGTAGACAAGTGCCGTTATCGAGTGTTGCTAAGTTGGAAAAAGTAGATGGTATGGTATCAATTAAGCGCGAACAAAGTCAGCGTTTTGTGGTCGTGCGTAGTAATGTCGAAGGGCGTGACTTGGTTGGTTTTGTTGATGAAGCCAAGCAAGCAGTGCAAACTAAAGTGGAATTACCGACCGGTTATTTAGTGCAGTGGGGAGGACAATTTGAAAATCAACAGAGAGCGGCAGCGCGTTTAGCGATTGTCGTTCCGGTGTCTTTATTGTTGATATTCTTATTACTCTTTACCACTTTTGGCTCGGTACGTCAGGCAACTTTGGTATTTTCTAATATCCCTTTAGCCATGATTGGTGGTGTATTTGCACTGTGGATTTCAGGGGAATATATGTCGGTGCCAGCTTCCATTGGTTTTATTGCTTTATTGGGTATCGCCGTGCCGAATAGCGTGGTGTTGCTGAGTTATTTTAATCAATTGCGCGCCACTGGTATGGCGCTATCAGAAGTGATAGTAGTCGGCTCTGAGCGCCGTTTACGTCCGGTCTTGATGACGGCAAGTTTAACAGCGTTTGGTTTATTACCGATGTTATTTGCCACAGGTCCTGGCTCTGAAATTCAGCGGCCGTTAGCGATTGTGGTTATTGGTGGATTGGTTTCATCGACCTTTTTAACGCTAATTTTATTACCCATTTTGTATGAAATGTTCGGTGAAGCAAAACAGGAGCAAAACGTATGAGCAGTCAAGAATATTTAGTGACCATTAATGTGCCTCCTTTGTTAGAAGAAGGGGTGGTAGATTGTTTGTTAGCGATAGAGTCGGCAGATGGCTTTAGTAGTTTAACGGTGAATGCGCATACGAATCATCATGAGCATATGTCTTTAGGCGAGCAAGTTGCAGGGACGCAAAGGAAAATTCGTTTTCAAATGTATATACCCGAGCAGAGGTTAAATAGCTTAATTGATGCTTTAAAGCGTGATTTTTCAGATTCTGGCATACATTATTGGGTGATGCCGGTATTAGATAGTGGGTATATCTAGGGTGTAGTGATGTAATCAAGATTAAAAGCCTGCTTGCCTTAGGAAGGCAAGCAGGCTTTTAGCGAGCTATATGTTGTCATTCAAAATTAATTTAGGCTAAATAAATACCATAAACTTGATTACGGCCCGCTTGCTTAGCCTGATACATAAAAATATCAGCCTGATTAAATAAGCTTTCAATACTACTCATTTCTGTTTCTTTTTGCGCGACACCGATGCTGACAGTAAAGTTGATCTCAGTTTCATCTGCAACTATAGATAATTTAGCAATAGTTTCACGTAATCTTTCCGCTAAAATAAGCGCTTGAATAAGGTCAGTTTCTGGCAGTAATATTGTAAATTCCTCACCTCCCCAGCGAGCTAAAATATCACCATCACGCACCATTTCTCTTAAAGTATTCGCTATGGATTGGAGTGCCTGATCACCTGTTATATGTAAGCGTCTATTCTCCCCACCTAGACAAACATCCCCAATTACTTTAAAGGCTTGATTTTTTCAGTTAAGTTCC
>NZ_FQTQ01000016.1 GCF_900128525.1 methanotrophic endosymbiont of Bathymodiolus puteoserpentis (Logatchev)
AAGTTGGGTAGGCATTATGAACCAGAGGCATTGGATCAATTTCTACCTTGGAACTTAACTGAAAAAATCAAGCCTTTAAAGTAATTGGGGATGTTTGTCTAGGTGGGGAGAATAGACGCTTACATAGCTGCTATCATCAACACCTATGGGAAGGTTTTCTCTATTATCGGAATCTATGGTTTTTATTTGATCATCAATTTTGGCTTTACTGTATTCAAATTCAACGGGAGGTAATGTTTTTTTCTGGTAGGAATTGTCGAGTTTCTTTTTGTAATTACATTGAATAGCTGATTCTAAAACGGTGAGGATTGGGCTTTTTGAGTCTTCAGGTAGTTGCTGATGACGATAGTTAAAGTCTGTTGAACGTACTAAGCAGTTTTTACCAATAGATTCATTTTCAAAGTGATGGAACATTAAGACTCGTTGGCATAGGCGGTAGGTTCTTATTTCAAAACCAGAACGGTAACTGGAAAATGGGTCGTGGCGACCATCCCATAAGCCACTGTCATCTGGTTTAGGTGCTGTATCATGGTGCTCACCATAATCAAACACGGTCTCAAACATCCACTCTGAGGGGAGTACTGCGTTTGTATTAGGAAAGTAGGGGGCTATATTGCCGTATTTGATACGTTTTAAATATCTTTGGGCGGAACGACTGCTACTATTTCGATTGCGTTCATTGGCTTGAAATAAGTTGATGCTGTCTGAATTTTCAGACTTATATTCATAGCTAATCACATTGCCTTTATCATCATGACTTTGGCAAATTAACCAGCTATAGATTTGTGTTGAATCGTTAGGATTAGTAATACGGCTATTCTCAGTCTTTCCATACCATGTGGTGATGTTATCCTTAGAAATGGAACGCCAGAGTCGGTCTTTTGAGTCAGTTATATTTGTCCAAAGCTCTATACGAGCGAACAATCCTTCTATCCGTGGCCGGTAACGCTGAATGCTATAAGTTACGTTATCAAATGTAACGGCTGGAACGATCTCTGGCTCCCATTGACCTTCCGCAGTTTCTACCAGAACTGGAACCAGATCTTCGGCGCCAGAAAGAATAAATACATCTGCATCTTGGTACTGAGGTAAACCTTTATCGGTTTTTCGGGTGATGGAAGGAAGTGGCAGATCCCAGCCTAAACCAAAAGCTCCGTTTCCTGCACCAGAATTGTAAGAAAGTGAAAGTTGAGGCCCAAAACCAGAACGTCCGGGGCTGGTCACAATGGGAATAGTGAGAGACCCTGTACCTGTAACAGGATTGGCGGCAAACTTCTCACCGATACCGCGAATAGCACCACCACCTTTTGGAAGTGATATTTCAGGTGCTGATACAAAGTCGTTATTATCCTGACTTGATGTTGCAGATTGCTTATCTTGATCCATTACACTATCCCAAATGAAATATTTAATGAAGATAAAAACGCGACTAATAAAATACTGCGTGATTATTTTGTGAATCTCATCACACTTTCCGTTAGTCTATACCTTTATATTCACTACCGTACACTTTTCTCTGTCTTACCCGATGAGGTAAGGCAGAACTAAGGAAGTGTTTTTCTTCTCTCTGTAGGTGTTTTAATAGCCGCTTTCCCAATACAAATAAACTCTAGTCACAACGTCTTTGTGCTAGATAATTTTATTCAAGACCTTTTCTTCGTAAGCTCCCCAATAAACAACTGTCCCTACCACAATGCTGCGTTTACGAGTGAATTAAACCGCTGATATTTCAGTCATACCGCCTTGTTCGGGGCTAAAGTACCCACTGCTGAAAATAAGGGAAACGGAGCGATAGTAATGTGATGATTTTTAGTTCACAGTAGGCGACAGGAGTCTTAATTATTGCATGAGGTAGGATGGCGCACTAGTATGATGGAATAGGTTACTCAGTACTTCCCTGTAGTTTTACATACTATTTTACGCCCAGATAATACGAAGAGATTTGAATTATTGCCGTGTTTAAAACACAAGAAGTAAAGCGAACAAGTTAATGAATAAAATTAGCTTTTATAGTGAGTGGCTGTGGTGTATTTTCTATGCTTAGAGTTATCCACATTTTTTGTGGATAACTCTGTTGATAGCTTGCAAAGAACGGGTTTAGATAGGCGGAAAATCAAGTACTTTGTTATATTGGACAAAAATAAGTCATTCTTACCTTGTCTTATATAATTCAATAACTTATATCGTTGTTAGGGTGCTTAATAAGGTTTAATTTTACTGTAGATGTAGCTTTAGTAGTTAAACTTGTATTATGTGAGTAAAAATCACAACAGAATATTGGTATTGAATTATTTATCTTGACTTTGTAATTTTACAGCAGTTCCATAAGCTAGGATTTCTGAAGCATTGGCCATAATTGCGCTAGTGGTAAAGCGAACATTAACAATTGCATCAGCACCGCGTTTTTTTGCCTCGTCAACCATGCGTTCAATAGCTGTATCGCGGGCATCCGCAAGCATTTCTGTATAGCCTGCTATTTCACCACCAACAATGCTTTTTAAGCCTGCCATTAGGTCACGGCCTACGTGTTTTGATTGTACGACGTTGCCAGCAACAATGCCTAAATTTTCGGTGATGATTTTGCCCGGTATGTCAGGCGTTGTGGAGAATTGCATAGTGTTTTCCTTAAGTGAGGTAAGTTTATTGTACTGTATCAGTTTGCATTAATTCAGGAACAAATAAGGCAGGATCTACTTTGGTTTTGTTTAAATAAACATTCCAGTGTAAATGCGGCCCTGTAACACGACCTGTAGAACCGATTTCGCCGAGTTTAGTGCCGGTTTCTACAAGCTGTCCTGCTTGTACTGTTATTTTCGACATATGGAAATAGCCTGTTATTAAACCTTGTCCATGATCTAAGAAGACAGTATTACCATTATAATAGTAATTGCCGGTATTGATAACTACGCCAGGGGCTGGCGCAGTAATGGCTGTGCCAGTTGATGCAGCAATATCTAAACCGCTGTGTGGATTTTTGGGTTGATTATTAAAAAAGCGTTTTAGGCCAAAAGGGCTACTTAAGCGACCTTGTACAGGTAAACTAAAAGATAAATCATCAACGGGCTGTTCAGTCCAGGTATTTAGAGCCTTGTTGATAGCGGGGCGCTCACTGCTGATACGTTTAAGGTCGTCTGGGTTGGGGTTAACCATCCGTTTATTTTTTAGGGTGATGTATTGTGCGGGATAGTCTTTAGCATTAACCTCAAAATTGCTTTGCGTTTTTTGTTTGCCTGACTGTATCGTAACCGAGTATTGACCTACTTTGGTATTGAGAGGAATACCAACGACGGCGACCCATTTGTGGTCATTTTCTAAAACTAAGACGCGTTTTTTTTGAAACAGGGCTTGAGGCGCAGGGCTAGTGATCGGGCCTAGTTCTATATTAACAATACCACCTGGGACTGCTAATTGTTTGGGTAATGGGCTGCTGAATGCTAATTGGGGAATAACTAATAAGCAGGCTAATAGGGCTTTATTCATGATTAACTTCCTGTATTATGCTGGTAACTGTACCGCTAGAGAAACGTGTTTTAATCGTTTGCCCCACTTTTAATTGTGCGCTTGATCTAAGTAGTACGTTTTCTTCATTACTGGTTAATGTGTAACCGCGATGCAAAGTTGCTAATGGACTGACAATATTCAGTGTTTGGCTTAGTAAGGTGAGCTTTTGTTGTTTCTCGTGCAGTGTATTTTTTATGCTACTGTTTAAGCGGCTATTAAGTGTTAAAGAGTGATTTTTTAAGTGTTGTATTTTATGTGCTGGATTAAATTGCCAGAGCTGAGCATGATGCGCTTTAAGGTTTGATCTTGCTTGGTTTAATTGGTTTTGCAAAGTAGATTTTAAGCGCAATTCTAATTCATCTAGTCGTTGTGCTTGTATTTGTAAGCGTTTGCCAGGGTGCTGCTGATTTAGATTTTTAGTGATCCAGTCTAAATGGTGAGTATGCTGCTGTAATTTGTTTTGTATTAATTGCGTTAGCTGATATTCATAGGCTTGAAATTGCCCTAACCATTGTTGAACATCGGGGGTGCAATGTTCGGCTGCGGCTGTTGGTGTTGCAGCGCGTAAATCGCTGACATAATCTGCTATTGTGGTGTCTGTTTCATGCCCAATGCCACTGACAATCGGAATGCGACTTTTAAAGATAGCCTTGGCGACCATTTCTTCGTTAAAAGCCCATAAGTCTTCTAAAGACCCACCACCACGAGCTAAAATCAAAACATCGCATTCTTTGCGTTGATTAGCATTGATAATGGCTTGGTTAATGGCGTATTTTGCTTCATCCCCCTGTACCATGACGGGGTAAATGATAATGGGAATTATTGGAAAACGGCGCTTTAATACTGAGAGTATATCGCGTATTGCAGCACCGGAAGGTGAGGTGATAATACCTATGCAAGTCGGTATCAATGGCAGCGTTTTTTTATGTTCAGAGGCAAACAGTCCTTTTGCTGCGAGTTTTTCTTTAAGTTGTTCAAAAGCATGGCGTAGCGCACCATCACCGGTTTCTTGTAGCTGATTAATAATTAACTGATAATCGCCTCGTGCTTCGTATAAGCTAACATTCGCACTTGCTTGAACTTGTAAACCATTTTCGGGTTGAAATTTAAGGCGTTGTACTTGGCTACGAAACATTGCGCAACGAACTTGGGCGCGCTCATCTTTTAAAGTGAAGTAGATATGCCCTGATGAAGGGCGGCTTAAATTAGAAATTTCACCACTGACTTGTACAGCAAAGAAATTCTGTTCTAATAGGGATTTGACGCTACTATTAAGTTGCGACACACTAAAAACTTTTGTTGCTGAGTGACTAAAGGAGTCCATTGATTTAGCTTTTTTTCCTATTTTCTCGTTCGACTAGCTGCATATAACATTGAATTTTTGTTTCAGTAGCGGGAGAGGCATTAATAAGTTGTACGCCAATCAACTGAGTTTTATCATCTCTATCGGGTATTAATGGGCGTTGATGACGAATTCTTAAGGCAATATAAAAATGACCTATTTCTGGTAGTTCTATAAAACAGTTATCGAGTGTATTGTTGATTTGAAAATCGTCTGTTAAATCTTCAGCTTCTATTTGTAAACATAAACCAGAAATACTTAAATCTTGAACTTTTAATGCTAATTCTTTTACCTCCTCTTGATTATCTAAGGTGACTTTTACTTTTATGGTACATAGAGCCGGGTTAGATATCGGTGATCTAACCCGATAGAACTTACGGCGTTCAATCCAGTAGAGTGTTTCAGGGGTAGATAATAAAAAGGCTGTGCTACCTTTTATATTTGTTGTTACTATGCTCTTATGTGAAAACTGAACTTGTATGCCTGAAACGACGCAATTAAATATAACTTCGTCAGCTTCAAGAAGTTTTTTGTTCAAGTAATCTTTGGGCGCACAATCTAAGGTTAATGTTTGTTTTTTTTTGTTAACATCTGTAATCGCAGTGATGAATGACTCTTTAGCTTCTCCAAAGTGTGCGCTAATTAAGCAGCCTTGTTGCCATATAAGGGTCAGTTTGCGCAGAATGTCAGCATTATTTTTGATAGAAAAACTGGGTTCTGAAGACATAAGCAAATAAATAATTAAGCAATGAATAAGCTATTGTAGAATAATCTGTATTATCTGTATATTGATTGGGAGGGAAGATGGGTTGGCTGTATTTAATGGGGGCGAGTATTGCAGAAATATTTTTTGCTTTGAGTCTCAAATATAATGAAGGGTTTACCAAATTAATTCCTTCAATTGTCACCGCTGTATCAGGTGCAGGAAGCTTTGGTTTATTAATGTTATCGATTAAAACCTTGCCTTTAGGGACTGCCTATGCAATCTGGACAGGCGTAGGTGCAGCAGGTATTGCCATCGCGGGTATTTTTTTATTTAAAGAATCAGTAGATATTTACCGTTTATCATCTATTTCACTTATTATTATGGGCGTAGTGGGTTTGAAATTATTTACGGGTGAATAATGCTGCATATTCTGAATAAACGTGTTGAATACGATGTTTTTTTTCGGCGGATTGCACAAGGAGATGCGCTAATTTTTATGGGTAGTGCTGTGTTAGCGTTGTATAGCAAAGCGCAAACTGCTGAGCAATTACAGCAGTATTGTCAGAATTTCCAGTGTTATGTTTTAGAGCCTGATTTATTAGCAAGAGGGCTTGTGCATGATGAGATCATAACGAATATCAAGCGAGTTGATTATTCAGGGTTTGTTACTTTAACGACTGAGCATGAAGTGATTAAAACATGGAATTAGAAATAAAGGGGCAACATATTGAAGTAACAGAGCAAGGTTTTTTATGTGATATGACGCAATGGAATGATGAGGTAGCGGTATATCTTGCTCAGTTAGAGGGGATTGTTTTAAGTGTTGAACATAGGGAAATTCTATTATTTTTTCGTCAGTTTTATCAAGACTATCAATATTTACCCAATGCGCGTGTTTTTGCTAAAGCTATTAAGAATACATTAGGTGAAGAAAAATCGAGTAGCCGGTATTTGCTAAGATTATTTCCTGAAGGGCCATTAAAGTATGCGGCTAAGATAGCGGGTTTGCCTAAACCGCCCAGTTGTTTATAGTATTTTTTACTTAGTTTTCACTTTGCTTAAATCGATGAATCTGGCGACGTTGTTTTTTATTCGGACGTTGCGTGGGTTCATCTGATATCAGTAGGCGCTCCGCACGTCTTTGTGCGACATCTCGCGCACGTTTTAAGCGACTCGCTTCTGATTCTGAATATAATAAAATGGCTTCTGCAGCGGGTCTGCGTTGGGCGTTTATACCTAATACGGTAATATCCCAGCTGTACTGGTCTTTATGAATGACTAAAGTATCATTAACTTTAACGTCTTTACTCGGTTTAGTGCGTTGTCCATTCAAATGAACTTTACCACCCGATACCGCGTCGGTGGCGAGTCTGCGCGTTTTAAAAAAACGCGCAGCCCAGAGCCATTTATCTAGCCTAATAGAGTCGAGTTGTTGCACTTTAGCTTTCAGACCATGCTTTATAGCCACCCGCTAAACTCACTGCATTAGTATAGCCTAGCTTATGTAAAGTTTCGGTAGCTAGAGCAGAGCGCCCACCTGATTGGCAGTAGACAATAATTTTCGCAGCGTGTTGACCTGCAAAATCAGGGTGGTTGTTAATTTGAAATTCCAGTACGCCACGAGGAATATTGATGGCATTAGGTAGTTGTCCTGCAGCAAATTCAGCCGGCTCTCTAACATCTAAAATAAGGTGTTCTGATAGATCTTGTTTTGCTTCAGCGACAGATATTTCAGAAATATTTTGTTTGGCGTTTGCTACTAAGTCCATTGCTGTCATTTTCATAATAAGCCTCTTTGCTAAGTGATTTAAACGTATATATTAGCAAACAATAATATTTAAAGTCTAGTTTTTTCATGAGTTACTGCTATTTTAAGGTAAAATAAACGTTTATTTGTGCTTTATTATTGAGGGTCTCCTGTGAATTTTGAGAAAGTTATTTTTGGTTTTTTCATTGTTTTATCACTCACACTAAATGTTGGGTTTTTTCTGGGTGAATATGATAATGCAGCCCATCACAGTGTTTTTGAGCTGTTTGCTGTGGTTGTGGTTAACTTAATTGCAACAGGTTTAAAATTGGGTGACCGTTCGCAAATTGGGGCAATTTTATTAGCGACTAGTTTAGTTGCTGATTTTGAATTAATTGCTGCCGCATTACGTTGGACTTTTGCTGTACATATTGCTGGTACAGGCGTTACGCCTGATGTAATGGCAAGCATTATTGCTCTTGCGGGGGGAGCTTTGGTCGCTAATATAATTTCGGTTGTTATTTTAGTTTCCGAGACCTTAATGTCAAGGTTGTAAGGTAAGGAGAAATCAATAAACCACCTGTATTGCATAGGGGGTGTTGGTCTTCAAGGCGTAGGCTTGGCGCATAGCTGGCTACGCAGTTTTTATCATAAAGAAGACGGACAAAAGGCTAGCAAGGTGATAGGGATTTATTGTGAGTTGCCTAAGTACAGAACTCTTTAAATAGAACTTAGTATTGATATAAATTATGAATTCAAGCCAGGATATAAGTCGCGTTACTTTTATTGTAATGCGCGAGATGCGTGCCCCCCTAATGGCCATATTAATTGTCTATGCACTGGCCATTTTAGGGATGGTGTTTATTCCAGGCCCTGAGTTGAATGGCGAGGTTCAGTATTTAAGTATTTTTCATGCTTTCTATTTTATGACTTATACGGCAACGACAACAGGCTTTGGTGAAATTCCTTTTGTTTTTAGTGATGCGCAGCGTTTATGGGCAATTGTTTGTTTGTATGTCAGTGTCGTGACTTGGTTTTATGCGCTGGGTAGTATTGTTCGTTTATTTCAAAATCGCTATTTTTTACGTGCAGTTGAAGAGTGGCGATTTGCTAAAAATGTAAATCGTATTGCTGGACCATTTTATATTGTCTGTGGTTTTGGTGATACTGGGAGCGTCTTGGTTAGAGGCATGAATGAAGCGGGCTTAAGAGTCATTGTTATTGACCAAAGTGAAGATCGTATTCAAGCATTAAAATTACGCAATTATAAAACAGCGGTTCCAGGTTTATGTGCAAATGCCAGTATTCCACGATATTTATTAGAAGCTGGAGTGCGGAGTGAAAGATGTCAAGCCGTTGTTTGTATTACTAATAATGAAGAGGCAAATCTAAAGATATCGGCTATAGTGCGTTTACTCAATCCTCAAACGAGGATTATTACCATGTCTAAAGTAGATGATTTTGAAGAAACTTTATCGACTTTAGGGGGGGAGGTGCATATTGTTGATCCGTTTAAAACCTTTGCGCGAGTGCTTAATGCGAGTATTAATAACACCGCTTTTTATGCTTTAAATAATTGGTTAGTAGGAGATAAAGGAGCGACGTTAGATAGTTATATTCAACCCCCTCTGGGGGGGTGGATTATTTGTGGTTATGGGCGCATGGGTCTTGAAGCCAACCGAGTACTGACAAAAAATGGTATTAAAACAGCGGTTATTGATCCGCATTCTAGGCGTAAAGAGGAAGAGATTGATACTTATGTTATTGGTCATGTTAATGCCAAAACATTAAGTCGGGCTGGTATTCATGAGGCAGTAGGATTATTGGCCGCTGATGCTGATGATGGGCACAATTTAGGTACTTTATTAAATGCTCGTTGTTTGAATAAAAATTTATTTACTATTGTGCGCCAAAATAGCCATGAAAATGAGGTCGCATTCTCTGAGGCGAATGCCGATATGATTATGCAGCCTACTTTGGTAACAGCAAGAAAAATATTGTTATTATTAATTGCGCCTTTATTAAAACCTTTTTTTAGGTATTTACTTGCTAAAAAAGCAGGGAGAGAGGAAATACTTAAAAATTTACTGGTTTTATTGAGAGAGAAAATTGGTAATCAAAAGCCTTGCTTAGTGACGATAGATTTTAATTCTGAAAAAAGTAGTGCAGTTATTCAAGCTTTAGATGAGGGCGAAGAAGTATTGCTAGGACATATTATTTCTGACCCTCGTAATCGAGATGTTGAGTTGGATTTAGTGCCCTTCGTTATTAAATCTTGTGGTAAAGAAATTGTCTTACCGGCTAAAGATTATAAAATTTTAGAAGGTGATCAATTGCTTTTTTGTGGTACCAGCACGTCTAAATATTTATTGAAATCTTCTATTAATAGTGAATACACGCTTTATTATTTACGCACAGGGCAATATAAGCCAATGGGATATTTTATGCAGTGGTATGAGCGCCGATTCAGTAAAGCGTAATGATGGTTTACAGAAAGGAGAGAGCAATATGAAAGAAAATGAAATTAAATGTGTTTTATGCGGACTTTCTGTAGAAATTAATGGTTTTACTGTTAATACGACAGAGGGCTTAAAGCTATTTTGTTGTGCAGGTTGTGTCTCAGTTTATCGTTTATTAAATGGCGATAAATTACTCGATTAGATCCTTTCTTGGGTGTACCCTGAGGCAGTCCACACTAAAATGCTAGCACTCTCTTTTTTCCATTCGGCAAGCACGAAGCGTTGTCCACTTAAATTATTAATTTTTAGGTCATGTACTGCTGGGCGGTGAGTATGCCCATGAATCAAACGTGTCGTTTTATATTTATGCATAACACTCACTATGGTGTCTTGATTAACATCCATAATATCTTGCGACTTTTTGCGTTTATGGAAAAAGCTGCGTAAACGATACCAGCGTGCATAAAGTATTCTTAATATTAATGGTTTAGATAAAACATTTTTTTGCCACTCTTCGCTGTGTGATTTTACGCGAAATGCTTGGTAAGGTAAGTCATCAGTACACAGTAAGTCACCATGCGTTAGTAAGGTGGGGGTGCCATATAAATCAATGACGCTGTATTCATCTAATAAAGTTATGCCACTTTCTTTGCTAAAGCGTTGACCAATTAAAAAATCACGATTGCCGTGTATATAGAAAATAGGGGTGCCTTGTTCCGTTAATGCTTTTAAATGCTTTTTGACCGTTTTAATGGGCGGGCTAAAGTCATCATCGCCAATCCAAGTATCAAATAAATCACCTAAAATATAGAGTGCTTTTGCTTGTTTGGCGCGCCCTGTTAATAGTTTTAGGAATTTTTGTGTTATTTCAGGGCGCTCAATGGTTAGATGTAGATCTGAAATAAAAAGCGTTTCGTTAGGCATTAGAATTAATCCTAAAATTATATTAAAGAAAAAACGGCTCATAAATGAGCCGTTTATGGGGATTACTTAGGAGGTAAATTCAATAATACCCAAAATCACTGCCAGCTCTTTGAGGACAGGCAGTGCTATTTAACTTAAAGTTTCGGATTTATTGAATGGTCATTCCTTACTGAACGATTTCAGCTTTTTCTATAATAATATCTGTTGTAGGCACGTCTTGATGACCGTTTTTGCTACCTGTTGCTTGTTTGGCCATTTCATCAACAATATCCATACCTTCAATCACTTTAGCAAATACCGCATAACCCCAGCCATTTTGTGTTGGAGCGCTGTAGTTTAGAAAATCATTGTCTTTATAGTTAATGAAAAATTGTGCTGTTGCTGAATCAGGTGCAGGTGTGCGCGCCATAGCGAGTGTGCCACGGTCATTTTTTAAGCCATTATCAGCTTCATTTTTGATCATGCCATGCGTTTCTTTTTGGGCGAAGCTAGTATCAAAACCACCACCTTGGGCCATAAACCCAGGAATGATACGGTGAAAAATGGTACCGTCATAAAAGCCTTCTTCGACGTAAGTAATAAAATTCTTTACCGTAATCGGCGCTTTTTCAGCGTCTAACTCAATAATGAAGTCGCCTAATGTAGTTTGAAATTTAACTTTAGTTTGTGTTTCTGACATTTTATTTTCCGTTGAAAAAGAATAAGTTGAAGTAAAGGACAGCATTAAAAAAAGGATTAAAGAACGCATAATGCTCACTATAAAAAGATGCAAAAGGTAAATTCTATGTGTTTTTATCTTGAAAGAGAAGCGTTAATCTTGGAAAATTGATTAGTTAAGCTCGTATACTACGAGCTATTAAGATTAATTTACCCTGAGTAGCGACGCAAAATGTTAAAAATTTACAATACTTTAAGTAGAGAAAAAGAAGTTTTTACACCTAAAGTTGAAGGTAAAGTAGGTATGTACGTCTGTGGTATGACGGTTTATGATTATTGTCATATAGGCCATGCACGTGTCATGGTCGTATTTGATATTGTTGCGCGGTACTTACGTTATTCGGGGTACGATTTGACTTATGTACGTAATGTCACGGATATTGACGATAAAATTATTCAGCGGGCTAATGAAAATAAAGAAGAGATTAGTGAATTAACGGAGCGCTTTATTGATGCTATGCATGAAGATGAGCGTGAACTATCGGTATTACCTCCTGATATTGAGCCTAGAGCAACAAAATCGATGGATGATATTATCCTAATGATTACAGCTCTGTTTGAAAAAGGTTTGGCTTATACCGGTAGTAATGGCGATGTTTTTTATGCAGTGGATAAATTTGCTAACTATGGTGCTTTATCAGGTAAGAAGCTTGATGAACTTCAGGCGGGTGAGCGGGTTGATGTGAATTTAGCCAAAAAGAACCCGTTTGACTTTGTATTATGGAAAAAGTCTAAAGTAGATGAGCCGTATTGGAATTCTCCTTGGGGACGAGGACGCCCAGGTTGGCATATAGAATGCTCAGCGATGGCAACACGCTGCTTAGGGCATCACTTTGATATACATGGTGGCGGCATGGATTTACAGTTTCCACATCATGAAAATGAGATTGCTCAGTCTGAAGGAGCGACTGGCGAAAAGTTTGTCAATGTCTGGATGCATAATGGTTTTGTGCGTATTAATGAAGAAAAAATGTCTAAGTCATTAGGTAATTTCTTTACTGTTAGAGAAGTGCTGAAGCAGTATCGCGCTGAAATTGTGCGCTTTTTCGTATTGTCCAGTCATTATCGTAGTCCTTTAAATTATTCTGACGAACAATTAGATGATGCGGGCTCAGCTGTTACGCGACTGTATACTGCTTTACGTGGCGTTGTTGTTGCAACAGATGTGCAGGCAACGGATTATACGTTGCGTTTTAAGCAAGCAATGGATGATGAC
Organism: methanotrophic endosymbiont of Bathymodiolus puteoserpentis (Logatchev); assembly: GCF_900128525.1. Lineage (GTDB taxonomy): Bacteria > Pseudomonadota > Gammaproteobacteria > Methylococcales > Methylomonadaceae > Methyloprofundus. Next base: position 12,613 of record NZ_FQTQ01000016.1, read on the forward strand.
TTTAATACCGCTGTGGCAGTTGCGGTTTTGTTTGATATGGCAAGAGAATTGAATAAAATAAAAAATAATGATGTTGAACTTGCTGCGCAATTAGCGGCCGAATTAAAAGAGTTATCCAGTGTTTTAGGAATTTTGCAGGATGACCCCGATGAATTCTTAAAAACAGCAGATGGCACGCAAGACAGCGGTTTAGCAGAGCAAGCTATCGAAGCATTGATAGCGCAACGTATTGCCGCAAAGAAAAATAAAGATTGGGCATTAGCTGATAAAATTCGCGATGATTTAAAGGCTCAGGGCATTGTTTTGGAAGATGTTGCAACGGGGACGAGTTGGCGCTACGAGTAAAGCTATTTGAATATTATAGAATATGTTTACGCAGGTACTTAGGTTTCGGCTTAGTAGGTGGGTTAGATAATGAAAGGAATTACGTATGAGTGAAATAAAAGATAAGTCGATAGAGCTGTTTCTTAATGAATTAGCAAGCCGATCAGCCACGCCTGGAGGGGGTAGTGTAGCTGCGTTGATGGGTGCGCAATCGGCCGCGTTAACGAGTATGGTCTGTAACCTGACGATTGGGAAGCCAAAGTACATTGAGGTTGATACGCAGATGCAAGCATTACTAGCTAAATCAGAAGCGTTACGAACAAGCTTAACTGAGATGATTAAAGCTGATGTGGATGTTTTTGATCGCTTAATGCTAGCTTACGGGCTACCTAAAGAGACTGATGAAGAAAAAGCGGCGCGTAGCAAACAAATCCAAGTCGTTTTAAAAGCGGCAACTTTGGTGCCTTTGGCGTGTGCTAAAGCTTGTGCGGAAGCAATAGAGCTTAGTCAGGAAGCAGCAGAAAAAGGAAGTGTTCATGTGATCAGTGATGCGGGGGCAGGGGCTATGTCGGCTTATGCTGGCTTAAAAAGTGCAGCATTGAATGTTTATATTAATACAGCAAGTTTAAAAGATCGTGCTTTCGCAGATGCGCAACTTATTGAACTTGAAAGTATTCTATCTGATGCTGAGTTAAAGGTAGACAATATTTACCAAGTTGTAAAAAATAAATTATAATTTTTTAAATAAAAAGTTGACGGTTAAGAATTAGGCGTTATAATAGTCAGCTCTTTAGGGAGTTAATTGCTACTTAGTGATTCAGCTTAAAGGCTTATAAATAGTTCGGGATATAGCGCAGTTTGGTAGCGCGCCTGCTTTGGGAGCAGGATGTCGGGGGTTCGAATCCCTCTATCCCGACCAACTATGCGCTTGTAGCTCAGCTGGATAGAGCATCGGCCTTCTAAGCCGAGGGTCACAGGTTCGACTCCTGTCAAGCGCACCATATTTCCTAAAGATACATCATTATGGTGGGCGTAGCTCAGTTGGTAGAGTCCCGGATTGTGATTCCGGTTGTCGTGGGTTCGAGCCCCATCGTCCACCCCATTAATATCAATAAGTTAGACTACCCTTAGTCTTGTTTTATTTTCCTCTGCAACGATTTTGCAACTAGCCGATGAATTATTAGCGTACTCCGCTAGATGCTCAGGCGCTAAATGTGCGTACCGTTGAACCATATCAAAACTGCTCCATCCTCCTAACTCTTTCAGTATATGTAATGGTGTTCCATTTTGTACATGCCAGCGTGCCCAAGTGTGTCTCAAATCATGCCACCGAAAGTTAATAATTCCAGCTCTAACTAAAGCTTTTCTCCATGCCGCAGTGCCTGCTTTTTTTATCGGAACCCCTTTGTAGGTAAATATCCTTGCGCTATGTTTGCCAATTTGTAATTTTATTACTGCAATAGCATCATCATTTAAAGGCACTCCGATCGCTTTACCTGCTTTAGCTTGATCGGGATGAATCCAAGCAACTCTACGTTGTAAATCTATCTGACTCCATTCTAATTCGAGTACGTTCGACTCTCTTAGTCCTGTTGCTAATGTAAATCGAGTCATATCAGCTAGGTGAGAAGGTAATTGAGTAATTAAGTTATTTGCCTCATTCTGAGTTATCCATCGCACCCTAATGTTTGGTTCTTTAAACTTTCGAATATGAGGCTTAGTATTAATCCACTCCCATTCTTTTATCGCTTTATTTAGAATAGTATTGATTAAGCTGGTAATCCGATTAACACGTGACTTACTTACTCCTTCATTTAATTTTGCAGTGATAATTCGCTCAATAAGCGCTTTATCAATCTCATGCAGGTGGATATTATCTAGGTGCTGTGAGAGCCAGCGCATAATTGATTTATCATCATCAATGCTCTTTTTATCAGACTCTTGTATGTATGTATCTAACTAACTACAGCCTGTTGCCAGAGATATTTTTCTTGCTCTCCTCCTTTAATTGTTCCCCAAGCTACTGCTTTTACCTTATCAGCCATTTCTTGAGCTTTTTCTTTATCGGCGGTGCTAGTAGTAGATCGGTATATTGTTTTTCCACCAATCATAAATTTGTAGTACCAGATTTGTTTTCTTTTGAATAACATGTGAGTTTATCTCCCCTTTTATTTACAGCGCCCTAGCTCGGAGAACAAGGGCTTTTATAGTGAACAGAGTACTTGCTAATTTTTTGTCGTGTACAGAGCAAAACCTTATTAATTAATTGAGCCATGATGCACACATTAAACTGCAACAGCAGGCTCGGTGTTTTTCAAGATAGTTTTTAAAAGCTAACAGAGCGTTTAGCTTTTTCTCATTAAATTCCTTCTTTCAGTGGGAGAGGGCTGGTGAGAGTGTTAAAATAAGCTGGGTTGAACGGTTGCATAGGGGGACTTTTTTATGACTAATATTTATCAGTGAGTAATATGAGTATGTGGGTACAAAAAGAATTTAACTTAACAGAAAAATCGAGAGGATTTCATTTAATTACTCAGGATGTTGTTAGTAAAGTTCCTGATTTGAGTTTAATTGAATATGGTCTGTTTAATTTATTTATAAAGCATACTTCCGCTGCTCTCACAATTAATGAAAATGCTGATCCAACCGTTAGGTCAGATTTTGAAAGTCATTTTAATCAATTTGTACCAGAAAAAGCACCTTATTATCAGCATGATTATGAGGGTGATGATGATATGCCCGCACATTTAAAAAGTAGTATTTTAGGTGTTAGTCTTAATATTCCCATTAGCCAAGGAGAATTAAATTTAGGTATTTGGCAGGGTATTTATCTTTGTGAACACCGAAATCATGGTGGGAGCCGTCAGTTTGTTGCGACTATTTCAGGGCAAAAGTATGCCTAAAGCTGTTCATTTGAATTTTGAAGAATATGGTCAACCTTCATTGCCCGATTTATTAATTATTCATGGTTTTTTTGCTTCTTCACGCAATTGGCGACAAATAGCTAAAAAGCTAGCTGAGCATTATCATGTCTATGTATTAGATATGCGTAATCATGGCGAGTCTCCGCATGTGCCAGAAATGGATTACCCTGAAATGTCTGCTGATATTGAGTTATTTCTTCATACGCATAATATAGAAGCCGCTCACTTCATTGGACATAGCATGGGAGGGAAGGCGGTTATGTGGTTTGCTTTACATCATGCTGCGCGTATTAATCGGCAAGTTATAGTGGATATATCGCCAGTGAGTTACCGGCATAGCTTTGATAATTTGATTTCTGCTCTACAAGCGTTACCTTTAGAGCAATTAACGAATCGTAAGCAGGCAGATAATTTGCTTTCTAGTTCTATTCCAGAGGAAAGTTTTCGGCAGTTTTTACTGCAAAACCTTGTGCTTAAAGAGGGAAAATATCATTGGCGTATTGATTTAAGTATTTTCGCAAAAACGGCTGATAATATTATCGCTTTTCCTGAGGTGGAAGCATTGCAGGCTTATACGCGTGATACATTATTTTTGGGCGGGGAAATGTCTGATTATGTCATAGAGGAAAGTGTTTACGCTTTATTTCCTAATGCACAGATAAAAATTATTCCTGGGGCAGGGCACTGGATACATGCACAGCAACCTGAAGCATTTTTACAGGCAGTTTATGGTTTTTTAAGCTGACTTTTTGTAAGGTTCGAAACTTTAAAGCATGTAGCACTGCCGGTGATTTCATAAGTCATTAAATCTTAATAAATAATATCAAGTATTTAGTGTGCTACTACCTACCTAGAACATCACTGTCATTAAGTTAATAGCAATAGAATATGGGGGCGCAGTGCTTTAGCCTGCTATTTTCAGCTATGAAAGCAGGCGCGCCCCAATGAGCTAATTCCTTAACTTAATGGCAGTGACCTAGAACATACTAAATAGGGTTTAGCGCAACTATTCAATGGCCAATTCTTTGATTTTTCGCGTTAGCGTGTTGCGGCCATAACCTAAAAGATTGGCTGCTTCATTTCGGTGACCTTGTGTGTGCATTAAAGCTGATTTAATTAAAATCCTTTCAGTTAAGGGGATGATCTGTTTGGCAATATTTTTTTCCCCTCGTTTAATTTTTTCTTCTATTGTATATTTTAAGCTTGATTCCCAGTTATTTCCTAAGTTAATTGATTTTTCAGCGCTCTGGATTGACTTTTTTTTGGCGAGTAATTCAGGAGGTAAATCAGCTAAATGTATTTCTCGGCCTGTTGCCATAACGGTAAGCCAGCGGCAAGTGTTTTCTAATTGGCGTACATTTCCTGGCCATGGTAAAGCGCATAAATAAGACTCGGCTTCAGGCATTAATATTTTTATCTCAGTACTTAACTCTTTAGCGGCCAAGCTGAGAAAGTGTTGCATTAGTATGGGTATATCTTGAGTACGATCATGTAAAGGGGGGATATGAATACGAATGACATTGAGGCGATGAAATAAATCTTCTCTAAATAAACCTTGTTCGACTAATTCTTCAAGGTTTTGGTGTGTTGCCGCAATAATACGTACATTTACTTTTGTGGGTGTATGGGCACCTACTGAATAAAATTCATTATCTGCTAAGACACGCAGTAGTCGCGTTTGTAATTCTGCTGGCATGTCGCCAATTTCATCTAAAAATAAAGTACCATTATTGGCTTGCTCAAAGCGGCCTATACGTCTTGAATTAGCGCCAGTAAAAGCGCCTTTTTCATGGCCAAATAATTCTGACTCCATGAGGTCTTTAGGGATAGCCGCCATATTTAAGGCAATAAAAGGTTCTTTAGTGCGTGGACTATGTCGATGTAGGGCTTTGGCGACTAATTCTTTTCCTGTTCCTGATTGACCATTGATAAGGACGGTGATATGCGAGCGTGCTAGCCGACCAATGGCACGAAATACTTCTTGCATAGCAGGTGCTTCGCCAATAATTTCAGGTGGAGCAGGTAGTTCCTTATTGGTTTTTGGTTTGTTGTTCTTCTGTTGCTCGTTATGTAGGCAGGCACGCATAACAATAGCTAGCATTTCTTCAATATCAAATGGTTTCGGTATGTATTCAAAGGCTCCGCCGTGAAAAGCGGAGACGGCACTATCTAAGTCAGAATGCGCCGTCATAATAATGATGGGTAATTTAGGGTGCGAATGTTGAAGCTTTTCTAGTAACTCTAAGCCATCCATACCATCCATACGAATATCAGACACTAAAGCGTCAGGCGTATCCTCTTTAAGTGCTTTAAGTAATGCATTGGCAGATGCAAAGCTGCGTGTCGCAATATTATTTTTTGCAAGTGTTTTTTCAATCACCCAGCGAATAGATTTATCATCATCAGTGATCCATACATGATATTTGTTAGTCATTAGCATTTCCTACGGGTATATAAATTGAAAAAATCGTTTCACCGGGGTTGCTGCTGCACTCGATGATGCCATTGTATTGGTTAATAATGGATTGTGCGATGGGTAAGCCTAGCCCAGTACCGTTACTACGCCCGGTAATCATAGGGTAGAAAATTTGGCTCATAAATTCTGCTTTTATACCTGCCCCGTTGTCGATAATGTCGATTTTCGCTGTCAGTTTATGGCGCTTTCCAGCAATGGTCATTTGCCTGAGAATACGGGAGCGTAAAATTATTTTTCCTGCATGATTATCTTCAATAGCCTGAGCTGCATTACGTACAATATTTAAAAATACTTGAATTAATTGGTTTTTATCAGCCTGTAATTCAGGGATACTAGGGTCGTAATCGCGCACTAATGTAATTGAATCATTAGTTTCGGCTTGTACTAGGTGTCTGACGCGCTCTAGCGCCTCGTGTAGGTTGAATGAGACTTTATTTGGGACTTTATTTGGGCCGAGCATTTTATCCATTAGTGATGTCATGCGGTCAGCTTCTTCAATAATAATTTGGGTGTACTCTGCAAGCTCATTGTCTTCTAGTTCGAGTGCTAATAATTGTGCTGCGCCACGTAAACCACCCAAGGGATTTTTTATTTCATGTGCAAAACCACGCATTAGCATGCGTGAGGTATTTTGTTGATCTAATAATTGTTCTTCTTTGGAGATGCGGATATGGCGATCAATTTGTCGTAGTTCAATTAAGATTTCTGTTTCTTTATTGGGTTCAATGATAGGGCTAACACTAATATTAATGGTGATATTCTTGCTTTGTATGCGTAAAGTTAATTCACGATTTACAAAGGCTTCATTGTGCGATATAGATTTCTCTAAGTCCTTAATGAATTTTGGATCGCTCATAAATAAGGATTGTGCTAACTTGCCCTTTAAATGTCTTGAGCTGTCCCCAAGTAATATTTCGCCTGCTGTATTAATGTAGGTTAGCTTTAGGTCTGCATTAAAAAGTAGAATAGCTACTGTTACGTTGTCCAGTATTTTGTTTTGCACAGTCATTTTCTTTTATGAGGGTATTGATTGAAGTAAAGCAATTTTCAAGCCAAGATAAACTATCAATTGAGTTTATTGCTTTAAAAGGTTGGGAATATAAATACGCTTGGTAAGAAAATTAAGCTACACTGCCAATTTGGTAAGCAAAGAATCAGAATTCAATAATATCCAAAACATTGCCGCTTCTCTGCGGATTGGTTGTGCTATACCAGTTAGATTATCGGGATGTTATTTCATGCATATTCCTAAGTATGATACTGGCTGTCATCTTGTTGTTCCATTGTGGCGCGTTTTTATATGATTTCCGCTCTATTGTGGTGCGATGGGTTTTGTTTTAGCCATAAAAAAGGGCAACTGAATAAATCAGCTGCCCTTTTATATTGTCATCCTTCTACTGCTTGGTAAAAGGCTTTACTCGTTTAGCTTACAAGCTGTAGTACATATCAAACTCTACAGGGTGTGTGCTCATACGTAGGCGAGTAACTTCTTCCATTTTAAGGTCAATATAACCATCAATTGCATCATCAGTAAATACACCGCCACGAGTTAAGAACTCACGATCTTCATCTAATGCTTTTAATGCTTCATCAAAAGAGAATGCTACTTGAGGAATTAATTTTTCTTCTTCTGGTGGTAAGTCGTATAAATCCTTGTCCATCGCGTCGCCAGGGTGAATTTTATTCTGGATACCGTCTAAGCCTGCCATTAACATGGCTGCGAAACAAAGGTAAGGATTGGCGGTAGAATCACCAAAACGTAATTCAATACGGCGACCTTTTGGGTTATTAACAAAAGGAATACGAATAGAAGCAGAGCGGTTACGTGCTGAATATGCAAGCATTACTGGAGCTTCAAAGCCTGGAACTAAGCGCTTGTAGCTGTTTGTTGATGCGTTGGCAAATGCGTTTAGAGCTTTTGCATGTTTAATAATACCACCGATATAAAATAAAGCGGTTTCAGATAAACCGCCATATAAATCACCAGAGAATAGGTTGACGCCATCTTTCGCTAGTGATTGGTGTACGTGCATACCATTGCCATTGTCACCCACAATAGGTTTAGGCATAAAGGTTGCCGTTTTGCCGTATGCATGAGCAATATTTGCAACAACGTATTTTAATTCTAGTACTTCATCAGCTTTTTTAACTAAAGTATTAAACCTAACGCCTAATTCACACTGGCCAGCAGTAGCAACTTCATGGTGATGAACTTCAGTAACTTGGCCCATTTCCTCAAGAACTAAACACATTGCAGAGCGCATGTCTTGTAAAGAATCAACGGGAGGTACAGGGAAATAACCGCCTTTTACACCTGGACGGTGACCAATATTACCATCTTCATAAACTTTTGAGGAGTTCCAGCCCGCTTCTTCTGAATCAATTTGGTAGCTACAGCTACCCATATCTGTATTCCAACGTACATCATCAAAGATGAAAAATTCATTCTCAGGGCCAAAGAAAGCAGTATCAGCAATACCTGTTGATGCCATATAAGCTTCAGCACGTCTTGCGATTGAGCGTGGGTCACGTTCGTAGCCTTGCATGTCTTTAGGCTCGATAATATCGCAACGTAAGATTAATGTGTTGTCATCAAAGAATGGGTCAATAACAGCGGATGATGGATCGGGCATAAGAATCATGTCAGATTCGTTAATACCTTTCCAGCCTGCTACAGAAGAGCCGTCAAACATATTGCCTTCTTCAAAAGTATCCTCATCAATACTGTGTGCTGGGAAAGTTACGTGTTGCTCTTTACCGCGGGTATCACAAAAACGAAAATCAACAAATTTGATGTCATTTTCTTGAATCATTTTAAGAACGTTATCTACTGACATTTAAGACTTCTCCTGAGAGTTATAATTATTACATCCGCATTATGTGGAATACACGAACGATAGCATATTTTAATATAAAAATAAAAAATACGTATATTCTTAGTGTTATAAAATTAGTATTTAATAAGCACAAAATATACCATTATTTAATTTGTTGATTTTAAATGAAATTGTTATTTTTCCTTGATTTTTTGCACCATATTTGTGCGTTTCTGCATAAGTATTAAAGTTAAGGTGATATAGAATACATTAAAACTAAATTATTTTGTTATCATTGGTTTTTATTTTCTACAATGGGCGCGAAAAATGAAACGATTAACCCTGTTTACTTCTTGTGTTTTTTTAATCACTGCATGTCAGATGTCCCCAGACAAGTCTGCAACTATTGACTATAAAGGCTTATCGGCCAAGCCAGGGTTAGTCGCCTTTGGTCCTTTGGCTGGAATGGATGAAAAACAGTATTTATTAGAACAGGATGCTTTATTGCATAGTAGGCTGGAGGGAAAAGGTATTGAAACAGATATACAAGAACATACTTTGACCTTAAATATTCCAGGAAATATCGGCTTTGGTCCTAACTCTGCCAGTATTAATTGGAATTTGCATAGTATTTTAGATGCAATTTCACCGGTACTAAAAGAATATAAATATACGTCTATTTTAGTGCTTGGTCATTCTGATTCAAAAGGTAATCCTGAGGTTAATCAACGACTTTCAGAACAAAGAGGAAAGGCGATTTATGATTATTTTATTCATAGTGGCGTTTCTTCGGGGCGCTTAAGTTACCAAGGTGTATCTGATAATGATCCATTAATTAAAGACGCTGAAACGACATTAGAGCGTGCCTTAAACCGAAGGATTACACTGCAAATAACCATTAATCAGCCCGCAGCTGCAGTAGAAAAATAAGGATGTATGGATTCATGTTAGGTAAAAAAGTATCGCCTAAAATTATGCATAAGTTATGGTTTTTTTTGTGTTGTATGCTTATGCCTATGTCAGTATTTGCGTTAGAGAGGGCAATAGAGAATGCGCTTAATTTAGGTGATGCAGGTAAGTACGGGCAGATAAAATTTGATTTACGCTATCGTTATCAAAATGTTCATGTTGATAATAGTGTATCTATTAAAACGGCTAATGCGAATACGCTACGCTTAAGATTGGGGTACTTAACTCCTGAACTTTATCATTTTCAGTCATATATTGAGTATGAAGGCAATTTAGCCATGCAGGAGGATTACAATAGTACACGAAATGGTAATACGGGGTATGAAACAGTTGCTGATCCAGAGGGGCAAGAGTTAAACCAGTTCTGGATAAGTTTTACGGGCATTGCTGATACCTTGATTAAGGGGGGGCGACAAACAATTAACCTAGATAATCAACGATTTGTGGGTGCTAATGATTGGCAGAAAATGGAACAAACTTTTGATTCATTATTGATTAGTAATTATTATATCAACAATTTAACGCTAAATTTTGCCTATATAGGTGGTGTATTAAATACAACTTCGGTCTATCATAACTTGCAAATGCCTTTGTTAAATTTTACCTATAAATTTGGTAAGTCCAGTACTTTAACGGGTTATGCTTATTGGCTTGCAGATTATGATCAGTCAACCAATTCTAGTCAAACTTATGGCGTGCGCCTGCATGGCGCACCTAAGTTGAAAAATGATATAAGCTTAACTTACGATGTTGCTTATAGTAACCAATCAAACTACGAGAACAATCCAGGAAACTTCCAATTAGATCGATACAATATTTTGTTAGGCATTGCTTATTCGGGAGTAACCTTTAAGACGGGCATGGAGATATTAGATGGCAATGGCATTTATGCATTTCAGACACCGCTAGGTTCGAATCATGGCTATCAAGGGTGGGCAGATCAGTTTTTAGTCACTCCAGCAACAGGTGTGCGAGATATTCAAGCGACTATTAATAAAGAATTTTATGGTATTGACTTTTTGTTTGCTTATCATTCTTTTACGGACTCATATGGGCATGGCTACTATGGCGATGAGTATGATTTTTTGATTTCTAAGAATTTTGGTGAGCATTACCAAGTTTTAGCTAAGTATGCTTATTATGATGCAGATAATTCTTTAGTGGCGCAAACAGTGGGTGTGGATAAAAATACTCAGAAAATTTGGCTACAGGGAAGTATTAGTTTTTAGTTGCGGAATGATATAGAGCGACCTATGCACTAATAATTAAAAGCCTCCTTCAGAAGGGGGAGGCTGTTAGAGTAAATTAGTTTTACTGATAAGAAATAGTAAAAAATTTAATTCTTGATAGCCGCTTTAATTTGCAATAAAGAGTCTAAGTCCAGCTTCGCCGTACGCTGATGATTAACACATAAAGCGCCTCTAAAACCTAAATAATCAGCTTGTAAAGGCAGCAGCATAGCAATATCAGCTTCCCGTAAAGAACCTGCAAGTCCGCAAAGTAATTGCTGCTGCTTTGTTGATTTAACAAACGCTTGAATGGTTTCCAGTGGCATAACTTGTGTTAATGAGCCTTTAGTTTTATCCATAGTATCGAGCATAACACCGTTAAACCCTGCCTCTGAAAATAATGGAATATTATTGAAGTTTGGTTGCTGGTCGGCAAATAATACGGCGATTAAGTTTAAACCGCGTTGCGCTAGAATTTGTAAATTTTTGATAATCGGTGCCCAGTTACTACTAGGGAAAAAGCCAATTTTTATATAATCCACACCCGTCTCGGCCATTTTTTCTACAGCACTAAAAATAAGTTCTGCCTGCATGGGTAAGTCGCCGACAGTTGCGCTAATAAGAGCCTTCTTTTCAAGTGCAGTAACGATGGCTTGGATATCGGCAATATCCAAAGCGCCTAAAGCACCGCGTGTCGGTTGTTTTAAATCGATAATATCCACTTTAGCTTGTTGTGCGATAAGTGCTTCATTAATACTATTAACGCTGGCGAGCATTTTATTCATTGTGCTTGTAACTCTCTTAATTTTTGCTCGATGGCTTTAGTCACCCAACCCCAGGCTTCTCTTTCGTGTGGCCCTGCTGTTTTATTAAAACCAATATGCAAATATTCTAGCTCCGTGTGGATTTTTGCTGGCGATAAGCGGGTAATACGGCTTAATAAGATGGCAGCTTCTAAAACTGAAAATTGGGCGCGATTAAAACCAGCAAAAGGGGCATGAGTTACTCGCTGAATAGCACGGCAGAATAATTTAGGGCGCACGGGGTCATCTTCCACATGAGTTAATTCGACTTCGCAATGCGCTAAAGAATTTTCTAAAAAATAACCCTTCACTTTTTTAGCTTTTTTTAAAGGCCAATCAAGATGACCTGTTAGACTGCCGGCAAAAATTCGTACATCATCTGTGTAATTAATAATGGCGCTTTTATTAGCCAAAATATTATCTAAAGTGATTGATGGCTTGAAGGGAAGAATAACAAATTCATCACCTGCCACATGAATGCCCATAGGGGCAATATGTGTTTCGCCTGTGCTATTTTGCGTGGTTACAATAGTTTCTTGAATCATGATTTTTTAAATGTGGTTCCAGCGGGTTTGAACGTATGTAAATCAACGGTTGGTTCGTTAATTTTTGCAGCACAGCCCCAATCTAAAGATTGATCTTGGTTAAAGCGTTTACCTAATTGCCATGCAGTTTCTGCGCGCGCTAGTTCGACACCTAAATAAAAAGCATGTCCAGCATCCTCTTCAACACTTAGTTTAGGGTATAAATCAAAGGGGTCTATAGCACTGTGCAAGCCTTCGCGGTTATAAATATGTACCCCTTCGCTACTAATTTGAATACGGAAACTTGGATCTTTGACTTGAGCGGCAAACTCTTTTATTTCATCCAAAGCATAAGGAAAGGGGGATGGTTCATGTAAAGCCATTAGGCCGGGGTCAATATGTTTAGGTAAGGTATTATTTTCTTTGGCCGCATACATAATACGCCGCGCTAAATCAGCTTCTTTAATAGCGCGGCAAGCATGCTGACTCACTTCTGTAGCTAAAATATGCTTAATATCAAGCTCTGAACACATACCTAATAATATGGTGTTCATACCTACGGTATCCGCATGGGTGAGCTCTGTAATATTACCTACTCCCATCATCATTTCAATGTCAGGATATTTTTTCCGGACAGCATGATAACGAACGACGGAGTCAGTAAAACCAAAATGTAAAGGGTCAAGAATGGGGTCAACGATAAAGGGCTGGTTTTTACTCTGTAAAATGGCAATGACATTATCTAAAGAGCTCAGGTCAGTATGTTTTTCCGGGATAATAATCGGTATGGCATCGACTTCATCGGCAACCCATAGCGTACTTTCATGCAAACTTAGCATGTAATCTGCACCTGCTTGTGCACCACGTAATAAGTCATCTGTGTTTAAAGAATCAATGCTAACCAAAAAACCCTCTTGTTTGAGCGTACGGATAACCTCTTCCATATGTGCAAATGGGGTATCAGGCAAGCAGCCTATATCAATAATGTTTGCGCCATTTTCTTTATAATAGTAAGCACGCTTAACAACGTCATCGACACTGACATTAGGCGCATCAACAATTTCTGCAAAAATTTTAACATCGTAATGACTAAGATCAATTTTGTGTGCTTGTTTACCAAAATAAAGTGGGAGATCTTTTAATTCATCAGGGCCGCGCTCAACAGGGGTGTTTAATAGGTTTGATAATCCCTCTAAATCGCCACGGCAACGTCCAGGAACCATGATACGGTCGGCATTGAAGGTGTCTTTTAGACGACGGCCAATCATGTCTGCAGTCATAAGGGCGGCCACTGTAACGCTAAGGTGATGTACCGTATAAGTAAATTCCGGCTGCATCTTTGTTAAAATCTGATGCAATTGCTTTTCCGCTAATTTACCGGTTAAAAATAAGATATGTTCACTCATGTTAGTGAGGCAAGTCGTTGTTGTACGGCAATAGTCAGTTCATCGACACTTTCGACAACGGTTGTGTATTCAATGGTACGTAATTTATCGGTTGCTTCTAGGTCGATCTTACGTGGATAAACCATTACTTCTCCTCCGGGAGCCGTTGTTTTCATTTCTGGGGCAATATCGCAAGGGTAAACAATATTAGGAATACGGCATTTTCCAGCTTGTGAATAAAGGTTAGTGACTAATGAATCAGCAATGCCTAGTACACATTTTGCAACGGTATTAGAGGTTGTTGGTGCGACAACCAAGGTATGATAATAGCCTTTATAAAATAAACCAACCGGTGGAGCAGAGGCCGCTTTATCACGGTAAATATGCACGCGATCGCGTAAATCGTTAATCTGAATGCCATACATTTTTAGTACTTCTTCTCCCGCTTGGCTTAAATATAAATCGACATTATCTAAAGTCAGCATAAACTCTATACATTCTTCAATATAGTGTCCGGAGCCAGTAACGGCCCATGCAATACGCGGTGAAGTCATAACTATCTGTATAATAAGTATAGCGAGGAAGAGCGATAAGGCCCTGTACTCTTCTGAGCTTTGGTTAAATAACCGCTTATTATATACGCTGCCCCGGCATATTGGCGTATTTCTTAATAAATTTTGTAAGAGCAAAGACCTTATGTTTAATAATCTAACTCATCCTTTAATTATGGGCATTCTTAATGTCACCCCTGATAGTTTTTCGGATGGTGGTCATTATGCCGATACAGCCAGCGCGGTAGAACAGGCGCGACAAATGATAGAGCAGGGCGTAGATATTATTGATATCGGCGGGGAATCGACGCGTCCAGGAGCAGAGCCAGTTTCTGCAGAAGAGCAAATACAACGTGTCGTACCGGTGATAACGGCGATACGCCAAGAATTGTCAACTAGTATTGCGATTAGTATCGACACAACCTTAAGTGCGGTAGCAGATGCGGCATTAGATACGGGGGCAACGCTAATTAATGATATTTCCGCAGGCTTGCAAGATAAAAGGATATTTTCTGTCGCCGCGCAGCGCAATGTGCCAATTATCTTGATGCATATCAAAGGTCAGCCGAAAACTATGCAACAGGAACCTTATTATGAGGATGTGGTAAGTGAGGTGTTAACGCATTTACAAGCACGAATTGAACAAGCATTAGCGGCAGGTGTGAAAAAGCATAATATTGCCATTGACCCCGGCATTGGTTTTGGTAAGCGAAAGCAGGATAATTTAGATTTATTAGCACATTTAGATAAGTTTGTTAGCACTGGCTATCCGGTTTTATTAGGTACGAGTCGTAAACGGTTTATGGGCAGTATTTGTGCCGTTACTGAACCCATGGAATTAGTGACAGCAACGGCGGTCACTACTGCTTTAGGTGTGATGCAGGGCGTGCAAATGTTTCGTGTCCATGATGTGCAAGAGAATAAACAAGCAGCAGACGTGGCATGGGCGATAAAGCAGGCTTCTATCTAAGAATTCACTACCGTACACTTTTTCCTACCTTATAGAAAAGGGCTCTTTTGAATTTTAAGGAATGTGCATGAAATAACTTAGGCAACTTATAAAGTTGTTGCGTCAGGAATGGCAGTATAATTCCATTGCCTCAGGTGCTCATCAAATACAATTCGCATTGACTCTTTAAAACCCT
>NZ_FQTQ01000017.1 GCF_900128525.1 methanotrophic endosymbiont of Bathymodiolus puteoserpentis (Logatchev)
TTCTCGCATCTGCGCTTCAATTTCTTTTGAGTAAGGTTTTATCTTGGGTCGATTTTAAATAAAGTTTATGAGTTGCATCATTATAATTCTTAAATTGAACTTGCCTAAATTAATTTGTGCTCATTCCTTAATACAAAATGATGCAGCCACACGTGTGAAGGCATATAACCCCAATAAACCAAGAACTAAGATAATGTAAAAAACAATGACTTGTGTGTTGTGTACATTGGTATGGAAAAGAAATTCAATCAGATGATCTAAGTTATATTCAATAAGTTCAAACAGCAAATGTATTGCTTCTGTAAAATATTCAATAAGAAGGTTAAATAGGCCTATAAAAAAATCAAATATTATTTCAGGGAATACAAAGGCTGTAATAAGAAGAGTGGCTAACAAGCTATTGAATACAAATTGTTGCCGGCGTTTTTTATTGATATATTTATTGAGTAGTTCAGTGTCTTCTGGACTGATATTAACAAAACAAACACCAATTAAATAAGGGTAGCGGTCTTTTTCAAAGGGGTTGCTGTTTTTACAATAGATCACTTTGCAGCTTACTGTGACTACCGTCATGTTGGATAATAGCAGTATTCTAAGAATTAAAGAGTCGCCAGGTTTTAATTTCTCTTTACAGGTAAAAGATGCTCCACTGCTACTGATGTTAATATTTAAAGCATCATTTTCATGGACCTTTGATGTGGGGAGTGGCTGGTCTGCTATAGATTTTACATCGTCAGTGTTTTTAGTGTCTGGTAAAGACTCAGGCAAGTCAAAATGCGTGCCATTTTCTCCCTGCTTGTTGACCTTCTGGTAAAACAAGTCAACCGGTTCATAAATACGGAATGCACGTCTACGGTTTGTCAGTTTATTTGGGGGGGAAATAATATCCATATAGGCCTCTTATCTGCTATGAGTTAGTAATAATAGTGCATTATTATTGTAGTGTTTAGAGCTAAACTATAACTTATTTTAGTTAATTGATAGCGTGTAATTTTATCGGCAAAAGAGGCGGGTGAGCGTATAATAAGGTCAGTTTCCTAAATTTTATACTTAGAGCAATCACTTATGTATCGTTCCCTTTTGTTGTGTTTAGCCTTATTTTCTAGCTCAGTTATTGTTGCAGAAGAGCTTGTTGAAACGACAGAAATGATTGAAGTGCCAGAGATGCCAATGCCTGTAGAAGATGGCGAACCAATGGATGCGGATATTACGATTACTCGAAAAGGTAAAAAAACAATCCACGAGTATAGTGTTAATGGCAAAATTTATAAAATAAAAATTATTCCTGATGTGGGGCCTGCTTATTATTTTATTGACCCTGATGGTGATGGAGAAATGGAAGAAGTAACTGCCAGCGACTTAGATGAACTATTGAAAATCAACCAATGGACTATTTTTAGTTGGTAAGCATTGTCAGTTTATACCTCACTTAGTCAGGCTCAAATTGCGCAGTTTATTGGTTCTTATGGGCTTACTTCTCTTAAGCAGTTTTCGGGTATTAGTGCTGGCATAGAAAATACCAATTATTTATTAGAGACAGTACAAGGCGATTTTGTTTTAACGGTGTACGAACACTTGAAGGCGCATGAAGTCAGTGAGTATTTGTGCTTAATGCAACAGTTAAGCGAGGCAGCAGATTATTACCCTTGTCCACTAGTCGACTCTAAGCAACAAACTTTAAGAGTTTTGTCTAATAAACCTGCTGCTTTATTTAAGTGTTTACTGGGTGAGTCTGTTGCTATTGCTACGCTTAATCAATGCCGGTCAATTGCAGTTGCTTTGGCGCGCTTACATTTAAGTAGCCCTACCATACAGTTTGTTAAGACAAACCCTCGGTCTCTTATTGATCTACAGGTTAGTAGGCAACAAATAGCAAGGCATTTATCTACGCAAGATTTAGCTTTATTGACAGATGAGCTTGCTTACCAATTTAGTCAAGAAACGGGGTATTTAGCACAAGGTCTTATTCATGCAGACTTATTTAAAGACAATGTTTTATTTGTCGGCGACACTGTTACGGGTTTGTTAGATTTTTATGCTGCTTGTTGTGATTGTTTTATTTTAGATGTTGCCGTGGCTTTGAATGATTGGTGTATTAATGAGCAAGGTCGCTTCGATCAAGAAAAACAACAAGCTTTTTTGCAAGCATATCAATCGGTACGTGTTTTTTCGGCAGATGAAGAACGTTTATTACCGGTTTTTTTAAGACGAGCTAGCTTGCGTTTTTGGTTGTCTCGGCTGGAGCATAGATTTAAAGCAAGAGCTGGAGAGATAACGCAAGATAAAGACCCTAATGCGTTTAAACAATTATTGCTAAGGCATAGGGCTGTATTCTAACCCTATGAAGTGTAAGCTTGTATCTGCGAGTTAATATTTTATTTAGCATGATACAATCAGAACTAGGTATATTAAATAATAATTATAAAGAGGAACTCGTAATGAAATTGATACATGGCTTACTAGTCGGGGCAACATTTTTATTTTCAGTTGCAGCGAATGCTGAAGTTAAACTAGAAGATGATTCTAAAATTTTAGGTAAATGGAATTTATATGCTGAGGCGATAGGATTGGACAAAGAGAAAGTACAGTTATTTTCTAAGTGGGATTTTAGAAAAGATGGTGTTTTACATACTGAATCAGAAGACCGTTTTGGTCGAACTAAGACATTAGTCATTGATTTAAAATATGCAGTTGAAGATGGTGTTATTAAGAAGCAAAAAACGGTGGGACGTTCAAAAATGGAGAGCTGTAAAGTCGTCGCATTAGATGCTAATGATATGACATTAAAATGTACATTTGTGCATTTGTTCTTCCGCCGTTAAGCCAAATACTATTATGTAAGGCGGACTTTTAGTCTGCCCTACAATTTTAGGTATCAGATCCCCAGC
The DNA here is from genome assembly GCF_900128525.1 of methanotrophic endosymbiont of Bathymodiolus puteoserpentis (Logatchev). Lineage (GTDB taxonomy): Bacteria > Pseudomonadota > Gammaproteobacteria > Methylococcales > Methylomonadaceae > Methyloprofundus. The sequence goes on from NZ_FQTQ01000017.1 coordinate 2,889, forward strand.
TATTTTCACTCACAAATTCTTCTAAAGCACGCCCTTTTGTCCAGTTCTCTAGTTCTAACATGGGTTTACTATAAAATTCTTCTACATGACCTAAGCATAATATAGCGATCGGCTGGCTGCCTTGGGGCATTTTTAGCAAGGTAGATAATTTGTTAGGATCAAATAAAGATACCCAGCCCATACCTAATCCTTCTGCACGTGCAGCGAGCCAAATATTTTGTATGGCACAAGAGGCGGAAGCTAGATCCATTTCGGGTAAAGTGCGGCGACCAAAAATATGTTGTTCACGGTTATTTGGCAAGGCGACAACTAACAGTTCAGCGCACTCTAAAACGCCTTCAACTTTCAGTTTCATAAATTCATCTTTGCGTTCGCCTAGGGCCTGGGCTGTTAATTGGCGTTCAATTTCGACTAATTGATAAATAGACTGACGTAATATGTTAGAGGTGATGCGAATAAAATGCCACGGTTGCATTAAGCCAACACTGCCAGCCTGGTGTGCTGCTTGGAGTAATTTAGTTAAGGTTTCAGCAGGAATAGGTTTATTAATAAAGTGGCGCATATCTCGGCGTTCGGCTATGGCACGATATACGCCTGCAATTTCAGCTTTAGAAAATTTATGTTTATCCATAGAATAATACCCAATTAATTAACACAGCGGCTTCAATGATTTCTACACTAGCACCATAGACATCGCCTGTTATACCTTGTATGCGTTGTAAGGCTAAATATCGTATCCCAGCGATAATAAATAATATGCTCAGGACAATATAAATTGAGAACAGCCAAGCACACGCAGTCAATGCAATGGTGGTAATGATTAACGCAAGCTGTTTTGGTAGGTGCTGTTGCATAGCGCTACCTAAACCATTTTCTCGGATATAGGGCGTGCTAAGCATTAATATTAAGATACTTAGGCGTGCTAAAAAGGGTGCGACTAAAAGTGGTAGAAGAACTTGCTTCGAGCTAAGTAGTTGTTGTAATGCGCTCCATTTTAATAGCAATAGCAAAATTAAAATGATAACGGCAATAGGGCCAGCAGCTGGGTCTTTCATGATTGCTAAACTGCGCGTTTTGTCACCTAAACCGCCCGCCCAAGCATCACTACAATCTGCTAATCCATCTAAATGTAAGCCACCGGTTATCAATACCCAAAGCGTTAAAATCAGAGCAGCATTGAGTGTTATTGCATGAGGCGGTAAGAAATAAGCAAGTACGGCAAGAAAGCAACCAATTAATAAACCAATAATTGGATAAAACAGCACAGATTGCCCCAGGCGTTTATCAGAGAATTCAGTCTTAATATTGAGTGGAAAGCGCGTTAAAAATTGTAAAGCAAGTGCGAATGAGGCAAACATGAAAGAGGGAGGTTTTAGTGATTGTGCACGGGCAAAAGCCCGTGACACTCAGGTGGGTTTACTTTAAAGGGCGGCCTTCTTGATCTTTATCTATTCTACCGGCGATTAATAAAATGCCTTCGACAAAAGGCCATAAATAGCCAGTACCTAAAGTAAAAGCAGTAACTGTTAGTTGGATCATAGCGATTTTATAAAAGCCTAGGTACCAACGGTGCCCGCCAAATAAGCCTGTTAAAGGAAACATTGCTAAGAAAATAGCCAGTTTACGTGATTTAACCGCCTCTTTATGTTGTAGATAGCTGCCGATTAAAGTGACCATGCTAGCGGTATCGCCCTCGCCTTCAAAAAGCACATCAGAATCAATACGGGGTTCTTCAGTTTCGCTCCAGTCGTCAATATGAAAACCGTAATAAATCCCATCGCATTGAATGACGCCTGTTTGTGTGTCTGCATCGTAACTTTTAATTTTTCCAATCATGTTAAGCCTCTTTAATAATATATTAGAGATTTTACTACAACTAAGCGACCTACTGGGGAAATATCGGCTTGGTTCAGTACGACTGAGCTTTCGTCTGTAAGTTCAGGTAAGAGTAGACTTGTGAATTAAATTCGGCCTTACGTTGGTTTTGAGGTTTTTTTCATTTTTCTAGCTAGAATATTGTTTAGCCATCTGATTGATAATGCGCCAAGAATAATGCTAAAAGCTAAGGCAGCCCAAGTAAAACGGTCATTATGAATTGGATAATAATCCGGTGTCAGCGGTACAGTTAAGCCTAAAATACTATCTAAGTCACCACTGCCTTCGCCGACTTTTAACTGTGCTTTCATACCTTTTTCGGTATGGGTTGATACTTCGCAGTGAATATAATAAGTATAGTCGCGAGAGGGCACGATAAATGAGCCAGTTTTTTGTCCTTTACCGTAGAGTTCAATCGTGAACATACCTTTAGGGTACAGATAACCAGGCAGCCCATGAAGCATAAATTGATGGCGAATATCATCTTCATTTATAAAGGTGATATTAACTCGAGCACAAGCAGGTACTTGCCAGTCACGTTTATCATAGGTGAACATTTTGCCATTAAAGCCTTTAACAAATTTATGTCCTCCACGAATAGTAATATCAACATCTTTTGATATTTCCTTGCAGTCTTTAGGTAATTTATCGGGGTTATGATTCATAATCATCCCTGATTCATCCATAATCATTCCGCCGTGATTCATCGCTGAAAAGGTCGCTGTAGAGCTTAGTAATAAAATTAAAAGTAATAGAGTTTTCATATTAATCTGCCTTACTCAGACCGCGAATAATGAATATGAGTAAGCCAAAAATGAGCCCGACTAATAATCCCCATAAAATAAGATGAACATAATCAGGCGCTAGCATGCCGGGATCTTTTTTCCCCCATTGCGGTTTTTCTTTGTTTTGGTAACTGTTAGTCAGTACATCATCTAAGGCATCTTTACGTATCATGGGCATACCATTAGGGTTTAACATACTTTCGTAAACCATGAGAGCCATATTTCCGCCAGGACTTATACCATCATTGGCCACGCCTGTTTCTACATGATCATGAAATAACCAAATTCCCTCGCCATAGCTATGTAGACCATCATTCGTGGTTTGTAAGTGGAGGTCTATACGCTGTGCCGCCGATAAATTGTAGACATCACGAGTAATTTGCGCGGCTGGGTTTTGTGTAACACCATCATAATCAGTGATTGTCGCTTTATGTCCGTGGATATGGACGGCAATACCACTATGCTGGGTGTTAAGTAGGCGCAGCTTAATATTCTCATTAGGTTTAGCGATAATGAGTGAGTCGCGTAGCGTATATGGGAAGGAGTGGCCATTTAGCATAAAGTAATTTTCATTGGATTCACTCATATTATAAACGCGGTGCATTTGTTTGGAAATTTCTCTAATATCGTTAGATTCTTGGATGGTTTTTGCTAAATTTTTATCAATTGATTGGTAGTGTAAATCATATTCTCGGTCATATTTTTCTTTAATAGCCACGGAGGAATAGCGTACCTGTCCTGCGCCAATATTAAAAGTCTGCACCCAGTTGTTAGGCCGGTTTTCTTCAACCACAAACATACCATTTAAACCCATGAGTAAATGCTTGTCGGTTTGCACATGGCAATGATAAAGCATCGTACCAGCATGGCGTGGTTGTAATTCATAAGTACGTATAGCACCGGGCATCACCGGTTTTTCACCTGTGATGGGGACGCCATCATTATCTCCTCCATTTAGCGTCTGGAATGCATGATCGACGCCATGAAAATGTAGGGTATGCGGGAAGTAGTGGGTATTTTCTAAAGTAATATAAACTTTATCGCCTTGCTCAATTCGGATGACAGGTGAGGGGGCTCGTAAAATGGCATTGGCTTTATTTGAACGAAAATTTTTCACGCTCATGCCGCGCAATTTAGGAGAGAAAGCCCACATGCCAGGTTGTATGCCTGGGGCAATATCATAAGTTGGAAAGACATTAGGGCTGTCGGGTGTTGCACCATTGAGCTCTAAAACTTCCAATTTAATACGGATTATATCAGGGTCTCCATCACCATCTAAATCATCCGATTTAATCAGCGCATCCTCTGCCATATGTGTGTTCATTAAAGTGCGCATAGAGATATTATTCATACCTTTAACTGAGGCGGCGATATTATATGGGTTATCAGGTTCGCATAATAAAGACTCTGCCATAGTAACCGCATCAATTGTTTGTGCTGCTCGCCATTCAGGGTGTTCATCAAGGCAAGGTTTAGTGACAACAAAAGGTTTACTTAGTTGTGGCAGCTGCCCATCAGGTAAATTAATGCCTGCAGTGCGTTGAAAGAACGCGGGTTGTAACCAAATAGCTAAAGCAATCAAGGTGATAATAACGGGAATAAGGCGGTAATAGAAAACTTTATTAGGCATAGTAGGTATATCTAATGGGTATGAGGATTTACTTATACAAAGCAATATATTGGCTGGCGTTAGCTCGTGACCGACAATAATATTATTCCTGAAGTTTTTTATCAGGAATCCATTGTATTGCAGTAATCAGATGATTGCTCTTGGTTTAACGTGGAGAAATTTTACTGCATATTAAGGCTGTGAGTTTTTGACTAGTACAGCATTCTTGAAATAAGCGATAAAATAACAAGATGATTAATCAATTAAAAATAATGTCTTAGACCATTTCTTCATGACCGTTCATATCTCCCTAGAAAACATCAAAATACCTTGTTATTCTGGCGCATTTCTAGCAGGGACCTATATCCTCAAACAGATTCTCGATTAAATACTTCGGGAATGACGATATTTTTATGAGGGTCTGTGAATGGTTATGTTTCTTTATGTCCCAAAATCAAGCGGTGCAGTATTGGCAGATAGAAGCAATAATTAATATTTGCTTATATTACCATGGTTTAGTCTCTAGCCCGTAGGGAGATTAAGGATATTTATTATACGAACTCAGGTAATATTAATTTCTGCACCAAAGCAATTTGCAGCGAATGTCATCGATCTGAAAATATCTGTTATCAAAGCCTGTATAGGGCTCGTAATACTTCGATGTCTGTGGGTAATAAGACCTTATGTTAATTGCCAAAAATAAATTCCACAGAGAAATTCATTGACCAAGTTGGTCCTGCATCGGGCGTTACAGGGTTATAATAGCCACCTAAGCGACTATTAATCGCATTCTCGCCAATTTTAAATAATTTTCCCACACCTGCACCAATAGGGACTGTCCAGCGTTGTTCTGAGTTAGATCGCCAGTTAGCCACCATTTGCATATCTGAAAGTAAATACCAGCCTTGCGGTAAGTTATAATAAATAGAGGGTTGAACGATCATTTGACTGACCTCTTCTCGCTCTGAGCTACCAAATACTGACCAAATTTGTTGTATTTCTAAGCTTAAAGTCCATTGCTTTGGTTGATAAACCAGCATTAATGCAGGCCCCATGCTGAATTTACCACTGCCTAATTCACGCGTAGGTTCATCGGTTGGGAATGTGAACGTTGGTCCAAAACCATAAGTAAAATCCTTACCTATAGTCGAGGAAAAATAACTGGTAAAATCGGTGTCAGCTAAGCCTGCCGCGTAGCCGTCACTACCGCCATGACCATCGCCAGTATACGGCTCAGGTAAGCCTTTAATGCCAGTAATATCTCCGGGGGTCCACATGACACTCAAAGTTAGTTGGTTAATAATATTCCAGCCATCAAATTTGATTGGCATAATGGGGGCAAAGCTTAGGACATTTACATTGCCAGCAGGCGCATTGCCATAAAAATTGTATTCAAGTGGTAATCTAAAATTAGGGCTTAAGGGGTTTTGTGCCGTTCTTTGCCATTCAGTATAAGAGGGCGTGAACTCTTCTGCCTGAACAGGGGAAGAAAGAAAAGTAACAGCACAAAGAGGGAGTAAATAACGTTTCATTAATTAGTTTTTAGTAAAATGCGAATGGGCTTGTTGGTTAAAAGAAAAATCATTACTTACCGGCTCGATTTGGAAAATTCGGTTAGGCATTTGGGTATTAAATTTACGTTCTTTACCATCTGCAGTGCGTTCACGTAAATTAAACGTATTACAGTCAGCGATTAGGTGCGAACCCGAAGGTTGCTCTACTGTATCTTGTACCCATTTGACAGGAAATAAGGAATTAGTCCCATCGATAATTTCTAGCAATTGGAAGTTACGGTCATAAATATGTGTTTCACCTTTGCGTGAATTAGAGAGCATATAACCTTTTGAGTGAGGGCGAATATGATGTGCGCCATTTAGATTCTCAATGACATGCTCTAATTGTAGTGTTTCTCTGTCTATTCGAGCGACTTTGCCTTGATAGAAAAGAATGGTCAGGATTTTGCTTTCGTCATACGGATCTACGATGGCTGAGTTCAAATGTGTGGTTTGTAATTTTCCTGAATAACAAAGTGTACGGTGGTCAAAGTCACGGTCAATAGTGCGTTCGCCTCCACCGTAACGTGTAGAATAACCTTGCTCAGTACCGAACCAGTCCCAGATGATTTCACCGTCTAAATTGACCTCTAAGATGGCATCTATGCCGCTAGAAGTGACTAATATGCCGTTTTTAGTTCGGCGTAGAGAGCGCATTTGTGAAAATAATGGATGTTTGATAACCAAGTCAATTTCCCCTTGGTCGTTTAGCCTAAGAATATGCTCATCACCTGCTTGGCCATCAATACAACACGGTAAGCCAGTAATAAAATAAAGCCCTTCACCGGCGACATATTCCATACCAAAAGGTTTAGTAGGATAAATCTCATCCAATAAGCGAAATTTGCCCAAAGGTTCAAGCTGCTCTAATAATTGGATTTTACCGCCAGGTGACCCGGTAAACACATCATTTGATTTATCTTTCCCTCTGATAATGCGGTTTAAACGGAACTTGGCATAATCCCAGTTTGTTTGCGGGTAGGAAATTAAAAAACGCATGAATGATGTCTCCGAGAATATTAAATTGCTAGCAAACTTAGGAAGTAGCCTATAAAAAGGATAATAAATCCAGCAATCAAGATGATATATGAAATTAAGCCCAACTTAGCCGATAATTATACCGTATATCATGCGTGTCGCTGAAAAAACTGAGTTTGTTGAGTTGGGCGAGTGATGAGTTAAGCATAATACATAAGGGTTTTCTTATGTATTATGCTCGCCTTTAGTGAGGAAAGGTATTCCTTGCACTATTATTTGTCAAAATGATGGGGGTTAGCTAAGCTGAATTTTTCTTGCTGAAGCGCTCACTTAAACCTTGCATGACGACATAAAAAATAGGCGTAAAGATGAGTGACATACAGATAGCAGCCACCATCCCCCCGACGACAGCGGTACCAATTGCTTGACGACTTGCTGCGCCTGCACCGCTAGCAACCATTAACGGCATAAAGCCTAAGACAGAGGAGAGGGCGGTCATTAATATAGCGCGGAAACGCAGTCTTGAGGCCTCAACGGCTGAATCAAAAATACTAGTACCTTTGGCGCGTAGTTCAGAGGCTAATTCGACAATTAAAATGGCATTTTTACTGGCCATACCAATAATAAGCACGATCCCGATTTGAGTGTAAACATTATTATCAAAGTCACGCATTATTAAGGCGGCAACGGTACCTAGTAAGGCTAAAGGAACCACCATTATCACTGCAAGAGGTAAGCTCCAGCTTTCATATTGAGCTGCTAAAACCAAAAATACCAGCACAATAGCTAAAGCAAAAACAACGATTGCTTCAGATCCGACTTGTTTTTCTTGGTAAGACATACCTGTCCATTCGAAGCCCATAGAGTCAGGGAATTTTGTTTTTGCCATTTGTTCCATTAGGTTTAATGCTTCACCCGAACTAAAACCAGGTGCAGCACTACCTGTAATGGAGGCCGCAGGATAGAGGTTGTAACGTAAAATCGTTTGCGGGCCTAAAGTTTCATCTACTCTGATCAGTGTACCTAAGGGGATCATATCGCCTTTTTTATTGCGTACTTCTAATTGACGGATATCTTCGGGTTTTAAGCGGAATTGGGCATCGGCTTGAACTTTAACCTGCCAAGTTCGGCCAAACTGATTAAAGTCATTGACATAAGCTGAACCTAAGTAAGCCTGCAAGGTGTTGAACAGATCACTTAAAGGAATCTCTAAAATTTTTGCTTTGGTACGATCCACTTCGGCAAATAATTGGGGTACACCTGCCCTAAATGTTGAGTTCAAGCTGGCTAATCCTGATTGGCTGCGACTATCCTCAATCATTTCAGTCGCCATGTGTTGTAGTTCATCTAAACCGACATTAGCTTTATCTTGGATTTGCATTTGAAAGCCACCGGAAACCCCTAAGCCTGGAATAGCAGGAGGGACAAAGGTAAAGGCAATGGCTTCTTGAATCTGACTTAGCTTTTGATTTAAATGTTGCAAAATAGCTGCTTGCGTTTCATTTGCAGCGGTGCGCTCTTCCCACGGCTTCATGACCACAAAAATAGTGGCTGCATTCGAGGCATTGGTACCATCAATCATGGAAAACCCGCCTAATGATATCCAATCTTGTAAGCCAGGTGTTTCTTTTAAGATGCCATCAATTTTCTTTAGCACCTCATCAGTACGTTCTTTGGAGGCTGCATCGGGTAATTGCACGGAAGTGATAACATAGCCTTGATCTTCGACTGGCAGGAAGGCGGACGGGATTTTTCCAAATTGCCAGCCACTTGCAACCGCGATACCTAGGGCTAATAACATCATCAAAAAACCACGGCGAACGACGATTTTTAAAAAGCTAGCATAGCCGTTAGAGCTGATTGTAAAAAATGTATCAAAGCCGCGAAAAAAAGCATTTTTGTCTGTTGGCGCAGGGCGTAATAATAAAGCGGCTAAGGCTGGGCTTAAAGTTAAGGCATTGAGCGAACTGAAAACTGTCGATACCGCAATAGTCAAAGAAAATTGGCTGTACATGGCACCGGTAATTCCAGGTAAAAAGGCCGTTGGTATAAATACCGCTAACAATACCAGTGTAGTAGCTATAACGGGCCCTGATACATCGCTCATTGCTTGAATGGCCGCGTCTCTTGAGGACATTCCTTTTTCAATATAAGCGGTGGTTGCTTCAACTACAACGATTGAGTCATCGACCACAATTCCAATGGCGAGTACTAGACCAAATAAGGTCAGCATATTCAAGGAAAAGCCTATCATGGACATGACAATAAAGGTAGAAATTAAGGATACTGGGATAGTTATGGCTGGGATCAGCGTAGAACGCCAATCTTGCAAGAAAATAAATAAAACAATAAAAACTAATGCACCCGCTTGATATAAGGTAACGAAAACTTCATCAATAGACGCGCTAACAAATAGTGTTGTGTCGTAAGGGATTTTGTATTCTAAGCCTTGGGGGAAGTTTTTTTCTAATTCTTGCATTTTTGTGCGAACTTGATTCGCCACCTCTAAAGCATTCGCTCCAGGTAATTGATAAATACTGATGCTAGCTGAGGGTGCTCCATTTACATTGGCGCTAATGTCGTAAGTTTTCCCGCCTAAGTCAATGCGAGCAACATCTTTTAAACGTGTAATACTGCCATTTTCTCCTGTTTTAATAATAATATCTTCAAACTGGGCAATATCCGTTAAACGACCTAATACATTAATCGTGTATTGAAAATTAGTGCCAGCTGGAACGGGGGGCTGGCCAATTTGTCCCGCAGCCACCTGAACGTTTTGCTCGCGAATTTCATTTAGTATGTCTTGCGTGGTAATGCCACGTGATTTCATTTGATTGGGGTTGAGCCAAATTCGCATACTGTAATCACTCGGCGGGAAAATCATAACATCCCCTACGCCTTTAATACGCGCTAATTGGTCGCGTATATTTAAGGTTGCATAATTGCTCAAATATAGCTCATCAAAGGTACTATCTGGCGAAGTTATCGCAATAAATAAAATAATATTGGCTGATTTCTTTTTAGTGCTAACGCCTTGACGGTTCACTTCCTCTGGTAAATTAGGCGCGGCTAATGCAACGCGGTTTTGCACCATAACCTGAGCAATATCTAAATCGGTACCAACATCAAAAGTTACGGTTAAGGTATATGAGCCATCACCCGCACTCGTGGATGACATATACAGCATATTTTCCACACCGTTGACTTGTTGTTCAATTGGTGCGGCGACTGTTTCAGCAATTACTTGAGCATTGGCTCCTGGATAAGTTGCTTTAACTTCAACAGTAGGCGGGGTGATTTCAGGGTATTGCGCACTAGGTAAAGTTAAAACAGAGACAACACCAGCGATTAACAAGACAATGGAAATAACAGCTGCAAAAATAGGACGTTCTATAAAAAATTTAGAAAACATACGTTTACCCTGCAGTGGCTGAAGCGGTTTGAGGATTTACGACACTGCCTGGCCTGGCTTTTTGCAAGCCATTAATGATGACTTTATCGTCTGCTTTAATGCCTTTGCTAATAACCGTCATACCATTAAGGCGTTGTCCTAGAGTGACTAGGCGTTTTTCAACTTTATTTTCCTGATTAACGACTAAAAGATAGTGTCCACTTTGATCAGAGCCTATGGCGCGTTCGTTAATCAATAAAGCGTTGGGCATTTTTCCCACAGGTAAGCGTAAGCGGCTAAATAGACCAGGAATTAAGCGTTCTGGCTGTTCAGAATTAGTAAATACGCCGCGTAATTCGATGGTGCCGGTACTTGTATTTAGCTCAGATTCAACAAAGTCTAATTCGCCTTCATGTGGATAGCCTTCTTCATCCGCCAAACCTAAAAAGAGAGGAATATTTAAGTTTTGATAAAGTTCTTTTTCTTGGTTATGCCCCAGTTGCTGAGCTTTTTCACCGCTCAATTTCATTAAGCGTAATAAATCACGTTCATTTAAATGAAAATAAGCATACATCGGTTGGTATTGCGTTACAGTTGTTAATAAAGTGGCCTCTCCTTCGCCTACTAAATTGCCAATATCAACAGCATTACGGCTTATACGACCCGATATAGGTGCGGTAACTCGCGTGTAACTCAGCTGAATTTTTGCGCTTTGCACGGCGGCTGATTTTAAGCCTATTGTTGCTTGTGCTACATCACGTTCTGTTTTGAGTTGTAGATATTCTGTTTTAGAAATAAAGCTTTTCTTAATTAATTCATCGGCACGGTTCAATTCAGCTTGAGCGCGCTTGAGTTGTGCTTTAGCACTGACTAATTCAGCTTGCGCAGCCGCTAATTTAGCTTGATAAAGCTCTGGCTCAATAATAAATAATAAGTCACCTTGCTTAACATTAAGGCCGGGTTCAAAGTGCATACTTTTTAATATGCCTGAGGCTTGTGCTCTTACTTCTGCAACGCCAACTGATTGCGTCGTACCAGTAAACTCTATGTATTCGGTGACGCTTTGCTGCACAGGTTGACTAACAGTGACTTCCGGTGGTGGAGGTGCGATATATTCATTTTTTTGATCGCAGGCAGTGAGCCACAGGAAACACAAAATAAGGATAAATTGAACTGATCGATGGTTATGTAATAAAGACATAGATTAAGCCGAAGAGTTAAAAGGGTTGTGCTTGATTGTTCATATTTAAACACGTAATTATATTAAATGTTAGTGCTGGATGATTATGGTTATATGCATCTTAAGGTGGATTTTCTACCAAAATAGCGATTTTATCTGCTTAGCTAGCCATCATTGGAATTATAGGCTAGTATGATTAAGCTATTCTTGTAGGGTGGCTTCTTTCTCAAACTTACACTCAATAAAAATTATGAAAAAATTACAGTCTTTAAGTATTCTTGTGCTGGCTATTTTTATTTCAGCTTGTGCACCTTCGTTAACAAAAGATATAGAGGTTGATGCGGCATCAGACCCTAAAGTAAATTTAAAAGCTTATACAACTTATGCGTGGAATGGGGCGGTGATATTATTCAATGACCCAGAAGGGCAATGGGCAACACCTAAACTTGATGTTTCTAGTGAGATTAAATTTCAGATTGATAAGCAATTACGTGCTAAAGGTTTAACGGAGGTTGCTGATCAAAATGCTGAGATTGCAATGAGCTTCTTTGCTGGGGTAGATATGGATGCACAGAGCTTAAAATTTGACCCAGCAACTGACGTTGCAATTCCTGAAAATGCTCCTAAATCGGCGTTAATTGTTGTCGCTTCAGATGTAAAAACTGGATATGTTATTTGGGTTGGCATAGCGACAGCAGATATTAAAGTCGGGGCTACAGTTGCAGAATCTAAAGCGCGTATCGCTTATGCGGTTAATAAAATGTTTAATCCTAAATTTTATGATTCTTGGTTTAAATAATGGTTGCTTAACCAGACTTTATATTAGTTTCAGTCATAATTAAAAATAGTTTACGTTAGTTGGCTTGATGATAACGTAGCCCCATCATTTCTCTGCTAAGGCAAGCAGAAATGATGGGGTATAGCTAATCTATAAGGGGTCTACCTATGTCTTCTAAGTGCCTTCCTATCCTTATTTCACTCGCGGCAATTTGTATTATTATTGCTAGTATGAAAGCAGCCGCACCTATTTTAAACCCCTTATTCCTATCAATTTTTATCGCTATTATTTGTTTGCCATCTTTGGCGTGGTTAAATAATAAAGGGGTCTCTTCTTTATTAGCGGTATTTTTGGTGGTTGGTACCTTGTTTGTGGTCGTGGGAGCATTAGGTATTTATGTTGTCAGTTCAGTCGATGTTTTTTCCAAACAACTCCCTGTTTATCAGAAAAACCTTAATCAACAAGCGGCCGTTTTAATTAATTGGTTATCTAAGCATGGTTTAGAGAATATATTTGATATTAATATATTGAATGAATTAGGTTCCAGTAAAATTATGAAATTTATAGGGGGGCTTATCACGAGCTTAGGTGCAGTATTTGCAGATATGTTTATGATCCAGTTGACGGCTATCTTTATTTTATTTGAAAGTTATGTCTTACCGAAAAAAATTCATGCCGCTTTTGGAGAGTCTAGTCTAAGTTATGATTCTCACGAAATTATACGTAGTATAAATCAGTATCTTGCGATAAAGGCCTTTACAAGCTTAGTGACTGGGTTGTTTATTGCTGTGTGGTTATCCATTATCGGTGTTGATTTTCCGGTATTATGGGGTGTTATTGCCTTTATGCTAAATTTTGTACCAACGATTGGTTCTATTATTGCCGCTGTGCCAACTGTATTATTAAGTTTGGTACAGTTGGGTGTGGATAGCAGCTTATTTGTTTTGTTAGGGTATTTTTTGGTTAATATGCTAGTGGGAAATGTTTGGGAGCCGAGAATTATGGGGAAAGGGCTAGGTTTATCAACGCTAGTGGTATTTTTGTCCTTAACCTTTTGGGGGTGGGTTTTTGGTAGTGTTGGTATGCTGCTATCAGTGCCTTTTACAATGATTGCTAAGATTATTTTAGAAAAAAACCCTGAAACGCATTGGATTGCTATTCTGCTGGGCTCAGAGGCTGATTTGTCGCAAGCGGAAGGTTGAAAGCTTGTCACATATTTTTAATATAAATAGTAGATACTGTGAGTTTTAACTGAGAGAATACCTGATGCAACAAATAGAGATTTGTCATTATTGGCGAGAAATGGAGCTAGGTGATATCGATCATTTAGCAGCTGATACTATATTAAGCCCTGAGATTGTTAAATTTTTAAGTACTAATGTAATGTTGCCGGAGGTTCGGCTAGAGCAAATTAAAGAGCCGAGACTAGTCAGTAAAGAATTGGATGATTATGAGTTAGCGATGATCGCTTAAATCCGGAATGAAGTTGTATTGTGTTACTCATTCCTACTTAAAGACTATAGGAATGAGTATTTGTTAAAAGCGTTAGGATGTGATTTTTAATAAAACTCGAAACGATAATGGCGAAGTATTGAAAAGTAAATAGCTTGCTTTTCCAGTATTTCAGAATCACAAGTTATATAGCCTATACTCAAGAAAGAGTGTTCCTAAATGCTTATTTTCTTTTTAAAAGATAGTAAAGATATTTACAATGTAAAATCATATCATCACCTTCTAACTTGACAACTTTACATGTTTCATACTTTTCTCTTCCTGGCTGAATTTGCTTTTTAATCGCGCCATTTTCAATGCTATATTTAACTTGCACCGTTGCTTGAGCGTCTAATCTTGGGTCAAAGGCTGTGGAAGATAAGATTCCATTATCATTAAAGTTCCACTTGTTTTGTACTTTTTTTCTCTTTTTATGTAGGGCTGCCGTTTCTGCATAAATTTCCCAATTACCAAGGATTTGAGAATTATCTTCTAGTGGTATGGTCTTTTCTGCGTGTACAGAAGCAGTAAACAATAGCGCCGCTAGAGGCAGTAGTTTTATCATATATGTCATTTTTCAAACTCCTGTGAGTAGAGTGCGTAGTGCGAATTTTGAATTATAGCATGAGGAGGTTTTTTTGTGGACATGTAAAGAAGTTTATCAAGAGTTACTAGCTTGGCTTTTTTAGCATTTTACGCACTTCACCCAAATGCATTTCTTCCAGCGAAATCATACGCCGAGCATATTCTTCCAGCATGACATCCTTGCCATCGACCAAAGCCAATAAATTATGGTATTCAGCCAAAGCTAATGCCTCGTGCTCTAGTGACTCTTTCATAATATCACCAATATCGTGGCGATGAGTTTCTAGTAGTGGTCCTATGCCCAATGAAGGGTGACCCTCTAAATGCGTGATCAGCTCACCGGCTTGAGTAGCGTGATCGAGAGATTCGGTTGCTTGACCGCGCATCCAAGAAATAATTGGAATACGGTTATAGCCAAAAACCATGAGTGAGTAGTGCGTGTAACGCACGACACCCGATAATTCCGTTTCCAGAATTTTATTGAGTACCTTAATCACTTCGTCATTATTTATAGCAGTATTAGTCATAATAATCTCCTAAATAAAAATAATTAAAATTTACTTCCTATAGCCGCCCGCTTTGATAAAGCCGACGATTTACCCGCCAATGATAAATTTTTGCAATCATCGGCCTTATCAAGGGTAGTCCAATTAACCAAGCAATAGCTTGCAATACAGGGACTTTAGCCATTAACAAAATATAGGCATCTATCTCAGAAAGAATCGTCTCATTCTCATCTTTAACATGCAATTCCGTTAACGCTTTAATGGGATCAATACCCAACTCCGATAACTTTTTTTCCTGACCGGTAATATCTACCCAGCACACATTATCCGCAGCTTTGCCTGCAAGCTTTTCATAAGTTTGCCTATCTTTGATACATTTTGGACAGGCCCCATCATAATAAACACTAATTTTACCTTTACTTTGCGTCAAAATATTACCTCCAGACTAACTTATCTCCTGTCTAATAAATATAATGGATAACCAGGTAAGCTTTATTTAGTTATTTCCCAGCTGATAAATTGTTTATACCTAGTGAGTTAATGTAAATCGAAATTCATAAAAAACTGACCCGAACCGGTTGGGGAGCCTTGTTCATAATAGAGTGATTTGAGCTTCATGTTACCTTCATCAGCAAGCCTAGGACCCGTTAATAAAGTACGAAAATCTAGCCCTCCAATTAATTGATGGGTCATGGTTAAATATAAACGAGAAAGCTGTTTTTCTCTAATCATGGTATCTAGCATTCTGGGGCCAGCGATAAGATAAATGCTTTTGTATTTTAATTTTTTCAGTTGTTGAATTAATGCCGCTCCTTGAACCATTTTCTCTTCACCTGCTCTCAGGATTTTAAAATTTTTATCCTGCCAGTAGCGTATTCTCTCAGCATCGGCATTTTCCCCAGTAGCAATAAAACAATCCTGTTGATGCGTGTGCAGACTGGGATGTATCGGAAAATCTAGATTTGCACTGGCAATGATGACTGCCGGTTGGGGTTTTAATCCGTGATTGCGTCGCCACTCTATAAGCTCGTTACTTTTAACTTGTAATATATTACCCAATCTTTTTTCGCTGAGAGCACGCATATATCCGCCATGCGTAATAAGACAGTCAGCCTGGGCATGCAATTCCATAAACAACTTGAAGTCTGAAACTGTTGTTATATGTTTGGGGATATAGGAGGGAATATTTTGTGCTCTATCTTCTAGTGCTATGCGGCCATCCAGACTGGACAGGAAATTAGCGTAGATAAAAGGATCGGTAGCGCTACCCAAAGTATCTACTCGGTGAGCCAAGTATAAGCCATTCAGCTGGTGTTGTTGACCACAAAGAGGGTACAGATTAAGAAGTTGTTTTTAACCCCTATAATATCGATACATAAGCAGTGAACTATTCAGCTGGCAGAGGTCATGTGCCTAGACTGGTCCATGGTTATAAAGCTAATTATTCAATCACGTAATCTGTTGTTATTATTTCTAGTAGATGCCCGTTGGGGTCTTTAAAATAAATGCCACGACCACCATAATTATTATTTATTTTTCCATCATCATTTGAACGGGGGGCACTGCCAAAACTAATATTATCTGCTTGCACACGCTCAAATATTTCATCAAATTGTTGATCGTTAACTTTGAAAGCATAATGATTTTTAGAAAATTTTTCTTGTGTATCGAAATCCAACGTTAAGCTTGAATTCACCTTAACTACCGCGAAATGCCCCCACTCTTTAATGAATTCAAAACCAAATATTTTTTCATAAAATTTGGCAGACTCAACATTATTTTTGGCAGCAACAATTGTATGATTTAATGTGATTTCCATCATTTTTTCCTTTTTAACAAGCTACTACACAAATACACTCATTCTTAAACTTATAACTGGTCAGTTTTAGCGGCCATAATAAAATCATTAACGTGTAGGCCTTTTATTTTATGCGACCACCAATAAACGGTGACTTTTCCCCATTCCGTCAAAATAGAGGGATGATGATTTTCATTTTCAGCAAGAACAGCAACTTTTTGTGTAAATGCCACAGCATCTATAAAATTGTTAAAGGTAAAAGCCCGTTTTAAGCGTTTGATTCCATCTTTCTCAATAATTATCCAGTTCGGTAATTGCTGCTTAAATTCATTAATTTCATCCTCTGTCGCTAGTGGTGCACCTACTTTACAAGCAACGCAAGTTTTATTGGTCAGTTGATTCATCTAACCCCCTATCTATTTGAAAAGTAATCCATTTATTGCGTAAATAAATTATTCCACTGAAATTTTTCCTTGAACACAATGACTAAGCCCTATAGAAGGCGCTTCCAAAGTCATTTTTATATCGAAGGTATTAGTATCATTTAATCTGCCTGATTCGACAGCCTTTATAACAGCATGTTCAATTTCACGCTGAGATGTAACCCCCACTTGTTTTAGAAATTTTCTGATTTCCATATTAAACTTATCTTCATTCATGGTGACCTCCAAAAGATCTTTAATAAAAATTGTCGCAACGAAATTATTAAATGTTAGTTGCTCGAATACCACTTGATTGTTTAAATCGGCACTCCTAATTTATACACCGATTTCTCAAAATATCATAAAAATAACAAACCCGATAAGCGGTTCTATTGAAAATATCCATAAACCTGAGTACGCTCACTCTAAAGGAAAAGCTATATGGCTAAAACCATACACAGATAACTGTCCCTTTCTGATCATATATGCAATTTCAATTCCAGCAACAAATACGCCTTATTGATAGAGTGAGAGTTACATTTATCCTCCACCCTTATGTAGGAATATTTTACATTCCAGGAGAATCACCTGCCTTTTTAGAATGTCCAGATTCCTCATTGGCTGCCTTATAAGCCGGTGCTCATGATTTTCTACTTGGGGTTTGAACTGCAACGGTACAAAAAGTACCGCTATCTTCTAGATTAAGTTTGTTTCATTGGTTCAATGATTTTAATTTACTTTTTAAATAAGAGTCATTAATACAAACGGATAAAAGGGAACGAACCCATTTCTACTACTGGCAAGCAATACAGCCTTGCAACTGTAAGTGATAATCAAATGGTATATTCTCAAATAACAGCTTAGGTGATCTAGCGGTGCAATCCCACTCGTTAATAGGTTTTGGGGGAACTTGACCGTTTTTTTCGTAGATGTATCTTAATTTATCAGTATACTAATCTGAAAGCTTTTTTAGTTGCACCACACTCAGGACAAACCCAATCTTCAGGGATATCTTCCCAGAGTGTGCCTGGCTCAATGTTACTATCTGGATCTCCTTTAGCTTCATCATAAATATGAGTACAAACCTCACACCTATATTTTTTGAATTCAGTCATAACTCTTACTCCTATTTCGCTCAATAATGATAACCAGATGTTCTTGGCTACTATCAATTTTATTATGCGCTTATGCTTATTAAAGGTAAAGATACTAGCAATTCTCAATTTAGGGACATAAATATAAATCAATTAGTTACAGTGATTTTATGTTCCGATCATGAATGATTTTTCAGCACTCAGAGCTTTTTCTATGAAAAAAGGCACTTTTTTCAATTTTAACTCCAGTTTGTGTAATTTTTATTGAAATTACTTAATAATTTAAAATTTCAGAAATGTGTATTTAAACTATGTCCAAGCATAAGTCATTGAATTTATTTAAATTGAGGATTTCTGGGAGTTTATAATTGATTGCTTATGTTTTGTGTTTCATTCTGTCTACTGCAGTGATAAAATAATTCACTTAACAATAATAATGAAAGAGAAGGGGAAGTCATGAAACTAAAACTATTTGGTTTATTAGCGCTATTATTTGTTTTTTCTAGCTCATCTTATGCGCTCAGCGTAGATAAGTGGGAATATGAGTCTGTAACGGGTGATTTAAAACCTACGGCGGGTTGTAAAGATAGGGCAAAGGCTGAGAAAAAAGCCTCTACAGGGTATCGATATAATAAATATACGACTGAACTATGTAATGCTAAAGGCTATGGCTGGGGTAAAGATAAAGTGCTTGAGCCTGGCGAGTTAGTCTGTGAAGCTTGTGAAGGAGAGTATGACGGTATGGAAAAATATCGCTGCTATATGAAGGATGTCACTGTGCAATGCAGAATGGTTAAGCGTGGCTGGTAAAGGCTAGATATACATTGAGCAAGGAAGTTGTTCCTTGCTCAATGAGCATTATTTTAGTACAGCAGTCCCTAAATTAGCCATTAAAGATATGAGCTATAATAATTTAGAAAACAATTTATTATAGTTATTTTTATCGAAAAGTTTAAGCGGGGTGTTGTACTAAGGGCTGAATATTTTATCCTCAGTCCCTCCTAAGCTGCTTCCGCAATAATGACTGACTCGTCTAGTGATTCTATGGTATTGCCTTTTTTAGGCTTCAACATAGATGTTCGCCCAACCATAATATCTAAAGCTTTTCCTAAACGCTTAAATACGGAATCTTGGCGGTAAGGTATACCGTGTTTTTTGCAGACCTCTACCACTTTCGGTTGTGCAAACTGGTATTGATTTAAAGGAATGTCCGGCCATAAATGATGTTCAACTTGGTAGTTCAGCCAGCCATAGAAGAAATCATTAAAATCAGAACCGGTAGGGTAATTCACTGATCCTAAAATCTGACGTAAGTAAAATTCTCCACGCCCTTTGCCTTTTTCCTCAAACATCATTACATCATCCCCTGCATGGTTAGGTACGATAACTAAGAATGTATGCATATTGGTGAATAATTCAGCCAAAATCGATGTTAATAAAACGCTCGTTGCGGCAAATGTACTTATTGGTAAAAATAGTGCAGGCAATAAGACAAAACGAAAAGTAGCATAAGGTAGCATGCTTTCAAACCATAAAGCGCGCCCCTGTTTGCTGAATAGGCTCCACGCTTTAATGCGACTCATGTCCGGTGTAGGTTCGCCATTTTGGCGGGCATGACTGATACGTAGCTCTTTGTGTGTTCTAGGTGTGTAATACAGAATTTTCCATACTGTCGTAAATAAGCCCACTATTAAGAAGCGCAAAGCCATAGGTATTTTTGATTCTCTTAACCATTCTAAGTTGTATTGTAAATGGTCTGGGTCTAATCTTTCGCCTAAATTATAGTGGTGTAAAATATCATGCTCTTGATGCCAGCCAGCAGGGGTAATCCAGTCGGGCCAATCAATAAAACGACGCCAGCCTACAGCAAACTTCTTGCTAGTATAGTGCTCAGGTATGCCCTCTACTTTATCGTAGCCTTTGTGCACAATCGGATGGGTCATTTGTGTCCAGCGGGTAAAACTACCTTGACTGATAAGTAGGGCCGAAATAGGGTTTGGAAAAATCCATGCGGTAGCATAACCCAGTAATGAACATGCTCTACCCCAGCGTTCCATTTTCTTTAAATGTTTGAAATCATCCTCGCCCATACGGGCTAAAACCTCTGTGTGGATAGCATTAAGATCTTTTGCAAGCTCCTTTCTATCTACATTTTGATAACTGTTTAAACTCATTGTGTCTCCGTTAAATAACTTGATCGGGTAAAGGCTTACCGGCAAAAAATGCATCTAAATTGGCTAAAGCTTTTTCGCCCATGGCAGTTCTAGTTGATAATGTGGCGCTCCCTAAATGGGGCAGTAGTGAGACATTATCTAGTGTTAATAATTCATCTGGTACTGTAGGCTCGCCTTCGTATACATCTAGGCCTGCACCGGAAATTTGTTGTTTTTTTAAAGCAGCAATAAGTGCTTGAGTATCAACCACATCGCCACGCGCGGTATTAATTAAGTGGGCTTCAACTTTCATTAGTTTAAGTGTGTCGCTATTAATTAAATGTTTAGTTTCTGCGTTTCCTGGGCAATGCAGTGATACGAAATCTGACTTTTGTAGTAGTTCTTCTAGGTTGGTGCAGCGGGTAGCTTGTAAGTCATCGACTACATATTCGCTTGCAGGGCTAGGGTTGAAATAAATAATATTCATATCAAAGCCATGATGGGCTTTTCTAGCCATTGCTTGAGCGATACGACCAAAGCCAATTAAGCCTAAAGTTGCGCCTGTTACATTACTGCTTAGCATATGTGTAGGGCACCAACCTTGCCATTGTTTGCTCCTCACTAAACGATCGCCTTCAGCTCCGCGTCGAGCGGACATCAGTAATAAAGTCATGGCTATATCGGCAGTGCTGTGGGTCAATACACCAGGTGTATTAGTAATAACTAAACCCTGTTGTTTAGCTGCAGTTACATCGATATGGTTATAACCGACCCCAAAATTAGCCAGAATCTTACAGCGCTTATTGGCGATATTAATAACTTCAGCGGGAAAAGAGTCGCAGACAGTTGGGCAAACGGCATCGTATTGTTGTAGTGCGGATTTAAACTCCCCAGCACTTAGTGGTCGATCGTCCTCATTTAAGGTAACTTGATAGCGCTCTTTTAATTTAGCCTCGACAGATTCAGGCCATTTGCGTGTAATAAAAACTTTAGGTTTGTTCATGGCGTAGAGTAGGGCGGACTTTATTTAGTCCGCTAATGTTAGGGGGTAAGCGGGCTAAAGTCCGCCCTACGTATCTGTTTGTGTTCCACGTAAAAAAGGCATCCCTATTAAAACTAACAGGGATGCCTTGGTATTATTGAAATCGCATTAATTTATGCTGTAGCCGTTGAACGATAATATTCAATTGCCGCAGCAACACCGCTACCAGGGACAATATCAAAGCCACAGTCAAGCATGGCCATTTCTACACCAGCAATTGCACCCAGCATAGATACGTCATTCATATCGCCAATATGACCAATACGAAATACTTTGCCCATGACTTCAGTTAAGCCAGCACCTAAAGAAATGTCATATTTATTAAATGCTGTTGCAATAACATCACGCGCATCTTTATCTTCAGGAACAACAATAGCAGACACTGTATCTGACTCAAAACCAGGGTGTGCACAGAGTTTCAAGCCCCAAGCAGCAATAGCTCTACGTGTTCCTTCTGCTAAGCGGTGATGACGAGCGTATACATTTTCCATGCCTTCTTCTAGTAATAGGTCTAGTGCTGCACGTAAGCCGTGTAGCATGGGCGTAGAAGGTGTATAAGGTGTATAACCTAAGGCATTTTGTGCCATTTGATCCTTAAGGTCTAAAAAGCAGCGTGGGAAAGTTGCCGTTTCTGTTAAAGCTAAAGCTTTTGGGCTGAAAGCAACGATTGCTAGCCCAGCAGGTAGCATAAAGCCTTTTTGCGAACCACTAATTGCGCCATCAATACCCCACTCATCCATACGGAAGTCGAGGCTGGCGATAGAGCTTACACCATCAACAAATAATAGAGCAGGGTGCTTTGCTGCATTCATTGCTTTACGTACACCGCCAATATCACTTGTAACGCCGGTTGCAGTTTCATTGTGTGTTGCTAGAACCGCTTTAATTTCGTGTCCAGTATCTTCTTTTAGGCGGGCTTCCAGCGCATCTAAAGGAATACCTTTACCCCATTCAACTTCATGCATTTCAACATCTAAACCTAGACGCTGAGCCATATTCATCCATAAATGACTGAATTGACCGAAACGATAGATAAGCACTTTATCGCCCGGATTTAAAGTATTTGTTAGAGCGATTTCCCATCCCGCTGTACCAGTGGCAGGGAAAACAAACGCTTGCCCTGTTTCTGTTTTAAATACCTTTTTTAAATCTTCTAAAATAGGCTTAAGCAATAGTGGAAATGTAGGTGCACGGTGATCTTCCATAGGAAGGTGCATAGCACTTAATACTTCGTGTGGAGAGTTTGTAGGACCTGGGATATATAGATGATTACGACCAGCCATTGAAATGCCTCTTAAAAGGTTAAAATTATTGGAAAAATTGTTCAATGATGACATATAAATGATAGTTCATCAAGCATTGAAAAAAGGTTGTCCTGGGTATTCAATATATTTATCCTTCTGAAAGGCGTATATCGTATGGCATGTTAAATAGCCTTGTGCTTGATTGATCATTTTATGGTAACTCGCCTTTGAGAGGTTGCTTATGTGGTAAGTGAAACTTTCGCCTATTGGGTTAGCGTGCTATTATTTAACTTTAGAATACAACAGAGGAAAACGTTATGAGAAAAATTTTATTAGGTGTTTTGCCTGCTTTTTTAGCTTTAGCGGTTTTTGATGCAAATGCAAGGTATATACCTTATGTAGCGCCTACAGATGTCGTTACACAAAGTGGTGGTTATGATCAGAATGGTGATAACTATATTACTGCTGATGAAGTTGAAGAAGAGTTACGTGAAGATGCAATTGATAAAGCTATCGCAATGCAGAAAAAAGGTATGTCTCAAAAAGCGATTGATAAAGTGGTTAAAGATATGGAGCGTACTGTTGAACAAGATGCAGAAAAAATCATTGATATCTTGGATACAGATGGTGATGAATTAGTTGAGCCTGAAGAACTAAAGTAATTTTATAAGTAAAGTGTTCACTTTATAATTATTAAATTTCAGGATTTACTGGTCATTAGAATAACTTTTTTCAGGAATGTGTGGCGTAAGAGTGAAAAGTACTTTATAATTCCGCTTCTCGTTGGGGTGCTTAGCTCAGCTGGGAGAGCATCGCCCTTACAAGGCGAGGGTCGGGGGTTCGAACCCCTCAGCACCCACCACAAGACTTGGAGCGGTAGTTCAGTTGGTTAGAATGCTGGCCTGTCACGCCGGAGGTCGCGGGTTCGAATCCCGTCCGCTCCGCCATATTAAAAACCTCGAAGCTTTTAGCTTCGAGGTTTTTTTTACTTAAAATGTGGCTCCAGTAGGATTCATTAAGAAAATTAAATTTATAAGGCACTAAGTTTTATATTTCCCCCTCCGTTAAATAACATCCCGGGTCTTCAGCCCAAGCGTCGCCATAAACTTGTTGTGCGCGCACCCGGGTATTACCATTACAAATCGCTTGATAGTGGCATGTTGCGCAACGACCTTTTAACGGGCGGGGAGATTGTTTCATGCCTGCCATAAGCGGATCAGAAATATCTTGCCAGATTTCTGAAAAAGGGCGTTGTTGTACGTTGCCTAAATCATAATGCCACCAAAATGTATCGGGGTGGACATTGCCTAGGTTATCAATATTAGCGACATTAACCCCAGAAGCATTGCCGCCCCATTGTTTGAGTTTGGCTTGAATAGGCTTGGCTTGTGCAGGGAAATGACGTTTTACCCAATGCAAAAAATACACGGCATCGGCATCATTATTGCCGGTGACGATTTCTCTATGCAGTCCTTTTTGTTCCCATTCCAGACATTTTTCAAACAGCGTATCCATCACTTCGCGGGTCATGGTAAAAAAGGCATCGGTTTTACGATTTTTATTGCCACGGCCGCCATAATTCAAGTGAGATAGGTAAAACTTGTCTAGATTTTCATCATCCATTAATTGCAACATCGCAGGAAAGTCCTGCACGTTGTCTTGGGTTAATGTATAACGAATGCCTGCTTTAATACCCTGTTTTTGACATAAATGAATACCACGAATCGAGGCATCAAATGAGCCTTTTTGCTGACGAAATTCATCGTGAGTTGCACCGATACCATCTAAACTAACCCCCACATATTGGTAATTAATCGCGGCTATTTGTTGAATATTTTGTTCAGTAATTAATGTGCCATTACTGGATAGAGCGACATAAAATCCCATATCGCGTGCGCGTTGAGAAATAGTGAAAATATCGGGGTGTAATAAAGGCTCACCACCAGATAAAATCAATACGGGGACTTTAAAGGCTTTTAAGTCATCCATGACTTTGAAAATAGCCTTAGTGCTTAGCTCGCCTGGAAAATCAATATTCGCAGATGTGGTGTAGCAATGTTTACAGGTCAGATTGCAGCGGCGGATTAAATTCCAGATGACAACGGGTGCGACTGGCTTGCGTGTAGGTTTAAGTGGCGTAGGGTGTAGTACTTCACGCATAAACTGACTAAGACGGAACATTATTTTTAATCCTTAAGCCGGTTTTTTTCAAGATTCGTGTACTGTATAGCACCTCATGTGCGCGACAATATTCGCCAAGTAAGTCGGCTATTTGTTGAATTTGTCGTTCTGCTGCTTCTGCTGTTTTACCATGAATCATGGCAAATAAATTATATGGCCAATCAGGTAAATGACGAGGCCGGTGGTAGCAATGACTGACAAAACCTAAAGCGCCTACTTTTTTTCCTAGCTCATCAATATGGGCATCGTTAATATCCCATACGGTCATACCATTATGTTGATAGCCTAATTTGTAATGATTAGGAATGGCTCCAATACGGCGAATAATGCCTTGTTCTTGCATGTCTGTTAGGCGCTGCATTAATTCATTGACGCTAATATCAATTTGTTCAGCAAGCGTTTGGTACGGTTCGGGGGTTAATGGTAATCCGGCTTGGCTGGCGCTGATGATTTTTCGGTCGATATGATCCATTAGGCTTCCAGTTTTAAGCCAACAAAGTATTCTTGTATTTTGGGCATGTTATAGACCGTTAATCCGGTTTGAGCTTCAATTTGGTTAATCACTTGCTGGATTTGTTCGGGTGTTTCAGTGGCGAGAACAAACCACATATTTAATACGTGTTCGCGTGCGTAATTATGTGCTACTTCTGGAAAGCTGTTAATGATTTCAGCCATCGTGTCATAGTTATCTTGAGGAGCTTTAATGGCCGCCAAAGTAAGAGCGCCCCCCATCTGTTCCGCATGAAACATTGGGCCAAAGCGGGATAATATGCCATTATCTAATAATGTTTGTAAGCGCTCAATTAATGCCTGTTCACTGATATTTAAAGTCTTGGCCACTTTTTTATAAGGTGAGGGGCAAATAGGAAAGCCTACTTGTAAGGTATTAATAATTGCGCGGTCTATTTCGTCCATTATTGCTTTTATGAGGTTAGGAGCGACTTTAGTCGCGATTTTCGTGGCTAAAGCCACTCCCACGAGGGAAATAAAGCGCACCGCGTTGTTTAAAACAACGACGGCTAAATAAAATATCATGCGCATAATTTTCTAGTGCGCAGTGTTCGATTAAATAACTTAACTGCTGCAATACTTTCTCGCGGCTTTTGCCATGAATCATACAAAATAAGTTATATGGCCATTGATCACCGTGACGTGGGCGTTGATAGCATAAATTAATAAAATGAAATTGGCTTATCCGCTGTCCCATTTCATTGATGTGGGTGTCTGGCATATCAAAAACTACCATCGCATTAGAGCAATAGCCTAGACGACGATGTTTGACAATTACGCCGAGTCGTTTAATTAAACCTTGCTGTTTGAGCTTGCTAAGGCGGGCAATGACTTCGGATTCATCTAAATTGAGTTGTTCAGCAATAAGTGCATAAGGGCGTGAAGCAATCGGTAGGCCTTCTTGCACCGCAGCAATTAAGTCTAAGTCTATTGCTTCTATCATGCGTTAATGGGAAAGTTTTCTTCTTGAGGCTCTAAATTAAGTTGAAAACCTAAATTAATAAAATAATCTTTTAGTAAGGGCAATTGCATGGTTTTAAAGTTTGTTTGTTTTTCTATTTGTTTAATAACATGCGTTAAATGTTGTTGATCATGAGCAATAAGAACAAACCAAAGATTGAAGTGGTGTTCGCGTTCATAATTGTGGTTTACTTCGGGAAATTGACTAATTACCTCCGCAACTTCACTTATGTGTTTTTCAGGAATAGCCATAGCAACTAGTGTACTAATGCCGAGTTGGTTCGGCTGGATAATCGGCCCAATACGACTAATAAAATCCTGCTCTGATAAAGCAGAAAATGCCACCAGTACTTCTTCTTCAGTGATGCCTAAGGAATTGGCAATATCCAAATAAGGCGTAGGCGATAGTGGGAAATCCTGCTGATAATCATTGAGTAGTTGCTTGTGTAATATAGTTAGCATGAAGAAATACAGAATAGGTTCTTTTTAAGAATCTGAATTGGCAGTTTTTTTAGTATTCGTATCATACAAGCTACTAGGTACATATTTATGTAAGATGCTACTGACTAATGTCTGATAGGGCATGCCTTCCTTTAGGGCTCTTCTTTGCAATGCCGCAAGGTCTCGGTCTAAAATTTCAATTTTAACCTGTTGGCTTTTTTGTAAAGTATGAGCAGCTGACTGCTGTAAAAACTTCAAGCGCTCAGGTGTAAGCTGAGATTCGAATTTGCCTGACTCAAAAGTCTCTAAAATATCCTGTTCTTCTGAGTTGAGTTGTATGTTATTCATTGCTTACTCCCTAGATATTACTTGGTTGCTTTTCTGCTGGGTATTATCATCAATTAAGCCACCACTGCGCAGAAAGAAAACGATATCCTCAAATGAAACTCCTCTTTCTTCAATGAGCTTTTTGTTTTTCTCTGGATTTCAATTTAATGGTTTCAGCTTTTGTGATTGTAGCATATAGCTTACAACCCCATCTTATGTGCTCGTGAGCTAAAAAAGATACCACTAGGCTTATTGGCAGGCAAGCGGCTTATTTCTTTAAAGCTACTAGTGTCATAAATAATCACTTGATTATCGTCGCGTGCAGAAATCCAAACGTTTTTACCGCGAGGAGTAAACTCCATATGTAAAACTGCCTTTCCCGGCGTTAAAGATTTTACTATTTGTAGTTCCTTAGCATCAATCACTTGTACTTGCGCATTATCAGGGAAAGCAAAATTTACCCAGATTTGCCTACCATCGGGGCGTGCCATTACAAACACGGGCTGACCAATAACCGGAATGCGTTTAACTAACTGCCAAGTATTTTGATCGACAACTAAAACTTCATGCTGGCCAACGGCAGGTATAAACATTAAGTTGCCCGCCATTGCCCAGCCTTCTAAATGCGGCATTTTATAGACGGGCATTTTTTCATCATTTTTACCGTAATCGGGCAAAATCCGTTTTACACCTTGTTCGGGAGACCATAAGTCTAATAAAGCTAAACCACGATCACCAAATAAACCGGCAATATAATAGCGGCCATCAGGCGAGAGCAGAGCATCATAAGGTTGTTTGCCGATATTTTTGAACTTTTCAATTTTTACTTGTGTGGGGTTTTTAAGGTTAGCAACCCAGATTTCACCGGCATCAAATAAGCTAAAAATAAACTTCTGATCTGGTGCATCAACGAGACCAACGACTTTGGATAATTGATTATCACCATATAAAGCAGGAATATCCGCGATTAATTCCAATGTGTCTGAGGAAAAAATTTTTACCCCGCCTGGCGTGTAGTTAGATACTGCAATCAGCTCGCCATCTTGCGAAATGGCTCCGCCGATACTATTACCCGCTTGAATAATGCGTTGCGTAATTTTGTTTTGTAATAAGTCTATTTTAGTTAGTCCACCATCACGACCAAAGATAAAGGCATAACGTGCATCGCGAGAATAAACGATTGATGCATGAGATAAATCTCCTAGCTCTGTAATTCTGCTGAGACTCTTATTGGTGCTGGTATTGATGAGTTGTATTGCCGCAGGCTCACGTTCAATAATGACGCCTAAATCGCCTGTACCACGTAATTCAGTGCAGCCAATTTGGCTAAAAATAAGGCTAAGTAGCAGAGGAACTTTGCTAAAAGGCGAGCAAGAGAAAGAGTGTTTAATCATAGTGTTATCTTAGTAAAGTCTGAATAAACCAGCGAGTTTCTTGTTCGGTGATAAAAGGTTTCCATGGCGGCATCGCTGTACCTTGGCGGCCATTTTGTATGGTTTCTAGTAAATAATCATCTGGTTTATTGACTAAATCTTGAGCTAATAATGACGGGCCGAGCCCACCTTTTAACGTTAACCCATGGCAAGAGCCGCAATCATGTTTCAGCATATTGCGTAATTCTTCTTGTCGATTCTGTGACGGGTCAAGCGCAAAAGCAGAGCTTGTACTGAGCAAGCTTAAACTGAATAATAATTGAGCGTGTCGGTTGCATGGCCAAAATAGAGACATTTTATTCCAATATTTTGCGTGCATTAATTGCTTGTAGTGGGCGATTATTGGGCGTATCAATAATATGACCAAAATGTTGAATTTGTCCTGCTGCGGCAGTTTGCGGTTGTTTTAAAACTACCCATAAAACATTTTCAGTGCACGGTGGTGTTGTTAATGAGCCATTATACCGGTAATAACTTAGCTTGTTCGGTAAAAGGCTTTTTGCTGATATGGGCGGTAATTTATTATTTGTTACCCCTGATTTTTCTGGCATTAATGCCCAAATGTCTTTGATTGCCGGATTTTCCATGCCTTTTGAAAACATAATTGACAGTACAGCTAAATTACCTAATTTATCAATATGTGTTAACTGTGCTTCTAAAGGGTATGATTTACCATTGATCTGATTTTCACTTGGTGAGTGAAATTGCAACTGGGTTAATTCATATTTATGGTCATTAATAGATAGCAGGCTACCGCGCTGAAAGTTAACTTGAATCGTATGACCATTATTTACAATATCACTAGCATTGGCGTTATAGCGCAAGGTTAGCGGTGCTAGTTTGGCTTTAACAAAATTACTAAGATTAATTGGTGACTGTTGAGTGCCTGTAGCACAGGTAGCATAATCAGGACTTAACACGCCCCAGTTTTCAGGTGCTTGCGGTCCAGAGTATGCCCAAGGTGTAGCTTGTTCGGTTTGATTGATTAGTGCGCATCCTGAACTGAGTAAGCTGAATGCTAAGAGCGTTAATTTTATTTTCATAGGGGGTGTTTCTCGTGCCTGAAATTCTATTTACGAATGCACAGTGAGAAGTTATGCTTCGTGAGTGCTGGGTTGGTATTTATCACAGGAGGAGCCAGTAAATAAGCTATAGCGAAATTTAAGTCTTGTATCTTTAAATAGGGTAGGCAAAAAATCTGCCCACCCTACCTACGTCTTATATTAAGGCTTTAAACGGCTATAATAAGATGCAATATTATTAATATCTCGGTCAGATAAAGAGCCCGCGATATTATTCATAATCTCGGATACACGAGTCTTATTTCGGTATTGCTTTAAGGCATTTTCCATATATTCTTCATCACGCCCGGCTAATGGCGGGAAAGGCGCTTCTGCGCTGGTTTTGCGTATGCCATGGCACTGTGAACAAACCGCTGCGGCTTTAGATTTTCCAGCATAAATACTGGCCGCTTGGCTCGTCGCATTAATGCTAAAAACTAGTAGCGTTGCGAGTAAATAAGTAAGTAGTTTCATTGGTCTTACTCCATTTCATCAGGTGATAATCCACGGGTCATATATTTCACACGGCCACGCGAGAAGATACCGGCGGGGCTTTCCATTTGTATAGATCCTGTTTTTTTCAATGAAGTTGAATCGTAAACCACCACTTCATCACCGGCATAACCCGCGCTGACATATAAGGATTTACCATCTGCACTATACTCAGGGAAGTAGGCATGACCACCGACATCAAGCGTTTTAACCACTTCTAAGGTTTTCTTGTCGATTAATTGAATAGTGCGTGCGCGTCTATCTTTAGTAATAATATCCACGGCGACATAAGGTGCATTAGCATGTGCAGCGGGCGATTCTGTCCCACCAGAAACAGGGACTTGTTTAACCAGTTTCATGGTATCTAAATCCCAAACGCTGACAACAGTTTTATCGCAAGTACCGAAGTTAGTACCAAAACCTAAAGTACGACCATCAACCTTAACCGCTGCACCTCCACCCACATGAGGTACACAGCCTGCTGGTAGCTTTTTAATAATTTCGCGTTTTTCTAAATCAATCGCAATGACGGTACTATCATCATACGAGGCAACCATTAATTTCTTGCCTTTATGGGTTAAGAAGGCATCGTGTAAATGACGACCCACATTTTTAATTTTGGTAACTGGAAAGCCTTCTTGCAAATCAACCACCCAAACTTGGCCAGCATTTTCTAAGGCAATAGCGAAAATATCCGCATATGGCGTACCAATGATCATACCTGAGTCAGAGCTCACCATTTTGCCGTCAGGGTCAATGCCTTCTAGTTCAAATTGCTTTAAAGGCTCTAAAGTATCTGCATCTAAAATAACGGCATTATGCGGTACGAAAGAACCCGCCATTAGGTATTTGCCATCGCGGGAGATACCGATACCAGGGCCATTCCAACCCGTTTTAATGCTGCGTACTGCTTGCATGGTATATAAATCAACTTTATAAATTTCAGCGGTATCGGTTTTGACATAAGCCCAACGTTCATTAGCTGGGCTAAATTCGATAATATGTGCAGCGGTAACAGTGGGTATTACTCCAATTTGTTGGTGTGTTTTACTGTTAATAAAGACGGCTTCTGAACCATTACCGCGACCGTATTTACCACGAGCAGCAACACCGATAATATCGTCCATGCTATCGATTTTAAAGGTTGGTTTATTCGGTAGTTTTGACTCGTCTTTCACATAAACTTTTAAAGAGGCTTGCATATCTTTAATAGTGAAAGCAGGGTTGGCTAATTTTGGCGTGCTTTGTAAATGCTTCACCATATCGCGAATATCCTTATCAGATAAACGTCCAAAGAATGGAGGCATTAAGGTTTCAAAGCTACCGGTCATAATTAAAGTACGTAAAGCCGTTGGGCTACGACCTTTTAGGGTTTCGGAATTCAATGCTGGGGCTAAATAACCACCATGATCTGCACCATGACAACTGGCACAGTTATCTTGATAAAGTTTATGCATTTTATGCTTAGTATCGGTTTCAGCGAACGTGTTTGCGCTAAAGAGTAGGCTGATGCTCGCGGCCAAAATGGATTTTTTAAGTGTTGTTATTTTTAGTTCCATGTGAATTCCTATTGCCTGGCGATATGATGTGGATTCGATGTTTTTAGATTAAACCATGAAAAGCAATATAACGCATCTTTGTAATAACTAGTAATTTCTAATAAGTAAACCCCCAGCTTTGCTGGGGGACTCATAAAGTTTGACAATTACGGGAATCATCGTGAGTCTCCCTATCTGTGAACCGCCGAAAGTTCAAAAGATAAGGAAACAAACGATG
>NZ_FQTQ01000018.1 GCF_900128525.1 methanotrophic endosymbiont of Bathymodiolus puteoserpentis (Logatchev)
TGCAGAGGGTTTTAAAGAGTCAATGCGAATTGTATTTGATGAGCACCTGAGGCAATGGAATTATACTGCCATTCCTGACGCAACAACTTTATAAGTTGCCTAAGTTATTTCATGCACATTCCTAAGCAAATCTTTATTTTTTTCAATATGCCCAATAAGTGATCTTACCTCCTCTCTATTCAAACTATCTTTTAATGCTAACTGTTCACAAAATGTTTTTGCCTCTTCGACTCCATTTTTCCCACAATAGGCCGCTGCCAATTTTTGTTGAAGCTCAATTAATTTCTTTTTCCTTTGAGTCTGCTCTTTTGCAATTTTAATAATATCTGTAAATATAAAACCTTTATTTATCGTTATAAGGTCATTTGAATTGATATTAAAATACTGCTTATTGCCAATATCCATTTTGAATACATAATTTGGGAAATTATTTTGTACTTGCTGAGCAACCTCTGTACTAGAAGATAGTGCATTGACTGACTTGATCACACCAATTTCAGTTTTTTTATCTTCTGCAATAGAAAATGGAAGTAAAGCTAATGAGTTAAAAGAATTATTGAGTCTTCCAAAGATAGTAAAAATATTAGTTGAAATATCAAACAGTTCATTTTTTATTTTTTTGCTTCCTTTAGATGTAATGGTCAACCCTTTGATTTCAGGTTCAGTCGTTCTAACCGTATGGTAAAAACTAAATTCTTCCAATGTTCTGTTGGGGACGGTGAAATCAACACATTTTCCACCTATATCTTGAGAAAATGCTGAGGAATTGATTAAATCATCATTGTCAGGGAGTACGGGAACCTCACCATCACAACTGCAATCGAAGCCTTCAGAAAGATTTGATAAATCAGAAACCAATAAAATATTTTTAGGCAACTTTTTTTCTTCCAATGGAATCAAAATTGGTTGATCTTCATTACCCGTAATTATGCCAAATGCTTTTTGAAACTTTTTGTTTTCAACTTGGCCATAAAAGTATCCATTCTTGTCAGTTACAGCAGAAAAGACAGGCTTATAGCTAGTAGCATTAAAATCTGAATCGGGGTCATCGCTAACCATGATGATGACCTGTAACCCTGATGGTTTTTTCTCTCCTGAAAGATCAATCACTTTACCACTGATTTTTTTGTGGGTTTGTTCGGTGGGTGATGATGAATTAAATTTTATTACTTTAGGGTCAACAGCTATTTCAAGAGGTTTGCTGTCATCTTCAGCACTAACTGATATGTCTACTGCCTTTAAACTCTCATAACTATAAATCTGCTTCCCCAACATTTCACCGTCAGGCGCAAAAACCTCCAGTGTTATCATTTCATTGGTAAGCAATTCTTTTTTGGGAATATAAAACCTAAACAAACCACCTTCTTCGACATCTATTCTATCTTTACTAAAGACAGAATGCTTAGCAATCTCCTGTGTGTAACTAACTTTTAAAAAGTGCCCCGTATATTCATCTTTAATTGCTTGATTATCAGTGGGTACTAATTTTCCATTTACACTCATTGTTTTCATTTTTCCACCCTCCACTCTCAATTGAGTTACGCTGACTCACTACATGCTGGAAACAACTATCATCCAATATTTGGACCTGGTTAAGCATATATTAATAAGCACTATAGCCGCCCGATAAGATTTTTCTGTTAAAAATTAACAAGCTTCAACCTTATTCTCTTCCGTTTTTTTAGACTAAAAATCTGTTCAAACTTGCTTGAGGAGAGGCCTAAAGCTAACAACAAGCTACCCCCAACTAATATATCGTTCTAACTTGAATCATCTACCGCCAAAAATACTTAAACCCTATTACTCTAAACAGGGTGATATAAATTAAATATAAGAGCACTGGATATAAATAACATCCATCTTTTAGTGTTAAGTTTTTCAGCCCTATACCTTGGTTTCAGCAATATATTTAAAGCTCACTAAGGAATGTGCATGAAATAACTTAGGCAACTTATAAAGTTGTTGCGTCAGGAATGGCAGTATAATTCCATTGCCTCAGGTGCTCATCAAATACAATTCGCATTGACTCTTTAAAACCCTCTGCA
>NZ_FQTQ01000019.1 GCF_900128525.1 methanotrophic endosymbiont of Bathymodiolus puteoserpentis (Logatchev)
ACACTCATCAATGATACTACGGACTTCCTCATCAATGAGTTGTGCCGTTGCTGAGGAAACAGCTGCTTTACTGGAGCCATAGCTTTTCCCCAGAAAAATCTCGCCTTCTTCTACGTCATACATAAACGGACCCAGTTTTTCTGAAAACCCCCATTTGGTCACCATACTTCGAGCAATCTGGCTTGCTCTCTGAATATCATTTGAGGCTCCAGTGGTGATACCGTCCTTACCAAGGATCATTTCTTCCGCAATGCGACCACCAAAAAGAGAACTAATCTGACTCATCAATGCTTGCCTGCTATGACTGTAACGGTCTTCTTGCGGCAAAAACATAGTAACACCAAGAGCCCTCCCGCGGGGAATAATGCTAACTTTATAGACCGGATCATGATCGATAACAAGACGACCCACAATCGCATGCCCAGCTTCATGATAAGCGGTATTACTCTTCTCCTTATCGCTCATCACCATAGACTTGCGCTCTGCACCCATCATAATTTTATCTTTAGCAAGCTCAAACTCACGCATATGTACTGTACGATTATTCGCTTTTGCTGCACACAAAGCTGCTTCATTAACTAGATTAGCCAAGTCAGCACCAGAAAAACCCGGCGTACCACGAGCAACAACGCTAGCATCAACATCATCGGCAATCGGTACTTTACGCATATGCACTTTAATGATTTGTTCTCGCCCACGGATATCAGGTAGACCAACAACCACCTGTCGATCAAAACGCCCGGGACGCAACAATGCAGGATCAAGAACATCAGGGCGGTTAGTGGCAGCAATTACAATAACTCCATCATTTCCTTCAAAACCATCCATTTCAACCAATAATTGATTCAAAGTTTGCTCACGCTCATCGTGCCCTCCCCCCATTCCTGCACCACGATGACGACCCACTGCATCAATCTCGTCAATAAATATAATACAAGGCGCCTGTTTTTTGGCCTGTTCGAACATGTCACGGACACGAGACGCACCCACCCCAACAAACATTTCAACAAAGTCAGAGCCAGAAATTGTAAAGAAAGGAACTTTAGCTTCACCGGCAATAGCCTTGGCTATCAAGGTTTTGCCAGTCCCAGGAGGGCCAACCATTAACACTCCGCGAGGAATTCTACCGCCTAGTCGCTGAAACTTACCCGGGTCCTGCAGAAAATCCACCAGCTCATGAACTTCGTCCTTGGCTTCTTCAACTCCAGCAACATCAGCAAATGTTGTTTTAACCTTATCCTCCGGTAATAACCTTGCTTTACTTTTACCAAAACTCATAGGCCCAACTCCACGCCCACCATTGCCACTCTGCATCTGCCGCATAAAAAACATAAAAATGCCAAGGATAATAAGAATTGGAAAGCTGGCTACCAGCAACTGAGACCAGATACTCTGCCTTTCTATAGGCTTGGACTCTACTTGGACGTTACCCAG
>NZ_FQTQ01000020.1 GCF_900128525.1 methanotrophic endosymbiont of Bathymodiolus puteoserpentis (Logatchev)
ATGAAGCTTTTGAAGAGCTAACTGGGGTAGATATAAAAAATTTACTGGGTTATGCACTTATGACTTGAATTCAGGACTGAAAACTCCTCACCGCCCTCAAATAATTCATGAATTGTCATAAAATGAACATTATTACGTTTTTTAATCTTGGATAAATCATTTATCAACTTATGAATGCTAATTTGTGGATCTTCTCTAAAATTCGACATTTGATCACCCGATTCGATTATATCGTATGGATGCATAACAATAACAACTATTGCCTCTGTATGACCACTAGCCAAAGCAGATGAAATGACTTCATTTATCTTTTGTGGATATGCTCCTCCAGGTAAATAAGTTAAATTTCCAGTACTTTCCTGTGGGCCTCCTAAAGCAGCTGAGATTAATTTATAACTCGTGCTTTCCAGTGATTGTAATGTTTGAAGGTCATACTGATTAAATGGCGGGATAAATGAAGTAATGCTAAATCCAAGAGTCACTTCCAAGGCTGCTCTAGCATTGCCTAAAAGTAAATTCTGGGTATTTTTTGAAAGCCCTGTAAACTCTGAATTACTTCCTTCTGTAGCGTTACTTTTATGACTATACCCATGAACTGCAATTTCAACTACCCCTTGTGAAGCATATTCTTTTAATAAGTTAACTTTATCTTCACCAAGATCAGCAACTTTGGGTATGCTATCAGGCTCAGGGTAAGGGGCATGTGGAAAAGGAATAACACCAACCAGTACACCTCCTCCAATATTTTTTATGGTGTCAAAAAGTAACCGTTCCACATCAGTATTACTGTTGCGTGAATAATCATCATATCTAAATATAATTTTAAGTTCCCCAGCTGGCACAGACTGAAAAAAAATAATAAACAGGAGTGCAACTATATAGCGCATATCTTATATACTCATTCAATATTAAATTAACAGCTACATTATTCAATAATATACCTAAAAAGATAGATTCCGTAGGTTGGGTTCATGCTTCACACCAACCTACGCATAATACTTTCACACTCTTAGAGCGTGGAAATACGATGTTAGGAGTGTATTTATTACGAGTTATAAATACACTTGGCTACGAACTTAAAACGGGACGTTCACTTTATTTGTAGGGCGGACTGAAGTCCGCCCTACAAGTTCTCAGCTGTCCCGTCTAAAGTGCGTAGCCATACACTTATTAGATAATAATCTCACCTTGTAAGCTTTATCCACAACTATCGCAACTAAAGTCACTCCCACCATACTTGTTATTCAATTCCTGCTCCTTAGTTTGTCCCAAGCGATTGCATATATTGAATCAAAGCAGTTCGATCACTTGCCTCCCTGATTCCATTTATTTGCATTTTATTTCCTGCTGCAAAGGCCTGAGGATTAGTAAGAAAACTATCAAGATTTTTTACCGACCAACTTCCAGAAATATTTTTTAACCCTTCAGAATAATTATATCCAGTAGCTGATGCAATAGGTCGATTATATATATGCGCAAGATCAGGTCCAATCTTATGGTTTGTGCCATCTGATGCCGCATGACAACCTAAGGAATGAGCACAAATTAATTTAGGCAAGTTCAATTTAAGAATTATAATGATGCAACTCATAAACTTTAT
>NZ_FQTQ01000021.1 GCF_900128525.1 methanotrophic endosymbiont of Bathymodiolus puteoserpentis (Logatchev)
TTAAGAATATAGTGCATGGGTTTTATCTACGTCACAGACTTTCATCTAAGGATGGGTACAAACTCTGATCATGCACTTTGATATAATGCTAGCTAAGCAATATATCATGGTTTGGAAAGATACAAGGTTGGGTTAGCGATAGCGTAACCCGACACATCGAAGCCGAAAATGTCGGGTTACGCGATAAAGCCGCTAACCCAACCTACCTGTTGTCAGAGATTTACGCGGCATGGCAAAGCCACAACCGCGAAACCATCGCCGAAATACTACGCCTAGAGCAAGAAAACAATCGCCTGTTTATTGATGCTTACGGTTTGCAAGACGAACTCAGCCCCGATGTACCGCTAGAACAAATCACTTTAACGGTGAATCCTAAATACCGTTATGGGGGTAATTTATCTGATGAAGCCCTAGAAAACCGCTTTCAATCCGATACCCTCGCCGAACTTATCAGCTATGCCATCGGTTGCATGATGGGACGATACTCCCTAGACCAACAAGGCTTAGTTTATGCCCATGCAGGCAATCAAGGCTTTAGCGAATTAGTGCAACAAGGCACATATAAAACCTTCCCAGCCGATAAAGATGGCATTATCCCACTTACCGATCAAGCATGGTTTGCAGACGATGCTACGCACCGCTTGCGTGAATTTGTGCGTGTGGTTTGGGGTGAAGAAAATCACCAACAGAATTTAGACTTTATCGCCGCAAGCCTATGCCTGTATGCCATTAAAGCTAAAAACAGTGAATCTAACCTAGACACCATTCGCCGTTATCTCGCCACTAAATTCTATAAAGACCATCTAAAAACCTACAAAAAACGCCCAATTTATTGGTTGTTTAGCTCAGGTAAAAACAAAGCTTTTGAATGTTTGGTGTATCTACACCGCTACAACGAAAGCACTTTAGCCCGAATGCGTACTGAGTATGTCACACCGTTATTAGGTAAATACGAGGCTTCCGCGATGGTATTACAAAAACAAATGCAAGATGCTGACAGCACCAGTGATGCCAACCGTTTTAAAAAATCCCTCACTGCCTTAGAGAAAAAACAAACCGAACTCAGCGAGTTTGACGATAAACTCAAACACTACGCCGATAGGCGCATCAGCTTAGATTTAGATGATGGTGTTAAAGTGAATTACGGCAAGTTTGGTGATTTATTAGCAGAGGTTAAAGCAGTGACGGGGAAGAAGTAAGTACTATAATGTATTAAAAATAGTTTATGTATTGTTTGGGAAGTGTGATGCTTAATTCATTAGAAATAAAGAACTTTCGTTCTCTGGAAGATTTTCAGGTTAAAAAGTTAGGTCGTATTAATTTAATTGTCGGTAAGAACAATTCGGGTAAAAGCTCTGTGCTTGAGGCATTAAGGATTTATGCGGGTAATGCTAATAAAGGCTTATTAGAAAAAATTGCACAAGGACATGATGAGAAATGCTTTGTAGAGAGCAGTGATCAAGAGAGTTTTAATGGCGTATTACCTTTTGAGGATTTATTTACGGGAAGAAAGTTTCCTGTAGGCGAAGTGCCTATCGTTATTGGCGAGCTTGGCAATGAGGAGGAGGCGTTAAAAATTTATCATGTTTATCGTGTTGAAAGAGAGGTTTCAGTTAATGATGAAGATGGCAAGTTTATTGAAAAATCGGTTCGACAAGTTTCTGTAACAGAGTTAGCTAAGGTTAATAAGAGTCAGATCGTAGGAGAAGGACTGCTGATATTAAAAAAAGGTAATACAGTATTGATTGATTTTAAACATAGTCATCCTTCTTTTACACGATTTGTATTAGATGGCATTACAGTGCCTAGCAGTTTTATTCCTACCCAGTTAATTGCTATGAATGATTTGGCAAAAGATTGGGATGCTATTGCGCTTACTGAGGCAGAAGAGATGGTTAAGGCGGCGATGCAAATTATTCTGCCTGAGTTTGAGAGTTTAATCTTTGTTAATGATTCTGTTTATGCTGATACAACAGGTAAAGAAACGCGGCGTGTTGCTAAAGTGAAAATTAAAGGTTTGTCGCGTCCCGTACCTTTGAATAGCTTAGGTGACGGCATGTTGCGCATATTGCAGATGGTGTTAAAGGTTTTTCCCGCGAAAGGCGAATTTTTGCTGATTGATGAGTTTGAAAATGGCTTACATTACAGTGTGCAGGAAAAAGTATGGACATTGTTATTTGAGTTGGCTGAAAAATTAGATATTCAGGTTTTTGCCACCACGCATAGCTGGGATTGTATCGAAAGTTTTTCTAAAGTGGCAATGGATAAAAAATCCATTGAGGGCGTTTTGTTTAGAGTTGGGCAAAGTGTGCGTAACAGTGATAAAGGTCGTGTTATTGCTACCGTATTTGATGAACAGCAGCTTTATAATATTACCCAAGCTGATGTTGAGGTGCGTTGATGGAAGCGACTAAGCAGATATTACTGGTTGAAGGGGGGGCTGATAAGTCTTTTTTTGAGAAAATTTGTAACAGGTTATCACTTGATACCGTTGTTCAAGTCGCATCGCCAAAGGATTTAGGTGGCAGGCGAAACTCGAAAGAAGGCGTATTTCAACGCTTACAGGTGCTATTGCCGCAATTGAATGATGGTCAAATCACTCATCTTGCACTGGTGGTTGATGCTGATTATCTTGAACGGCATGGCTTAGGATGCCAAAAAACAATAGCTCGTGTTTCTGAGATTGTCGAGCCGTTTGGGTTTGAGTTAAATCAAGATTCAGAAAATGGCTTATGTTTTAGGCATAATGATGGATTAGCTGATTTGGGGCTGTGGGTGATGCCTGATAACCAACAGGAAGGAATGTTGGAAGACTGGATTAAAGCTTGTGTTAAAGATGATGAACAAGCTCTGTTTAATCAGGCGATAGTTGCGGTGCAAGCAGTTGAAGGTCAAAAATTTAGTTCTCACTTAAAGTCTAAAGCGGATGTAGCCACTTGGTTGGCATGGCAAAAACAGCCTGGACATGGTTTATATGTGGCGATTAATGATGACCTTTTGGATGGCGATAGCCTGTTATTTAAAGCAATTGAACAGTGGTTGCTTGGGATATTTAAATAACAATGTCTTTACCAATCAACATTGAAGCTTTAATCACGCAAAATATCATCGAAAGCGAGCGTATCGAATTTAAGCAAGGCTGGAATCCGCAAGTGATTTTACATTCGGTCTGTGCTTTTGCGAATGACTTTAATAATTTGGGTGGTGGTTATTTGGTGGTCGGTATTGCTGAACAGGATGGGCAGGCGATCATACCGCCTATCGGGCTGGAAGTCAGCAAATTGGACGCGATACAAAAAGAGCTACTGCAAATCTGCCATTTTATTTCGCCGCATTATTTCCCTGTGGTTGAGGTGGCTGTTATACAGGGGCGGCATGTTTTGGTGATCTGGTGTCCACCTGGTGATACGCGACCGTATAAGTCGGCTAAAAGCATCAGCGGCAAAGAGGCGCAAACAAAGCTTTATTATATTCGCCGCTTGTCTTCGACCGTGATAGCGAGTGATGCTGACTTGCAGCGTTTGCTGGAATTAACCGCGAAAGTGCCATTTGATAACCGTATCAACCATCATGCAAGTATTGATGATTTTAATCTAACGCATATTGCCAGTTTTTTACAGCAGGTTAAAAGTGCTTTGTATGAGGAATTGCCAAAATTAAGTTTAGCGGAATTAACTCGCAATATGGGCGTTGCCAGAGGTGCAGACGAGGATATTAAGCCGCTGAATGTTGGCTTATTGATGTTTAGTGATGAGCCTTATCAGCATTTTCGCGGCGCACGCATTGAGCTAATTGAGTATCAGGATGAGATTGGCGATCAATTCAGGGAGACGTACTTTACTGGCCCGATTTGGAAGCAATTGATTGACGTTATGCAGTATATTAAGCATCAGGTCATCAAAGAGCAGGTTATCAAGGTACAAGGGCAGGCGGAAGCCTTACGTTTCTATAATTTCCCCTTTGAAGCCGTTGAAGAAGCGGTGGCGAATGCGGTGTTTCATAAAGGCTACGACAAACAAAACCCGGTTGAGATTAATGTGCGCCATGATTGTATCGAGGTGCTGTCATTTCCTGGCCCTTTGCCGCCCGTTGATCAGCAGATGTTACAACGAGAAAAGGTAATCGCGAGAGATTGCCGTAACAGTCGTTTAGGTGATTTCTTGAAAGAGTTACGCCTAACGGAAGGGCGAGGCACAGGTTTACCTAAGATTCGTCGCTTTATGGCAAGAAATGGTTCGCCAGCGCCTATTTTTGAAACCAATCCAGATAATGTGTATTTCCTGACGATATTGCCGATTCATGGGCGTTTTACGCGGGAAGATAATAAATTACAGCTAGAGTCACGGCCAGAGTCACGGCCAGAGTCAGAGCTAGCAAGAAAAGTACTTTCCTTCTTAGTGGATGCTGAATTGAGTAAATCAGAGTTATCAGAAAAGTTAGGGCATAAAGCCATTTCAGGTGAGCTTAATAAGCAAATTAAACGCTTACTGAAGCAGGGATTCATTGAAAGAACCATTCCAGATAAGCCGAGTAGTCGATTGCAGAAGTATCGATTGACAGCTTTAGCGACTGAATTAAACAAGACTATTTAAAAAACAGTTATGCAAATAGAGCAATTACAGCAAGGCATTAGCGCTAAATTTGAACAAAGCCGCTTGGTGTTTTGGTATGACCCTGAGCAGAGCTTTAAAGAAGCGATTGAGACCTTAACTATTGATGGCGTTACTGTGTTGGATATGTCGGAGCAATCTTTATTTGCAACCAAAAAACGCTTGGAATTAGATGAACCTGAGCAGCTGTTTTTATTGTATTTTCCTTATGCAGAGCCTGAAGCTGATCTGGATTGGCTGTTAGATATTCGCTTATACAGTGAGCAGTTCTTTGCTGATGTGAGTTCGATATTATTAAATGAACTGGGTATTCCTAAAATGGCGTTGCGCGGCCATATACGTCAACGGCAGGCATTTTTTACGAACAAGCAGCGAATGACAGGTCTAAAACGCTTTGTTACTGAGAATGAAGATGAGGCCTCTTTAGACCGTAAGATGATTGCGGTATTAACTAAAGCGGAATCAGCGTCGTTAACGGATATTTTATTCCAACTGGTCAAAGCTTATGCAGAGGGTTTAGCACCAGAGAATGATGCTATCAGCTTAATCGACCAGCTAGATAAATTTGAGCTAACAGGTTCATTATGGGCTGAGTTAGCCGCACACTTTAGTTATGCGAGTCGTCAGCCTTCTCTGGCGGATTTTATCTTAAAATTATTTTGTACGGAATTATGGAGCCAAATCGAAGCAACAGATCGGGATTGGTTGTTGAATAATGTGCTAAAAACAGGAGCAGGAAAGGCGACTGCATTAGCTTTTATGACCGGCTGGCGTGATAGCCGCAGTTTTGCAAAGGCACATGATATGATTGCCAAGCAAATCAGTGGTCAATTAGAGGTGGAATCACGCTGTCGGGATTACCACCCATTTCAATTAATGGAATGTGAAACTTTTGAAGTGATTGAACAAGCGATTATTCGCGGCCTGGTAAATAATTTATTAGATGTGAGTACGCGCTTAGATCGCGTGCAATTTGACCGTATCTTATCGCGGCGACTCGTGAGTCATTGGTGTGTGTCGCGCCAAGAATACGCGGCGATTTATGAGGCCTTACGCCAAGCTGAGCGCTTATTATATTTGCGTCAGCAATATGTGGATGGTTTTCATTATGATTCCGCTAAAGCGATGTATAGCGCTTATGTGAGTGAGCTTTATCTATTTGATCAAGCTTATCGTTTGTTTAATGAAAATGTGGCTACGGTTTTAAGCAAAGGTTCCGATGTATTACGTCAGCTGGATGAGGCAATAGAGAATCTTTATACCCATTGGTATTTATATGAAATAGGCTTGGCCTGGGATAGGCAACTGGAGAGTGAAAATTGTTTAGCACAGTGGAAAATAGCGGGGATTCCACAGCAACATCAGTT
The DNA here is from genome assembly GCF_900128525.1 of methanotrophic endosymbiont of Bathymodiolus puteoserpentis (Logatchev). Taxonomy (GTDB): domain Bacteria; phylum Pseudomonadota; class Gammaproteobacteria; order Methylococcales; family Methylomonadaceae; genus Methyloprofundus. The sequence continues at coordinate 5,978 of NZ_FQTQ01000021.1, forward strand.
TTATAAGCATCAAGTGGCGATGCATCTTAAAGGTAAGCAGTTCAAGCGTGTATTCGTCATTATTTCTGATGCGTTACGCTATGAAGTCGCGCATGAATTAGTCTTTAGTATTAACCGTGAGAAGCGTTTCAAAGCCGAATTAAACACGCAGTTAGGTGTATTACCTAGTTATACGCAATTAGGCATGGCGGCATTATTACCCCATAAAACCTTGTCTTATGGTGAAGATCAAAGCGCCATCGTCTTTGCTGATGGCATGTCCACACAAGGCTTGGATAATCGAAACACGATTTTAGCCAAAGCTAAAGGGATGGCGGTGAGTGCAAAGGTCTTGACTGCTTGGAGTAATGAGGAAGGACGCGAGAAGATTCGTGATGCCGAAGTGGTGTATATCTATCACGATACCATTGATGCTATCGGTGATAAGCTGCCTACGGAAGAGAAAACCTTTGCGGCTTGCCGTGATGCCATTAATGAATTAAAAGACTTAGTGGGTCGAGTGATTAATCGTTTGAATGGTAATCGCGTCTTAGTAACAGCGGATCATGGTTTTCTATTTCAACAAAAAGCCTTGTCTGAAGCGGATAAAACAGTTTTAGACATCAAGCCTAGCGGTACCATTGAAGCTAAAAAACGTTATATTATTGGCGGTCATTTGAATGCTGACCCCGCTTGTTGGAAAGGGAGGATTGCTGATACCGCTAATGGGAGTGGTGACACAGAATTTTTAATTCCTAAAGGCGTACAACGCTTTCATTTTGTCGGTGGCTCGCGTTTTGTGCATGGCGGGGCTATGTTGCAAGAGATTTGTGTGCCGGTGATTTCGATTGTCGCTTTACGCGGTGAGAAAATGGTGCAGAATGAGAAACAGCCTGTGGGTATTGTGGTAAAAAACCAGCCGATTAAGATGGCCAATCATATTGATAAAATCAGTTTTATTCAGACTGATGCCGTTGACGAGTTGCATATTGCGCGGCAAGTGGAGGTTTTTATTGTTGATAGCGAAGGTAAAGAAGTTTCCAGCCGTGAAACCTTAAATTTCGACAGTCAAAGCGCGTCTATGAATGAGCGTACCCGAGATGCACGTTTAAAGCTGATCGGAGCGCAATTTGATCGTCATGCGGCGTATACATTGGTATTAGAAAATACCGCTACCCAAACTCGCTATAATCAGTATGCCGTCACCATTGATTTAGCCTTTCAGGATGATTTTTTCTAATGAGTGAATTAACAGTAAGTAAAAAAGCAGTGCAAGAAGATTTAGATACTTTATTAAATCGTCACTTTAAAGGGCGTGTGGTGAGAAAGGATCTGACCAAGCAGCTTAAAGAAGGGGTGAATGTTCCTGTTTATGTGCTGGAATATTTATTGGGGATGTACTGCGCTTCTGATGATGCTGAAGTGGTGGCTGAAGGCTTAGAGAATGTTAAAAAAATATTGGCCGAAAACTATGTGCGCCCTGATGAGGCGGAAAAAGTAAAATCACTGATCCGTGAGCATGGCAGCTATAAAGTGATAGATAAAGTCAGTGTGAAGCTCAACCAAAATAAAGATATTTATGAGGCGAGTCTTTCTAATTTAGGTCTTAAAGATGCTTTTGTACCAGTGGGAATCGTTAAGGAAAATGAAAAGCTATTTATGGGTGGCATTTGGTGCATTATCACCGTGCAGTATTTTTTTGAAGAAGGACAGAAAGCCTCGCCCTTTTCTATTGTGACGCTAAAGCCGATCCAGATGCCCAATATGGATATGGAGGAGCTATTTACTGCAAGAGCACAATTTACTAGCACTGAATGGGGCGATGTGTTGTTACGCTCAATTGGTATGGAGCCTGTTAATTTAGAGGAGCGCGCTAAATTACATTTACTTGCCCGTATGATCCCCTTTGTAGAAAATAATTATAATGTTTGTGAATTAGGGCCGCGAGGGACGGGGAAGAGTCATGTCTATAAAGAATGTTCACCCAATAGCTTATTAGTCTCTGGCGGGCAAACGACGGTGGCGAACCTGTTTTATAACATGGCGAGTCGCAGAGTGGGTTTAGTCGGACTATGGGATGTCGTTGCGTTTGATGAAGTGGCGGGGATTAACTTTCATGATAACGATGGCATTCAAATCATGAAAGATTATATGGCATCGGGTTCCTTTTCCAGAGGACGTGATTCCATTGAAGCCAGTGCTTCGATGGTCTTTATCGGTAATATCAATCAAAGCGTGGAAACTTTAGTGAAAACCAGCCATCTATTAGCGCCGTTTCCACAACAGATGATTGATACCGCTTTCTTTGATCGTTTTCATGCGTATATTCCAGGATGGGAAATCCCTAAAATGCGTCCTGAATTTTTCACTAATAATTTTGGTCTTATTACCGATTACATGGCCGAATATATGCGTGAAATGCGTAAGCGTAATTTTGCCAATGCGATTGATCAGTATTTTAAATTAGGCAATAACCTAAATCAGCGTGATGTGATTGCTGTTCGGCGTACCGTATCGGGATTACTTAAGCTCTTACACCCAAATAATCAATTTGATAAAGAGGATGTGCGTTATTGTTTGGTGTACGCTTTAGAAGTTCGTCGGCGCATTAAAGAACAACTCAAAAAGCTCGGAGGGATGGAATTCTTTGATGTCCATTTCAGCTATCTTGATAATGAATCCTTAGAAGAATTTTTCGTTAATGTACCGGAGCAGGGCGGTAGTAAGCTAATTCCAGAAGGCATGTCACATCCGGGGGTCGTGCATTTGGTTACTAAGGGGGATTCGACAGGCCAATTAGGGCTGTATCGCTTTGAAACGCAAATGATGGCAGGGCATGGAAAACATACGGTTTCAGGTTTCGGTTCTCATGTCGCGGCTAAAGAAGCGATACGGGTCGGTTTTGATTATTTTAAAGGTAATCTGAGTCGTATCAGCCAGATCGCTAAATTTTCTGAATACGAGTTCCATTTACATATCGTCGAACTTTATAACTCCGGTGCCAGTACGCAAACCAGCCTTGCTGCCTTTATTGCTTTCTGTTCCATATTAATGAAAAAGCCGGTACAAGAGCAGATGGTGGTATTAGGCAATATGACGCTAGGTGGGGTAGTGAACCCAGTAGAAGATCTTGCCGATACTCTGCAAATGGCCATGGATAGTGGCGGCACTAAAGTTTTACTACCGATGGCTTCCGCTTCCGATATACCGACTGTTCCAGCGGAGCTGTTCTCCAAATTCCAGATAAGCTTTTACTCCGATCCTGTGGATGCGGTATATAAAGCATTAGGGGTTCAGTAGAGTAATATAGAATTAGCTGTAACTAGCTATTGATGCGAGCTAGAGTAGAATAGAGCGTGCATTGTATAAAAAAATAAAACAAACGGGGAAATCCTTTAACAAGGGACGTTAGCAATGAAATTTATCCATACTTCAGATTGGCATATAGGCCGTTTATTCCAAAACATATCGTTACTGGAAGACCAGTTACATGTGCTACAGCAATTAAAAGCTTATGCTAGTGAATATAATGTTGATGCATTAATTATTTCAGGTGACGTATTTGATCGTTCTGTACCACCTGCTGAAGCAGTCGATGCATTAGATCAGTTTTTAGATGAAATTATTGGTGAACTTGAAATTCCTGTGATTATGATTTCTGGGAATCATGATTCAGCCAAGCGCTTACGCTTTGGTGCAAAGCATATGCAGCAATCGGGTCTGCATATTTTAAGCCAGCTTTCTGATGTAACTGTCCCCGTTATTATTGAAACTGCAACAGGCCCTGTGCATTTTTATGGACTTCCTTATCATGACCCGGTTGAAGTACGGGAAGCTTTTGCTTGTGAAGTAAAAACCTATGATGAGGCGCATACTTATTTAGTTGATTTGGTTAAAGACGCACGTATTGCAAATACTCCAGCCGTGTTATTAAGTCATTGCTTTATTGATGGTGCTGAGGAATCAGATTCTGAACGACCTTTATCGATTGGTGGTGCTGATCGAGTGTCTTATCAAGCTTTAGAAGATTTTGATTATGTGGCTTTAGGGCATTTGCATGGCCCACAATACAAAGGTAAAGAGCATATCCGTTATTCTGGTTCTTTATTAAAATATTCTTTTTCTGAGTATAAACAAAACAAAGGCATTACTTTAGTTGAATTGAATGAGCAAGGTTTGGTATCAACAGAACATCTCCAATTAACACCAGAAAAGGATTTAAGGGTGATTGAAGGCTTATTAGACGAGTTAATCGAACAGGGTAAAAAAGATCCACGTAACTATGATTATATATTGGCTAAATTAACGGATAAACAAGATATTCTTGATCCGATGGGGCAGTTAAGAAAGGTGTATCCAAATGTATTGCAATTAGAACGTACACAATTTTCTTTATCTAAAGGCAGCCGGTTGGTTGCAGATGTAAGCCTAAAAAGGACTGAACAACAGGTGTTTAAAGATTTTTTCGAGCAAGTTATTGGCAATGCTTTAACTGAAGAGCAAAATACTTTATTACGGGACATTATTGCTGAAGCGAAAGATGTTATCGAGGCAGCGGAATGAAATTACAGTCTTTAGAAATTCAAGCTTTTGGTCCCTTTGCTAAAAAAGAAGTGATTAACTTTTCAGCCTTAGGTGAAAACCCTTTGTTTTTAATTGATGGGCCTACGGGAGCAGGGAAGTCATCAATTCTTCATGCCATTTGTTATGCGCTTTATGGTGAAACCACTGATTCAGACCGCAAAGAGCTGGGTCTCAGGTGTGATCATGCCGAAGCGGATTTACTGACTGAATTATCCTTAGCGTTTAGTATTAGAGGCGATCATTATCGTATTACACGTGTGCCAACACAAATGCGACCCTCTAAACGAGGTGGGGGAGAAACTGAACAAAAATCTACAGCACATTTAAGACGTATGCTTGAAAGTGGCAAAGAAGAAACCTTAGTAGCCAAAAAAACCACAGAAGCAAAAGCTAAGATTGAAGAAATTATTGGCTTAAGCTCAGAGCAGTTTTTGCAAGTGATGGTATTGCCACAGGGTAAATTTCGCGCATTATTGCTGGCCAAATCAGATGACCGACAGGCTATCTTATCGACCTTATTTCAAACTGAAATATATAAGCGAATTGAGCAACTGCTTAAAGATAAAGCAGGGGCGATAGAAAAACAAAATCAGGCATTTGAAGATAGAAAGGCTGAGGCGCTTTCTGATGTGCATGTTGTGGATAGTGAAGCATTAGAAATGGCTATTGGAGAAGTCGTTGGATTGCTAGAGGCTAAGCAAAAAGAAAAAGACTTGGCTGCTGAAAAAAAACAACAAGCCGCAACAGCAATTGAAACCGCTGTTGCTTTAGGTAAAACGTTTGATAGCCGAGATACTAAACAAAAGGAACTGCAAAGCTTTAAATTAAAGGAGGATGAAATAAGCGCTGACAAAAGCCGTATTACACGGGCAGCAAAAGCAGCGTCTATAGCGCCGAAATGGTTGGCTTTGCAAGGTCTTCTACAGGACATTAAGGCAAAGAAAGCCGAGATTGTGACTGCAAACCAAGCTAAAGAAAAGGCTGATTTACGTGTAAAGACTGCCAAGGAGGGTGTGAATCAAGCAACCGAGAATTACCAGCAGCGAGACTCTCTTAAAGCAAAAGAGGGGATATTTAAAGGGTACCAGGAACAACTGACGAGTTATAAAGAATTAAACAATGCTTTATTAGCTGCTATTGCAAATCATAAATCTGCATTAGATCAAAAGTCTGAATTAGAAGAACAAGACAAAACGATTGGACAAGCCTTAATAACATTAGTTGCTGAGATTGAATCTTTAGAACAGGCGAGCGCTAATAAATCCGTTATTGTTGAGCAAAAGCTGTGGGCAAAAGGGGTTTTTGATAAACGTAAAGAGCTAGATGTTGCGCGTGTTGATTTACTTTCACTTAATCAAGTTTATCAAAAACAAAAAGATAAATTTGAGGCAGCTGAAAAAGTGTATAAAAAAATTGCAGAGGACGCTAATCGAACTGAAATGCGCTGGTTTTCTAATCAAGCCGCTGTGTTAGCTGAAAAGTTAGAACAAGATATGCCCTGTGCTGTGTGTGGCAGTCTTAAACACCCTAATCCCGCGGTATTCTCAGAGAATGAATTAGTCATTAATCAAGCTGTGGTTGATCAAGCGAGAGCATCGCAAGCAAAACAATTTAAGGTAATGAATGCTATTAAAGAAGCGATGCAAGCTTGTTTGCATTCGGTGACAGGTAAAGAACAGGATGTTAAGCAATTAGAATTAGAGTTAGCCGATCATGCGACTAAGTCTTTGTTAGAAGTAGAGCAGGTTTATAGAAGTTTGGAATCGGATTTAAAGCTAATAGAAAGCAACGAAAAGAAATTACTTAGAGCTAAGAAACAAAAATCTGATAAAGAACAAGAACGGGAACCTATTGCGAGTGATATTAAAGCCATTGACGATAATATCCCCGAATTAACGGCGCTTAAAGCAACGGCTAAAAGTGAGCTGGACGCTGCAAATAAATCACTGCCCGAAGCCTATAGGAACACTGTGGCAATTGAATCGGTATTGACCCAGGTACGTCAGGAAATTAAAAGCTTAGAAACTAGGTATGAAGTCGCCAATCAAGAACTGACTGATTCCTCAAACAATCAATCTTCACTCGTATCTACCTTGATAGCACTTAATAAAAGTCTGGATGATTTACAAGTCCGTAATAAAGAGCAATCTCACCTATGGCAACAAGCCTTGGCAGACAGTGAATTTGCCACTCAAGAGGCGTTTGCTAGTGCGCAAATGAAAAAAGGGGCGCTTAATGTTCTGGTTGAGCATGTAAGAGCGCATGATGACGCAGTCAAAACATTGCAGGCAGAATTAGGGTTACTAGAACGGCAGTTAAAAGACAAGCAACCGCCAGATTTAGAAAAACTACAACAGAACAGTAATAAATTAAATGATGAGTTTACCTTAGCAGAAAGTATATGGGCAACAGCCAACCAGAAACATAAAGAGTTGATTAATACACGAGGCAAAATCCAAAAAATTGAAAAGCAACAAGTGGATATTAAAAAACAGTATGAGGTGGTTGGTACTTTATCAAAAGCAGCATCAGGTCGAGGTAATGTGAGAGTTACTTTGGAACGTTTTGTTTTAGGCAATATATTAGATTCTGTTTTGAGTATTGCTAGCCAGCGGTTACATTTGATGAGTAAAGGCCAGTATCGATTAATCCGTCAAAATGAAGAAGAGCAGCTGAAAAATACGACCGCTGGATTAGATTTAGCTATTGATGATGCCTATACGGGAAAAACTAGACCTGTAGCGACTTTATCGGGTGGCGAATCCTTTATGGCATCACTTGCATTAGCGTTGGGGCTATCAGATGTAGTACAAGAACGTTCAGGTGGAATACAGCTTGATACTTTATTTATTGATGAGGGATTTGGAAGTTTAGATCAAGATTCATTGCAACTGGCGATTAATACTTTAATTGATCTGCAATCGGCAGGCCGTGCTATAGGGATTATTTCTCATGTTTCAGAGCTAAAAGAACAAATGGCCCAACGGATTGAAGTGACAGGATCGAGAAGTGGTAGCACAATTAAAATGCTTGCTTAGAAACGTGCATGAAATAACATCCTAAAATGATAGAGCAGGATTTTGCTTCAGATGGAATGATCTCATGAGGGCACACGCAAGTTCGACCTAAAAGCCGTCCGCTGAAATAAAATCAAGTTGCTCTCAATGTTTCAGTGATTATTTATTACCCTGGAACTTGACATACTTTCAGAGTAAACAAGAATTAATACATTCTGCGTCGAAATAACCAACCTGCCATGCCTAAGTTAAGTATACCGATTAATAACATCGGCCAGTATTGGTCAAGTAATTGACTGACACTTAACCCTTCCAGAAAGACACCGCGTAAAATAATCAAAAAATAACGCAAAGGATTAATCAAGGTTAAATCCTGCACCAAAGGCGGCATATTCGCTATTGGCGTTGCATAACCTGACAGTATTACGGCAGGCACAATAAATAGGAAAGCCCCTAAAAGCCCTTGTTGTTGAGTTACTGCTAATGATGAAATCATCAGGCCAATGCCAATAACGGCAAAGACAAATAATATAATGCCGATATATAAAGGCACAAGACTACCGACTAAGGGCACTTTAAACCAGAGAACAGCCATTAAAATAATAAACGAGGATTCAATAACACCAATCACTAAGCCTGGAATCGCTTTACCAATCAATATTTCTAATGGGCTTAAAGGCGTGACTAATAGCTGATCAAAAGTTCCTTGCTCACGCTCTCTGGCCACAGAAAGCGCAGTGACGATCACGGTAACGACCAGCGTTAACAAGCCAACAATACCAGGGACAATAAACCAGCGGCTTTCTAAATTTGGATTAAACCAAGCCCGCACTTCCAGTTTTGCAGGCGGTAAAGATAGCTTATGTTGTTTTGCCCACTGTATATTAAAGTCGCTTAATACTGTCTGAGCATAGCCTAAGGCAATCTGGGCAGTATTAGAGTTGCGTCCATCCAGAAGAATTTGCACTTTAGCAGGATGCTGAGCTAATAATAAATCACGGCTAAAATGTTGCCCAATATGTACAACCATTAAGACATCTTTATTATCCAGTGCGGGTGCAATCTGCTCATGATAGCTAATACGTAAGACTTCTTTAAAGGTAGGCGTACCATTAAATTTAGCAATCAGGTCACGTGAGGCAATACTGGTGTCTTCATTATAAATAGCGATAGGCACTTGATTTAGATCATAGGTTGCTGCATAGCCAAATACAAATAACTGAAATATAGGGGGGCCAATCAGTACAAAACGACTTTTTTTATCTTTGAGTAGATTTAAAAATTCTTTAATCAGCAATGCATAAATACGGCTCCACATAATAGTTACTCCAACCGTCTCGGCATGCGACGCAAAGCTAAGGCAAAAAAGAATAGTGCCATGAAGAGTAGGGCTAGTGCATTAGGAATAATAATCCCCCAGACATTGCCTGCCAAAAACACAGTTTGCAGAATTGCAACAAAATAACGTGCGGCAATTAAATAGGTAATACTTTGTATGGCGGGTGGCATACTGTCGATATCAAAAATAAATCCTGACATAATAAAGGCGGGAAGAAAGGTGATGATAATGGCGATTTGCCCTGCGACAAACTGATTTTTTGCGGCAATTGAAATAACTAGCCCCATACCTAAAGCAACTAACATAAAGAGCGTTCCCGTTATCAGTAAAACCCATAATGACCCGAGTAAAGGCACTTGAAATAAAAAAACCGCCATTGCAATAGAGAGCAGCATCCCTCCCATGCCCAACAAATAATAAGGAATCAACTTACCGAGCAAAATCTCGGTGACACTGACGGGTGTTGCAATTAAGGCTTCTAGAGTTCCGCGTTCCCACTCTCTAGCCATCACTAAAGCGGTTAATAAGGCACCAATTAAAGTCATAATGACCGCAATTAAACCGGGTACTAGAAAATTTCGACTACGCACGGCGCTGTTATACCAGATGCGTTGTTCTAGCATAATCGGTTGCGTTAGGCTTATTCCGCGTTGTGCGGCAAACTGAATTAACCACTGATTCCATGTGCCTTGAATATAACCAGAAATTAAACGGGCAGTATTTGCATCTACGCCATCAACGATTACCTGAATGGGGGCAGATTCATGGCTGTATAATTGCCGATTAAAATTGCTACGTAGGCGGATAATGGCACTAATTTTTCGTGCTTCTAGTGCTTGTTGTGCCAATTTCATATTGGCAAAATGAATACTAACAAAATATTCTGAATGCTCAAAGGCAGCACTGAAACTACGGGCCTCTGGAGATATTTTTTCTAGCACGATGCCGACGGGAACATGTTTGGCATCGAGAGATACGCCATAGCCGAACAATAATAATAAAAAGACGGGCATGGCAAAAGCAATACCTAAACTACTAGGGTCGCGCCGTATTTGTAGAAATTCTTTAATAATTAGCCCTTGCAGGCGCATGTATTTTTCTTTGTTTGGGTGATTCATGATATTTTAGCCTCGACTAATTGAATAAAAGCGTCTTCCATTGTCGGTTCAGGCAAGTCCACCGAACGTACTTGTTGTTTGATTTCAGCAGGTGTACCTGAAGTTAAAATATCACCTTCACGCATAATCAGTAGGCGGTCACAATATTCTGCTTCCTCCATAAAATGTGTGGTAACCAAAACAGTGACCCCGCTTGCTGCTAGTTGGTTAGTTCGATTCCAGAATTCTCGCCTGGCAAGTGGGTCTACGCCTGAGGTTGGCTCGTCGAGAAACAAAATTTCTGGCTCGTGCATTAATGCGCAAGCCATCGCTAGACGTTGCTTATAGCCCAGCGGTAAATCACCACTATTGGTATTTTTCTCTGCTTCTAATTCAAATTGCTGTAAAGCCCACTGTATTCGATTTTTTCGCTGAGCATTACGTAAGCCGTAGGCGCTACTGAAAAAATTAAGATTCTGTAAAACGCTTAGGTGTTCATACAAAGAGAACTTTTGCGACATATAGCCAATGCGCGCGCGGGCTTTAGCGGCAGCCTTACTTAAATCGACCCCAGCCACACTGAGCTGGCCATTGCTCACGGGTAATAAGCCACAAAGCATCCGAAAGGTCGTGGTTTTACCCGCACCATTTGCGCCTAATAAACCAAATATTTCACCGCGGTTAACAGAAAAATTTAACTTTTTAACGGCTTGAAAATTACCAAACCAACGATCAACCCCTTCGACTTTAATAACTGTTGCATCATTAATAACGGTTGTTGTTTTAACGTTAGGGGATATCGCTTGAGTGGCGGTAAGGGGGTGTTGCGCTCTTAACAGGGCAATAAAGGCATCTTCTAGCCGAGGCGCAGTCGCTTCTATACGAATGCCTTCAAACTCGGCATTAAAGAGTGGTAACGTAGCTAAGTCTTTGTTAGCGCTAATAACACGAACTTTATCGCCTTGAATAACCGCATCAATGACGTCTGACTGACCGCTAAGCTTATTTTGTAAGTTTCGATTAGACAGAGAGGGGCTGCTTAATCGGTAACTTTGCCCTTGCATTGACTGCTTAAAAGCAGCAGGGCTGTTATGCGCAAGAATGTGGCCTTCATCTAGTAAAATAACATCGCTGCAACGCTCAGCCTCATCCAGATATGCGGTACTTAATAAGACCGTCATATCGTTAGCTTTAACTTGATGTTCGATAATACTCCATAATTCTCTGCGTGATACAGGGTCAACGCCAACACTGGGTTCATCTAATAATAACAGCGCGGGTTGACTGAGTAACGTGCATGCTAACCCCAGTTTCTGTTTCATTCCGCCTGATAATTGTCCTGCCAAACGCTCGGTAAAGGCGGCGAGTCCAGTCATGCTCATGAGCGCCTGAAAGCGCTGTTCGCGTACTGAGTGACTGACACCATGCAAATCGGCATAAAGCTTAAGATTCTCCGCCACACTCAAATCTTCGTATAAACCAAAACGCTGTGGCATATAGCCAATGAGGCGATGAACATCTGCTAGTTGATCAGTACAATTATGCCCAAAGACGGTGATAGTGCCGGTATCAGGCAGTAATAACCCTGCCGTTAAACGCAGCAAGGTCGTTTTACCCGCACCATCTGGCCCAACTAAACCGACAACGGCACCTTTATCTATTGTTAATGAAACAGATCGCAATGCATTAACACTGCGTGAGCCACTACTGAACTGCTTATTTACCGCTTGCAATTCAAGCGCGAAAATAGCCTCAGCAGATGAATGGCTCACAATGAACCTGTACAGCTAGTCGCTTTAGTTTTAATATCTTCAGTTGCAGTAAGGTCAATACTGACCGTAATTGGCATACCTAGGCGCAATTCATTTTGTGCATTACAAGCAAATACTCGTACTTGATAAACTAGGCTGGTTCTCAGTTCTACGGTTTCTACTGCTTTAGGGGTGAATTCAGCGGTGGGTGAAATATAACCGACCCAGCCAGAATAGCTTTTATCTGGATAGCTATCAGAATAAATTTGCGCACGCATCCCTTGATGGATTTTACCCAGATCCTGTTCTGACACATAAACTCTGGCCCAAACAGGATTCACCAGTGCTAGCGTATAAATGGGTGACTGACTATTTGCCATATCACCAGGCTCTAAAATTCTATCCTGAATAATTCCATCAGAAGGAGCATAAAGATGACCGTCTTGCCAAACTTTTTTTGCCAATTTTAGTGAGCTTTCATTCGCTTTTAGTATTGCTTGTGCTGCGGCAATATCTTCTTTACGTGGGCCTATCACGGCTAAATCTAATTGTTCTTGTAAGGCGTGCATTTTTTCACGAGCTGCGATATATTCAGAGCGAGCACGATCCACCGACTCTTTAGAGGTTAGCTTTTTTTTCACCAGACTTTGCAAGCGTTGTAGTTCTTTTTTAGTGTACGCCACCTCCGCTTGCGCTGATTTAACATCTGCTTTTGCCCTACGAATATCTTCTGGGCGTGTACCATTCAGCAAGCGATTAACGACCTGTTGTTGCGCATCCATTTTAGCTTGTGCACTGTCCAGCGTATACTGAAAACGAGCTAAATCCTGTATAGCGAGTAATTGACCTTTGGTCACTTGGTCACCTTCTTTCACATACATTTGTGCGATGTGTTCGGGGTCATGAAAAGTAAGCTGTACTTGGCGAATATCAATATTACCAAATAAGGTTAAGCGTGATTGATCCGTTTCCGAATAGGATTTGATATACCAAATAACTGAAATAGCAGCGATCAGTACGCATAGAGTCAGTATGACTTTAAAGGGTTTTCTCATGATTTTCTGTCCTTAAGTCTTTTTCAATTAACAAATAAGTCCAAATAGACCGTTTAGTTTATCCCTAATATTAGATTTTCTATATAGATTATACATAAATAAAATTTTGGCTCTTATTCATGTTTTTCATCATTATTTTTTTTAAAATCAGAGACCCTTTGTCGTATCCTGAATTCGTATAATAAGGTGCAATAACAAAATAACGCTTACTGAAAAGCAGGGCAATGAAGTGGTAGCGAAGTTATGATTTTAGTCCACAGTAGGTGCTAGGAAGGCTAGTGGTTATCTCGACAGCTGCAAGCCATTTGAGGTACTTTACTGTGGCAGTTTTGTGTTGTGAAGCGGGAGCAGGGCGTACTGGAGCTTGTCCAGTTCGCCCTGTATGTGAATGAATCTTTGACGACAGGAGTCCCAAGCATTTCATAAGGTAGGATAATGCGCCCGAGCTCTGAAAAGAAATATGGCACTACATTTTAATTGCAAATAGAAATTCTTGTAATCCTTACGTTTTCATTTTTTGATGCTACTAAAATTGGCAATTTAGTGACTTGGGGACTAAAAATTTAATGCCAACCACCGTATTGTTTGGTTGGATCACCACGAAAGCCTGTTGAAGTTTTATTCGCATCAGGCACACCCACAGTACTATCGGCTGCCATCACCATGTTAGCATAAGTATAGCCGCCTAAAGCTTTAGCTCGATTGGCAATCTTAGTTGTCAATGGACTAATATCATAACTAGAAACTGCAGGAGAAATAACGACTGCAACCAACTTTTCTTGCGAACCTTTAGGGCTAACCGTCAAAACAACAGGCAAAGTTGTTCCTTGAGGAATTTCAACTGAATAATGCTTACTATTTTCTAATTTCGTACGAGCAACAATCTTGCCTGAGCTATCCGCTACTTTAATTTCAGCATTAAGTACAGAGCCATTTTCATCAGTCACAATTCCTTTTAGTACTTTCAGTTCTTTATATGTTTGTACAGGCACTGTTAAACCATTTTTGTTTGATTTTTTATCATCACAAGCTACCAAAATGGTACTGGCTATCGATAAGGCAAATAAGCGTGCGATCATTTTATTTTTATTATAAGTATGCATTTTGACCTTCCTAAAAATATCTACAAAGCTGCATCATAACACATAGATATACTGATACTATAAGGAGCCTTCTCCCACAGGGAAAACGCATTAAAATTATTAGTCTAACAATAACTTATGACTCTAAAATAATCATTCCTTTAACTTTATTCGTCTTTTTATCTTTTTATCTTTTTATTTTGTAACTTCAGTTTTCTGGCTGCTCTAAAGAATTACCACAATATTTGCAAAAACTAGCATCTTGGTCGTGGCCAATCTGACCGCAGCTAGGGCAGGCATGATTAGTCAATTTGTCGGGTTGATACTGTTTGATGAGTTCTGCACTATAAATTCCTGTCGGTACAGCTAGAATGCCATAACCCATAATCATAATACTAGAGGCAATAATTTGACCTAGAGGAGTTTGTGGCGCAATATCGCCATAACCAACGGTGGTTAAAGTAACGATAGCCCAATAAACAGATTTAGGAATACTCGTAAAACCTGCAGCACTGCCTTCGACGACATAAAGTAATGAGCCAAAAATAACGGCTAAGGTTAAAACGGTATACAGAAAGACTAGAATTTTATGCCAGCTACTTTTAAGTGCTGTGATTAAAACTTCTGCTTCTTCCATATATTCTGCCAATTTAAAAATACGGAAAATGCGCAATAAACGTAAGATACGAATAATCAGCAAATATTTGGCACTGGGTAGTAATAAGCCGAGATAGCTAGGTAAAATAGATAGTAAGTCGATAACACCAAAAAAGCTACGCGCATAAAGCTTGGGCTGACGTACGGCAATCAGGCGGAAAATGTATTCTATAGTAAACAGTAAGGTAAACCCCCACTCAAGATAAAAAAATAATGGGCTATATTGTTGGTAAAATGCTTCTACGCTGCTTAGCATAACGACCAATATACTGATAAAAATACTGATAATTAAAATAATATCAAACAGCTTACCTGTATTTGTTTCTGCACCAAAAATAATTGTATTAAGAGTTTCCCGCCAAGGAGATAAATGCTTTCCAGAATTATAATATAGCCTATCTCGTGTGTTTTTTTGAGGTTGCATAGGTAAAATTGAGTTTGTTTGTAGGACTGATTTTGCTAGTTACTATCGCATTATATTATGCTATTGTAACGCTCCTGATCTATAGGTGATTTTACCACCTCTCGTGCACATCTCAATTTTGTATGTGCTTTGTTTAATACTTGTTTCTAAATAGCTAAATGTCAACCATAGAAAATTTACCTGCCACAAATTTTATTCGCCAAATAGTTGCTAAAGATTTAGCTGAAAACAAACATAATAAAGTCATTACTCGCTTTCCCCCTGAGCCTAATGGTTTTTTACATATTGGACATGCAAAATCAATTTGCTTAAATTTCGGTATTGCTTCGGAGTTTAGTGGACTGTGTAATTTGCGTTTTGACGATACTAACCCTGAGAAAGAAAGTATTGAATATGTCCATGCGATAGAAAAAGATGTGCATTGGCTGGGTTTTAAATGGGCTGAATTAAGACACTCTTCTGATTATTTTGAACAGCTTTATGATTTTGCTGTCGAATTGATAGAGAAGGGCTTAGCTTATGTGGATAGCCTTAATGCGGAGCAGATGCGTGAATACCGTGGTTCATTAACAAAGCCAGGTAAAGAAAGCCCAGACCGTCATCGTAGTATTGCCGAAAATCTAGATTTATTTACGCGTATGCGTGCGGGTGAATTCTCCGATGGACAATATTTGCTGCGTGCCAAAATTGATATGGCTGCATCTAATATAAATATGCGTGACCCTGCTTTATACCGTATTCGTCGAGTGCATCATCAACGTACTGGCGATGCTTGGTGTATTTACCCTATGTATGATTATACACACTGTATTTCTGATGCATTAGAAGGTATTACACACTCACTTTGCACGCTTGAATTTGCCGACCACCGCCCTTTGTACGATTGGATCTTAGATAATATTAGTATCGATTGTCATCCACTGCAAATTGAATTTTCGCGCTTAGAATTGGAATATACCATTGTTAGTAAACGTAAATTAAATCAACTCGTGGTTGAAGGACATGTGAGTGGTTGGGATGATCCACGCATGCCAACGATTGCCGGCTTGCGTCGTGCGGGTTTTACGCCAGCTGCAATTCGTGATTTTTGTGAGCGCATTGGTGTGACAAAAAAAGATGCATGGATTGAAATGTCTGTATTAGAAAGTTGCATTCGAGAAGATTTGAATAATACGGCTTTCCGTGCCATGGCTGTTTTAGAGCCTCTTAAAGTTGTACTGGAAAATTATCCAGAAGCTCAAGTTGAGCAGTTAGAAATGAGCAACCACCCCCAAGATGAAACTCAAGGCAAACGAATAGTTCCCTTTGCTAAAGTCGTGTATATAGAGCAAGATGATTTTGCCGATATTCCGCCACCTAAATATAAGCGGCTCATTGAGGGCGGTGAAGTTCGTTTGCGCGGTGCTTATGTGATTAAATGCAACGAAATTATTAAAGATGCTGAGGGTAAAGTCATTGAATTGCGCTGTACTTACGATGAGAACACTCTGGGAAAAAAACCTGAAGGACGTAAGGTAAAAGGGGTAATTCATTGGGTTGCAGCTGAGCATGCTTTAGATGCAGAAGTCCGCTTGTATGATCGTTTATTTAATGTTGCTAATCCCAGTGCCGAAGAAAATTTTTGTGATGCATTAAACCCTAACTCTTTAGAAGTTGTAACGGATGCTAAAGTTGAATCTAGTCTTGCAAAGGCTGAACTAGGTAGCCGCTTTCAATTTGAGCGTGTGGGTTATTTTTGTTTAGATACTAAAGACAGTTCGGCTAGTAAATTAGTTTTTAACCGTACTGTTACCTTGCGAGATACTTGGGTGTAACAAGAACACAAAATTAATGATGAAGGAATCTTTATGATGTATGGTATTTTATTTGTTGTTATAGGACTCGCCTGTTTGCTTTTAGTGCAAAATATAAAAAAGCAGCGACAAAATCAGCTGCAATATATACAAGAGGCTCCTTCACCGCTTAGTGCTGACCAAATACGCCTAATTCAAGAGTCATGGCAGCGTATTTTACCTATCAAAGAACAGGCAGCAGAATTATTTTATGCGCGCCTATTTGAATTAGATCCTAGTGTTAAAAAACTTTTTAAGGGGAAATTAGATTATCAAGGTGATAAATTAATGACTACTTTAGATGTTGTTGTTAATTCATTAGATAATTTAGGTGAAGTAGAGGCTATGTTACAGGCAATGGGTAAGCGGCATATAATTTATGGTGTTGAAGTAGCCCATTTTGAAACCGTTGGTGCTGCTTTATTATCGGCCTTAGAGCAAGGTTTAGGCGAGTATTTTACTGAAGAAGTAAAAGAAGCTTGGGCTATTGCTTACGGTTTAATTGCTGACACCATGAAACAAGCTGCTTATAGTTCTTAGTTGTGAAAACTGAAAGATAATGCAACGTGTGCTGCTAGCGCACTACTTCGGGTTGGCAACAGCCCTATCGCCGCTTATTTTTTTGTTAGGCTATTTTGTTTGTTGAAATTTAATAATTTACATACCATACAGAATAATCATCAAGAGCCTGATAGTTCTTAGACGTTACTTCAATTGCTTTAAGGCAATCTAGTTCAATAATAAATTTCTTTTTATCTGATTGCCTTTTTACTTTAACTAATATTTGTTCATCTACATCATTTTCAAATGCAACAAGCTCAAATATATCTTTATAAGATGGATTGTCTTTTTTTAGTTTTTCATACTCTTTTTTACTTCCATACCCAAATACATAACTTTCCTCCCATGGAAAATATTCTATTCCTGTCATAATACAAGGAGAGTCTAAATTATTTTTCAGGTATTTAAAATATTTATTAAGAGTTTTTGAGGTTTTCCATAGATTGTCTTCATTAATTACTCCATCAGAAAGAATTTGTGCGATTCTTTTTTCTTGTTCATCTAGTTTTGACATAATTCACAATATTTCTTTATTTTCCAAATTAAAATTACTGATAGCCTAACAGCCTGCCTAGGGCTGATAGGGATTGCTAGGTAGATTTATATAAAGGCTGAAAACGATTATAAGCTTGCTTACAGCTCTATTTCAAACCCGCCATAAGCAGATATGGGCATGCCGGGGCGTGGGCCTTCAGGTTGTCTGGAGACTAGATATTTATTATTAAACATATTTTGCACGCCAGCAAATAGTTTAACATTATCCATGACACGATAAAAAGCAGACATATCCATAACAAAATAGGCATCGGTTGTACCAAATCGTGCATCAGGCTTGCCTTCGCCATTTAGCTGGTATTCGGTATTATTAGCGCTGGTGAAGGTTTTGCCAATATAACTACCGCTGATATTAATGCCCCAGTTATCTGCTTCAAGTCCTGTTCCTACGCTAAAGACCCACTCAGGAATATAGGGGACTTTATTACCTGCTTGCCCATAACTAAAGATAGACTCTGCATCGGTGGAGCTTGAGCTATTTTGTTGAATAGCACTAGTATAAGTCGTCGTAAAATACCAAGGGTTACGATATTTCCACGCATTGGCAACGCCTGGGTCATATTGAGCTGAAAACTCTAACCCTGCGCTGTCAACACGGCCAAAATTTTCCGTTTCACCCGTGCCGGTGCCTCCAATATTGTCAATGACAATGAGATCGTGAAATTGGGTATAAAATCCGACGGCTTCAATGGATAATGCTTGCTGTGGGTTAGTGTACCGTGCGCCCACTTCATAGGCGTAACTGCTTTCTTCTGTGATGCCGGATAGGGCGCTTTTGGGGCTAGGGGGCGAGATGCCACGGTTAAAACTAGCAAAACCCAGCCAAGAATCATTAAATTGATAGGTAACGCCTAAGCTACCCGCAATCATATTGAGGATATTTTTACCGGATTGACTGGGTTTATTGTAATCCTCATAGGTTTGTTCCAGTCTTTCGTAGCGAATACCGGGGGAAAATGTCCAGTTGCCCACGCTGATAGTATCTTGCAAAAATAAAGCTAATGCGCCTGTACTTTGCAAACGATTGCCTGCGCCTCCGGGGGTACCAGGAGTCATGCCGTCAATGGTGCCATTAGCCAGTTGGCTGTAATCATCGTCCCACTGGAAACGGCGGACTTTATCTTTATTAAAACGAATTCCTGCACTGATATCGTGTTGCATACTACCGAAACCGATATTGTAATAACTAACAAAATCAACGCCTTTGGAGTTGTAATCACGATTATTGGCACGTACCCGCAAAGTACAGGATAAATCACCTTTTAGACAGGCCAGCCCTTCTCCATCTTGCACACCCGCTAAAGCAGAGGAGAGTTTTAGGGTATTGCCGTTTACATTGCGTATATCTTTAAGCTTATACCAGTTTCGTGAGAAATCATTGTTATATAAGGTAATAATGAAATCTAAGTTATCGGTTGGTGCAACTGCGTAACGCAGATAGGTACGTTTTTGTAAGCTTTGAATATTATCAAATCGAGTGGATGCATAACGGCGGAAAGGGTCGCTTGCAAAGTCTGCTTCACTGAGTCCTAAATAGGTTTCATCGGCATCTAAATCTGAGGCACCATATTTAAATTCAAAGCGTTGATAAATATTGGTGTTGGGTTCCCAAGATAACTTAACCATAGGGTCTATTTTGGTAAAACCTGTATTATTGCCATCTCTGAAATCGGGGGTAGTATCAATCGTTTTATATCCTTGGTTTTGTCGAAAATAGGTTTCGACCAAAATACCTAATTGACCTATATCGGTATCAAAGGTATTGCCGGCATAAGCATGGGTACGAACATCTCCAAAACTGCCATAAGAAAACTTTAGATAGGCATTAGCTTCTAATGGAATGGGTGTGGATAAGTAATTAATTACGCCACCTGTCGTCTGTGGGCCATATTTTACTTGGCTGGAGCCTTTTAAGACTTCAATGCCACTCATGCGCCCAACGGTCGGAGAGTAGTAGGCGGCCGGTGCAGAATACGGTGCCGGTGCCGTGAGTATGCCATCTTCCATCATGGTAATTTTGGCACTGCGTGAGGTATCGACACCTCGTAGGCTGATATTGGGGAATAAGCCGAAACCATCCTCTTGGCGTACATAAACGCCTGGTATTTTGCGTAATGCTTGGCTTATATCGTCATAATTTTGTGTGCGAATATCGGCTTGTGTGACTAAGTGGGCAGAGCCGGGCGTGGTTTCAATATTGGCTTGATTGCCAATGACCATCATCTTATCTAGTACATTTGCACTTGTTTGCGTTTCATCCTTTGCCGCACTGAGGCTCGGCAGGGAGAGGCCCAGGCACAGAGGTACTGCGAAGAAATTGATTTGTTTTTTCATTTTCAGAACCATTTTTGTCTATTTTCAACCGGCAATATAAACTCAGCTTCGGTTGTATTTTGAATGAAGCAAAAGTATAAAGTATTTAAAATATGATGTAAATGATAATGGTTGTTATTTGTATTAATATGCTTGAATTACACTAAAACTTGTATCATAAAAATAGGCTCGTTTGAAAAATGAGCGGGTAACTTATTGACTATAAATAAGTTACCCAAACAGGTATTAAATGCCATGTTAATGCTTTGTGAGTAAGTCTGATTGTTATAGTAGGCACTTGATGGTTCCACTTTTTTGCAATCAAAGATTTTTGGCTTCCAGTTGGAAGTCGTAAGGTTTTATGATAATGTCCGCAATTGTAAGTAAAAATTCACACCCTAAAAAGGCAGGTTTAGTTGCACCCTAGAAAGGTGTCATGACCAGCCCTCTTAGATGGCTAGCCTATTTGACCTAACATTACTTTACGTCTTAGGACTCTAAGTCCTTTTCTATTTTCTCTTGAAACTTTACATATTTGCGTATCATTTTTGCATCTTATTGGGAAACTTCAGCTCATTTATAAAGAGTCCATATTCATAAATCATTGATACTGAAAATATATTTTTAATGCGATTGTCCAGCTTAAGGAAAGTTAAAGCCTTACATTATCTAATACTTTATACCTGCCTATTACTCATCGCACTCGGTTACTGCTCCGTTGTTTCTGCTTTGGATTCCGTCACCTTTAGTGTTGATAAAATAAAAGCGAATGATTGGTCATTACACAATGCAAAGCTAAAAATAATTCAGCTTGACCAAGCTACGCCGAAAATATCACTTATTTCTGCTCGCTTAAAACTCCCAGCTCCCTTTAATAATTTTAGTAAGCTTAATATTCGTTGCCAAAAATTTATTTGGCGTAAGAATTATATGGATTGCCAACAAGGGCATGGGCGCTTCAATTCCAGTGATTTTAAAGCACACGCTTTTGACTTCTCACTTCAAGTTAAAGGCAAAAAAAGTAAATTAGTCATTGATAATTTGACGGGGTTTAGTGGCAAAATTTCTCTTAATGCACAAGATCAATCTGGAAAATGGCAACTACGCTTTAAAGCACAAAGATTAAATTTAGTGCAGTTTAAGGAATTTTTAGCTTTAGACCTTTTCGATATTAGCCAAGGACTAGCTGATATTGATATAGAACTGATAGGAGAGCAGGGGGCTGTGCAGACAATATTAGCAACTGCTCTACTAGATCAGCTATCAATGCAAGATCAACAGGGGCGTATTGCTAGTGATGCGCTCACATTAAAAACTGAACTTAGCATGAAAAAAGGAGCAAAAGCATGGCAATGGCAAAACCTGATTGATATTTCCTCTGGTGATTTATATGTAGAGCCAATTTATTTGTCTATTAATAGTGCTCATGCTGTAACGTTGATAAATAATGGTTCGTGGTGGCCTGATCAGAAACAGGTTGAGTTGAAGAGCATTGAATTTAAACATACTCAACTTCTCAGCCTTCAAGCAAGTGCAGCTATAAATTATCAATCGGATTTACTGATTGAATCGGCAGAGCTAGAGCTGTATGTTCCTCAGCTAAAGCCAGTGACGCCAGTCTATCTAGCCCCTTTTTTAGCGACAGAGGGTATTGAATTACAAGGAGAGTTAGAGGTTAAGCTGAAATTACAGCAAAATATTTTGTCAGAAATTAATCTCGATATGCAGCAATTTACTTTGCGTGATAATGAGCAGCGGTTTTATTTAGGTCAAGCGAATGCTGAGGTTAATTGGACTAAACAAAATAAGGATCAAGCCTCTTTTATAAATTGGCAAACACTCAATCTTAGAGCCATTCCATTTGCACCTGGGCAGCTAGACTTTACTTTATTTGATAGGCAATTTAGATTATTGCAAGCAGCTAAATTAGGCGTATTAGAGGGTGAATTATTTATTCAGAAATTTAGCTTTTCTACAACTGAAAATAATGATGATCCAATCGTGCATTTTAAAGGATGGGTGGATAATTTATCCTTGGAGCAATTATCAAGAGCATTAAACTGGGAGCCACTGACGGGCTCAATAAGTGGCTATATTCCCTCAGTACGCTATCAAAATAAAACTTTGTCACTCGATGGTGAACTAAAGATGCGCGTATTTGGTGGGCAAGTAAGGATTAATAACTTGGCTTCATCCGGTATGTTTACAAATTTTGCTCAGTTTTATATGGATCTGGAATTTGATGATTTGGATTTATCTATGATTACACGTAAGTTTCATATAGGAAATATTGAAGGTAAATTATCGGGGGTAGTGCAAAATTTGTATTTAGAAAATTGGCAGCCAGTTTCATTTTATGCTTGGATGGGGACACCTGAAGGCGATGATTCTACCCATAAAATTAGTCAGAAAGCGGTAGAAAATATTGCTAGTATTGGTGGCAACAGTGCGGCTGATGTTTTATCTAAAGGCTTTCTCAGCTTGTTTAGTAGCTTTAGATATGACAAGCTGGGGTTTGGTTGCTATTTGCATCAAGGTGTTTGTCAGTTAATGGGGGTTGAAGCGGTAGGTAATGGCTTTTACCTTGTTAAAGGTGGAGGATTACCGAGAATTAATATTATTGGTTATAACCCACGATTAAATTGGAGCGTTTTGCTAGAACGATTGCGCAGAATTACAAAGTCAGATGAGTTTATTATTGAGTAAAGGAAAAACTGTATTATGAGCATTAAAAATCTATCTATGTTTGGTGCATTGCTGTTAACAGCTTGCGTAACGATTAATATTTACTTCCCTGCTGCTGCGGCAGAAAAAGCAGCCGATGAAATTATTCAAGACATACAAACGCTTGAACCAAGCCAGCCGCAATCTGAAATGAGCCCACAAAGTGCTTTGCCTAAATGGCAGGTAAGTGTTTACCAGCTAGTTGATCAGACGATTTCAGTCTTTATTTCATCTGCACATGCGGAAGCGAATTTATCCGTTAATAGCCCTGAAATTAGACGTATAACGGCAGATATGCGCGCTCGATTTGGGGCGTTAATTCCTTTTTATGAGCAGGGTGTTTTAGCTATTCGAGCGGATGGTTTATTAACAACTAAAGGCAGTGTGCCACTCAAAGATCGTAATAAATTAAGTAAATTAATTGCTGCGGAAAATGCAGATCGATATAAATTATATCAAGCTATTGCTAATGCAAATGGGCACCCTGAATGGGCTGCACAGATTAAATCTACTTTTGCTCAGCGTTGGATAAGTCATGCTCAGTCTGGCTGGTGGTATCAAACCGCTAATGGTAGTTGGAAGCAGAAATAAGTAGGCTATATGATTTGATAGGGCAAATTAAAATTGATCATAATATCCGCGTCTTGGTCGTATGCCAGGTTTCACCACGTTGTACCATGATTTTACATGCCGCGCTGCTATCGCTATGCTCTGTGTAAAACCATCAAGTTATTTCAATCGATAGGGGTAAATAATGACCATGACTTATTTATCCCCGCTTTCGAATTTCAATTTGTTACGAGGAATATCTGGTTTGGGCATTATTTATCACGTAAGCTAATAATTGGCCAGTTTGACTTTTCTGCATACTGTTTTAATTTTTCATCAGGATTAACGGCAACAGGGTGCTCTACTAGCTGTAATAAGGGTAAGTCATTATGCGAATCACTATAAAACCAACTATCATCTAAAGAGTAGCCTGTGACTTGTAGCCATTCATTTAATCGTGTGATTTTTCCTTCTTGGAAACAAGGCGTACCAGCTACATTCCCGGTATATCTTTCGCCTAGAAATTCAGGTGTCGTAGCCAGTAAATGATTTATGCCGTATAGCTCGACAATAGGTTCTGTGACAAATTTATTGGTTGCAGTAATGACCAATAAAATATCACCTTGCTGCTGATGTTTATTAATAAGCTCTTGAGCTGGCTTTAAAAGAATTGGACGAATAACCTCTTCTATAAATTGACTGCGCCATTTAAGTAAATCTTGTAATGGATTGTCAGCCAGTGGCTTCAAAGAAAATTTCAGAAATTCATAAATGTCTAAATTACCTTCTTTGTATTCTTTATAAAAACGGTCATTTTCTTGTTCGTAATAGCTTGAATCAACAATACCTTGGTCAACTAAAAATTGTCCCCATAGATAGTCACTGTCATCAGCAAGTAAGGTATTATCTAAATCGAAAATTGCTAAACTCATTATTAGTTCACTTTAGGTTAAGAATTTAAAAAATGGGGATGGTATCACTTAGCTATTTATGGAACAATGGTGTGATAAGTAATGCAAAGGAACGCGAGTCACACATTAATGGTCGCGTTCTTTATGTTCAATACAAGGATTCTATCATTTAGGACCTTATTGCGAACAGTAAAAATATAGGTTTTAAAGATGATTGACTCTAAAGGATACCGAGCAAATGTCGGCATCATCCTTTGTAACGCCCGAGGTCAAGTATTTTGGGCTAAACGAGCGCGCATGAATTCTTGGCAATTCCCTCAAGGTGGCATAGAAAATAATGAAAACCCTGAACAAGCTATGTATCGCGAACTATGCGAAGAAACAGGACTTAAGCCTGAGCATGTACAAATTTTAGGGCGTACTCGCTATTGGCTAAAATATAAATTACCGGAAAAATATATTAGACGTAATTCACACCCTTTATGTATAGGTCAGAAACAAGTTTGGTATTTATTGAAATTAGTGGGTCAAGAAGCTGATGTTATTTTAGATCAACACAAGAAACCGGAATTTGATGATTGGCAGTGGGTTGAGTACTGGGAGCCATTAAAATCTGTCGTTTATTTTAAGCGTAAAGTTTACCGTAAAGCGATGATGGAGTTAGGCGCTTTTTTAATGCTACCTTCGGTTGATGTTGATGCAGAGAGTTACCTATCCAATGACAATATGAGCGAACATCAGTGAACAAATCATTTTTATTTGTGATGCAGACGCCTGCTTATAGTGGCACTAAAGTACAGGAAGTATTAGATGTCGTGTTAATAACAGCTGCCTTTGATCAAAAAGTAAGTTTATTATTATTAGATGATGCGGTTTTTCACTTAAAAAATAAGCAACAAAATATGGCGCTGATAAGTAAAGATATAGGCGCTATATACCGATCATTGGAGCTTTATGATATAGAAAGCATCTATGTCGAACAAGAATCGCTAAATTACACAGGTTTGTCGGTAAGTGACCTACTTATCCCTATAAAACTTATAGCACGCCGAAAATTACCCGCACTTTTGCACAGTTTTGACTTTGTTTTAGAAGGCTAAGCGCCAATACTAACGCTAGAGCAGCATGCTTCTGATAAAATACGCTTATTAGGTATACAACCAGTAGTAAACGCTTGTAGCTTCATTTTTTCACCCTTTTATTTTTGTAATTAAGACACGATGGATTTAAAAAATATACGAAATTTCTCGATTATTGCGCATATCGATCACGGGAAATCTACTTTAGCTGACCGCTTTATCCAGCTATGTGAAGGCTTATCTGATCGTGAAATGTCTGCTCAAGTTCTCGACTCAATGGATATTGAGCGTGAAAGAGGCATTACTATTAAGGCGCAGAGTGTAACACTTAATTACACCGCTAAAGATGGTGAAGTTTACCAATTAAATTTTATTGATACCCCCGGACATGTCGATTTTTCTTATGAGGTATCTCGCTCACTAGCTGCTTGTGAAGGGGCATTATTAGTGGTTGATGCCGCTCAAGGCGTTGAAGCACAAAGCGTGGCTAATTGTTATACGGCTATTGAACTTGGCCTCGAAGTAATGCCCGTATTAAATAAAATAGATTTACCTTCTGCTGACCCTGAAAAAGTTATTGCTGAAATTGAGGATATTATCGGCATTCCAGCTGAAAATGCCCTACATGTCAGTGCTAAAACAGGACTCGGGGTCGCAGATGTCTTAGAAGAACTCGTGCACACCATTCCACCACCTAGCGGTGATGAAAATGCACCTTTACAAGCTTTAATTATTGACTCATGGTTTGATAATTATTTAGGCGTTGTATCTTTGGTAAAGATTGTTAGTGGCTCTTTACGTAAAAAACAAAAAATTACTATTATGTCGACGGGAAAAAGTTTTATCGCGGAGCGTATTGGTATTTTTACACCTAAACGTGTTGATACACTCGAATTAAAAACGGGACAAGTTGGCTTTGTTGTCGGCGCTATTAAAGATATTTATGGCGCTCCAGTAGGTGATACGATTACCAGTACTGCCACCCCTTGTACCCATGCATTAGCTGGCTTTAAAAAAGTTCAGCCACGTGTTTTTGCCGGCTTGTACCCGGTGAGTTCAGATGACTATGAAGATTTACGCGAATCATTAAATAAATTACGCTTAAATGATGCCGCGCTACAGTTTGAACCTGAATCCTCACAGGCTTTAGGCTTTGGGTTTCGCTGTGGCTTTTTGGGTATGCTACATATGGAAATCATACAAGAACGCTTAGAGCGAGAATATGATGTTAATTTAATTACTACTGCGCCAACCGTTGTTTACGAGGTTGAAACTCATAAGGGCGACTTATTATATGTTGATAACCCAGCTAATTTACCTGATATTGGTTCTATAAAAATGATTAGAGAGCCTATTATTCAAGCGAATATCTTAGTTCCGCAAGACTATCTAGGTAATGTGATTAGCCTATGTATTGAAAAACGCGGTGTGCAAATGAATATGCAGTATATGGGCAGTCAAGTGTCTTTGCATTATGAGCTTCCTTTAAGTGAAGTTGTATTGGACTTCTTTGATCGTCTTAAATCCGTGAGTCGTGGTTATGCATCTTTTGAGTATGAGTTTAAGCGCTTTCAAGAGGCGGCACTGGTTAAATTAGATATTTTGATTAATGGCGATAGAGTTGATGCACTATCAATTATTGTACATAGAGATTTAAGCCAGTCACGAGGTCGTGATTTAGTTGAAAAAATGAAAGAGTTAATTCCACGGCAAATGTTTGAGGTTGCTATTCAAGCGGCTATTGGTGGCAAGATTATTGCACGCTCTACCGTTAAATCTATGGGTAAAAATGTGACTGCAAAATGTTATGGTGGTGATATTTCTCGTAAAAAGAAACTACTTGAGAAACAGAAAGCAGGTAAGAAGCGCATGAAACAGGTAGGGAATATTGAAATTCCACAGGAAGCATTTTTGGCCGTTTTACAAGTTAATAAAGACGCTTAAGGAGTACTACAGTAATGGATTTTGATTTTTCATTTTTTCTATTTTCAGCATCACTTGTGACCGGTATTATCTGGGGTGGCTATTATTATCATCTCAAACGTACCAATACTCCGTATATTGAAGAAAATGAACCGTTAATCGTTGAGTATGCGCGATCATTTTTCCCTGTTGTTTTTGTGGTATTCTTACTGCGTTCATTTATTGCCGAGCCATTTAGAATTCCATCGGGGTCAATGATGCCAACGTTACTAATAGGTGATTTTATTTTAGTGAATAAATTTACCTATGGTATTCGTATACCAGTGATTAATAAAAAAATTATTGATATTTCAGAGCCACAGCGAGGCGATGCAGTCGTATTTAGATACCCAAAGAATCCATCAGTTGACTATATAAAGCGACTTATTGGCTTACCAGGTGATCATATTCGTTATATTGATAAGCAACTGTATGTTAACGATCAACCCATTAAGTATGTATCATTGGGGCGCTACGAGGGAATGGGTCAAGGAAAGAGTATGACGGGTGCAGAGCTTCTACAAGAAGATTTATTAGGGGTAAAGCATAAGATTTTAATCAACCATCGCGCACCCAATATTAAAGGCACTTTTATCGTGCCTCAAGGGCATTATTTTATGATGGGTGATAATCGCGATAACAGTAATGATAGTCGCTACTGGGGTACTGTTCCTGAAGAAAACTTAGTAGGTAAGGCATTTTTTATCTGGATGAATTGGGACTGGGAAAATACTGGCATTGGTTTTAACCGTATTGGAACTGTTATTAAATAGTTAGGAGAAGGGAGATGCAAAAGCTGCATAAAAAGCAACAAGGCTTAACTTTAATTTCTTTGATTTTTGTTTTAGGTTTGATTGGTTTTTTTACTTTATTAGCCTTAAAGGTGGGTCCGATTTATATGGATCATAGTAAAGTGGTTCAGGCATTAGAAAGTATAAAAAATCGCCCTGGCATTGAGCATGAGAGTAAAAACGGTGTCTGGAGTGCATTAAGCAAGCAGTTTGGGATGAACTATGTTTATGACATTAAAAGGAAAAATGTCAAAATTACTTCACGCCCAGGGTATTTAAAAGTAAAAATTGTTTATCATACTAAACAACTTCTTTTTGCTAATCTAAGTGTTTGGGTTGATTTTGATAATGAGATAGAAGTAGGCAAGCAGTGATAAAATCTCCTAAAATTCTTTGTAAAAAGTTAGGCTTAAGTTTTTCTCAACTTGAGTTATTTACTTTAGCACTAACACATCGCAGTATAGGTTCAAAAAATAATGAACGCTTAGAATTTCTAGGGGATTCTATTTTAGGTTTTGTTATTGCTGAAGCACTTTACAATAAATTTCCGCATGCAGATGAGGGGATTTTAAGTCGCTTAAGAGCCAGCTTAGTCAATCAAACCTCTTTAGCTGAACTCGCCCGAAAACATAAGATTGGTGATTATTTAATTTTAGGCTCAGGCGAACTAAAAAGTGGAGGGTATAGGCGTGACTCTATTTTATCGGATGCCTTAGAAGCTATTATGGGTGCCATTATTAAAGATCAAGGTATTGAGGCATGCAAAGCTTGGATTTTAACGTTGTTTGCGGAACGTTTGGATGGACTTAGTTTAGATAATTGGCAAAAAGACCCTAAAACTCGCTTACAAGAGCATATGCAGGCTAGACAAATCGATATACCTAAATATAAACTAATCAGTGAATCAGGATTAGCTCATGAAAAAACGTTTCAAGTTGAATGCTCAGTTGATTTACTTAAAATTAAATTTATTGGTGTAGGCGCTTCAAGAAAAAAAGCTGAACAACATGCTGCCGAATTAATGTTACAAGAAATAGCTAAGGAACCTAAATGAATTGTGGATATGTCGCCTTTATTGGCCAGCCAAATGTGGGTAAATCAACCTTAATGAACCACCTGTTAGGGCAGAAAGTCAGCATTACTTCCCGCAAACCACAGACCACTCGACATCAAATTTTAGGTATTAATACCAATGAAAAAGGGCAAGCAATTTACATGGATACCCCAGGTATGCATGAAAGCAATAAAAAAGCCTTTAATCGCTATTTGAATAAAACGGCTGATACAACTTTATTAGGGGTTGATTTAGTGGTTTGGCTAATTGATGGTTTAGCTTGGCAAGCGTATGATGAAGTTATTTTTGAAAAGTTAAAAAAAGCTAATTTGCCAGTTATTTTAGCCGTTAATAAAATCGACCGCGTTAAAGATAAAGAAAAGATTTTTGCTTTTTTTGCTGATGCACAAAAAAAATTTCCCTTTAAAGAAATCGTGCCAATTTCTGCATTAAAGCAAACTAACTTAGATCTACTTGATAACTTGATTATGGACTTATTGCCTGAAGGCAATACCATTTATCCGGAAGACCAAATTACTGATCGTCCCGTGCGATTTTTAGTCGCAGAAATTATTAGAGAAAAATTAACACGTAGACTTGGCGATGAACTGCCTTATGCCTTAACCGTAGAAATCGAAAAATATGAAGAGTTACCTCATATCACTAAAATTTATGCATTGATTTGGGTAGAGCGTGAAACCCAAAAAAATATTGTTATTGGTAAAAACGGTGAGTTGTTGAAAAGCATTGGTATGGAAGCTAGAAAAGATATTGAAACTTTAATCGGGCATAAAGTTTATTTGCAATTATGGGTTAAAGTAAAGTCTGGCTGGTCAGATAATGAACGCGCATTACAAAGCTTAGGGTTCAAAAGTTAACGCGTATGTCTTCAGGCTTACAGGCTTGTTTTTTATTACATCATAAACCTTATCAAGAAAGCAGTGTTTTAATTGATGTATTAACTCAAAACTCTGGGAAAATATCGCTGATAGCCAAAGGTGTTAGGCAACAAAAGGCAAAATATTTAGGCTTATTACGGCCTTTTTTACCTTTAAATATTAGCTACTCAGGGGCAGGTGAGCTTAAATTATTAAATCATGCCGAAGCAGGTAATGCAGAGATGATTTTACCGGGAATTAATACCTACTGCGGCTTTTATCTAAATGAATTAATACGCTACTTTCTTCAGCCGGGTGAGCCTTATCCAGATATATTTCTAGCTTATTTTACTTGTTTACAGCAGCTTAAAACTAAACAGCCTATTGAAGCGGCGCTACGTAATTTTGAAGTACAATTAATGCAAGCGCTTGGCTATGAACTACAATTGCAATATGATTGCCTCAGCCATAAGCCAATTAAGCCTGATTTAAATTATCATTTTGACCTTGAGCAGGGACCTAGATTTTTTCAGCAGGGGAAAATAAGCGGAGCAACTTTAATTGCCATGCACCAAGGTCATTACACTAATCAGCGCCAATTAAATGAAGCAAAATGGTTAATGCGGCAAGTCATTGATTTTCATTTACAAGGCAAAATTTTGCAAAGTCGCCGCTTAATTTCAAAACTACAACAAAGACCAGTATGCAAGAGCAATTAATTTTATTGGGAGTTAATATTGACCATATAGCGACCTTAAGACAAGCACGAGGTACGCTCTATCCTGAGCCAGTTCAGGCAGCATTATTAGCTGAACAAGCAGGTGCTGATGGTATTACTGCGCATTTACGCGAAGACCGTCGGCATATGCAAGACCGTGATATGTTTTTACTAAAAGAAATGATTCACACCCGCCTTAATTTTGAAATGGCAGTAACGGATGAAATGCTGACCATTGCCACTGAAGTTAGGCCTTATGCCTGCTGCTTAGTTCCAGAAAAAAGAGAGGAACTAACAACAGAAGGTGGCTTAGATGTTTTCTCTAGTCTAGATAAAATACGCTATGCTTGTCAGCACTTAGCTGAAGCTGATATAGAAGTTTCCCTTTTTATTGACCCTGATGAACAACAAATTGATGCTAGCGTAAGTGCCGGTGCTTCTGTTATTGAACTGCATACAGGGCGCTATGCGGATGCTAAAAATCGACAACAACAAGTAACCGAACTTGAGCGCATTCAAAAAGCGGCTCGTTATGCCCACAGTGCCGGTTTACAAGTCAATGCTGGACATGGCTTGAATTTATATAATGTGGAAGCAATTTGCCAAATACCTGAAATAGTTGAATTGAATATTGGTCATGCACTGATTGCACAGGCGGTTTTTTGCGGTTTAGCAAAGGCTGTCAGCGATATGAAAAATTCCATGAGAAATGCACGCCGGTAATGCCTAAAATCAACTTTCACCAACTCACATCAGCAGGAGATCGAGCCTATAATCAAGATTATATGCTGAATAAGATAGCCTCTAATTATTCTGTATTCGTCCTGGCTGATGGTTTAGGTGGTCATCAGGCTGGTGAAAAAGCTGCACGTTTTTTTTGTCATAGTTTTATTCAGTATGCGACTAAATACGGTATTTTAATAAATAATGCACCCATACAAACTGTAAAAAAATGGTTTAATGATGCCGTTGCTATGATGGCTGATGCTTTTCAAGGTGACCCTGTTGCTTATGATGCCTATACAACGTGTGTGATTTTAATTATTACCGATGCATACGTTATTAGTGCTCACTGTGGTGATTCACGTATTTATCGTATCAACCCACAAGGCATTGTCTGGCGTACTAAAGACCACTCTATCCCGCAAAAGCTTCTTGATGTAGGTGAGTTAGATGAACATAAAATGGGCACACACCCCGAACAAAACCAGCTAACAAAAAGCATTAATATTACTAATCAATTTCTACCAGATATTCATGTGTACCCACCGGCACAGCAAGGTGAAACTTTTATTCTTTGCAGTGATGGTTTTTGGGAGTTCACTAAAGAGCGCGAGTTTATCGCTTTAGCCACGGTAGAAATGGATAAGGTAAATTTACTTAAACAGGCAAAACTAGCAATGTTTCGTGCTAGCGGTAAGAGTGACAACCTTACTGTACAGTGGTTAAGAATTGAGTGAAAGAATCAAACGATGCATAAAAGCTATGATACGCCTCCACAGCTGCAAACCCTGCCAAAATTACAAAAATTACGCCGCTCAGTCTATGTAATAAGCTGAGTGGTATTTTTTGCAATAAAGTTCGGCCTGCCAGCACGCCTAGAATTGACGTTGTTATTAAGGCCAAGGTAGAACCGATCCAGATGGCAGCCGGCAATGCCGTACTACTTAAAGCAACGACTGCTAACTGGGTTTTATCACCAAATTCAGCAACAGTAATCAGAATAAAGGTAGTAAAGAAGAGGCTATGAGTACTTTTCTCTGGTAAGGCTTCATCTTCGTCTTCATCTTCGGTAAAAAACAAGGCTAGTATGCCAAATACTGCAAATAGTACACTGACTATTGCTGCAACTAAGTAAGCCGGCACCCAATTAGCAAGTGCAACACCAAAGATAACTGCCAAGGTATTAAGTAAAGCAAAAGCAACAATAGCACCAAAAATAACAGGTGTAGCTCGATATCTTGCAGCTAAAGTCATGCAAACTAATTGGCTTTTATCACCAATTTCAGCCGCAATAATTAATATATAGCTAGTCGTAATTGGGGTGGACCAAGCAAAAAAAGAGGTGGGTAAGGCAAAAGAATTAAAGTCCATTAAAATAAGCTATAAAAATAAATTTTAAATAAAGGTGGTATTTTTACCATAGAAAACCTGATAATGTTTTGTTCGATATACTTAGCTCTATATAGAAAAATTAAGTTATGAAATCAATCATGACCAATAATTTCTATAGCATTGGCATCTAAGTCACGCACAAATAGAGCTTTACGTCCTGATTTACTCATTGAATACACTATATTATTTTTATCTAAAGTCTCACGCACCCGATCAAAATCATCAACGGTTAAAGCAACATGTCGATCTCGGCCACCATGCTCGGGCCGCCCAGTAGTAGGATCCATATTAGGTAGCTTAATAATATGTAGCTGTTGGTTTTTACCCAGCTGAAACCAGGCACCAGGAAAACCTAAATCAGGGCGCTCCATTTGTTGTAAGCCAAGAATTTGAGTATAAAAATATAGTGAGGCTTCAACATCAGAAACCATAAGGCTGGAATGGTGCAATAAAAAATTAAGTTTTGCCATTAAAGTAATTTAAGGAAGTTAAAGAGAAAAATTGTACAGTAGCTTATCTACTTATAGCAATTAGTAATGGTCTTGCCAATAGTGTGGCGATGATACTTAAGGAAAGGGTAAGGAGCTTCTTTCATCCTAAATTTAACATAATATACATTATGCGAACTGTTATAGTTTATGGTTTTCAGCTTTTAGACGTTAAAATTATGCTAAACAACATGATAAATATCTACAGCATTTTTTATAATTTCATAAAATGAAATCCTTTAATCTTGCTTAAATAACCACAATTTTATTCATATCAAAGTTATCAACTACTCTTCGTCCTACATAACCTCGCGTATTGGACAAAATACGTGCACCGGCTATCCGGTAATCACCGATACTGTGTGTATGGCCATGAAACCAAATGGTAATATCATGTTCATGAAATAGTGATTTCAAATCATTACAATACGCTAGTTTTTTAATGGTATTGGGAGAATCATACCAACTCCATTGAGTTGGTGCGTGATGTGTTACGACCACGGTTTGACCATCAAAAGGCTTAGTCAATTCTTTTTCAAGCCATATTTTTGAGTAATTATATAAGGCGGTAAATTGCTTTGGGTTATACATGCCGTCAGCATAACGTATTTTTCTAAAATCATTTAAACTCAAGCATAAAGCATCAGCAGTTGCCTCGCCTTCAATAAATAAATCCGCCCACAATGAACACCCAATAAACCGTACACCTTTGAACTTAACAGTATTATTTTCTAAAAAAGTGATATTAGTATTGGCACATTTATCCCGTAACATACGCAGTGTGTTATGATATTCACGCGTATAAAATTCATGATTTCCCGCTATATAAATCACGGGTTTATTTGTGGCCAGTAGCCATTCTATCCCTTGATCATAAATGCCTATATCGCCCGCTGCAACAATAATATCTGCATCGTTACTAGGTAACTCGGCGGGGCCAAATTCTAAATGTATATCTGAGAAATAATTGATTCTCATATTAAGCTAACCTACAGCAATCTGTTTTTTTTATCGATGTTCATATATACTTTAGTGTAATTGTAATTAAGATAAAAAACCACTCACTATGTCAATTAGCCCTAGAAAAATCACAGAAGCAGTTCTTATTGGAAGCGTTAAAGTCGGCGGTGGCGCTCCCATTGTAGTTCAATCCATGACTAATACTGACACAGCTAATATTGAAGCTACAGTAAAACAGGTGATGGAACTTGCTAATGCAGGTTCTGAATTAGTACGAATTACCGTGAATAATGAAGAAGCAGCTAAAGCTGTCCCAGAAATTCGCAGACAACTAGATGCTAATGGTTTCACTGTGCCCTTAGTGGGAGATTTTCACTTTAATGGTCATAAATTATTGGAAATGTACCCTGAGTGTGCTGAAGCTTTAGGTAAATTCAGAATTAACCCTGGTAACGTTGGTAAGGGTTCTAAAAGAGATGCCCAGTTCCAGCAAATGATAGAATGTGCGGTTAAATACGATAAACCAGTCCGTATCGGTGTTAACGGTGGAAGTTTAGATCAAGCCGTATTAACACGCTTATTAGATGAAAACAGAGCAAAAGCTGAACCGCAAGAATTAGCCGCTATTACTCGTGAAGCAATCATTATTTCTGCCTTAGAAAGTGCAGCCGCTGCAGAATCGTATGGTTTAGCAAGAAATAAAATCATTCTGTCTTGTAAAATTAGTAACGTACAAGAACTCATTAGTATATATCAAGACCTATCAAATCGCTGTAATTACACGCTACATTTAGGCTTAACTGAAGCCGGTATCGGCTCTAAAGGTATTGTCGCTTCCTCAGCTGCACTTTCTGTTTTAATGCAACAAGGTATCGGTGATACGATTCGTATTTCTTTAACGCCTGAGCCTGGCACAGCAAGAACTAAAGAAGTCGTCGTTGCACAAGAAATATTACAAACTATGGGGTTTCGTGCTTTTACACCCATGGTTATTGCCTGCCCTGGTTGTGGCCGTACAACCAGTGATTATTTCCAAAAATTAGCCATGGATATTCAAGGCTACTTACGTGAGCAAATGCCAGCTTGGCGCAAGCAATATAAGGGCGTAGAAGAAATGGAAGTCGCTGTAATGGGCTGTGTTGTTAATGGTCCAGGAGAAAGTAAAAATGCGAATATTGGTATTAGTTTACCCGGCACAGGCGAAATACCTGTTGCCCCAGTTTACGAAGATGGTGAAAAAACAGTAACACTTAAAGGTGATAGAATTGCTGAAGAATTCCAAGTCATCGTAGAGAACTATATTAAGCGCACATACAGTGCATAATTAAGTATTAATTAGTATGAATTTAAAAATATCCTATAATCTAAATGCAGCTAGACATGGATAGTACATGTTCGCGCACTATTTACTTGCTGCCATAACCTAGGATCAATTACTAACTAATACCCTCCCCCCCCTTTTTTTGAGGGGCACATTTTATTCAATTATTGAACATAACGGTTTAAAGCTAATGAGTATGTCTGAAAAATCTGTAAGCTCCTCACTACAACAATTAGAACAACAACTTGCTGATAAAAATCCCGCTTTGCTACAAGCCTTCAGGCTGTACCATGAATTGGATCAAGTGGCCTATGACTTAGGACTTATTGGCATGGATGATTCCTTAGCTAATAAAAATTCATGGTCGCCAGTCATCACTGTTATTGGTGATGACTCGTCTGGGAAAAATGAATTTATTAATCATTATTTAAACACAACAACACCTGCCATTGATCCACACGGAATTCATGCCCAATTTACAGTATTGGTATATCGTGATGATGCGTCTTCAATGACTTTACCAGGAACAGCAGTTGATGGTGATCCGCGTTTTCCTTTTTTCCATATTAGTGAGCGCTTAGAGCAGCTAGAGAAAGGAGCAAGCCGCAATATAAACAGCTACTTAGAATTAAAAACTAATAATAGTAAGCAGCTCAAAGATAAAACAATTATTCTTGCTCCCGGCTTTACTGCTAACCAAAAACAAGCTGAAATTGAATTATTACGTGAACATGCAAGTGCTCTTTCGGATTTAGTTCTTGTTTTCTTTGATGCGCGACATTCTACACTAGAAGATTTTCGTAGCTCACTAAGCCCCTTCCTTAAGCAGGCAGCAAGAAGTAATAACCCAAGCAAATTTATCTACATAATTAATGAATCACTTAATACAGAGCCGGTTGACCTTAATGACTGGAAACAACAATTAATTCACCTAGGCTTAGAAGCGGGACAATTTTTTGTCTTATCACAAAGTTCAGAATCTACAACACAACAAGCAATTGAGCAAAAATTAACGAATATTGATGTAGAAAGTGCTTATCGCATTCTTAGTAATCTACAACAGCATATTACTGAATTTGATACAGTTGTTATACATGAAGTTAAAAAAGGAATTGACCTCTGGAAAGACCGCTCACACTTTACCTTAACTATCGTACTTAGCTTTATTGCCCTAACGCTTGTTGCTGGTGAGATACAAATGGGCTTAGTAGCCGTCTTACTCGATCCTTTTATTGCCTCAGTTGCTTTATTTTTACTGATTGTTTTCCTGATTCCCGTACATATATACAGTAGTAAGGTGCATGCCAAATTTATCGCCAAAAAGTTGGCAGAACGCCAAGTTGAACTCGGTCTAATAGAAAACCTCCCTGCTCTATTTAATAAAGGCATCACCTTATGGCGCATACTTCTTCCTATCAGACAACCTGTAGGCTGGACTAAAGAAGTTCAGGAAACATTAGACATGCTGATGACGCGTGCAAAAGGCTTAGTACAATCACTGAATAATACTTTTAATACTAATAGCTCGACTCCATCAGCCTCTAAAGAAGAAACGTTTTTAAATTTATAAATATTCAGCCTTTGAAAGTAGAAATTAAACCTGATATTTGTTCGTAACAAATTGAAAAGTTAGGCAGATTGCCATTCTAGTGTGTTGTTAGTAGTAGAATCCTATTGTAAAGCACAGGTAGATTTTAGGAATAACGTGATATAGGTCTTCCCTACTGACTATTAACCAAAGAAAATCTCTAGCTTTAAATTTTATAAATCATCCGCACGAATTAGCATATAAAAATACTCTTCTTAAGCTAAGAGAGTACAATAATTCTTCAATATGGATTAAATGAAGAAATAAAATGAAAATAATAAATGTAGCGGCAATTTTATCAAGTATCTTAATATTCAGTAGTAATGCATATACTGAACCACTGACGAATCAAAATATTCAAGGAACTTGGGCGCTGGAATACACTAAAAAATCCGAGAAATCGGAGGAGCTCATACCGCGGGAAGATACTTGGGTATTTACTGATCGTACTGTGACTATTAAAAATATTCCACGTGAAGGAAGTTATTATGATCAATTACCCGTAAATTATGAAGTTGAAAATGATAAATTAAAGGTTGCTATTTTAGGCAGATCAGGAAAATTTGATAATTTCTCTGTGCTTAATAAAGATGAAAAAAATATGACGTTGAAAGCTAGATTTGGCGATATTTATCAATTTATAAAGAAATAAATAGTCTTATAAATTCAAGGGGGGTGGGTTTCGCTTTAGGCTTTACCCATTCTGACAATTTTGCAGTGACTAAAAGATGCACAAGGCCGATTTCACTTTTTATACTTCAGATTTAAAAACCAATAAAATCAAAGTATTAAGCATAAATACTTAATAAGCCTTTACTGGAAAGTGCGCGTCCTTGATTAATTTCTTCTGCTATATCATTCACTTCAGGTTCTATTTCTGTAGAGTCCATAGAGTTTCCTGTATTATTTCTATTATTTTCTGCCATTGCATCTTGCATTGCTTGTCTTGCACTTCCTTGACCTTGCTGTTGCTGCTGAGAAACATTTACCTCTGCTAAGTTAATTTGCTGCATATTTAACATTTCGCGTAATTTTGGAATGGATGCTTCAATCGCTTCACGTACACCTGCATTTTGAGCATTAAATACGATATTCGCTTGCTGATCTTTATCGATGTTAATTTGAATAGAAATAGGGCCTAAGCTTTGCGGGTTTAAGCGTAATTGTGCAGAAGGAATTGATTTTTTATGCATCCAAATAATGCGTTCATTAAACTCTTGCTTCCACTCTGGCTGGTTAAATGACTTTGTCATCGGTGGTAATTCTTGTTTAGTGACGCTACTTTCTACTTGACGATTTAATGCGATTAGATCAGTTGTAGAGAATTTATTTGCTTGTTCACTAACAGGTTGGCTAGTAGATAATAAAGCTGAATCAACTATTTTCTCTGCTCCTTTAGCACTGACAAGTGGTGCGAAATCAGTGTCATTATTAATTATTTTTTCACGTGTTAATAACTGGTTGAGGTTAATTTCAGGCTGCTTACTTTTAGTACTTTGTTCTCCTGAGAGCTGAGTTTGTGCGTAGCTTTTTTCTTGTTTTAATAGTTGTGTCGTTACTTGAACGTTTTGCGCTATCGTCTGATCATCCGTTTCGCTCATAAGCTGCGCTTGTTGCATTATGATATTAATTGTCTCGGGTTGCACATCTACAATGTCTCCCTGAACCACTTGTTCATGAGCTTCTTCAATACCAGAAGAAGAACGAGGCTCATAGTTTTTCAATACGGTCGGCTCATTAGTTTGAGTTAATGAACTGGAGAGATTAAAAGCTAAATCAAGTGTATTATCATCAATCAAATCCCCTTGATTATTATTAACGACTACCTTAGTTTCACTTAAAGGTGCTGATACACTCGGATCGTTAGTTTGAGTTAATGGGCTAGAGAGCTTAGAAACTAAATCAAGTGTATTATCGTCAATCAAATCCCCTTGATTATTATTAACGACTACCTTAGTTTCACTTAAAGGTGCTGATACACTCGGATCGTTAGTTTGAGTTAATGGGCTAGAGAGTTTAGAAGCTAAATCACCAGAATTTTTTATACCTTGTGCTACGACTTTAGTATCAGTGATAGTACTAGGCTCTAATTTTGCCGCTAAATCTTGCAGCGTATCTGTAGGCAATGTGTTATCAGTACTTAAAGAATCTAACTGCGCCAACACCTCTTTTAACGCAGTCATTGTTTCATCTAAGTTAATATCTTGGGCTTGTATTTGCTGTTTAATTTGCGGTAATGAATCACCCAGTAAAGCGGAAAAATCTTGCCCTCCCTGCCCTTTAATTGAATCTGCTATTTTTTCTAATACACTGCTAGGTTGTGCAGCTTCAGAAGCTTGAGCTTGCAGACCTTTTATTTGCTGCAAAAAAGAAGCAGAAAATTCTTCTCCAGCCGCTATTTTAGGAGCACTATTTACCCCACCTAACGCGTCACTCACTGTTGCTACCGGTGATAATGTATTTAATACACTTGCAGTCATGCCCCTCTCCTTTGTTTTTCTGGCTATTCACATATTGAATAGCACTATTTATGCCATATCTAGCGTTTTTTCCGGGAAGCTCTATCATCCATTTCTAATTGTTCTTTTTTTTCTTCTTGCTTTTGCTCACTTACCCGCGCTTTACCTTGTATTTTCTGCATGCCTTGCGTGTACATATGCGCTTCTTCCCAATTATTTCTCAAGCTTTCCAACTCGCTATCCAGCATTTTTAGTGCTAGCTCTTCCCCTTCTATGGCTTTATTCATTTTTTCCATAAAAGCTCTAAGGAATGTGCATGAAATAACTTAGGCAACTTATAAAGTTGTTGCGTCAGGAATGGCAGTATAATTCCATTGCC
>NZ_FQTQ01000022.1 GCF_900128525.1 methanotrophic endosymbiont of Bathymodiolus puteoserpentis (Logatchev)
ATATGATTCGAAAGGGACAGTTGTCCGAGGAAAATATGCCTGCTTATAAGCAATTTATGGCTTTAGCAGGATAGTTATGCCTGAAGACAAGGCGCTCTTCGCTTTCACTAGTTCTTGCGACAGAACCACCCTTGAATTCAGGTAACTTAAAATCAATGTGTTATGATTTTAAGTTACCTGAGTAGTTACATAAAAACTTAAATTTACTGCGCATAAATTCGCGTGAGTCATTATGGCGTATCTTCCAGATTCTGCCATCAATCCAGTAATGGATTAAAGAGATACTGCTTGCCAGCCCAAAAATGGATCTTTTGATTTCAGTGTCCGAAAAATTAAATATGGCGGGTGGATTGAGCAGGTATAGTTCCTTCCAGATGTAGACTGATAGTGCGGTTAAAACAATAAACAGGATTAGATTATAGTAACGCAACAAGATGCCCTTAAGATGCTCGGTGTTTAATAGATGCTGAATTTTATCGCCATTGAATGCGGCGATGGCGATAAAGACATAATATTGTAGGCCATGCGCCGTAGCGTACATAAAAAAAGCAGTTTGTTTATCTTCGATAATAAACATCGGCCAGAAAAATGTGACGAGAACCAGCAGTAATGCGGCTCTTGCATACTGGGTCTGCCTGGTTTGTGAAAATAAATAGTTTTTGCTGATATAGTAGACTGTATATAGCGTTAACACACAGAGCAGTGTTAAGCTAAATGTTTCAATGCTATCTTTGTAAGTGGATAGAAGCGTGCCTTGAAACAGGCTTCGATCTATAGGCCAGGTAAAGACTAGCATGCCCACAACAGCCCCGCCCATAATTAAGCCGCGTTCTACCGGCATCATCCTGCCGCTGCCTAGAGTCGGTGCAAGTAAGCTGTAGACACCGATATTTTGCTTTTGATAATGATAAATGGTCAACATGGCATAGGATTGCAAGAAATAGCTTTCTAGCCATAAATTATCGATTAGATAAAAGAGCATAATGCTTGCGGAAATCATCAATGGCCAGAAGTAAAAATACCATTTATGTCGATTGATAATCTTTTTTGCATCGCTATCAAAATAAAGGTACACCGAGGCGCCTTGATGATAGCCGCCAACCATTAAGACCAGGTAAAAAATATGCTGGGCAGAGTCGGAGCCAGAATAGACTGAACGTATCAGTGGACCCGCAATAAAGGGAATGATAGTTGCCAGTAATAAAAGGATGATGAATTTCGTCGGTTTATTGCTTGGTAGTGGGTTAAATATGTTATTAAGCATGAATATCTCGTCCAAATTCGACTTTATTAATTAACTTAAGTTTCCCAATTATTGAGTAGCTAAAGTACACAATGCTGGCGTATCGAGGTTTATTTTAGGTGGATTTGCCATGTTTATAGCAAACCCCTATTTAATTCCCATTAGGCGAAAGCATTTGAAACGAATGAAAAGACTGTTTTTTTCATATAGTTGCGGCATGGTTTCAATTATACCATAAATAATTATTGGGAAACTTCAGCTTTAAAGGGACACACTTTCCCAAAGACGTTATTCTTTATGCGGTTTTCTTTTATGTCAGGTATGGCGTTTCGTATCGCGACCTTGAAGAGATCATGGAAGAAAGAGGGGTTATGTTGATCATGCTACGCTCGCTGCCAGCCATGGAGAGCGAATGCTAGGGCTGGTAGTCCGCGATAGGGTTCTGTCGCAAGAACTAGTGAAAGCGAAGAGCGCCTTGTCTTCAGGCATAACTATCCTGCTAAAGCCATAAATTGCTTATAAGCAGGCATATTTTCCTCGGACAACTGTCCCTTTCGAATCATAT
>NZ_FQTQ01000023.1 GCF_900128525.1 methanotrophic endosymbiont of Bathymodiolus puteoserpentis (Logatchev)
GCATCTGCGCTTCAATTTCTTTTGAGTAAGGTTTTATCTTGGGTCGATTTTAAATAAAGTTTATGAGTTGCATCATTATAATTCTTAAATTGAACTTGCCTAAATTAATTTGTGCTCATTCCTAACCAATGCTAAAGTCGATAAAATCGAAGAAGGCATGATGTTTGTTACTGAAGTGGATGAAGACGGTAAAGAAAAGAAAAAGCACGAATTGCCATTTAAACATTCAATGATGTTGCCAGCCTTTACAGGTATTGATGCAGTACGCAATGTAAAAGCAGAAGGCTTGATTAATCCGCGCGGCTTTATTATTGTTGATGAGCACCAGCGTAACCCAACCTTCAAAAATATTTATTCTGTCGGTGTCTGCGTGGCTTTACCGCCAGTAGAGAAAACACCTGTCCCCGTTGGCACACCTAAAACTGGCTATATGATTGAGTCGATGGTAACGGCGACAGCACATAATATTGCAGGGGAGTTAGCTGGTAAAGAGCCGCATGAAAGGCCAAGTCTTAATGCTTTATGTTTGGCAGATATGGGTGATAGTGGTATTGCTTTCTTGGCTGTGCCACAAATTCCACCCCGCAATACAACTTGGGCACAACAGGGTAAGTGGGTACATTTAGCAAAAATTGGCTTTGAAAAATACTTTATGCGCAAAATCGCTAAAGGTATTAGCGAGCCGTATTATGAAAAAATGATTCTTAAATTTATGGGCGTTGTACGTTTGAAATAGGTAAAAAAAATGAGTATAGATCGTGTTGTATTTGCTGTTGCAGGCGCATTTATTTTAATTAGTTTAGTATTGTCGCAATACCATTCTATTAATTGGCTATGGTTTACTGCTTTCGTGGGGGCTAATTTATTTCAATCAGCATTTACAGGCTTTTGTCCTATGGCAATTATTTTGAAAAAACTGGGTGTTAAACCTGGCTGTGCATTCTAAATGACCTAGTTTCTGCTGGTTAATAGTATGTAATGATTTAAAGGGGGCTTTTACTTGAATGTAAAAGCCCCCTTTTTTGTAGCAAGCTGTTCGATAAGTTGATTTTACGGTTTTAGGTGGTAATATATTTTTTTAATGTTTAGTAAGTGTTTAAGCAAAATAGGAGCTTAAACGTAATGGACTTTTTACTAGGCATTAATTGAATATCATGCATTTTACATTTTTAAAAAAACAACATCATGTTGACACCGGAATTAAGCGCTAGATTTAAGAAACTTTTTGCCCCCATTGATAGTTTACCAGGAGGATATTTTTCAGAGGATGAATTAGACGGTTTTATGTACGCCTTAGTGATTACTCCAGATCCAATTAAGCCCAGCGAATGGCTACCAGCCCCTTTTTATGGTGATATATCCATCTTTGATGACGCAGAACAGGCGAACCCTTTAGCTGAGTTTTTGCTTGAGTGCTATGAGTATTATTGTGTTATGAGAAATAAGGGAGAGTTGCAATATACTTATGATCTAAAAGATCTTGACGAAAATATATTTAATACGATTTATGGCTGGGCGCGAGGATTTTGGTATGGCTTATCTTTACGCATGTCACTATGGAAAAGTCCGTATGTAACCAAGAAAGAAGCTAAAAAAGATCCTGTTGTTGTTAGTATGGAGGTTTTTAGAGGTTTAGGTGATGATACTTTTGACAACGGACCTATGCTGAAGAAAATTAAGGCAAGTACTAAGGAGGAGATTGCTGATGACGAGCTGGAGTCTCGCTTAATTGTGAACCTTATGGATGCAATACCTGTTTCTTTGCATACTTTGCAGGAATTTAGCCGGTTTATGATTGAAAAGAAAACCAAAGAACTTGGTTTGGCAGAAGAAGTTGATAGCTCCAATAAAGTAGGCCGTAATGAAGCTTGCCCTTGCGGTAGTGGCAAGAAATTTAAGCTTTGCTGTGCCTCAGAAAATTAAATTGATAGAGTAACGAGTCTTTTTGTTAGGTACACAAGTGACTTTTTTTCTAAAGGGACTTTTACTTGAATGTAAAAGTCCCTTTTTTATTTCTGCGTTAATATTTCTACATTTGATGTTCTTGTCTTTATAATAGAAGCCTATTCTAATAGGTAGCAGGCAGAATATTTTTAGTGTGCTACATTATTTCTATTAAAAAGTATTGAATTTGAGTTAATTAATGGCAAGTTATTTGCTTAGTTTTAATAAAGGATAAAATAATGGCGGAAGTTGAAGAAGGTACAGAGAAAAAATCATCGAAAATGATGATTATTATTATCGCACTTGTGGTACTAGTGGCTGCGGGTGGCGGTGCTTATTATTTTATGTTTATGGGGGAGGAGAGTACTGTAGAAGAGGGCGAAGAAGCCAAGGAAGTAGAGGCTGAACCTGAAGAAGAAGAGGAAGAGGATGCTGATGCTGATACTGAGTTGACTTATTTCGAAATGGATAAGCCTTTTGTCGTTAATTTTCCTAAAAGTTCAGGCATCAGTTTGCTTCAAGTTTCAATTGCTTTAAGTGTTGAAGGTGTGACTACAGCG
This sequence comes from methanotrophic endosymbiont of Bathymodiolus puteoserpentis (Logatchev), assembly GCF_900128525.1. Lineage (GTDB taxonomy): Bacteria > Pseudomonadota > Gammaproteobacteria > Methylococcales > Methylomonadaceae > Methyloprofundus. The sequence goes on from NZ_FQTQ01000023.1 coordinate 2,505, forward strand.
GAGTTATTAAAAAAACATGAGCCGATGATACGTAATAATTTATTGATGTTGATTAGCGGGCAAGTCCCTCAAGAATTAAAAACCGTTAAAGGCAAAGAAAAGCTCGTAGAACTTATGCATAAAGAGGTTGATAAGGTGATGAAAAAAATAGGTGGCAAAAATAAAGTGCAAGATGTATTTTTTACTTCGTTTGTTATGCAATAGCCATGTCTACAGCTGATTTACTTTCTCAAGATGAAATTGATGCGCTTTTACATGGTGTAGATGATGGTGATGTTGAAACGGATGTTGAGGTTGACGAGGGTGCTGCTGATGATGCTCGCCAGTATGACTTTAATAGCCAAGAGCGTATTGTACGAGGCAGGATGCCAACATTGGAGATGGTTAATGAGCGCTTTTCGCGCTATTTCCGGATTTCTTTGTTTAACTTTTTGCGTCGTTCAGCGGAAATTTCCATTTCCGGTATTCAAATTCAAAAATTCTCCGAATATGTACAAAGCCTTTTTGTGCCTACCAATCTCAATATAGTTCGCTTTGCGCCTTTACGTGGGCGGGCTTTAATTGTTATGGAGCCTAGATTGGTTTTTACCGCCGTGGATAACTTTTTTGGTGGTGGAGGTCAATTCTATAATAAAGTAGAGGGGCGTGAATTTACGCCGACTGAAATGCGCATTATTCGTTTGATTATTGATTTGATTTTTAAAGATTTGAAAGAAGCTTGGAAGCCTGTTTTAGAGCTGGATTTTGAGTATATGAGTTCAGAAGTTAATCCCGCTTTCGCTAATATTGTCAGTCCTGCTGAAATTGTTGTTGTTTCTACACTACATATTGAGCTAGAAGGCGGGGGTGGTGATATAAATATTGCCATGCCTTACTCTATGATTGAGCCAATTAGAGATTTATTAGATGCCGGTATTTCTAGTGATCAAGGTGAGTCGGATAATAATCGTTGGCAAGTTTCATTGCGTAATGAAGTGATGCGCTCTAAGGTTAATATAAACAGTATGCTGGTCGAAAAGAAAGTGAAGATAAGTGATGTGTTACATTTTAAAAAAGGTGATGTGATTCCCATCGATTTACCTAAAGAGGTGATGTTACGTGCTGAGTCTATTCCTATTTTTAGAGGCGAGGTGGGCTTGTCGGATGGTAATTATGCGGTAAAAATAAGTGAAAAAATATCACCTGATAGTTTGTGAATTTTTAAACTGATAGAGATAAGGCGCTGTGCAATAAATTATAATTGCCCAGTGTACGAGTATGAATGTTTCAAGGTGAGGATGGCAAGATGAGTGAAGATGAAAACGGCGAACTGGGCGATGATTGGGCTGCAGCAATGAATGAACAAGGTGAAGGTAGTTCTGATGATGCAGCTGCTGATTGGGGTGATGCTATGGAAGAGCAAAGCAATGCAGAAAGTCAAGGGAAAGCCGATGCTGAGGCAATGTCATTTCAAGAGCTTGAAGATGATGCTAATAGTCCTGAAAGCGAAGATATTAATTTAGATGTTATTTTGGATGTGCCGGTGACGATTTCTATGGAAATTGGGCGTACACAAATTAATATTCGCAATTTATTACAGCTAAATCAAGGCTCAGTGGTTGAGTTGGATCGCTTAGCGGGTGAACCTATGGATGTGCTAGTTAATGGTACCTTGGTAGCTCACGGTGAAGTTGTGGTGGTTAATGATAAGTTTGGTATACGCTTAACCGATGTGATTAGCACTTCAGAAAGAATTAAACAGCTTGCATGATGCGATTACTTACGTTGCTCATTTGCTTAAGCGTTTATAGTCGTGCCATTTGGGCGACAGTATTGGAGCCTAGTGCGCCTAGAACCTTGATGGCAACAGATTTTATGCGCTGGGGTGGTGGCTTAATTTTAGTCTTAGGTGTTTTTTTCTTATGTGTTTGGGCGGTACGTAAAGCGGGCGGCTTGACTTCGACTAGCGCGGGTCAAATGCACGTACTGGGAGGACTTTCACTAGGCGCTAAGGAGCGGGTTGTCTTATTGCAGTTGGGTAATAAACAATTATTGTTGGGTGTGAGCCCAGGGCGAGTTGAAGCATTACATACCTTAGAAGGCGAAGACTGTTTGGTTTTCGAGAGTACGCGCTCGAATGCTGCTGGAGACAATCAATTTGCGCAAAAATTAATTCAAGTGATGAAAGGACAGGGCAGTGCTTAAAAAAAGTGTGTGTAGCCTATTATTGGCGTTAAGCTTAGTACAGCCAGCCCTTTCAGCTCAAGGTATTGAGGCCATTAGCGTGACTACCAATGCTGAAGGTGGGCAGACTTATACAGTCACAATTCAGATATTAGCTTTGATGACAATAATGACTTTATTGCCATCTATCTTGCTAACGATGACTTCATTTACGCGTATTATGATTGTGTTAGGTTTATTAAGGCAGGCACTAGGAACGGCTCAGGCTCCAAGTAATCAAGTATTGTTGGGCTTGTCTTTATTTCTAACAGTATTCATCATGATGCCTGTTTTTGATAAAGTGAATACGGATGCTGTACAGCCTTATCTCGAAGAAAAAATCGATGCCGTTACTGCGCTAGAAAAAGCCTCAGGCCCTTTTCGTACTTTTATGTTAAGACAGACGCGTGAAGCAGACTTAGAGCTTTTTATGCGTATTGCTAATCGGGATGATATTGCTAGCCCTGAAGAGGTGCCCTTTTCTTTATTACTTCCGGCCTATGTTACTAGTGAGCTAAAAACAGCTTTTCAAATTGGTTTTTTAATTTTTCTGCCTTTTTTAGTAATTGATCTAGTCGTTGCTAGTGTATTAATGTCAATGGGAATGATGATGTTATCACCGATGATTATTTCCTTGCCTTTCAAATTAATGCTTTTTGTATTAGCAGATGGCTGGTCATTAATTTTAGAAATGTTAGCAGCCAGTTTCTACGTATAGGAATGATAAGTTATGACGCCTGATGTTATCTCTATGATCGCGCAAGAAACAGTCGTTGTGGCTGTCAAGTTAGTGGCTCCCATTTTACTCTCTTCACTTATCGTCGGTTTGATTATTTCTATGTTTCAAGCTGCAACCTCTATTAATGAGCAAACACTGACTTTTATTCCTAAACTTGCGACTATCATTATTGTTTTGATGATTTTGGGGCCTTGGATGTTACAAGTGATTGTGGATTTTTTTCAAGATCTTATGTTGCGTATTCCTCAGCTAATAGGCTAAGACTTGCACTTTACTGAACAAGAATTATTAGCAAAAATAGCCTTATTTGTTTGGCCTTTTATACGTATTAGTTCTTTGTTTATGGCTATTCCTATTTTTAGTGCTAGAACAACCCCGGTTAAATTTCGCCTGTTAATTTCTTTTTTGATTACTTGGGTGGTAATCCCCTTTATTCCCCCATTGCCTGATGTGCCGTTGATGAGTTATGCAGGGGTTATGGTGACTATTCAGCAAATGGCCATTGGTTTAGCATCTGCTTTTATTCTGCAAATGGTCTTTGCTGTTCTTTTAGTTGGTGGTCAGTCTATTGCCTATAGTATGGGCTTAGGTTTTGCTTCTATGGTTGATCCTGCTTCGGGTGTGCAAGTGCCTGTTGTCGCACAAATTCTAGTAATTACAGGCAGTCTATTTTTTATGAGTGTCAACGGCCATCTTTTGTTAATTGAGTTATTGATTGAGAGTTTCAAGACTTTACCTATTGATGTGATTGGCCTAACTAAAGCCGATTTATGGGCCATTATTATTTGGAGTGGGCAAATGTTTGCCGGTGGGGTGCTATTAGCCTTACCTATTATGTCGGTGGTTTTATTTGTTAATGTCAGCTTTGGTGTGGCATCGAAAGCTGCACCTCAGTTACAGATTTTTGGGGTGGGCTTTCCAATTACTATTATGGTGGGACTGGTGTTGATCTGGATTTTAATGCCTAATGTGATTGAGGCCTTCTCGATTGTGCTTGCTGACGGCTTTCAATTAATTAAGCAAGTTTTACGCGTTTAAATGGCTGAAGACTCAGGGCAAGATAAAAGCGAAGAGCCCACGGGAAAGCGCATTACTGATGCGCGTAAAAAAGGCCAAATTCCCCGTTCTAAAGAACTAGATACCTTTGTGTCATTAATGACTGGCGCAGTTTTGCTGATGTTTTTAGGTGAAGGTATCGTCTCAGGCTTAATGGCTTTAATGAAGCAGCAGTTTCAGTTAAGCAGAGAGCTTATTTTTGATGCAAAAAGTACTGTGCTACTTTTCAACCAAGTGCTACTCGATGGCATATTATTAGTATTTCCTTTCGGTATTGTCATGATAGTGATGGCTTTGATTCGCCCTATGATGATGGGCGGCTGGAATGTTAGTATGGAGGCGATGCAACCTAAGGAATGAGCACAAATTAATTTAGGCAAGTTCAATTTAAGAATTATAATGATGCAACTCATAAACTTTATTTAAAATCGACCCAAGATAAAACCTTACTCAAAAGAAAT
>NZ_FQTQ01000024.1 GCF_900128525.1 methanotrophic endosymbiont of Bathymodiolus puteoserpentis (Logatchev)
CGCATCTGCGCTTCAATTTCTTTTGAGTAAGGTTTTATCTTGGGTCGATTTTAAATAAAGTTTATGAGTTGCATCATTATAATTCTTAAATTGAACTTGCCTAAATTAATTTGTGCTCATTCCTAATCCTGCTTTCCATTCCAATAAACTGCGCATTTTACCTTTTAAGCTAGAACCTGGAATATAGGGTTGATTCGTATAAGGATGTTTAATCACTGCATTATCTATCCCTCCAATATGAATTTCTTCGCTACCTGCACCAATATGTAAACCTGTTGCCAGCTCAATTTGCCCACTGATTTGATTAATATTTTTTAATTGCATAAGATTTTTTCCTGAGTGTTTATTGTTCCAACCGTTAGTAAAAACTATGCACTTTAGTGCAAGACTTTTAGTATACTCTCATTCATGAGGTCTTATAGTAAGTCATCCCATACGATACATGATTTGAAGGTTCATTTGATATGGATTACAAAGTATAGGTATGAGGTATTAACAAAAGAAGTTGGAGAGCGAGCAAGAGATGTTATCCGTCAAATTTGCGATCAAAAAGACATAAAAATCATTAGTGGAGTTGTGAGCAAAGATCATGTTCATCTGTATATATCCTATCCTCCAAAGCACTCGGTAAGTGATATGGTTAAGTGGTTTAAAGGTCGTTCATCAAGAAAGTTACAGGATGAATTTCCACAATTAGGAAAAGTATATTGGGGTAAGCATTTTTGGGCAATAGGATATGCTGCTTTTAGTTCGGGGCACATTACGGATGAAATGATAAAAGAATACCTTGAGAAACATGATCAGCACCCAAATCATAATGACGAAGACTTTAAAGTTGAATGACTTTTAGTCATGAAAAACTAACTTAAGTTAGTATCTTCTTTTAGTCGGCTTAAGCCGAAATAACGACTTTCAGTCGTAAGTCAAACTATGGACTTTAGTCCATAGTTTGTTGATTTAGGTTTGTTTAGGTTTGTGCATTTTGTAGAAACCCATAAAGGCTTCAAAAAACAATTTAAAGGTATAAAAGCTGTTGATATCGTCTTCTTGTATTTGCCCAGTACAATGACGCATAAGATCAACAAAATTAGTATCTACTAAATTACGCCCATTGGCATAAGCCACTTTGGCATTAAGCATTTTGATAAAGGGGAGATATTCTGAGTAATTATCAGGGTTTTGACGTATTTTTTGCTCCCACATAATAATTTCATCGTAATATTTACGTAGTTGTGTGGATTTATTGACATCACGAGAATGGGTATTGGCTATCGTTTTTGCCGTTTTATTAGCAACTGCATCAAATAAATCAGCCGTTTTGTTTTTAAATTGAATTCGGCTAGTATCAAGCTCAGGTAGGCTGTTTTTTTGATAATCTGATCGATTATTTCTTATGTTATTCATGCTTATATCCTTGAGTGGTCGCGGTTTTGATAAAGGTGGGCTTGCAATGGAATTAGGTAATTGGCTTTAAATTGATTAATACCTTGCTCACCAATATCCATAATAAGTTGAGTCGCTAATTGTTTTTTCTGTTGTTTATCAAGTTGACGGTCATTATCAACCATGCGCTGTGTTCGGTAATAGAGTTTTGACCGCCACATAGCATTTTCTGGCTTGCTACTATCACTTGCCATTTCCGTTAAACGAAGTAAACCATAAATATAGGCAGTTGATAGTTGGTAGTCATCAGTTAGTGCTTGCAGGCGTTGTTTACAGCCCCATAATTGTTCAAATTGCGCCCAACTCACGGTTTGATTAAAACAACAAATGGCATTTTTATTGGTTTCTGAAGCACCTTTAGGCTGGTAAGCTTTCGCTTGTTCTAAGGCATGTTCACTCATTTCTGCAATTTGTTTAATAGGTAAGCCTGCTTTACTAATACTTAATCCTACAGAAAAATGTATTTGAGAATTGTTGGCAACATATCGCTTAAATTCTTGTCTTAGCTCATTCGCTAGCTCTATTTGTTGTTGCCATGGACCAATCAGAAAAAAGTCATCACCACCTGCAAAGATAATATAACTGTTGGGATATTTTGTTTTACATAACCAAGGTAAGTAGACCGAAAAGAAGTTATTTACCTGCCGCGAGAGTGCTGCCATTTTGGCAAATGTGGGTTGCTTTAATCCTGTTTGAAAGAGAGCGCCTAAATCATCTATATCGCCCTTAAGTATGCCTAAAGCACTAATGCCTACCCAGCTTTCTGTTTTAGGGTCTAGCCATTTATCTTCACAAGCGATAAAGTCGAAGGGTTTAATATGCCCCTCTTGTAAATCGTCTAAATCACAGTGCTGATATTTTTTTTCATGATAGCAATCTGATTCGCTGAAAGTGGCAACATAACCACTAATATTTCGTCTGGCATAGCCATTCCAAAGAATGCTATCTGCTTCATTTTCAGCGGGGCTAAAATCAAAAACGCGCCGAATATTACCATTTTTAACTTCAGCCCCAAATTTTCCCGTTTTATCTTCTTCCGCCGTGAAATGGATAACATAGCCAAATAAAGGGATTTCTAATTGTTTAAGACCTGTTAATGATTTTCTACTAATTAATAAACGCTTGTTTTTAACCAAATACTCGCCTACGTTCATTTGATCATAAGCTAATAAGCTCAAATTATTTTTTTGTGCTGGGGCTTTATCGTTAACAATGCAAACGCCTCTCTCATGATTAAATTGCTCTAAATACTGTTCAAAAACAGCAGGGTCAGCATTTTTAGAGCATAAACCGAAATGTTGGTACTTCGTTCTTTCTAATCCCTTATGTAATTTTGTCATTAACTTTTCAAAACCATTACTGTTTTTAGCGTTAATAAAATCATTACAACTGGCTTCTTGCCATGCCATACCTAACCCTGATTGACCATAACTTTGGTCTAAAAACCATTGATCAAACGTTGCTTTTAATTCAAGTAATTTAGTTTTAGTCGCCTCTGTATTGGGTGCAACAATTAGAAATTTTCCTGCGGCGTTTATTATTTGACTCGTTGATGGCAAAGATAAGCTATCCATAATAGCTAAAGCAGCACATTCAGTAATCAGTGAGATATAAAACGAACGCCCCCGTAGTAATTTAGCGGCTTTTTTATTACTGTCACCACCTTGTGCAAAAATAAAATCTTGGATACCAAAAAAATCACCTTGAATAAGTAATAATTTGTTTTCAGTCCAGCTTTCTCGGTTACGCATCGTTTGAGTTGCTTTTTCTTGATCTACCTCTGTTTCATAATCATAACGCCATAAAGCGACGGCTAATGCAGTGACTGCTTTTGAATGGTCGTATAGTGATACTTCAGGTTTAACCCCAAAAGCTGTTGCTGAAGGGATACCATGCGTATAGGTTTGCCATAAGCTATCAAAGTGTTCAAGCCATAAGGGTAATTGTTGTTTATGAGAGTCTGGAATCTTTTTTAAGCCTTTACAAAAGTCTTCCCATAATTGATAGTATTCTTTTTGTGCTTTTGCATTATCTTTAGATTCATAACCTTTTGCTTCAATAGGAAATAAAGTATTGGGGCTTAACGGTTTTAAAGCATAACGGTACTGTAATGTCTCATTATTTTTTCCATGTAAATTAAGTTGTTCAAACAAAGTCAATTGACGACTTTGATAATGATTTTTATCCTCTGCTTTATTGTATTTTTCAAATTCTTCACGTTCAAACCCCGAAGCGACCCGATCTGCCGTAGCTATAATCCATTGTAAATAACTGTTAGGTCGGTGGTGACCTGCGGCAGCATTAATAAGCGAATCATCGGTATCAATAGATTTCCAATGAGCAAAAGGAAACATATCTTCACCAATCAAATGCGGTGCATTTTGTTCTATTAAATCAATCCCTATTGCAGTATAAGCCGCATGTTTATGAGTATGCCACTGCTTTCCACCTGCACGCCGTAAAGGGCAATATAGTTGTTGATGAACGTGTTCTTGTTCAGATTGAATAGGTATTTTTGCACGCTCAGTAAACTTACCTAAATCATGTAACATACCTGCTAATGCCATTCGGCTTGATGCTTGTAAAAGTTCTTCCTGATTCATTATGCCTCCTAATGAAGATGATTTAACCCAAATGCGTTAAGCATTAATTATTCGATAATGGAAAATTGAATTTGTTCGGGTAATAAATCCGTAAAATATTCGCCAGTTAATCGTGTTTTAATTTTATTAATGCAGTAAGGTTTTGCTAGGCGGGAACCTAAATTACTGATTAATGCTGCATTAATACTATTTGTTTTATCCGAAAAAAAACTACTTTTCATACCGCCAATTAATGATGCTTCGGTTTTATCGGTATCCTTTGCTTCACCTGCAATCTTTTTATAAACAGCCATAAATGCTGTTACATAATCTTCACGGGGCTTTTGAGGGCGTGGTTTCTCTAGTCTAGTCTGTTCTACAACTGTTTGCTTTAATAACCAACAATAAAATGCTAATTGAATATCAGGCATAGTAAATACTTCACCATTAGCCGATATTTTCTTATTGACTAAATCTATTATTAATTCAGGCGTTAGTTCTGCTTTACGCGCCAATGTTATCGTTTCCAAAAATCCGGCCTTGCCTTGTAAGAGCTTCTCAGGAATATCTTGACGCATACGGATAAATGGAATTTCGGCCAATGTCACCTCCGCTTTTGAGGTATCCAGCGGCCGGTTATCGCGCGTTTCAATCAAATTACTTTGCAGGGTGGGATAATAAAATCTAGGAAGTCCTTCATAACCTTCTTCAACCAAAACATGCGATAAACGGTCTTGACTGCGGCCAAATAAAGACAGCGCATAACCTAAATAATAGCCCATCGTCTTACGTCCGCCGGCAATCGAAACATGCACCGCCGAATCTGCATCATGCGTTAGCTCTTTAATAATGCGAGTAATATAATCAGCCGCCGCCGAATTTTGTGCCGGTGTGCGTATATCATCGAGTTGATTATTCTTTGCATCGGCAATAATATGAATTTGCTCGGCATCAAATCGGATTGCAGGCAATTGATATTCACGACACAAGGCATGAAAATGGCCTTTCTCAGGGTGCAAAAGGCTTAAGTTGGCTCGGTGCGCTCCTTCTATGGTGGTAATAAGGTGTATTTCCGTTGGAATAAATTTTTGTTTTATGGCAAGCCCATAAAGGGTTTCCGTTAATATTTGCGGTGATAATCCACTAACGGCAATTAAAATCCGTTTTTTATATTCGTATGGGTGCATAGTTTTTCCTAATTTAAATCAAAAATACTGTTTTGTTTTTGCACAACAGGCGCACGCGTTAATGCAAAGGCTTTTTCTAGGGTGACTGCACCAATACCCGGTACGGATGAAAGTTGGCTAATAGTGCAGATACTGTTATCTGTTAGTGCGTCGGATAATTTATTGATGGCTTGTTTTCTTAAACCACTTTGCTGCATAAGTTCTGCATCGGAGCTTTCTAAAATACGCTGGCGAAATTGAATAAAAAGATCATCTGTGGCAGTAGGGTCATATTGATAGACTTCAACGGGAATAGTGCAGTCTTTTAAATAGTCTTCCATAAGATTTAGTACTCGATCTTCAGATAATCCGCCTTTAGCCGCACCTAATACAGGGAATGCAATAGATTGAATTCCTTTGTCCTTATAGGTTTGCATAAATTTATCTAAACCGCGCTGTAAATAATTCAGTTTACTAGGATATTTCCAGTGCTGTTTTGTCGGAAAGTTAAGTACCCAATATGACTCATTTTTATAAAGCCATAATTTACCAATATCAATCTGCTTTTGTTCGCAAAGTGACGCATATTTAGTAAACATGTCGGGATAACGTAATTTGAATTCCAGCGCGATACCTGCACCCATCACACCAACACAATTAACGGTATTGACTTGAGTTTGGCAGCTACTGGTAAAGATATTTCCTTGTATTATTTTCATAAGACTTCCTAGAAAAAAAGTTCAGCTTGTTTGACTACCTGAATGTCCATTGACATTAAGTTTAACCCACTTTTAAGTGCGATCTCACTTTTAATGGCAATTTGCATAATATTTGTTACTTGAATACGATCAGGTATTAGCATTTCCGCACAGCGTTGTCGCCCACCATCAACATAACCCTTCCAGTAACCACTGTTTAAACAAGCCCAATTGAGTTGATTTAAATCATTTAATGCGCTAAAAAAACGTGTATTGCAGCAAGCGGCATTACCATCTGTAAATAACATGCCAGACTGAAGTAATAATTGAGGGTTAAGTTTTAAAATAACGAGCTCATTAGCGAGTTCTCGACGGGCAGAGCTCATCGGGTTAAGAGGTCTAAAGTAAGTAGGTACATAATTATGTAAGCTGCGTTTATAAATAGGGTCAACTGCTGAGCGTCGTGCATTAACACCCAAGTCAGATATATCCGTTAAAGTGCATTGTTGATGTGCTAAGTTATGACTTAAAAGTCCATTCGCTAAAATACCAGGTAGATTATTAATATGTGTCAGATGATATAAACAAGGAATATCATACTGACTGATAACTTCATTCAATGAAGCGTTTGTGCTTGCTGGCACAACACCTTTTGGTGCACCGGCTGGTATAGAATTCATTCTCAACATAACGTCCTCTGGATTAAGTACTTAGCGGCGAACTAAGCTGTTGGGGCTATTACATCGAATTAGAGGGGGTTAGTACGGTATGACAAATTTGTCAGTCTTACTTTTGATAAATGAGTAAGCGATTAAGTGCGAGTTAATACCAAAAGAAACTGAAAAATCTCTTTTATTCGTCATTACCGAACAGCTACCGAAAGCAGAAACTATTCAAATATATTGACGTTTTTTTAGGCGCAATCCTCGTCATTCAGCGAATAATTATGGCTCTATGTGATTTGTAGTGGGTAATGCGATAATAGCAACATGAGTAGTGAAATTTTATTTAGCCAAGCCTTAGGGCTACAATCGCCTTGGAAAGTGGAAGAAATCTGCTTTTCAAGTGCCCCTATTTCAGCCCAAAGCGAACTGTATATTTACCTTGGTTTTGAACCGGGTCAACAGTTTGTAGATGACTTGGGAGCACTGTGTCCAGTCCATGATACTGTGGATCGAAAGTGGCAGCATTTGAATTTCTTTGAGCATTCTTGCCTTTTGCATTGTGTCGTTCCACGCATTAAAACGACTAATGGTAAGGTGTGAACAGTAGAGGTTCTGGGCTCGCCCTGGAAGTGAATTTACCTTGTTATTTGAGGCAATGGCACTCGCAATGATAGAAAGAGAAATGCCAGTTAACCGCGTCGCTGAAATGCTGAAGGTGAATCCACAACGTATTTGGAGGGCACAAATATACTTTCTTGAGAAGGAGCCATTGGGTCGGGATCATTCATTTTGTCGAAACACAGATTACAAATGGCATTCTTGAAGGTATTAATAGTAAAGTTCAATTGGCCAAGCGACGTGCAAGAGGCTACCGTAATATTGATAATTTTATCAACATGATTTACTTTCTATGTGGAAAGCTGAAATTTGATTACCCACTATATTTCACATGGAGCCAACTTTTGCGGGTGCCAGTGTTCTATATGAATAGGTCAGAAAGCCTTAGCTTGTACTTTTTTTAATGCCGTCATTTAAAACCCCCATCATATTTAACAATGGGAATAGTGTTGCATTAATGTGAGCGGTTTGAAATTACGCTGAGACTTAAGCGCTTACACTCATACAATGACGAGTTGCAGACAAATACCGCTAAAAATCACGCTCTCCCCATGTTACACGCTAAAAATTCTCTTTATAGGTAACATGCTTGGAAAGATTAGTACCCAGAAAGTACCCAATTTTTATAGGCTGTAATTCACTATTTCAAAAATAGTTTATAATTAAATCAACCAGTCTAGCTCTAATGCCGCTACCAGTCACACTAATCCCTTCCATATCAACTAGTTGCATATTTACTTCTTGGTTTCGTCATTAATGGATAACTCTTTGGTCTTCGCTTAATAACTCTTGGTTGATTTGGTCTGATTCGTTGCCCGATTTCCGTTTGAGCCATGGCCTCTAAGAAAGGGTGTATTATTTTCCCTAACGCCGTTCCCGTTAGCGTGATACACAAACTAGCAATGTTACGCATTATCTGAATAACCGCCATAAAACTGAGGTAACGTGGCTCCTTGTCATTGAGACAGGCAGCCCTAGCAATATTTGCGCGTATAAGGTTATAGGCCAGGAGGTGCACTGCAATCTCCTTGTTAACCATCTCTGCTGTTTTGCAACGTAACATCCCCATCCCTATATGTGTTTTTATTGATCTAAAATCCACCTCAATCTGCCAGCGCTGCTGATACAGTTTAGCCAAGGATTTTTTGGGGTAAGTTTTGGCATCCATTAATGTTGTGACATAGACAGTTCCTTCTACAGAAAACTCACGTATCAAAAGCTCATCAGGTAACTCTGCCCATGCAGCATCTGATATCCAGACGGTTTTTTTCTTCGGTTTTTTAACGCTGATAATATGGTCTTTTGCTCCGAGACGTTGTCCTCGGTGGAAATCGCTTTTTACGGTACTCTGTTGTCTAAAAACCAGTGACGTTCCCTGCCTTGTCAAGATAGCAATATTGGCGTAAGACGTGTAATACCGTCTGCGAGAAGTAAATCTTGTTGACAGAGGGACTGAATCAAATCAGAGAATAATGATGTTTCACCACTCCTCTTGCCCTGATAAGGGCCAATAGCATAATCAACACAAGCTCCTGTCGCTAATCCACCAATCGTACAATTGGGAACCCCAGACCTTGCTTTTGTGCACTTTGTTGAGGATAGGTTTTCTGGTTATTGTCCGTGTCGGGCATAAGCAAGGTCGTGCCATCGACCAGCATAACTCGGAACCCATTCCACAACCAGTTGCCTGATGCTTGCTCATGCAATACTTTACCCGAAGAGATGACAGCTTCTTTTAAATGAGGGAGTTGCAGTCTTAGTCGGGATTTACAGTAAGGCCCAGTGTTCATGGAGTTTGCATTATAATTCAAGCCAACTCGTTCGATCAAAACATGTGCAACCGCCTCTTTGCAAGAACCCGTAGAGCTGAGTACTTGAAATAAAAACGCTCTCAATGTCACCAGGGGAGTAAAAACTGTACTGCGGACATATCCTGATTGATGAATAGCTTTAATTAAACCGTCAGATAATAGCCCTTTAAAAGGGAGGTCATTGAGTTGAAAAAAGGTATTTTTGAAGGATCGAATTTGTAAACGGAGGCTTAATCGACTAGAATTTTTCATTAGTTAAGCTTTTTCTCAGGATTAATTGTTTTGTAGGAGATTCAATTATATCCAATATGTAGTTAAAGCTTAACTTTAATTTACTATAAACTCCTTATTATTCAAATACATATTTCGCCACCGGTAGCGGCATTAGACCTAGAGTTTTTACTCGATGTCCTTTTTTTTTGCTTAAAATATTGGGGCTACCTCTGGGCTGTGGATGCCAATGTTACTTATTAGCGCCTATACAAGCAACCGAAGAGCTTCACTGTACTTTCAAAATAAGCTGCGCTTTTAATTCACCGTGTTCAGCCTTAGGCAATACAGCACCATCTAAAATAAAAACACGCGACTGCGCAATACCACCCTCGCGAGTCAAATGGCGCGCTATATTTCTAGCCCTTGTCGCGGCTAAATTAAAAAGCTTATGTTTATCTGGCTTAATCATACTGCGCAACATGTTTTTAGCGACAACATCAAATTCACCCATATCAGGATGCTTTAATTTTGGCGTGCCAAATAATGATCGCTCAGCTAGCTCAGGATAAGACTGGATAAATAAATCAGCCAACAAACGCTTATACTCATCTTCCGACAATTCAATATACTCAGCTAACTCTAGCTTTCCTTGCTGCTTTAACTCATTCGCTCGTATTTGTTTAAGCTGATCCATTAAAGCCTGCTCCTGCATTGCTGGCCAATCTTGCTTTACATAAGACTCTGCTTTGATTTCTAAACTTAATTCTGGTTTTTCCATTAAAGCACTCAGCAAAGCATCCAGTTTTTCTGCCTGCTCAGCACTTAAATCATCACTTCCCGCCTGAAAGCTTACCGTACTAAAATCCTCGTCACTCCCTAAAAATGAGCCTATTGCAGCAAAAGGTGAAGCAATCACCTTGCTTAATAAGTTGATAAACACATCGTAAATTAAAGGCCCGACACTAAATTCAGGGTTGTCCAAACTTCCAGAAACGGGCATATTAAGCATAATTCGACCCTCTTTATCTTTCAGTAAAGCGATGGCTAGCCCCAACGGAAGATCTACTGCTTCTGGGTTTTCTACTTTATCTCCTAGTTCAAGCTGATCAATAAACAAGTTATTTTCCGAACTTAACTGCCTATCTTTGATTTGATACAATAAGCCTACAGACATTTTACCTTTTTCAACTTTATAGCCTGCAAATTCAACCATATAAGGCGATATAAACGGTAAAGGCAAACTTTTAAAGTGCATCCCTAAATCCATTTCATCCAAACTGGGGTTAAAGTCTCCTTTTATCTCTACAGGAGACAAGTCAAACACTTTACCTTTTAAATCTACATGGGTTTTAGATTTCTGATTTGAAGAAATTTTCTTTATTTGTCCATCTAAAGCATTCAATTTTACTACAAAAGGCAGAATTAAAGAGTAATCCGAGAAGTCAGAACTTCCCCCCTTGATATTAACGCTACCTATGTCGAATTGCGCATTAGACTCCTTCTTTGTTGTTTTTTGTTTTATTGGCTTATCAATACTTTTTGTGACGATAATATCATTAATATTAACCGTTTTATCTTTCTTGATAGTTACTCGTGCATAGGGTTGATCTAAATCAACTGATTTGATTTTTAATTTTATTGGCTGCAAATCAAACTCGAAACCATTAAGTGCTAAGTTCTGCCATTTCAAAAAATCTTGGTGCAAAATCTGATCGCGTGTATGCAGGTTTTTAACTGCAATTTTTCCCTTGTAATTTAACCCTAAATCACCTTTTTTATTTTGAGCTATAAGTAGCTTTCCCTGCGTATTAACATGCCCTTTTATAACATCAAGTTTAGCGCTCTGGTTGATATACGGTTCAAATGCCCTAATCTCAATATGGCTTATATTAATATCTAAATTTGACGTAAAAGGCTCCAGAACAGAAGAACCTGTCACTTTTATTTTTCCCGTTTTATTCAATCGTGCATTGAGTTCAATAGGCAGACGCGTACCTTTTTCAGTACTAAAGCCCGCAACAGAAAAATCCAAATCAGATAAGCTTAAGTCAACTGGCTTCTTTTGGGTATAATCCTTAAATTGTAAGGCGTAATTATTTATATTGAATGAATCTAGTGTGAGTAGCCAAGGTTTTTTAGGGGCATCTTCAGTAATCAATTTTTGCTCAGAATGACCTTCTGAAACCTGAGCTGTAGCAAATAGCTCCTGATAATTGAGTGTGCCATTTTTAGTCAACCAAGCTTTAATTAACGCATCACTTGTATTAATTGACTTAATTTTTACACTTTGATTCTGCAAATTAAAATCAATACTATCAATTTTAACGCTAGGGACTTGAGCTAATGTTGGATCTTTCTCCGTATGTAAATTAAATGCCTGTAAATTTACAAAGCCCTGATTAGCCGTCATAAGTAACTGGCTATCCGTCCTTAAATAATAGTTTTTCAAGCCCATATCCAAACTAGCAACCTCCATTAAAACAGTTTCTTGAGGTCGTTTATCGGTAAAATTGATATGTGTGCTATTTAAAATAACATCAGCTACTTGAATAGTCCATGGATTGCTGGGTTCCGCTGGTTCTTTTACTACGTTATCAGGCTCTTTTTGTCCGGTATCACCAGCAAAAATAGTTTGATAATTTAGTTCTCCAGACTGATTAAACCCTACGTCAAAATCAGCCTGTTTAGATTCGATCTTAGCAATATTAATTTCTTGTTTATTTAAATCAAAACTCAACCCGTCAACGGAAAAATAGGGAATATTAATTAAAGTTTTATCGCTATCTAGTGCAGTAAACTTTAAATCTTTAGTTAATAAATGGCCATCAGCAAGTTTAAATAAAAATGTATCATCAACATAAAAAAGTGCGTAATTAAATTTAATGGACTGTACACCACCCACCCATTTAAAATTCACCTTATCTTGCAAAAATAACTGCCAAATTTGAGTGAATTTTACCCCATCTATTGCTAATGATCCCTTAGAAAATAATGGATTAACACCAAAATCACCCTGCCATTGCAATTGACCGCCTGAATTCAATTTCATGGAGAAACCTAGTCCAGATGCCTCACCAAGTAAAGTGCTAAAATCATCAAGATGTAAGTTTATAGGCTGAATAATATGAATAGTTGAACCTTTATGCGCTGAATCAATCACCGCAACTTCTCCGCGATAAATATCCAGCTTCTGAATAATCACCGGAAAAATGTCTTTAGGCTCCTCATGCTCCTTCTTTTCTGGCTCTTTTTCTAATAAGTCACTAAAGTTGTAACGACTATCTTTAAACATCTCTAAACGCACAAAAGGATCAGACAATCTTACTTCCGCAATCACTAATGCTGCTTTTTGTATACTTTTCCAAACCTGAATATTAATATAAAATTCATCAAATTTAATAAAATCTTGCGGATTTTTTTCTTGTATAGAAAAGTTTAGCAAGCTCAGTTCTAATGAAAATGGATTGAATTCTATACGCTCGATCTTTACTTTTCGCCTTGTTTCCGTTTCTATTAGCTCAGGTAATTTTTCCTGCATATAATGAGGTAAAACCACAAAACCTAACAATGCATAGAAAGATATTATCCCAGCAACAATTAATATAGGTTTACGAATTTTTTTTATTAAAGTGGCAGGCATCATTTCCATAAAAATATTTTAGAGGCTGTGAAAAAATTAGCCACCGACAACCTCACTTACGGTTAGGCATTTTAAAAAATCCTCGAAATATCTTCGAAGCGGCTCAAGCCTTTTATTTAAAACTTTGCATAAGACTTTATAAGCCTCTTAATTTCAGTGATTACCGTATGACCTATAAAATCCTTCGGCTTCATATCAGCATCCATACGCTTTCACTAGTCCATCATCGGCTTGCTATCATTCTCTATAAGCGGGTAGCGATGACAATTTTTGTCTTTATCTTTAGGGAAAGGGACATAAGCGGTTCTATCTATATAGCTTTTAAAGAAGTGATGTAATTGCGCTAAAAGTTAAACTGCCATTTTTGTACAATCTCTCAATACTATTAAGTCAAAGATATGAATAGTCTGGACAGGGGCTGTGTGAATAAATAAGAGTTTAAATATTCACAGCTTTCGATTCTTTATTTTGGTATTAATATGACTTGCCGCCAAAAAAATAAATGCGCCAGGGATAACTATGGCGGCGGCTACAGAAGCCGTTAGTTTTAGTTTTTTCTGGTGACGGCTTAGTTCGCCTGTTATTTTATCTTTTTCGACAGGATACCGGATTGAGCCACACACATGACACAATGGGTAGTGCTTTTCCTCTAATACACCACAAAAAGAACACTCTGACATAGCCCCTCCCCAGGAATTAATGTCTAAGTAAGGATACTAACAGAAAAATACAAAGTGACAAAATAACAGTACTATTGATAATTCTCTTTAAAATAAATCAACGTCACCTGCTTCGTTAGAAGTAGCACCTTCAAATTTCTGTTTCTGCTCTAATAACAAATCAAATTTTTCATTCATTAATAAACTATTCGCTTCAACCGCTTTAAAATTATCAATAATTTGAGCTTGTATGTCCCTATCCATTTGCCACGTTTGTGCTAAATAATGCATCGCTAGATCCATGCATTTATGCACTACTTCATGCGGGTATTCAAGCTCAGCATATGCAGCTAAGTGCTGATAATTTTGCGCCCCTTTACCAGACTGTAACCAGATACCAACATCGCAATGCATATGGTCTACTTTGACAGCATCAGCCGCTTCAGAATCAACCCCTGTTTCAACTGCTCTATACCCTTGTTGTACAAAAATCATTTGCTGAACTTTTGCTAAAGATATTTCACTAATCATTTGGGTAATATTCACCTTAGAATAAGTTTCCAAAGAAATTTTAGCCACCTCAGAAATATTTTTCTCAAACTCACCAATAGCAACTTTGGAGTCATCAGTCATACTCGCCATATTCTCAGTATCTTGTACGATGATTTCTGTTGCATGAGTGAATTTTTCAATAGTCGCATTGATTTTTGCTGTCGCTGACTTCGTATTCTCAGCCAATGTACGGACTTCATCAGCGACCACGGCAAAGCCACGGCCATGCTCACCTGCTCGCGCGGCCTCAATCGCTGCATTCAGTGCTAACAAATTAGTTTGATCTGCAATTTTAGTAATTAAAGAAGTAACATCCGTGATCTCTTTGCTACTTTGACTAAGCTCCAATGAAGACTCTTTCATCGAATCAATTTTAGTAATAATTTGCGTTAATTGATCAATGACTTTGCCTAAAGACGCCTGACTAGCCGAAGAGATATCTGAAGAGTGTTTAGTAATACCTTCCACTTGCTCCATTTCATTAGCAATACGTGATAAATCATCTTGGGTACGATGTAAGCTATTTAATAAGTTCTCTGTTTTCATTTGCCCTAGCTGAGAAAACAATTCATCTCTAACGGTATTAAAATGATTTTGCTCCATCATTCCCAATGAAACATCAACCTTCTCTAAACCTGCTGAGAAATCCCCTTTAATACCCATAACTTGTGCCTTACGATAAAATTCTTTATTTTCTGCAGACTGAAAGCAAGTATTGACCTCTCGCATATAGGCTTCAATTTGATCTAAGGCTTCATTAAAATTCCAAGCAATGGGGCCTAGCTCAGATTTTGGATCAATGTGTGTAATACGATATTCTAACTTTCCTTTTTCTATACTGTTGGCTAATTTAAACATGGACTTGATAATATGCAATTCTCTATTTGATTGCTTAAAAAACAAAAAAACAATAATAAAAGCAATAAAAATGGAAATGATATGTGCCAGTTCAATGCCTTGCGTTATCAAAGATTCAATCGTCAAAAAAATTTGAATAGCCAAGAGCCATAAAACGCTGTTTTTACCATTAAAGAGAAAGAATGAATTCACGATAGTCTTTTCCTGTTTTGTTAACAATATCCATCAATACCTTTGTTCCCGCTGCAATTGCATCACGCGAGCCTGCCTGCTTTTCAGCTAAAAGCATCTCTTTATAAATAGCATCAATAATCCTGATTTTGGCAGGATCTGGTTTGCGTCTTACTGAAAAGAAACCAATAATATTCTTAGCATCAGTACCCGCACCTGAATAACTAGGCGTTACATTGGCTATAACCCAGTAGTATGAACCATCTTTAGATATATTTTTGACATACCCAAAAAATTCATTACCTGACTTTATCGTTGTCCAAAGTAAATGAAACACAGAACGTGGCATATCAGGGTGACGTACAATATTATGCTGTTGGCCTAATAACTCATGCTCAGAGTACCCTGCATAATCAATAAAAATACGATTACAATAGGTTAGGCGTCCTGAGGCATCTGTTTTAGAAACAATAAACTCGTCAACATTCATAACGCGTTCCTTGTTAATGGGTGTTGCTTTATTCTTCATAATCTCTATTCAGGTTAATTGATCCAAACTCAATAATAAACTATTTTATTATATTAGTGGCCCTTGTATCGGCTAACGGTGTCCGCAACAATACATAAGATGGTAGACATACATCAAATCTATGGGTGATAATAAGTTTCCTAAGGTGTAAAAACCAACTTTTACGGAATTCAATTGCACGAAAAAGTGGCGCTCAGAGG
>NZ_FQTQ01000025.1 GCF_900128525.1 methanotrophic endosymbiont of Bathymodiolus puteoserpentis (Logatchev)
GCGTGTGGGCGACAAACGTGAGAAGGCCAATGATCCTGCGAGTAACTAGTAACTAGTAACTAGTAACTAGTAACTAGTAACTAGTGGATAGGGTGAGGATGGTTGAATAACTTCACACCTTTAACTGTGACGGGTATATATTGTGTTAGGGTGGTTATTAACTTTGTTAGATAACGCACTTGAAGACGAGCTACAATGTTTGCATTTTTATAGATGCGGGTGTTGTTTTTGATAACTAGGGTAATCGAATGGCCGACGAAGTAAGCGGTAAGGGTGAGGATAACGGTAAGTTGCTGTACTGCTCTTTTTGTGGAAAAAGTCAGCACGAGGTTCGCAAACTGATTGCAGGTCCGTCCGTTTTTGTCTGTAATGAATGTGTTGACTTGTGTAACGACATAATACTAGAGGAAATTCAGGACTCTGATGAGGAAGATGCTTCTAGTAAATTGCCTACTCCCAGAGAGATTAAGGATATTCTTGATGAGTATGTGATTGGACAGCCTGAGGCTAAAAAGATTCTTGCTGTTGCTGTTTATAATCATTACAAGCGTCTTCGCTATGGAGATAAAAATAACAGTGAAGTGGAGCTAGGTAAAAGTAATATTCTGATTATTGGTCCTACTGGTTGTGGGAAGACTTTGCTGGCGGAGACGTTGGCAAGGTTGCTGAATGTACCATTTACCATTGCTGATGCCACTACGTTAACGGAAGCGGGATATGTAGGTGAAGATGTTGAGAATATTATTCAGAAGCTGTTACAAAAGTGTGATTATGATGTAGAAAAGGCTCAGAGGGGTATTGTTTACATTGACGAGATTGACAAAATTTCAAGAAAATCAGATAACCCTTCCATTACGCGAGATGTTTCTGGGGAGGGAGTGCAGCAGGCGCTTTTGAAGCTGATTGAAGGTACTATAGCTTCTGTTCCTCCTCAGGGGGGGCGGAAGCATCCTCAGCAGGAATTTTTGCAGGTCAATACGTCTACTATTTTGTTTATCTGTGGCGGTGCTTTTGCTGGACTTGACAAGGTAATTAGAGAGCGTACAGATAAGTCTGGTATTGGTTTCTCTGCAGAAGTTAAGAGTAAGGAGAACAGTAAGGATTTGGGTGAGACTTTTAAGGAAGTTGAGCCAGAAGATTTGGTGAAGTTTGGTTTGATCCCTGAATTTGTTGGTCGTCTACCTGTATTGGCAACTTTGGAAGAGCTTAATGAGAGTGCGTTGGTTAGAATTCTTACTGAACCAAAAAATGCATTGACGAAGCAGTATCATAAGTTGTTCGAAATGGAAGGCGTGGACGTTGATTTCCGAAGCGATGCTCTTGAAGCGGTGGCCAAAAAAGCGATGAAGCGCAAGACTGGTGCGCGTGGGTTAAGGTCTATTCTTGAGTCTGTCTTGTTAAACTCTATGTATGATATTCCCTCACTGGAATCAGTCTCTAAAATTGTTGTCGACGCGGGAGTCATCAAGGGGGAATCTGAGCCGTTGTTGATTTATGAAAACATGGGTGCTCAGAAGGCTCTGCCAGATAAAGGGTGATGTGCTCTTTTT
>NZ_FQTQ01000026.1 GCF_900128525.1 methanotrophic endosymbiont of Bathymodiolus puteoserpentis (Logatchev)
ATATCCAACAAATTTAAACGGTCAAGCTTTTATTTCTTTAGGCTAAAAAGCCAAAACCAAAACAAGTCAATAAATCCTCTTGAAGACAGCTTGTGATCGCCGACTTTTCGTCAATCCGACTCGCCCTTCAGCACCGGAGCGTTGAAGAGCCAGTTATTATACCGCTTTATCATAACCGGTCAAGGATTTATTTTATTTATTCATTTTTAAAGTAATTCTCTATACTGCCGATATTCTATCTACAGCTATTTAGTGCAATAATGCTTATTAATGTAATGACTGTGAGTACGCCATGAAATTATCTATCACGCCAACAAATCACGAGAGAAAGCTAGGTGCCAACGACTTCATTGTTTCTAAGACCGACACTTCTGGACGAATCACTTATTCTAATCGAATTTTTATGAAGATTTGCGGATTCTCTGAGTCTGACCTATTGGGTGTACAACATAATATTATTCGTCACCCTGATATGCCTAGGGGGGTATTTCGATTTATGTGGGACACTCTTAAGTCCGGTGAGGAATTTTTTGGCTTTGCCAAAAACCTATGTTCTGACGGTAGCTTCTATTGGGTATTTGTAAATATTACTCCCGATTACGACAAAGAAGGAAAACTAAAAGGTTACTACTCCGTACGTCGTAATCCACCCGAATCTGCAATTAAGATTCTTACCCCTATATATAAAGAGATGCTTGCTATAGAGCGGCAGTCTTCTACAAAAGAAGCCCCTTCTAAATCTTTAGCTTATTTAGTTGATACCGTTAATTCTACTGGCGCAGCAAATTACAACAACTTTGTTTTAAACCTTTACAAACCTAATGGACTTTAATATGTCTGCACATAATAAATCCAGCGCGAATATCCCCTTTCTTAAGGCTAAAATTAGCTACGCAATTAGCGCTATCATTTTTCTTAGCGCATTCGTTTTTAGTGTGAATTTTTATCTTTATGGTCTCTCTTGGCTAACCCTACTGTCATGTATTGCACTCATTATAATTGCCTTTTTTATTCTTCGTTCTGTTAACGCAACATTAAAAGTACTGAATACTATTCAAGAAATTTTACTAAAAACCAACCAAGGCGAACTTTATCACCGCATCACTAACACCAGAGGTCTTGGAGAAATAGGCAAAGTTGCTTGGGAACTCAACGAGATGCTAGACATCATGGAGTCTTACTTTAAAGAAGTAAACGCCTCATTTTCTCATGCATCCAAAGGTAATCATGATCGCTACGTGCTTGCTGATGGATTTCCTGGCTTACTCAAGCAGTCTGCCACGAACATCAATAACGCTTTACATTTAATGGCTGAAAATGAGCTATTAATGACTAAGAACAAACTTTCGGCGAATTTACATACCCTTAATACCTCTAATTTACTGGATAACTTAAAAGTTAACCAACAAGACCTTATTAATATTACAGAGCAAATGCAAAAAGTTGAAAACATTGCCACTGACACAGGCCGTAATGCAGATGCTAGCCTCTCTACTGTTGACGACATTAGCCATTCGTTAACAGATATTAACGAGACTATCCACGAAGTATCCGATGTCATTAATGCTTTAATTGAAGATAGCCGCAAGGTAACGGACTCTTTATCTATGATTACCGGCATTGCTGATCAAACCAATTTACTCGCTTTGAATGCTTCCATTGAAGCTGCTAGAGCAGGTGAGCATGGACGAGGTTTTGCTGTCGTTGCCGAAGAGGTTAAAAATCTTTCTGAACATACTAAAAATGCCGCATTAGAGGTTACTAAAACACTAGACTCATTTAATAAGCGAGTGAGTCAGATGAATACTAAAGCCAATTCTTCTACTGAATTATCGCAAAATATTATGGAGCAAGTCGTGTCCTTTAAAGGGCAGTTTGCCAGTCTTTCAAGTTCAGCCAAAGAATCTATAGCTTATATTTCTTATTCTAAAGATAAATCATTTGGCTTACTGACCAAGCTTGATCATATTATTTACAAACAAAATGGTTATCTCGCTATTGAAGAAGAGAGTAACTGCCCACAAGCTGATGCAATTAACGTAGATAACCATCACTGTCGTTTAGGAAAATGGTACTACGAAGGCCTGGGACGTGATAAATTTCGCTATACCAATGCTTATGCAAAATTATCAGTACCTCATCAAGAAGTACATACATTTACCCAACAGGCTTATGCATTCTCTCGCCAAAACTGGCAGGACAATCCAGAAATATTAAACAATATTGTTAGCGGAATGGAAAAATCTGAGTCTGCAAGTGCTAATGTTATGCAACTTATTGATCAAATGATTGAAGAAAAACACAAACAATAATCTACATATAGGTACCGCTAGTTAATCGCTATTAACTAGCGGCTTATTTTTCCCTTATTATAGAAAAAGCCCTTACAGCCGCCCTTAACTGGTATAGAATCCATTAACACAATGATTTTTATGCAGGGCTTCCCATGACGCGACTAATCTGGCTATTTGTTCTCTTTACCCTCTCACCCATATACGCAAATACTGACATCCCCAAACCTTTAGAACCTTGGGTTAACTGGGTGCTGGAAAACTCTCCCCAACACCAATGTCCTTTTTCTTACAATAATCATCGGCAAAAATACTGTGCTTGGCCTAGCCAATTAAACTTAACGCTAAATAAGCAACAAGGCCATTTTAGCAGTTATTGGCAAGTTTATAGTGACAGCTATATAAGCCTCCCTGGCGATGACAATTACTGGCCACAAAACGTAAGCGTTAATAACAATCGGGCTATTGTTACCAAGCATAAGAATAGTCCAGCAATAAAGCTCTCCGCAGGACAGTATCATATTCAAGGTGAGTTTTTCTGGCCTAAGATACCCGACAGTTTAAGTATTCCAAAGCAAACAGGACTTATCGCGGTTACGGTACTAGGAAAAAATATTCTTTCGCCAACGATAAAAAACAACCAACTCTGGCTCAGAACTAGTGACACTGGCAATATTAAACCTACCAGCACACCAAACCAAATAGACTTACAAGTCTTTAGAAAAATTGTTGATGATATTCCTTTACAGGTAGTCACCCATCTTGCGCTGCCAGCCATGGAGAGCGAATGCGAGGGCTGGTAGTCCGCGATAGCCGTAGGGCCGTTGTTTTGTCGGAGTCTGAGCGGTAGCGAAGGTGGAGACAAAATAAAAGGCCATCCGACACGGCGTCAAGTCATTTGGAGCCTATGTTCCGACCCCTTGTTGGGTCGGGACGAGGTGACGAGGACGAATCGGGGCGCCGAAGGCATTAGCAGTCGCGTTAAGTTTTTGCTGCTTGCTTGGGCAGGGATGCCCAAAACAAGCTTTCGCAAAAATAGCGACTCCCC
>NZ_FQTQ01000027.1 GCF_900128525.1 methanotrophic endosymbiont of Bathymodiolus puteoserpentis (Logatchev)
TCAGTTTAAGGATTTATTAAGTTTCAAGGCATCAAAAATTAATGAATGGATAGATCAAGGTTACGATGATGCAAAACGCTGTATAGGCCAAGTAAAGGACGTTATAGACTTACAGAAAACTAGCCAAGACGCTATCTTAAAGAGAAATGTGGGCATTGAAGAACTAGATGATGATTTTTATATAGAATAGTTTAAATCCCTTATTTAATTATAATAGTCAACACATGGGGTATGTATTTATTATGCGAATTCAGGTTTATTGGTTACAGAGGGAGGTGTAGCTATGTCTCGTCAAAATTTAGGCTCAGGCGCTAGGGGATAATTATACTTGAGAGTAGAGTGCAGTATTTTTGCCGCACGCTAGCTTTTGACTGCAAGTGTCAATATAAAATCTATTTCAATTTCTAAGTCTTGAGCTTGCTGAATGGCATGGGTCATTTGTTTTGTAGCACGCCATGCAAAAGGAGTCATTTGTAATAAATCCATACGTTGGTCTTGATTGGGTATTATTATGTCGCTGACTCTTTGGTTTGTCAGGGTGGTAAAATTTTCTGGTAAAGGGGCTTGTGTATCATGCTCTTTGGTGTCTTGATAGATGAGTTCTTTTAATTGCCATAAATGGCGTGGCCCTGGGGTAACGGTTAGTAAGTAGCCGTTCGTTTTTAGTAGGCGTTTGATCTCACTATTATTAGAGGGAGCATAAATTCGTAGTAGTAAATTAAAAAAGTTGTCGCTATAAGGCATGCGTTCACTACTGGCAACGATAAACTGTGCTGTAGCTTGCTTTTTGGCGGCGGCTAAAATGGCATTTTTGGCAATATCTAGTCCGTGTAAATCTAGCTTGTTATGTTGCGTTAATACTTCAATTTGCCGGCTGTAATAGCCTTCTCCGCACCCCATATCTAATATACGTGGTTTTGGGATGTCAGCTAGGTGTTGGTCAATTATATTGCTGATCGCTTGCGCGAGCGGTTGATAAAAACCTGCTTCTAAAAAATTGCGACGAGCGCGCATCATTTCTTTGCTATCGCCGGGCTCTTTGGATTTTTTATATTGTGCAGGTAGTAGGTTGATATAACCTTCTTTAGCTATGTCAAAGTGATGGTCATTGCTGCACTGATAGCTTCGTGTGGACAGCTGTTGGCGCAGAGGTGTTTGGCAAATAGGGCAAATATAAGGCATGGGTTTTAGGTAAATAAGGTGTAACTTCTCATTATCCACAGGCAGCGGCCGCACGGATGACTTCCGATAACGGAGGAATATCGCCTATACCCAATA
>NZ_FQTQ01000028.1 GCF_900128525.1 methanotrophic endosymbiont of Bathymodiolus puteoserpentis (Logatchev)
AAAAACAAACGGTCAAGTCTTTTATTTTAATTCTAAAACTAAGGCGGTTAAATCAACTTAAACCATAAGACAAGCCATTATAAAATCGGCCAACTTAGTAACCCGCCTCGCTCTTCAGCACCTGAGCGTTGAAGAGCTGGCTATTCTACCGCTTTAGCCGGATAGATCAAGGTTTTATTTTAACTTTCGCAAACTTTCTTTTACCCACCTGGAACACATGCTCCGCACCTACAGGCACAACTAGCTTTGCATCTGTTATTTTTTCACCATCATACTTAACTGCTCCTTGCTTAACCATTCTATTGGAGTCTGACGTGCTTACCGTCAGCCCTGCGTCTTTTAATAATAAAGCAATCGCATAGCCTTCACTTGAGGCCGTCAACTCTATTTCAACAATGTCATCAGGAATTGCGCCGCGTTTAAATTGCGCCTCAAAATCTTCAAGCGCTTTTACTGCAGCTACTTCACTATGAAATCTAGCAATAATCTCCTGCGCTAGTTTCACTTTATAATTACGCGGATTCGCACCTTCTTCGCACTCCCTATGCCATCCAGTAATTTCTTCCATAGGCCTAAAGCTTAGTAACTCAAAATAACGCCACATTAACTCATCAGATATAGACATGATTTTACCAAACATATCATTAGGCTCATCTCTAATTCCTATATAATTATTTAAAGACTTAGACATTTTTTGCACGCCACCCAACCCCTCTAATATAGGCATGGTTAATGTACACTGCTGTGGCTTACCGTAATATCCCTGCAAAGTACGCCCCATTAATAAGTTGAACTTTTGATCCGTTCCACCCAACTCAATATCTGCCTCCATCGCAACTGAGTCATATCCCTGAACTAGCGGATAGAGAAACTCATGAATGGAAATTGGAGTATTTGAATTATATCGATCGCCAAAGTCATTTCGCTCCAGCATACGTGCAACAGTAACCTTTCCTGCCAACTGAATCATATCTGCTGCAGACATTTTAGACATCCACTCTGAATTAAATAGAACTTTAGTTTTAGCGGGATCTAAAATCTTGAACACCTGTTCTTTATAGGTCTCTGCATTTTTTAAAATTTCTTCCGATGTTAAAGGTGGACGCGTAACACTTTTACCTGTTGGATCACCAATCTTTGCAGTAAAATCACCAATTAAAAAAAGCACCTCATGCCCTAAATCTTGAAACTGCTTTAATTTATTAATTAAAACAGTATGTCCTAAATGTAAGTCTGGCGCAGTTGGATCAAAACCAGCTTTAACACGCAGGGGCCGACCTTCCTGTAGTTTTTTAATTAACTCAGCTTCAACTAAAATTTCATCTGTTCCACGCTTTATCTGCGCCAATACATCTTCTTGCAATTTATTCACCTTATTTCTTTATATGAGTTATACACATTTTTATCTTACTAATTGTTTTACGCTCTTTCTTTACTAATTTGATGCCATATAATATTAGGCATTAGCAAAAAAAACATCTTATAATCTTCAAATGCAATATCAAAACGACCTGCTCCAATCCAGCATTCCTCCCAAACAGAAAAAAAGCAACTACGTGAACCACCTAATTTTAGGGTTAGTCTGCGCAATTTTAGCAACGGCAAGTTATGCTTTTTTTTCAGTCAAATCAACATCATCTACACTTGATGAAATTGCACTAACCATTCCCGATATCACAACAAATATCGAGCAGCCCATTAAACTACCCGATACAAACAATACTTTGCTTGAGACCAGCACTACGCCTTCTAAAGCTAGCCACAAACCAAGCATGCAAAGTCTATCTACCGTCTGGCAAGAGCATAAGATTAAACCCGGGGAAAGCCTATCAGCCATATTCTCTAAAAACAAGCTAAGTAAATCTGACTTACACAAAATAGTGCATGCCAATAATATTGGCTCACAATTTGCCACAATACGCGCAGGAAAATCGCTAATGATAGGGCTCAATATTGCTGGTGAACTTAGTCATTTAACATACAAAAAAAGCCCTTACGAGGAACTCAAAGCAACTCGGCTTGAAGATGGCAACTTCAATGTTGAACTCAGCCTAAAAAAAATCGAACGACGTATTAGCAGTGCATCCGTAACCATTCATTCCTCACTATTTGTTGATGGAATTAGTGCAGGCCTATCCAACCAAACAATCATGCAACTCGCCGATATTTTCGCTTGGGATATAGATTTTGCATTAGATATTCGTGAAAACGATCAGTTTTTTGTTCTTTATGAATCCCTATATATAAATGACAAACCTATTGGTACCGGCAATATTCTAGCCGCCAAATTCATCAATCAGGGCCACCCAACAACAGCCATCCGCTTCAAAGATCCGACAGGAAAAACGAGCTACTACACCCCAAAAGGTAATAGCATGCGCAAAGCCTTTATTCGCACCCCTATCCCTTTTGCACGCATTAGCTCAAGGTTTAATTTAAAACGTAAACATCCTGTACTAAACCGAATTCGCGCGCACAAAGGCGTCGACTACGCTGCTAGAACAGGCACTCCTATAAAAGCAACTGGCGATGGCAAAATCACATTTCGCGGTAAACAACGAGGCTATGGTAATGTTGTCATTATTCAGCATGGACAACAATATAGTACTCTATATGCCCATATGTCTAAATTTCGCAAAGGGCAGCGTCGCGGCTCGCACATCAACCAAGGAGATATTATTGGCTATGTTGGTCAAACAGGTCTTGCCTCTGGACCGCACCTACATTACGAATTCCGTATTAATGGCAAACACCGCAACCCCCTAACGGTATCATTCCCTAACTCTAATCCTATTCAAAAGAAATATAAGACTGCTTTTTTAGCACAGGCAAAACCACTATTAAATCAATTAGAATCACTTAATAAAACTCAGCTTGCGCAAAAAATACAATAAAATGGCAACCGAATACTATATAGGGCTTATGTCAGGCACCAGTCTAGATGGTATTGATGCAGGGCTTTATGATTTCTCAAAAAAACAAGCTCGAGTCATCAACTTTTACTACCAGCCCTATAGCCAGAAAATAAAACAAAAAATTCATGCACTGAGCAATACATACCACGCCATTTCTTTATCAGATTTTGGTGAATTAGACTCTTTATTAGGCACGCTCTACGCTGAAGCTTGCATTAACCTATTAAGGCAAAGTGATATTAATGCGAGCGCAATAAAAGCAATAGGTAGCCACGGGCAAACAATCTGCCATTCCCCCTATTCTAAAACACCTTTTACATTGCAAATTGGCGACCCTAGCATTATCAGTCAAAAAACACAAATCACAACCGTTGCTGATTTTCGACGCAAAGATATTGCTGCAGGTGGCCAAGGTGCTCCACTCGTACCCGCTTTCCACCGCGCCCTATTTCACTCACCAACTGAAAATAGAGTTATTGTTAATATCGGCGGCATTGCCAACGTAACCCTATTACCCAAAGATTTACATCAAAACATATTAGGCTTCGATACCGGTCCCGGCAATACACTGATGGATTATTGGATTTATACGCATCAAAATCTCCATTATGATGTAGGTGGCCATTGGGCAGCTACAGGTAAGGTGCAGCCAAGGTTACTCAAACATTTAAAAAATGACCCTTATTTTTCTACCTTACCCCCCAAAAGTACAGGACCTGAATATTTTTCTGCCTCTTGGTTAAATCACAAGCTTGCTAAACAACCAATATGCAAAACAGAAGATATTCAGCGTAGCTTATGCCAATTAACTGCCGAAACAATTAGTGATGCCATACAGAAATTTGCCCCTAAAACTGATAAAGTTTTTATTTGTGGTGGCGGAATTCATAACCAGACCTTACTGCAAGCACTAAAGGCTCAGCTTAACCTGCCTGTTGTTTCTACAGAAACAGAAGGAGTGCATCCCGACCAAGTCGAAGCCATGGCCTTTGCTTGGCTAGCAAAACAAACAATGCAAGGTTTAACGGGGAATTTACCTGAGACAACTGGGG
The DNA here is from genome assembly GCF_900128525.1 of methanotrophic endosymbiont of Bathymodiolus puteoserpentis (Logatchev). Lineage (GTDB taxonomy): Bacteria > Pseudomonadota > Gammaproteobacteria > Methylococcales > Methylomonadaceae > Methyloprofundus. Next base: position 3,968 of record NZ_FQTQ01000028.1, read on the forward strand.
CAAAAGAAGCGGTAATTTTAGGTGGAATCTATCAAGCCTAAAAGCATTATGTCAATGCTTCTAGTGGGCTATTTTGTAGTACTATACAAAATAGCCCACCATCAACGATAAGATTTAAACAGAAAAAGAGGAACCACAGCCGCAAGTTGTTGAAGCATTAGGATTACGAATCACAAACTGCGCTCCCGATAAATCTTCTTTATAATCAATTTCAGCACCATTCAAATACTGGATGCTCATAGCATCAACCAGTACAGTGACCCCGCCATTTTCTACTTGAGTATCATCGTCAGCGACTTCTTCATCAAAGGTAAAGCCATACTGAAAACCTGAACAACCACCGCCTGAAATATAAACGCGCAACTTCAAGCTATCATTGCCCTCTTCTGCAATTAAAGCACCGACTTTTGCCGCTGCACTATCACTAAAAATAATTGGATCTGCCATTTGTATAAACCACTAAGCAATTGAAAGTAACACGATTATGACTATACCTACTGTTTTAGTCAAGAATTATGGATACAAAGCTATCGTTTGCAACCCTTGATTTTCATTAAACCCCAACATCAAGTTCATATTCTGCACTGCTTGCCCTGCCGCACCCTTGACTAAATTATCAATGACCGACAAGACCACCACCGTATCACCACCTTGAGGAACAACAAGCGCAATTTGGCAATTATTGCTACCACGCACATTACGTGTATCAGGATGGGTGCCTACTGGCAAAACATCAACAAATGGTTCATTTGCATAACGCTGCTCATACAGCGCCTGCAATTGATCCACTGAATCCCTTTTTAATTGTGCATATAAAGTTGCTTGTATCCCGCGAATCATAGGCACTAGGTGTGGCACAAAAGTCAATTCCACAGATTTACCAGCAACCAATGACAGTCCTTGCCTAATTTCTGGTAAATGCCGGTGCCCTGCCGAAGCATACGCTTTAAAACTTTCACCCGTTTCGCTCATTAAAGAAGGTACGGCAGCTTTACGCCCCGCACCACTGACTCCTGACTTCACATCGGCAATTAAATGCTTAACATCAACCAGGCCATTTTCAATTAATGGTAAAAATCCCAACTGCACTGCCGTTGGGTAACACCCTGGACAAGCGATTAAATTAGCATCAACAATTTGCACACGATTTATTTCAGGCAAACCATAAATGGCATCAGCAATTAAATCAGGACACGCATGCTCCATGCCGTACCATGTTGACCATTCCGTCGCGTCTTTAATTCTAAAGTCAGCAGATAAATCAATAACTTTGACATTGCGAGCCAGCAACTGTTCAGCCATTAGCATTGCAGTACCATTTGGAGTGGCAAAAAATACCACATCACAAGTCGCCAAAGAATCTACATCAGGCTTAGAAAAACTCACATCAATACTGCCACGTAGATTAGGATACAAAGCATCAACACGCAATCCATTATCAGACCTTGAAGTTACTACCGCAACCTCAACCTGCTCATGCAACGCCAAAATACGCAACAACTCCACTCCTGTATACCCTGTACCGCCCACAATACCTGCACGAATCATATCTAAACCTATATCAACTCTTAAAAATACCAACCATTCTAACTGAGGAATATAAATTTTTCTTACACTGTTTATTTATACTCTGCTATAGAGGGACAGCTACAATATAAATGTCGATCGCCATAAACATTATCAATACGCCCTACTGGCGGCCAATATTTATCATCATGCAGACCCTTATCAGGAAAAAATGCTTGCTGCTTACTATACGGGAAATGCCATTCCTCAATCAATAAGCGATGCTTGTGCGGTGCATTGTGTAAGACATTATTAAGCAAATCAGCTGCACCTGATTCTATATCCTGAATTTCCTGCCTGATACTGATCATAGCCTGACAAAAACGATCTATCTCACCCTTATCTTCACTTTCGGTAGGCTCAATCATTAACGTATCTGGCACGGGGAACGAGACCGTTGGCGCATGAAAACCATAATCAATTAAACGCTTAGCAATATCATCAACACTAATATTGCAAGTCTTTTTAAATGCTCGGCAATCAATAATACACTCATGAGCGACATAACCATTTTTACCGGTATACAAAACCGGATAATAGGGTGCTAAGCGCTGAGCAATGTAATTTGCATTTAAAATCGCATGCAACGTGGCTTTTTTCAAACCTGTTGCCCCCATCATGGCAATATAAGCCCAAGAGATCGTCAGAATACTAGCAGAACCCCAAGGTGCAGCAGATACTGCCCCTACGGTACCTTGCTCTGTTTTATATGGATTTACGCCTTTCACCACCGGATGATCGGGCAGATAAGCAGCCAAATGATCCACCACACCAATTGGCCCAACACCAGGCCCGCCACCACCATGGGGAATACAAAAAGTCTTATGCAAATTCAAATGTGCAACATCCGCACCTATTTTTCCCGGTCGACTTAAACCCACTAACGCATTAAAATTAGCACCATCTAAATACACCTGCCCACCATACTGATGAATAATATCGCAAATCTCTCGAAATGACTCTTCAAATACCCCGTGCGTAGAGGGATAAGTAATCATTAATGCCGCCAGCGTATCTTGATATTGCAGCACTTTTTGCTGTAAATCTTCTACGCTGACATTACCATTTGCATCACACGCCAAAACCACAACCTGCAAGCCAGCCATAACTGCACTCGCCGGATTCGTGCCGTGCGCAGACTCTGGAATCAAACAAATATTACGCTGCGCTTGGCCGCGCACTTGATGATATTTGCGAATAACCAATAACCCCGTATATTCACCTTGTGAGCCGGCATTAGGTTGAAAAGAAAAAGCATCAAAGCCTGTTAAGTCACACAGCATATCCTCCAACTCTTCAAATAACTGCTGATAACCTAGCGCTTGATAAAGCGGCACAAAAGGATGTAATCCATTAAACTCGCGTGCTGAAATCGCCTGCATTTCCGTCGCTGCATTTAATTTCATGGTACAAGATCCTAGAGGAATCATACTGCGATCCAAAGCAATATCCTTTCTGGCTAGTTTACGCATATAGCGCATCATTTCTGTTTCAGAGTGATATTTATGAAATACCGGATGTTGTAAAATAGCATCTTGGCGCAATAACGTATCAGGAATACACTCCACAATAGCCTTATCTAAGGTATTAATATCCGGCGGATCATCAGTGGCTGTAGAAAAGATGCGCCAAACCGTTCTAATCAAATCTCGATTCGTAGTTTCATCCAGCGAAATACCAATATGATCAGCATCAAGAGTGCGTAAATTAATCTCCGCTTCTTGGGCTTTACTGACAATACGCTTAGCCCTTCCAGGCGTATAGACGACAAAAGTATCAAAATACTGCTGCGTAAAAATGTTATAGCCAATTTGCTCTATGCCTTTGGCTAAAATTTGCGCATAGCGATGCACTCGGCCAGCCATTAAACGCAACTCTTTCGGACCATGGTAAATCGCATAAAAACTCGCAATAACAGCCAATAAAACTTGTGCAGTACAAATATTGCTAGTTGCTTTATCGCGCCGAATATGCTGCTCGCGCGTTTGCAACGCCATACGTAAAGCAAGCTCTCCATGAACATCCTGAGAAACGCCAATAATACGTCCAGGCATGGAGCGTTTATAAGCCTCTTTAGTGGCGAAAAATGCCGCATGTGGCCCGCCATACCCCATAGGAACACCAAAACGTTGCGCACTGCCAACCACAATATCTACATCATAAGCCGCTGGCGATTTCAGCAAAACCAAGCTCAGCAAGTCAGCTGCTACAGTCACCAGAGCCGATTTTCTATGAGCAATAGCAACAAGCTCAGTTAAGTCATTAATTTCGCCGGTAGTTGCCGGGTATTGCACCAACACAGAAAAAAACTCATATTGCACTAATTGCTGAAACACATCACCTACAACAACTTCAAAGCCCAAAGATTCAGCTCGAGTTTGCATAACCGCAATGGTTTGTGGGTGACATCCCTGGTCAATAAATACGCAATTCGATCTGCTTTTTGCTAAACGCTTAGCCATAGCCATCGCTTCAGCTGCAGCCGTCGCTTCATCCAGCAAAGACGCATTAGCTATTTCCATACCAGTTAAATCGGTAATCATTTGTTGAAAATTAAGCAATGCTTCTAGTCGTCCTTGGCTTACCTCTGCTTGATAAGGCGTATAAGCCGTGTACCAGCTGGGATTTTCCAAGACATTCCGCTTAATCACCGCCGGCATAACGGTATCGTAATAACCCATACCAATTAACGAAGTAAAAACTTTATTACGGCTACGAATTTTGCGCAAATATTTGATAACCGTCCGTTCGCGCATAGTATCGGTCAGCTTTAATGGCTCATCATTAAGAATATTACTGGGAATCGCTAGCCCGATTAAATCCTCCAGCGAATTCAAGCCTAGCTCAGCCAGCATCGCTTCAGTTTGCTTAGGGTTACAACCAATATGCCGCTGAATAAAATTACCCCGCATTTCTAATTCATCTAAACTAGGATGAGAATCAGACATAATTAGCCCCTATAATATTGATGTGCTACAAAAGGAAGCTTAGTCACCTGTAGTGCAATTTTCTTATTTCTAACCTGCGCGTAGAGCGTTTTATCTGAGCACTGCGCATCAATTAAAGCCAGTGCAATCGGCTGATCCAAGCAGGGAGAAAAGCTACCGCTAGTAATAGTGCCAACCAAAACATCAGCTCCATTATAAATCTGATACTGATCTCGGACGGGAGTTTTTCCCTCAACAAGCAAACCAATTCGCTTACGCGCAGCTCCTTGCTGTAATTGCTGCTGAATGATTTCAGCACCAGGATAGCCACATTTATTTTTATCAACCAACCAACTCAAACCCGCTTCTACAGGGCTAATATTATCATTAAGCTCATGCCCATAAAGGCTTAGTCCTGCTTCTAAGCGCAAAGTATCTCTAGCACCTAAGCCTACCGGCTTTACTTGTGCAAAAGATAAAATCAGCTCAGCGATTAATGGGCCATACTGCTTTGCGACTGAAATTTCAAAACCATCCTCCCCCGTGTAACCGCTACGGCTGATCGTACATTGGATGCCATTAATATCTGTTTGCAACACCTGCATAAACGCCAAGTCACAAGCTTGAGCAGATAACTCGGCCATCACCTCTTTAGCACTCGGCCCTTGTAAAGCGAATAAGGCTTGTTCTGATAATAGTTGTAAATGCCCCAGCAAATTACTTTGCAAATAAGTGATAACTTTATCTTCACACGCCGCATTAAAAACAAGCATAAAGCCATCACCTAAACGACCAATAATCAGGTCATCAATAATGCCACCTTCAGTATTCGTTAAAACAGTATAACGCTGCTCCCCAGTGGATAAATTTACAATATCGCTCGGCACTAGCTTATCCAATTGCGCAGCGATATTACCACCACTGACTAAGCATTGCCCCATATGAGAAATATCAAAGAAACCGGCTAGAGAGCGGCAATGTAAATGCTCCTTAATAATACCGGTTGGGTATTGAATAGGCATTTGATAGCCCGCAAAAGCTACCATCTTGGCATTGAGCGCCAGATGAAGATCGTATAAAGGGGTGCGTTTAAGATCAGACATAGGCTTGTAGGTTGACAATAATGGCTTTAGCTTTGACTTATTTACTTATATACTAAGCATTAATCTTAGCTTTAACTCATACTGCGAATTTAGGTTTGAATATTAAGAGGGTATAGTCAGATTAATAACCTATAACCAAAACCCTTTACCGTTGTAATCCACACCGGCTTTTTAGGATCATCTTCGATTTTCTTGCGCAATAAATGCATATACTGATGCAGGTCAGCTTTTGTTGCATGATTGTTTCCAGGCCAAAGACAGTCAATAATTTCCTCATCAGAAATGACTCGGTCCACATCATTGGCTAATTTTTCGAATAATTTAAATTCTTTGCAAGTTAACGATATTAGCTTTTCATTTAAATATACACATTTCAGCTGATTATCAATCAGGAAAGGACCGACTGACTTAATAAGCTCAGCTGGTTTGTTTATTTTGCTGCCATTTGATTTTTCCAGGGCATCAGCATCACTAACCCTTCGACAATTTGACAGGCCTCTACGATCAAAAAAACTACGCCTATCACTATTTTTTCTTCTTGATGCAAAAAAACTTACCCCTCGGCTAAACTTTCTACTCATATATTTATCTAATTGAGCTATATTGATCGGCTTAATAAATACCTCGTCAAACTCAATATCCAACTGGGGTTTAGTATGAGAATCACTTAAGCCGCAGACGAGATTTTTTTTACTACGAGTAAGTTGTTTCAACAATTCTTGTGTATCTTGACTGGAAAATCCTTTATCCACACCGATATCCCAAAAAATCAAATCCGGACTAACCTCATTGATCCTACCTGAAAACAGATTAACATCTGACAGTGTCACCAAATTACAACCTAAAGCATGAAAGTAGCCTTGAAAAATACCAGTAACATATTGATTGCTACTGATAAATAAAACTTGAAGTTTTTTAAGCATATGCACTCCCTAAAGCTTTCATTCCAAAAATAATTCTCAGTAAAATTATTACTGATATTACAACTATCTAGGAAAAGCAATAGACAGACCAAAACACATAAATAACTAATAAATCAACTAGGTGAAACACATTAAAACTTACTAAAATGGCAATATTGTAAAGTTAACTGACATGCTATTGATATATAAAAATTGCCTGAAAAATCTTGAACAACACACCTACCACGGCGCTCCAACATCAAAAGTCATTGGCACTCTAAAATCCAACTTAAGATTAGGGGAATCCTCTGTAACACCTATTCCCAAAGACAAATTAAACAAGGTTTGTTTTGCAAATTTGTAAGAATAGCCAATGAGTAATTGCCCTACATCAGCACTGCTACCATCGATAGTATTACCATCTAGTGACGAGTTAAACACATGCCTATGCGAATAACCTAAACTAAATGAAGTACGCTCATTAAGACTAACCCCCATACCAAAACTTATACCAAGAGTATCTCCAGGATCAAAATTACCAATATCTTCACGAGTTCTAAGATTATAACTATAACTCAGCCCGCCAAAGAATACAGCTGGATCAGTCGGATAAAGCGCTGTAATACTAGGCTGAAAACTATAGAATCCACTTCCTGTGGCCAACTCCGTAGGAAACCTAGCACCTGGTATAGACTCAGATTCGATATACTCTATATCAAAAGGGCTTTTTCCTGTAGGAATAGTAGTAATAAAATTACCGACAAAAATAGGCCAACCACTTGTGCCACTATTGAGCTGGTATTTAGCAACTAACTCTAAGTCACCTATATTGCTTCCTGTAGCATTAAATATCTCATCATTTGCAGCTCCGATACTAACAGCCCGCGAGCGCTGCTCATCAGACCTGTAAACATAAGGCACTTTAAAATCAAACTCAAACCTATCTGTAATACCGTAACGAAAGCTTAAATTTGCAAAAATGCTATGCCGTTTAATTTCACGGAGATCAATAAGCCCTATAACGAGCGCCGGTGAAAAAGAAAATCCATCCAAAATTACACGATTGCTATCTGAAAAATTATATCGTACAGAAGGCTCGACCACAATATTACCTTTGCGAGTTAAAACACCACCTACAGTATCACTAAGCCTTGGAATTTCAGGTGGCCTTTGGATTTTTGGTTTGGGTGGCTTTTTGCCTACTGGCTTAATTGGTTTAGGACCACTAGCCTTTACTGATTTAATAGTTCGCGGCTTACCCTTGGAAGGAGCACCTGCCTTATCAGTACTTGTATTGTTTGATAATACCTTTACTTGAGATATTAATTCTTGAATTTGCTTTCCTTGAGCATCAATAAGCTGACTTTGCCTCTTAAATGCTGCCTGCTGCTTATTAATAAGTGCTTTTAACTCTTCAATTTCACTATACTTCTGCGTACTAGAATCCGCTTGCAACTCGGTCACACTCAACAAGATAGAACAAAAGATAAGTAACCTTAACAAGAAAAGCCGAAAACCACTACAACTGTAAAAAATATTGACACTCAGCTGATTGCTTGTAAAAATAATTGATTTTATGAAATATAAAAGAGGTGTTTCCTCCTTATAAAAAAAATAATAAGATAAACACAAAGAATCCTTAAATAATATTTTTTTCGCCATCTTCCATTAATTCCGCTGAAAATTAAGTTTATCAATACTGCATTAGATCACGAAAATCCATTAGCCCGTTAGCAATAGTTGCTGTCTTCCCAGCCCCCCTGAGTCCAATATAAAAGGTTGTGATATTAGATATAACCCGATTGTCAATATTATTCTGAATCACAGAACTCAGGATAGCCTCACTTTGAGACAAGTCATTCAACCCAACGCTATCAAAAAAAGTCCCTTTAGGTAACTGATAACTCATAACATAATTTTCTTTGCCATCGATTAAAATTTGCCTTTTAAAACTAAAATCAACTTCGACACCATTAGCCAGCAGAAACCCTCCCCTAACCTCAGCTAATTCATCATCAGATACGTGTTCCCACGTGGCAAAGCCATCAGCGGCAATATTAACTGAAAAAACCAAAAGCACAGGGATGGCAATCATTGCTACTTGCCGGTAAAAATTTAATCGTTTTTTTTTCATCGCAATCACCCATCCCTATAAAACTAAAAATCAAAATTACCAGGGAGCAACATATTAAATTCAGCCAAACTTAATCGATCGACGGCCATCCCTAATGGCGCTTTAATCCTCGCACTCCATTCGACATTACTATTTAATGCGTTGGCAAGCAATTGTTTATCCTGAATTAAAAATAAAATTCGATTCCCCCACATTTTTTCAAATTTATCTCTAGCAATAACCTTTACGCCCAAAGCGGGATCACCAACCAATACCTCTTGTTCATTTAAGCCTTTTATAATAATAAAGTGAAAATAACCATTATTATTGATACCTGAATTCGTATAATAAGTGCATAACCTCTGAAAGTAACGGATAGCAATACACTGGTTGAATTGAGACAAGACATAGGTGTAAAGTAAACAGCTACCAAACAATTTACAGAGGCTACAAATGA
>NZ_FQTQ01000029.1 GCF_900128525.1 methanotrophic endosymbiont of Bathymodiolus puteoserpentis (Logatchev)
CCAATCAAATTTGTTTGCGTGAATGTTGTTATTTGTTCGACTGTCTCTATCACTTATAGAATTTTTTTGGGGTAAGGAATTGGATTTATTTTATCACTGAATCCTAAATTGAGAATTGCTGCTAAAGTAAACAGGCTGACATAACGAACAATATCTTGCGTACGGAACAAAAAGAAAATAACACCAAGCAAAAACAATAAATGATCATAACCTGTGACCATATGTTTCGCACCTATATATAAAAAAGGTCCGACAGCAATACCCCGATTAGCTAGCAAGAACTGTTTAGTATGTGCATCAACACCGTGTGCAAAAGCTACTGACATCAAGAACGAACTAAATACCAATACTATTAGCAAATTAAAGCTAAAACTTTTGGTGTAATACACTAGTTGTGACTCACTCATATTACTTGTTTTCAACACATTCCTCGCTGTTATTCTTTATATACTTAACTTAACTTTATTTTCACTACCGCGCACCTTTTTCTACCTTACAGTAAAGACTTACCTCAGTAGACTCCCTAATAACCGTATTTTCAAAGCCAATAAACCCAAATTAAACCACCTCTATGATGGATGTTTTTACCCCCGCTTCGGCTCAGGCCTAAAAAAAGAAACTTTATCAGAAAGTGTTTTTGCTACCCATTAAATGCTTCATCTTTTGTCGCCGAATGTCACAATACTGTCATAATTCTGTAATCCAGCTGTAACAATCAATACGTAGAATTGGCTTTTTTTTAAATTATGTGGTGTTAAACATAATGAGTCAAAGACTAAAATTAATCGGGGCAGTGTCATTACTCTGCGCCAGCAGCAATATATACGCAGGCTCTGTTGATAACCTAGCGAATGAACTTGTGCGCTTACGCGGTGAAGTTGAAGAGCTACAAAGCCACCTCGATTTAGCGAAAGAAGACCATCATAATCGGATGCAGGCTTTAAGCTTACAATATGCTGATTTAGGTGTAGAAGAAAGAAGACAGTCGACTAATTTAGAGAAAATGCAACAAACCTTGCTGAAGTTTAAAGAGTCCAAGGAATCCCTTAGCGCTAATAATGACAATTTGCCACCTGTTGTTATAGAAACTATTAGCCAATTATACAACTATGTACAGGATAGCATCCCTTTCAAAAAAGAAGAACGCCAAGCTGTTTTAACTAAATTACGTTCTGATCTTGATAGCCAATTAATTGACCCAAAGCGCGCTACAAACCGTCTATGGGCCTTTGTTGAAGATGAACTTCGGTTAAGCAAAGAAAATGGTATCTACCGACAAACTATTGAGCTTAATGGCGAAAAAATGCTGGCCGATATTGCTAAGTTAGGGACTGTTTTACTTTATTTTCAAACTAACGACCGTCAGTTTGGCATGGCAAAAAAATCCCCCTCAGGTAACTGGAATTTTATAGAACTTGAAGACACCCAGTCTAAAGAACAAATTGCACTTTTGTTTGACTCCCTGAAAAAGCAAATTCGTCAGGGATATTTTGAATTACCAAATCCACTAGGTTCTTAAATGAAAAAGTTACTCATTATTCTGAGCTGTGTCTGCTTATTATCGGTTAATGCTAATGCCGATGAAACAGCTACTGCGCCTACAAAAAACACAGCTCAAGAAAAAAACAAAGCTCAAAAACCCGAGGTTAATACTCGGGTTGATTTAAAGACAGTATACAAACGTGAGTTTGCCTTTTTACAAGCTCAAAAAAAGGAATTAACAAAACGCTTAGCTAGCTTCAAGTCTACTTCGGCAAAAGATGAGCGTAAATTACAAAATAAAATTAATACACTAGAACGTACCACCGTTGCCCTTTCTGGACAATTACAAGATATGGAAATGCGTATTAATGAAGCTGAAAGAGCTAAAGCTGCATTAGAAGAACGCAGTGAAGTTCTGGATATGACCTATCAACAAGCGGAATCATCATTAAAAAATTACAATATTGATTTAGGTTTGGATCAAATATTTCAAACCGGTACCGATGACAACAAAATTAAAGTTATTTTTTCTGAAGCCATTTATTTACTGCATGAATTAAGCAGCGTCCACTCTCATGAGGGTCGATTTTACCTCAATGATGGCAAACAAGTAGAAGGTACAATCATCCAACTAGGTAATATTGCTTCTTATGGCATTAGTAAGCAAGGAGGCGGTGCTTTAGTTCCCGCAGGTGGTCAACAAATGAAAGTTTGGAGTATCCCCGCAGAGGATGTCGCTAAGTCATTCGCAAAAGGTGAGCCTAGCAAAGAATTAAAAATTTTCTTATATGAATCACGCAGTAAAGCTATTGAAGAGAAGGCTAAAAAAACCTGGTTAAGTGTTATTAATTCAGGCGGTATCATCGGTTGGGTCATCGTTATTTTAGGCGCATTTGGCTTATTACTCGTATTTATCCGTACGTTTCTATTGCAAATAAATAGTAATACCAGCCGTAAATTTGAAGAGCACGTTACTAACTTAGTGAACTCAGGTAAATTAGCTGAGGCTGAAAATGCTTGTAATAACGGTAAAGGCTCCATCGCTAGAGTATTAAAATCTACCTTGCGTCATGTTAAAGATGATCGCGATCATATGGAAGATATAATTACCGAAGCCATTTTACAAGAATCTAGTATTTTAAATAAATTCAGTTCAACCATTTTAGTTATTGCTGCAGTATCGCCGTTGCTAGGTCTTCTAGGGACAGTGACAGGGATGATTGAAACTTTCGATATTATTACTGAATTTGGTACGGGTGATCCCAAACTATTATCGGGTGGTATTTCAGTTGCTTTAGTAACAACCGAGCTAGGTTTGATTGTCGCAATTCCTATCTTACTACTAGGCACGCTACTCGCCAGTTGGTCTGAATCAATAAAACTGGAAATGGAAAGAGTTGCTTTAAAAGTGACCAATATTATCTTAAGTATGCCGGAAAATGAGCTAACAAAGAAAAACGCTCCTCTTGAAGTAGCCTAAGGAGAAAAACAATGGATTTTTCTTTCTGGTTTTTAGCCGCTAAAAACTTATTTGAACAGGGCGGTTTTGTTATGCCTCCCCTGCTCTTTTGTGCCGCTGCACTCTGGTATGGTTTAGGCTACCGCTACTGCATTCTAAAAACTCATAATAGTTTAGGTATGCGTGATTTATATATTGCTTACAATAAATCACCCAACCAACCTGCTAAGGACCTAATTGAACATGCTATGCAACAGGCCATAGCGATCAAAAAGCAGAAAGTACCCAATTTACGTCGGCATTTAGATGCTGCTTTTTATGAGTATGAGCTGGAAATTCGTCAATATTCAGTACTGATTAAAGTGATTGTTATGATTGCCCCTTTATTAGGGTTGCTGGGGACAGTATCCGGCATGATTGAGACCTTTGATTCACTGGCGGCAATGGCTTTGTTTACTCAATCAGGCGGCATTGCTGGCGGTGTTGCACAAGCCCTTCTTACCACACAAACAGGTTTGTCCGTCGCTATACCTGGGGTGTTAGTGCAGAGTATTTTGCAAAAAAAACAAATGAATATTCAAAATAATTTAGCACAAATTAAAGACCTGTTATGCAGTCAACAACCGAATGAAACCTTATGAAATATAGAGAAAATCGTGATGTAGAAGCCACCATCGATATCGGTCCAATGATTGATATCGTCTTCATTTTACTTATATTTTTCATGGTTACCACGACCTTTGTTAAAGATATGAAAGTCGATTTAGAAAGGCCTAATGCGGCTAGTTCTTCTTCAGCTTCGAGCAAATCTATTCGCCTATTTATCGATGAAAATGGGGACACCTATTTAGATGGTGAAGCTGTACGCGTCTGGTTGATACAAAGTAAATTACGTGATTTATTAGCAACCTCAACCTCCAAAACAGTATTAGTTGTTACTGATGAAGGCATTCCTGCTGGCAAACTTATTGAAGTTATTGACCAAGCACGTTTATCTGGCGCCCAAAGTGTTGCTGTAGCCTCTGAATTAGAAGCAGGTTAAGACATGAATGCTGTCATTAACCGAAAAAAGTATCATCTATTTGCGACAGGAAGTATGTTCTTCGGTGCTTTTCTTGCATTTGGACTGATCGTCATTATGAACAATTGGAAGGATGACAAGAAACAAGTTAAAACACCGAGAAGTACCCAGGTTGATGTCGTTAAGCAAGTAAAACCTAAACCCAAAAAAAAGCTAAAAAAACCAAAGCCTAAAGCTAAGAAACAAAAAATGCGTGCTCCAGCACCCTTTAGAGGCCTAAGTACTGCTTTATCAGGCATAGATTTAGGTTTACCCGGCCTTATGGGCGAAGACCTTAATGCAGTTGATAGTGGTTTATTAGGTGCAACTCAAGCCTCAGTGATGACTGATGACCTAGTTGATGTAGCACCTAAGCCTAAACGTCGCAGTGCTTTTAAATACCCATCTTCTGCCAAAAAGAAAGGGATTACTGGCTATGTTTTATTATCATTATTGATAGATGCCCATGGCAATGTCGAACAGGTTGAAGTTTTAGAATCCTCACCTCCTGGTGTATTTGACGATGTAGTCACCAATTCTATTCGCTCCTGGCAATTTGAACCCGCATTCTACCAAGGTAAAGCTGTCAAAGTGTGGGCTAAACAAAAAATTCGCTTCGATTTATCTTAACTGGTACCCCTATGATACGCTTTAACGAAATTATCGGGATGATCCTCCTGATAACAATGCTTGTCTGCTTGCCTGCATCTGCAACAGAAAAAAAAGCCAAAATAAAAGCAGATGATTATATTGGTATGGCCGCCATGCTAGTAAAGGACGGTTTATATCAGCGGGCATTAATGGCCTTAGAGAATGTTGATGCAACATCTGAAGATGTTGACTTAATCCGCTTTTACACCTTAAAAGGTTTAGCCTACCTAAGTCTAAATGATTTATCGTCAGCTAAAGAAAATCTGCAAAAATCAATTGATAATGGGCAAAACGATCCTATTACTTATATTTATCTAGCGCAGTGTTATTACGGCTTAAAGGAATACCAAAATACCATTGATGCAGTTAACAAAGCCGGTACAGCGACTAAAGATTATCCAGGTATTATAGAAATGCAAGCTCAGTCTTATTGGCAACTAAAAGACTTTGATCAAGCTATTGCAGTGATCAACCAAGCGGAGCTAAGTTACCCTGAAGATTATCGTTTTTTACGCCGTAAAGTATTTTATCTAGTTGAATTAGGCTTATACCGTAATGCGGCTGAAATTGGCTTAGTTTATTTACACAAATCCAATGCTCAAGCAAAAGATTATATTGCTATTGGTAATGCCTTACGCTTGAGCCATCAGCTTCCTGAAGCACTACAAATACTTGAAGTAGCTCACCTGAAATTTCCAGATAATGCAACGGTGGCAAAAGTGCTGGCACACACTTATTTAGACCAGGGACAGCTAAATACCGCAGCGAAAATTTTTGAACAAGGCGCTGAGTATGATGCCAAACTTTTTGCTGAAGCAAGCGAAATATATCGTCGTGCAGGACGCTTATATCATGCGCTATCTGTTAATACTAAAATCGCTGACCAAAAAATTAAGCTCAAACAAAGGCTCGCTTTATTAATTGAGTTAAAGCGTTATGAAGCGGCAGTCAATATGAAGAATGCCCTCTACCGCCAAGGATTAATTGAAGACGAGCCTATTCGTTATGCGCTTGCCTACGCCTATTTTAATATCGGCCAGTATGACAAATCTAAACACCAACTCAACTATTTAAAAAATCCTGAATTATTTAAAAAGGGAATTGAATTACGTCGCATTATGTCCGAGTGTGAGGCTAACCCAACCCAGTGTATATAAATTAATTGTTACTTACTTAGCTTAACCTTCCCGTTATTACCTGTAAATTCTCCTAATGAAACAAAAATTCCTGTTTAATCTATTTTTAGGCTTGTTAATTTCAAGTTCTGTTATGGCTAGTGAGCAAGCCGAATTTTCCTTCTATTTATTTGAAAATGGCCAACCAAAATCAAATATAGAGCTACAGATTGATGGAAGACCTTTAACTAAGACAGACCGCGATGGTTATATCGGCGGAAAAATTTCTGCTGGTACACATACCTTTACTTTTATTAAACCACAAAAAAACAGAGCATCATGGATCTTCAAGCGCGATTTTATTAAGGGAGAGAATGCACAATTTATCGTTAGTTTTTTCAAAAATGGTGCACTACCCACTGTCGAGATCGCAACTTCTCGGCGTAATTCTGAAGCTTTAAATACGACAGAATCGCAGCAATTAAAAGCGCCGACAGCATTTGGCTCTATTACGGGTATCGTTACCTCTGCAGAAACCCAAAAGCCCGTAAATAATGCGCAAATCTATATTTCCGGAATCGCTAAACAAATACGTACCGACAATAAAGGACAATTTAAACTAGCAAAAATACCTGTAGGTCAATACAGTATTTCAGTATTACACCCTGCTTTTAATAGTAAAGTACAAGAAGGTATTCAGGTTACCAAAGATACCGATACCTCATTAACACTAAGTGTCGCGCCTGTTGGCGTAGATTTACCCGAGTTTGTGGTTTTAGAGCCTTTTCTCGCTGGCAGTATTGCCTCTGTTATAGAAGAGCAAAAGAGTAGTGCTGGCGTTAGCAGTGTTCTGGGGGCTGAACAAATTAGCCGTGCGGGTGATAGCGATGTTGCCAGTGCATTAAAACGTGTTTCAGGCTTAACGCTGGTCGAAGGAAAATATGTCTTTATTCGAGGCTTAGGCGAACGTTACTCAACGACGATGGTTAATGGTTCTTTAGTGCCAAGTCCTGATCCAACGCGCCGAGTCGTGCCATTAGATCTCTTTCCCACTAGCATTTTAGATAGTTTGCTGGTTTCTAAAGCGTACCTACCCAGCTTACCCGCTGAATTTGCTGGAGGAACAGTTGAAATAAGAACACGTAATGTGCCTGAAGATTTTTTCTTTAGATTTTCTGGAAAAATAGGTGGCTCAGAAGGCACAACTTTCGATAAGGGTCTAAGCTATCGTGGTGGTAAAGATGACTCTTTAGGTATTGATGATGGTACCCGTGCATTACCTGACTCAATTGCTAGTGCAACGTCAGGCAATACGACGATAAAACCACAAACTCGGTTTAACCCCGATGGATTTACACCACAAGAAATTGAGAAGTTTGGCGAAGATTTATCTCATATTTGGGATATCGATCCTAAGACGATCCCACTAAATGGCCGTGTTCAAGCGTCAATCGGAGATTTATTTACGGTCGGTGACTTTAGTTTTGGTTATATGGCAGCCGCTCGTTGGGACGAAAAATGGAATATTCAAAATGAACAGCGTCGACTTTTTGCAACAGGTAGCGGCAACTCTTTAATTCTAAAAAAAGATTTCCAAGTTGACCGTACGCTACATGAAGTTAACCTCAATGGTTATTTAGCCTTAGAAGCGCGTTACCTAGAAGATCATAAAATCTATGTAAAGCTTCTAGCGATTCGTCAATCAACAGATGAAGCACGCATTGAAGGTGGATTTACTGACTCTGAAGATTTTGACATACGACGAACCACATTAAAATGGAAAGAAAACCAATTACTTAATAATCAAGTAGGAGGAGAGCACTTATTTCCAATGCTCAACGACTTAGAGTTTAAATGGTCTTATACTAACTCAACAGCCTCTCGATATGCCCCTAATGAGCGCCACTACCGTTATGATGATGCAAATAGAGACGGTAACTACTCTTTTTCCCGTAGAGCTGACAACAATCAATCTATTTTTGCCAATTTAGACGACAAGAGTGAAAACTGGCGTTTTGATATTTCCTTGCCCGTTAATATTCACCAAGATGTAACGCTTAAACTATTGACGGGGCTTATGAATCAAACGCGTTCCAGAGATTCAAAAATTCGCCGTTATCACTATTCTTCTGTTGGGCCAGATGCCAGTGATCCCGCAGTACTAGGGCAGCCTTCACTGGAAGACGTCTTATCGCCTGAAAATATTGGCCCTAATGGTTTTCAATTACTGGAGACAACGCGCTCAACAGATAATTATCAAGCCTCGCAAGATTTATTGGCTGTATACGGCCAAGTTGATCTTATGCTTTATGATAGCCTAAGACTCAATGGTGGATTACGTTGGGAAGATAACGATCAAGTCGTAGAAACTTTTGCAATATCCAAGCCCGATAAAGACCCCGTTCGTACCCAATTAAAGAAAGCAGATCTAGTCCCTGCTATTACTGGAACATGGATTATTTCAGAAAAGCAGCAGTTCCGTGCTAGCTGGAGTAATACTTTATCGCGCCCTGATTTCAGAGAGTTATCCCCTGCCCCTTTTACCGACCCGCTGACAAACTCTGAGACCGTTGGTAACCCAGACTTAGTCCAAACCTATATTGCTAATTATGATGCCCGCTGGGAGTACTATTTCTCTCCTAAAGAAAACTTTGCACTCGGCTTCTTTTGGAAAGATCTGGAGAACCCTATTGAAAAAGTTTTTGTACCGGGGTCGGGGGGACTTTTAACCTATCAAAATGCAAAATCAGCCCGTGTCTTTGGTATCGAACTAGAAATTTTGAAAAACTTAGATTTCATTCATCCAGACTTAGAATACTTTTTTGCTGGTAGTAATTACACCTGGTCTAAATCATCAGTTGAATTAACAGCAGAAAACCTATTAGCACAAACTTCGTCTGCAAGGCCTTTACAAGGTCACTCTCCACATTTATTCAACCTACAATTTGGCTATGATAACCCTGACTGGGGAACGCAGGCAACGATTCTATATAATGTCGCCGCGGCGCGTATTGTTGAAGCGGGTCAACTCGGTGCTCCGGACAAGTACCAACAACCCTTTAACCAGTTGGATTTTGTGTATCGACAAAGATTAAGTGACTGGTTTTCCATAAATGTACGAATGAAAAACCTATTAGACGACACATCTGTGATTATGCAAGGCGATAAAATCACGCGATCTTACAAAAAAGGTAGAGAATACAGCTTAACTTTATCACTTAATTTTTAAGGTTACTATATTTTAAGCTGATACATATTTCGGCTACCAACTTAAGACGGGGCAGAACATGGACTTATATTTTGCCCCCCACCTAACTGGAAACCATGTTGTATCAGCACTGACAAGAAACCCGATAACTCACTGAATATAAAGGTTATCCCGTCTTAAAATGGTAACTAAAATATGTCATTCCCGAAGTCTTTTATCGAGAATCTACGTTAAACATAGGTTCCTGCAATTTTTTGATACAGTATGAGTTTAAGCTTTCTCCTGACCTTAAAGCATCAAGACTCAATTGCTCATGCAACTTTTCACCGACACGAAGGTTAAATTTACCAGAATATTTTTTTCCTGCTGTTGCTATAGGAAGTGATTCTCCATCTTTTTTATAGATGTCTATCCATTCCTCAACCACTTCGCATAGCTCTTTATAAACTTTTGCTTCATCTTCACCATGAACACCACCCATCATCAAGTTAGGGCAATGACCAATATAACATTGATCATCTTCTGACCATTCAACGATCTTCAAGTACTTATCACTTACTTTCATTTCGATACCTCATCAATTGCTTTGTTTACTGCTTTGACTTGATAGGGTTTTGCATCATCACCTGTTTTTCCACTAACAGTAATCTTTACTCCATTTTTATGTGTAAAGTTACGATGACTACCTTTACCTCCTCGATTTTCGAAACCGATGCTTTGTAATTGACTGATTAATTCTCTTATTTTAGGAGGCATAAATTTATGGTACTGCATTAGTACTATTGACGCAATAATTTTTACCCCTAACAGCATGCAGGAATAACGATTTGAAAAAACAGCCTGTACCCTTTAATAATGAGAAGTTACAAAACTCCCTATAAACCCATTGTTTTCTCTATAAATTATAGCTAAAAGTTATGACTGATCAACTAACTTCTGGTCTCTCTCCCGTGCATTACGTCATCTAAATGTCATCTAAATGTCACAACACTGTAATACAAATAACTTATCCTACCGATGCAATATAATTTATACATTCTGTTTAATATTTGAGGTAATAATGAAAAAGAATATTTTAAAAGCAGCCATTAGCCTAGCCCTTTCAGTTGGTGCAATTCAGGCCAATGCTGCTACAGCAACTTATGATCCTGCTACTGGTGTTGTTGATATACCCACTGTTGATGTGCTTAATAGCAAAGGTGAAGCAACTAGCTATTCAGCCCAGTTAACTTTGCAAGGCAGCAACTTAGTCGTAACAAGCGTTACACCAAAAGCGGCAGTTACTGGTGATCGTGTTACATTTGATGCAACCACAACAGCCCTACACATCCCTTCAGTGCAAATTTTAGGTTCAGGTGATGAATTTTATGCAAAACTAAAATACATCCCTGGTTCAAGCCCAACCGCTTTTTCTGTAGAACAATTACCTTCTACAGCTTTCACGGGATGTCCTGATTTCGCACAAGCAGGACCAACAACTGGCACTTGTATTTTAAGTGGTGAAATCAACCAAGATATTACATTAACAGCCAACACAACTTGGATCTTATCTGGTGGTGTCTATATCGGTGGTGACAAAACTAATTCAGCTACATTATCGCTTAACCCAGGTACTGAGTTAATCGGCGAAGCGGGAAATGACTTTCTTTTTATTCGTCGCGGCTCAAAAATCATGGCAGAAGGTACACCTGATCAGCCTATCATTATGACAGGTCCCTCTGAAGCATCTCGCGGCGAATGGGGTGGTTTACTTATAGCCGGTAACTCTATTATCAATAACTGCTCTGCTGGCACAGTTGGTTGTGAAGCGGCTTTTGAAGCGATTACTAGTGAGTCATTTGGCGGTAACAACCCAGCTGATAATAGTGGTTTATTAAAATATGTACAAATCAAGTATGCCGGTTTTGCTGTACGTCCTGACCAAGAGTTAAATGGATTAACTCTAATGGGTGTAGGTACGGGAACTGTGATTGATTTTGTTCAAGTTGATCATGGCTTAGATGACGGTGTTGAAATGTTCGGTGGTACTGTTCGTTTAAGACATATGGTATTAACAGCTAATGCCGATGACAGTCTTGACTGGGGCTCTGGCTGGCGTGGTAAAGCTCAATATGTGCTTATCAAACAAGCTGGCGATGAAGGCGATATGGGTATTGAGGCTGATAATAACGAAGAAAACAATGATGCGCTTCCAAGAGCTCAGCCTTTGTTAGCCAATATGACCTTAATCGGCCCTGATGGTAACCCTACTCAAGGTGCTAAATTCCGCCGTGGTACAGGCGTTAATGTTTATAACTCGGTCTTTTCAGGTTTTGCTAATTACTGCATCAGACTTGATGGTGAGTCTACGTATAAAAGTGGCGGCACTTCAGCAAATAATCTAACTGGAGCATTAACAATTGCAGGCTCTTATGTAAACTGTGCAACTAACTTTGAAGACAAAAATAACGTAGGTTTTACTACAGAAGAGTGGTTTACAGCGCAGGCTAATAATGTTGCTGGTGATCCATTATTAAATGGAATATATCCAGCTGATAACTCTCCTCTATTAACTAATGGGGTTGCTATCCAAGATAACCTTGCTGATGGCGCACATGACAACTTTATTGATAGTACAAGCTATACGGGAGCTTTCAAAAATGCTAACGATAAATGGGCTGAAGGATGGACTGCTGCAGGTAGCTTAGACTAAAACTGCATGTGTTATGTCATTTAGGTGCAAGGATGCAACCATATAGTTTTCTGGTTAAGCTATTTCATAATGACAATAATACACGCTTAATAGGCAGTTAAGCTCAGCCTGTTCACTCTTAATTATCAAGGGTGAACAGGCTTTTCTAGTTTAAAAGGTAGGCGATGCAGACCCTACAAAAATATGTACCCGCTTAAAATGGTAAACCCAATTATTGAGGTTAGAATAATCTTTGCAGGATCAGCCTTTACAAACCAACCCTGCGAACAAAAATAAAAAATTATCTTCTTTCGTCAGTTTCTTCACCAATTTCCCATTCTTCAATGGCAACCTCGATGATTTTTCCTGTTGTGGCATCCACTTCTACTTTAGTTTCTACGCCTTTGCTATTCACAATATCAAACTCATAACTCGCATCGCCATTTGCTTCAATTTCATATTCAACTTCTTCAATAACACCTGGATAAGCTTTTAAAGCAGTCGCTTTAGCATCCTCTTCAGTTACTTTCATTTTACTCTTAAAAGCCGAGCTATTGACAGAGCTAACTTCTGATTCAGTTTCGAAGACTTTACCGCTATTCACATCACACATAAACTCCCACTCAAAACCATTAGCATCTTCAAGCTCTATTTCATAAACAGCTTTACCTTTAACATTGAGTTTCTCTAGTTTTACTAGCTCACCTGTTTTTTGTGCTTGAATGGCTGCAATGCATTTATCCAGCCCTTTGTCGGCAGCTTGCACGCTAAAAGAAGTTCCGATAGCAATAATAAGTACGCCATTAATAATTTTTTTATTCATTGTTAGTCCCCAAGAAAAGTAAAGAAATTTTATAAAATCAGGAAATATTCCTATTTTTTGGGAATTCTAGCTTTTTTTAGTGAATGAGTCCATGTTTTTTTGCGAGAACAAAGACACCTTCTTGCCCTCTTAGCTCTAATTTTTTTCTTATCTGCGCCTGACAATTGAAGGCGGTTTTAGTGCTTATTGACAGTAGCTCGGCAATCACTTGTAGAGAGTAATCTTCAGCTAGCATACAAAACACATCATATTCACGGGCTGTTAGCTGCTTGAAAGGTAATAACGTTTTTTTAATATGCCGTAAAGCTAAAATTTGAATCAAATCAGCCTCTAAATATAGCTGGCCACTAGCAATAGTTTGAAGACAGTCTTGTAATGTTTTCTCGCTAGGCCGAGTTAAAATACCCGACGCTCCCAGCTGTAGGTATTGTAATGACTGCTGAGTATCAGTAGCATTAATGATTAGCCATTTTATTGTGGGGTGTTTTTCTTGGTACAACTGAATTTGTGAAGCAATACCTTTCCAACCTAGTGCGGCATCAAAAAAAATAAGATCTACCTGTGTATGGACATGAAGCAAGCTTTCCCACTTACTTTCATCATACAGCGTAGTACCCTCCAAACGCTCAAATAGTCTAGCACTAGGAAAATTTTCTATTGCTGAAGAAACTAATAAAATATGCATGGCATTCTACGCTATGTAGTCCAGGTATGACATTGAAGCCACTATAAACCGCTCAAAAAAGCTAGTATAGCGTGAAATACCCTAGCGATAAAACTGATAAACTCTAACCGCTTAACCCCCTTCTCCCACTAAAGCCAGTAGCTTTAAAAAGGCATGACCCAC
The DNA here is from genome assembly GCF_900128525.1 of methanotrophic endosymbiont of Bathymodiolus puteoserpentis (Logatchev). GTDB lineage: Bacteria > Pseudomonadota > Gammaproteobacteria > Methylococcales > Methylomonadaceae > Methyloprofundus. Next base: position 13,317 of record NZ_FQTQ01000029.1, read on the forward strand.
CTTAATGCTTACTTTTCTTGGATTATATTAGCGTTAATATTAGGCCCTAACAGAGCGTAACTTAATATTTTAACGGTTTAAAAAACACATCTTTCGTACTGCGCTTCCTACCGTCAGCTCAGCCTACTCTGCCCCTGGTATTGCAAATACCTGCAAGTAATGAATATTTATATACTACATACCTTAAGATGTTGAACTTTATTAATTAACCAGTACATTACTGTGCATACTTTTCACTGGTTAAAGCCCTAAGGAATGCCACTAAATCTTGCTTTTCTTGGTCAGTAAGATGCAAAGGAAAAATTGCTGAATCTAAGAATGGGTTTTTCTCTCCACCTTGATCATAATATTCAACGACTTCCTCCAATGTTTGCAAACTGCCATCATGTAAATAAGGTGCTGTTAAAGCGATATTGCGCAAAGTTGGTGTTTTAAATTTACCTATATCTGCAAGTACACGTGTGATATTAAAGCGGCCTAATTCAGCCCGTTGTGCATCGGTAAAATCAAAATCATCAGGATTCTCTCCTGCTCGAACTTCAGCAACAAATTCAGCTATTTCAGAATTAATACGCTCAAAACCAACCCCTAAATTATAAAACCGGTTATCCATAAGCAAAGCATTAACTCCGCCAATTTCATGGCAATTAGAGCAATTACCTTTACGTCTAAATAAGCGCATACCTCGCACTTGGCTTTGTGTCAGTGCGGTTCTATCTCGGCCAAATAAATAACGGTCAAACGCAGAATTCCCAGCAATTAAAGTACGCTCAAAACTCGCTATCGCTTGGGCAATTAATTCAGCTGTTATCTTATCTTCAGCGAGGTTAAAGACTTGTGCAAATTGCGCCTTATAGCTGGAATCAGCCTCAACAATAGCCACTAATTCTTGCGTGCTTTTTAAGCCATGCTCAATAGGGTTTAAAAAAGGTCCTAGTGCTTGCTCTTCTAAACTAGCCGCCCTACCATCCAAAAATAAACGTTGATAAAAAGCAGCATTCACTACCACCGATGCATTTCTAAAACCAGCTTGTTGCTTAATGCCTAGTGCGACTCGTTGACCATCGGTAAATGCCTTATTTTCATCATGACAACTGGCACAACTAATCGTGCCATCTTCACTTAAGCGCTTATCATTAAATAAGCGTTGCCCTAAAGCTATCTTCTCTACTGTTTGTGGGTTGTTAGCGGGTATAGGTAATACAGGCAAACCAAGCAAATCATCCGCCCAAAGACCTGTTGTATATATAAATAATAAGACACCTAGATTAAAGAATTTCATCAACGGAACCTCAATATGACAGACGCAATAACTCAAAAACTAATATTGTTATACGTAAAAAGAAAGCCCTTAGAAAAGGGCTTTTGAAATAAGACAAAAACAGCTTTAGCCAATAATCTCCAGTATTAGTAAAGCTGTCTTTATCTGTTCAAGAATGTAACATGAAAAAAATTAGCGATAACTTAGGAATGTGCATGAAATAACTTAGGCAACTTATAAAGTTGTTGCGTCAGGAATGGCAGTATAATTCCATTGC
>NZ_FQTQ01000030.1 GCF_900128525.1 methanotrophic endosymbiont of Bathymodiolus puteoserpentis (Logatchev)
AGAACCCTTATGGTCATACTTTGTTGATTCTTTCTCTACTGGTTTAGAACCCTTATGGTCATACTTTGTTGATTCTTTCTCTACTGGTTTAGAACCCTTATGGTCATACTTTGTTGATTCTTTCTCTGCCGGCTCGTAGTCTTGCATAACATCTTCTACAAACTCATACAGTGTTCTCTTAATAGACTCCTTTTTTATGTGCTCTTCGTATATAATATTTATTCTGGCAGTTTCATCCGCAAGATATTTATCAGCTTTAGCATGGCTCGCAAGGCGCACCTCTTCTTTGGCACTAGTCCTAGCATTAGATAAGACAATGGCATTATTATAATCGTCTAAGATAGCAGTATAGGCTTTATTTACCTTAATCTTTAATTCAACAATATCACTCTGATAGCTGCCCACTCCAGTTGAGTTTCCAACTATAGTAATTCTCCTTAATATATTATTAATCGAATTACGCTGGGCACTCATCCAGTTTTTCATGCCCGCAGCACGGTCCACTTCTTCCGAAAAGGTTCTTCTTAATTTTTCGGCATCACTGACTAATCTAATCTTATGTCCTGTACCATTGACTAACGGTAACAAATGCTTCTCTACAAACTTTGATAAATCATAAAGGGGCATTTGGTTTTTAATACGGTGATCCTGCAAATACTCAAACTTTAGCTGAGCTTTATATCGTAGGCTATCAAGGTCATGATAAAGAGTTCTAGTTATAGATATAGCATGGACAGCGCTATCATGAATCCTAGATGAATCTCTCTCAGCAATAGAATCTGCATCAGATTTCATTTTGTCACTATGATCCTTAGCTGCTTTAAGTAATGTTTGCCGCTTCCAATCTAGGATAGTAGTATCATTTGAAACATCATTGTTACCTTCATCAGGTACAGGAGCATCCATGCTAATAGGGAAGTCGTCAAATACATCAGCGACAGCGTAATTAGGCAATACCAATAATAATGGTACTGCCAGTAAAATTAATTTTTTCATTTTATTCTCCAATTTAAAATAAGTACCTAGTGTGTGAACGAAAAATCCAGACATCTTGATACATAAGGGCTATAGAGATTTATTCTGTTTGAAGTTTTTTTCAAAAAATACCAATGTCAGCATAATCTGCTATATATTAGACGTTTTAGCCTTTTTTAAAAAAACTTCAAATGATTATTTCCTCTGAAACTATTATCTAGCTATTCAGCGTAACTTAAAATCATAACACATTGATTTGGTTCTGTCGCAAGAACTAGTGAAAGCCAGCAATTCTCAATTTAGGAGTATCAATATAAATCAATTAGTTACAGTTCTTTTATATTTCGATCCTGAGTGATTTTTCAGCACTCAGCGCCTTTTCTATGAAAAAAAGGCACTTTTCTCAATTTTAATTCCAGTTTGTGTGATTTTTATTGAAATTACTTAATAATTTAAAATCTCAGAAGCCTGTATTTAAGCTATGTCCAAGCATAAGTTATTGAATTTCTTTAAATTGAGAATTGCTGAGTGAAAGCGAAGAGCGCCTTGTCTTCAGGCATAACTATCCTGCTAAAGCCATAAATTGCTTATAAGCAGGCATATTTTCCTCGGACAACTGTCTCTTCCGAATCATATGTGCTGTTTCAATTCCTGCAATCGTTGCTTGAGCGGAGTGAAACGCTTTAAATCCCATCATTGGTTTGGTTATTTTTTTGATAAATCGATGGTCCTGTTCGATAATATTATTCAAAT
>NZ_FQTQ01000031.1 GCF_900128525.1 methanotrophic endosymbiont of Bathymodiolus puteoserpentis (Logatchev)
GTCTTGTCTCAATTCAACCAGTGTATTGCTATCCGTTACTTTCAGAGGTTATGCACTTATTATACGAATTCAGGACATATAATTTTGATACTACTGAAGTTTCCCAATTTTTATGGGGGTACATCGACAGGTAGAGGTATTTATTAATAAGTTTGCCCCGTCGTGCACTCAACTCCAACGAATAACCGCACAATCCTATGTATTGCTACAGTTAGCTTTCCAATTATTGGGAAACTTCAGTTGATACTATACAAGCTTACAATAAATTGCACTATATCAGAAGATTTTTTCTAGGTGCACCTTCACTTCCTGAAGACAGTGAAACGCCTATTGCATAATTAAACAACATTGAAAGAATGATTAACCCTAAATAAGCAGGATTCCCCCAGCCATAAAAAAGAGACACGCCCACCAACCATACAGTTGCTATTCGATGATACCCTCTTTTCCCAATGACAAAAAAGTCAATTAAGCTGATTGGTAAAAAAATAAATATAAATATGTAGGAATTAAATAGCATTGGGATTATTTACCATCATTATTCAAAAGTCATACAATTTCTTTCATCTAACTCACTTTCTTGAAGACACAATAAAAGACATTAGAAGTCCGAACGAAAATCCCAGTCTGACCGGACTTGTGTCAAATAATCAAAGTGCTCAATGCTAACTTGATGATTATTACTTAAAGGCCAATAGCGGTCTCCACTAAACCGACTCTCGATTTTTCTGAATGGCAAAATATATTCTGCAGCAGTGTTGCTATTTTGAAAAAACTCATCACCTCTATTGACAAAATACTCTAGCTCCTTAAATGCATCTTTACATATCACTTGTATCGCAGTCTCTGGCATAAAATAATGATCCGACCATAATGCTCTGTCCAGCCACAATTAATACTATGTATGTAGTCAGAAAGTCGCTGACTACATACATAAGCATCTGATTCGATATGAATAATTTTGTCAAAACCGTACAACTGGGCAATCTTCACAGCATATGTAAAACTTCGCCACCAGCCAGGGTAGCAGAACATAGAAGACCTTCCTAATTGTTCAGGAAATGTAAACATCAGTAGGTCATTAGGTAGCTCTTTAGGCATTTTTTTTTGAGTCTCCACTAGAGTAAGGAATGAGCACAAATTAATTTAGGCAAGTTCAATTTAAGAATTATAATGATGCAACTCATAAACTTTATTTA
>NZ_FQTQ01000032.1 GCF_900128525.1 methanotrophic endosymbiont of Bathymodiolus puteoserpentis (Logatchev)
AAAGTACACAATGCTGGCGTATCGAGGTTTATTTTAGGTGGGTTTGCCATGTTTATAGCAAACCCCTATTTAATTCCCATTAGGCGAAAGCATTTGAAACGAATGAAAAGACTGTTTTTTTCATATATACCCAAAATTATTGAAGATGCTTGAAAAAGTAATGAAATAAAGGCATTCTATAGAGAATGAAAATCATACTGAATTCAACGGATAAAAAAGCTTTGGAATTACGTCATAGTAAAACACGTGATGTCCGCGAGAGTGACCGAATTAAAGCGGTCTTATTAAGCTCAGAAGGTTGGTCGGTTTCTCAGATTTCTCAGGCATTACGAAAACATGAAACGACGATTCTACGTCATCTCACTGATTTTCAAAAAACACAAAAGTTGAAGCCTGAAAATGGCGGTTCACAGAGCCATCTGAATTTAGAACAAACGAATGAATTAATACACCATTTATTGGATGTGACCTATGTTCACGTTCATCAAATTGTTGCCTATGTCAGGTCAACCTATGAGATTCAGTACAGTGTCTCTGGCATGACCCAATGGTTGCATCAAAATGGATTTAGTTATAAACAGCCGAAAGGAGTCCCTCACAAATTTGACCCTGAAAAGCAGGCTCAATTCATTGAGGATTACAAACGGTTAAAGGCCGAACTTGCAGAGGATGAGACTTTATTATTCATTGATGCCGTTCATCCGACGCAAGCGACAAAAATAACATCAGGTTGGATCAAAACCGGGGTTGATAAATCCATTGAAACGACAGGCAGCCGGACACGCTTAAATATAATCGGTGCTATCCGGTTAGGGCATTTATCTGAAGCAGTGACAGATCAATATGAGACCGTCAACAGTGCATCCATTGTTGATTTTTTTGAACAAATAAAAGCACGCTATGCCTCAAGTTCTTGTATAAATATCATTCTGGATGGAGCGGGGTATCATCGTTCAGATCAAGTCGTTAATAAAGCAGAAGAGTTAAACATTAAGCTCCATTATTTACCTCCTTACAGTCCCAATCTGAACCCAATAGAACGACTTTGGAAGGTGATGAATGAACAAGTTCGAAATAATCAATATTTTGCGACTGCCAAGGCGTTTCGGCATCAAATAAAGTATTTTTTTGATGATATATTGCCTGAGATTGCGGCGTCTTTAGATGACAGAATTAACGATAATTTTCAGGTTCTAAATCCTGCATCTTGAAATCTCTTGGGTATAATACTCTGAGTATAGTGGCCCCCAATATTTAGACCAATACTTAAGGAGCGATTTAGCTCAAAATATAAGTTGATTATAAGGGGTTATTATTATGAGTACAAAACGAAAATCACACAGTGCAAGATTTAAGGCGAAGGTTGCCTTAGAAGCTTATAAAGGCGATAAAACAGCAGCAGAGCTAATTTCCGCACATAAAATCTCTTCAGGCCAGGTGAGTACTTGGAAGAAATGTTTGATCGATGGCGCAGCTCAGTTATGTGAATCAGGGCGTGCTAAAACAATTGACGAGGCGGCATTAACCTCACCTCTCTATGAAGAAATAGGTCGGTTAAAGGTTGAACTGGACTGGCTTAAAAAAAAAGTTAACGAGTCCTATTGAACTCAAGCGACAATGGATAGAGCCAAAGTATGAAGCCATTAGTATTCGTCGCCAGTGTGAGCTGTTGGGACTCAATCGTTCAACGCTCTACTATCAGCCAATACCTACATCAGATGAGGAGTTGCAGGTGATGCGACTGATTGATAAGATCTATACGCGTTGCCCATTTTATGGTTCGCGTAGGATTGCGGCACAGCTGACGCGTGAGCGTGGTGACCCTTGGAATCGAAAGCGTATTCAAAGGCTTATGCGTATCATGGGAATACGTGGGGTTGCACCTGGGCCTGATACCAGCAAGCCTCATCCAGAGAATAAGATTTACCCCTACTTGTTGCGTGGCCTGTTAATTGATAAAGTAAATCAGGTCTGGAGCACTGATATTACTTATAGTGCGCCCAACCTTTGGAGGTGTTATGGATAGACACTAACAAAGCTTGAGCATGTTTGGAATGCATTTGTTTAATAGCAGAAGCCATTAAACAAATGCCCACTTTCTGCTATGAGAAAGTGAGAGCCGAAGCGGCGGTGATCTGCTGTACACTAGCGGAGTGACGTAGCTCGTGGGAAATGGGGTGTGAGGCGAAACCGTTACGCCAAGATGCACCTCTAGGCTGAGTATTGGAAGGTTGAGGAACACGAACCGATTAATCCGTATCTATGGGCTGAAATGTCGCCTCCACCTACACGGTTTAACAGGTGGAATACAGATAAGAAGAATTGACATGTATGCATATTCGTCTTCATTTTCTATTGTATAGGTATGGCAATAGAAATGGGCTTTGAAAAGAGCGTAGTTAAATCAAAGCATCTGTATCAACTTGCAGCAAGCAAGGCTAAAGACTGCGATCGGCAGCCTACCTAATACGTTTGAGTCCGGCATGTGGACTGGGGAAGGTCTATTTAGATGTTAAGGGAGTGTGACCCCGAAGATGAATAGATTGGCGGAGTTTCCGTAGTAGTCTGAGATGGGGAAAACCTATTACATGGCGAAGGGGAACAGTTTAAGAAAATTTGCTTGGCAAATTATCTGACTTTAGAGAGGTGAAGACCTTTGATAATCAGTGAAATGCAAAACAAAATTGCAACATGGGCTGAAGCCGATGATCAACGTAGATTTGATCGTCTGTTACGACTCATGACTAATCGGTCTTGGTTGCTTGAAGCGGCTCGTATTACACTTGCATCGAGCGGTGCTAAAACGGCCGGTATTGATGGTGTCAACAAAGCCATTCTGGAAAGTCAACTTGATCAGCACTTGGAGCAGATTCGGCTACAATTGTTATCAGGCGAATACAGGCCTTCACCAGCAAGGCGAGTTTATATTCCTAAAGCGAATGGTAAACAAAGACCGTTAGGTATTCCAACCTTAACTGATCGAATTGTACAGCGAGCAATGCTGATGGTTATGGAACCTATATGGGAAAGTGATTTTCACCGCTCCTCCTATGGTTTTAGACCAGAACGTAGCGTTCATCATGCGATTAGAACAGTAAAGTTTCAGTTACAAGATAGTAATTACACAGCGGGGCGTTGGGTTATCGAAGGTGACCTAGCAAGCTACTTTGATACAGTGCATCATAAATTGTTACTGAAATATGTACGGAAAAGAATCTGCGACCAACGATTTCTAGCCCTGCTTTGGCAAGTTATTAAAGCAGGCCATGTTGATCAAGGTCTCTTTTGTGCTTCAAGTGAAGGTGTTCCACAAGGGGGCGTTATTTCGCCATTGCTCTCCAATATTATGCTTAACGAGTTTGATCAATGGTTGGAGGCAAAATACCTAAACAATAAAGCGCGTAAAGATCGATGGTCTTGGAATCACAGTATCGATATTAAACGACCTATTGCGATTCTAGAAAACAGGCAATGGCGTCCCGCCATTAGTTACTGTCGTTACGCAGATGATTTTGTTGTTATTGTTAAAGGTACTAAAGCTCACGCAGAAGCGATGCGTGAAGAATGTCGAAGTTTCTTAGAGGATGAACTGAAATTAACACTCAATATGGATAAAACGCATGTAACCCATATTGATGACGGTTTTGTGTTTCTAGGGCATAGGATTATTCGTAAACGTGGAGGACTTGGCAATAAGCGGATAGTAACAACAATACCTAAGGATAAATTCAAAAACTTTGCGGCAAAATTAGTAAATGAATTATCCAGTCATTATAGTGAGAATAAGATAGACCTCATTGTTCGTCTAAATCGGAAATTATCGGGGTGGGCGAACTTTTATCAATTTACCGACTATACAGCGGTCATGTTTGGGAAACTAGATCAGATAATGTTCTGGAAGATTGGATATTGGCTGGCCAGGAAATTTCGCACCTCAATCAAGTCATTGATGAAGCAATGGTTTCGGAGGCCTGATAAAAGTAAAGCGAAAACTTGGATCTTGCATGGTCGTAATGGTAAAGGAAATCTAGACGGTGTTGTACTTAAGCGACTGGTCACCAGTCGTAAAAGCCAATTCCGGTGGCGTAATCCAGAAACGAATCCGTATATCATACGTGATGAAAGCAGGAATACCGTCACATCTCGCTATAAAGATGTTGCAATGGCTATGAGCCAGTCTTAAATGGAGAGCTGTATGCGCTGTAAGGTGCACGTATGGTTCGGGGAGGAGAAGCAGGAAAATAGTTCGACTACGTCCTGCTTCTTACTCTACTTCCAATGACCAAGGGGTTTATGTATTTGGTTGCTCTGTACACGACAAAAAATCTAAAAAGGTGGCATAGTTCGTTGAAATGTAATCAAATATCCTGTTTTTGTTTTGGCAAAACATGAATAGCGGACAATTACAAATCAACGAACTAACGACTATATTAAACGAGCATTTCCATTGGAACAAGGCAAGAATGAATTGTTTTGTGGGAATGCTAATCGCATTAA
>NZ_FQTQ01000033.1 GCF_900128525.1 methanotrophic endosymbiont of Bathymodiolus puteoserpentis (Logatchev)
AATTCGCTCCGTATGTGAATGAATATTTGGCGACAGGAGTCCCAAGTGTTTCATGAGGTAGGATGGCGCGCCTACGGCTTTCTTTTTTTGGATATTTTGGGAACGATAATAAATACAGATTTTTAATTTTGACTTAACTTATCCACAAGCTGAAAATACAAGACTAAATATAAAAGGCTAAATAAAGGAAAGACTAGGGAATTTTGATAAGTAAAAATATCTTTATTTTTCAATAGACTAGATTAAAAATAATTTTTTTACTGCCCCGTGGACTGCCTACTTTGGGGGGTACTGCCCCGTGGACTGCCTACCTCTGCCCCGTGGACTGCCTACTTTTTTTGGTTACTGCCCCGTGGACTGCCTACTTTTTTCGGTTACTGCCCCGTGGACTGCCTACCTTATTACCATAATAAACCCTCATTTTTTAACATAATCCATTAACTTTAAGCTACTGCCCCGTGGACTGCCTACTTACTGCCCCGTGGACTGCCTACTTTATTGGACTTACTGCCCCGTGGACTGCCTACCTGTTTTTGATTTATCCACAATTCCAAGTCCTTCTAATTTAGCCTTATCTTCAATTATATTAGCCCTTGCATTAGATGCTTTTTGCTCACTACAAAATTCCTGTGTAGGGCTTAATACATATTTAATGTCGCTTATTTTATTACCCTCTTTTGATTTTTCTAGCTCATAACTATATATAGCCCCTTCTTTTACTAATTCAGTTAAGGCAGAGATGATTTTTTCTCTATTTTTACTTTGTTTTACAGCTCTTAAATATGGGGTTTCTTCTTGAATTGTAGAAAATCGAAAATGATATGTTTTTATAAGGCTTGCTTGAATAAAACGGTTAATCATTCTTCTTAAAATTTCCCGTGATAAAGCACTCTTTAACCTCATCATTCTTTTATAGTTGAATTGTCTATATTGTAGAGTATTAACAGCATGAGAAATAAAAACGGGCAATCTTGCAACATGTAGGGCTTTTGAATCATCAAGGTATTTTTTACGGTCTACACTGCAATAATCTTGCAGTATTGCCCCTGTATAAATCTCCTCATCATCTTCATAAGCTGTAATAATGCACTTACTCATAATTTCTAAAGAATGCTTAATCTGTTGATGTGTTTTACTGCAATGATTTTTTCTAAGTTCTTTATTTATCATTCCATAGCTAAACCTAACCCAACTTTCTGCGTTTCTAACATCATGGATGCCTAGATTTTGTTCGGTAAAAATCTTTTTTAGAACTTCCTCTATAATCTCCTCCGCGCTGGTAGGAAAAAAAGCTATGTGATTTCCGTCTGGTTGCTCAATTAAAGCGGGCTGTATTTTTACTTTAAAGGGTAAAGGTGCGCCGTTTTTATCCCTTAACACATAACTATAGACATAAGGTTGAGCCAGACCATTAGAACCTCTTAGTTTTTTTTGTTCCTCTGGTGATAAAAAATATTTAGGGATTCGCTCCCATAGCTCCACCGTATTAGAAACTTCTTCGGGGTCATTACTTAAAAACTCCCTAAACAAGTCATGTTGAACGCTTTTAATTGGTAAGTTTGGCGGTTTTTTTATTACCTTTGTAACAGCTTTCTTTTTAGCTGGTTTCTTCTTGGTGTCTGCCATTTTCTTTTTCCCCTTGTCAAACTTTTTCCCTTTATCAAAATATCGCGGGTCGCTGTTATCATAATAAGGCATAAGTACAGCGTCTTTCATATCAGGCTGCTTAACACATGCGGTTGATAATTTAATCATGCTATGACCTCCTTTTTAGTGGTTCATTTTCGGTTCATTGAGCCTTAAAAATCTGTAACAACATTTTAATGTAAACATGTTAAGTAATAGTAATATGATAAATGTATATTACATGCTAACAATAAAAGCATGATTCTAATATTTATACCTTTAATATTAACTATATGACAAATACTACTAATGAGACTCTTTATACTCTTCAAACATTTCTAAAAATAAAGCATTCATTGATTGCCCCCTAATTGAAGCCATAGCCTTAAATTCATTCTTTACAGTTTCAGGGATTTTTATTTGTAAAGGTATTATGGCATCAGGTGGTGTTTGCCCTGTGGCTTTATTACTTTTCATTTCGATAGCTTTCTTTACTGCGCGTTTAACTGGTGTTTTCTTTTCGGTTGGTGGTGCGATTTTAGCCATTTTTATTTACTCCTTTTTGATTTTTTATCTTGGGTATTTATTGCAGCATCAACAATTTGCTGAATAATTTTATCGGTCTTTTCGTTCAGCCCTTTGTATTTGGTTTCGTTCAAAGTCCGTCCCGCGTCCATTGCCTGACTATATGCCGTTTTAAAGGGTATATATCCTTGTGATACGTTAAACGCCCAATTCTTTATAGTCTGGCGTGTGTCCATTGCTTCGCGCTCTCCGTTGTCGGGAACTTTATCAACTACAAACAACATAGATGCTCGGGAAATCCCTTTGTTAATTAGCTCGGTAGCGAGGTTTAAAGTAGGCTCTAAATCATCAGCATTCACGCCCACGGGAATTACGATTAAATCCGAAGCCTTAGCAACAGTTAAAAGGTGAGCATCAGCAAAAGCCTTACCATCAATAATTAATAAATCTGATATATCAGCGGCTTTTAATGCGGCTTTTGGCTCTCGATACAAAGCAACCTCTAAAGCTGGCTCTATCTCTGCATCATCCCTACGCCCTGCCCAATTGAAAACAGTTTTTTGTATGGTGTCCATGTCTGCAACATGGACACTCCAACCACTACGAACAAATTCAACAGCAACCGCTCGCGCTACAGAGCTTTTACCCGTCCCGCCTTTTTGCCCTAAAAATGAAATTATCATACTTATAATACTCCTATATAAAGTAATAAAAACTACAAAACATTATAAACATGATAAAAAATATTACAAGCATAAATATTAGAATCATGCTTTTATTACTTTAACTAAAAGCATTACTATCTTTTTGTAGTAGTTTGTAGTAATATTACTACTACTTCATACTACATTATCAGGTGACTTATGGAACGCAAAAGCAAGGTAACGCAAAGCGCGGTTAATGCTGCGTGTGAACAGCTACAAGCGGATAGTAAAAACGTGACTGTAAACGCTGTTATATCCATTACAGGCGGTTCTTTCTCTACTGTGGGCGATATGGTCAAGCTTTGGAGAGAAGAACAGGCCGCGCATTCTGCGCCATTGCTGCAAATGCCTGAAAGCGTCACTAACTCCATGCACAAGGCGGCGTTTGATATTTGGGCGGCTGCGTCCTCATTGGCTGGGGAGACGGTAGAACGTATCCAAAGTGAAGCGGGGGAGGCCATAACCAAAGCTAAGGCTGAATTATCCGAATATGCGGGGGAAGTCTCAAGACTGGAAAGAGAATTAGAGCAAGCAAATATAAAAGCGATAGAGCTACAAAAAAATCTCGATGCAGCACAAGAAAAAGCAGTTAAGGTCACAAGCGAAAACTCGGCCTATGTTGCACAGCTTCAAGAAAAGGGTAGCCAGCTATCCAGCCTTAAAGCTGACTATGCTAAGCTACAAGGCGAACTTGTCGAGATTGCCAAATCTGCAACTAAACCAGCGGCAAAGAGAGCGACAAAAACACCGCCTAAAAAGGCGGCTGAATAGGGCAGGGTGGTAAAGCCATTAATAATTTCTATCCCACTAAATTAAAAACCTCACAAAAACAAAAATGGACATCATCCAAACGATACTCAAAGACAGCAATTATCATCTTGCACTCTTCACGAAAAAGGAAATAGAAGACTTACAAGAAACCATCTTTACCAAAATAACCAGAGGAAAAGAAACCCCCTATATAAATTGTATCGTTCGTAAAAAGGATATTCAGCTAAAACCAGAAGAAATTGTCCGCCAACTTTATGCAGCAAGGCTTATCAATCAATATGGCTACACTAAAAAACGCATAAAGTTTGAATATTCGGTTACTTTTGGCAGAGAAAAGAAAAGTGCTGATATTGTCATTCTTGATAAAGATCGTCCTGACGCTGCCTATATCATTATTGAGCTAAAAAAACCCAAGCTCAAAGACGGGAAAAACCAGCTTCGTTCATATTGTAATGCTACGGGCGCACCTATCGGGGTATGGACAAACGGTGAGCAAATATCCCATTACCACCGTAAAGACCCGAATTACTTTGAAGACATCACCGATATTCCCAAGGAAAAGCAAAGTCTCAAGGATATATTGAGCGAACGCTTTACCTTAAAAGACCTTATCATCAAGGATAAAATAGCCAATGAAAGAAAATCCTTGAAAGACATCATTCTTGAAAT
>NZ_FQTQ01000034.1 GCF_900128525.1 methanotrophic endosymbiont of Bathymodiolus puteoserpentis (Logatchev)
CTGAGCGCCACTTTTTCGTGCAATTGAATTCCGTAAAAGTTGGTTTTTACACCTTAGGAAACTTATTATCACCCATAGATTTGATGTATGTCTACCATCTTATGTATTGTTGCGGACACCGTTACTTTAAAGTAGGTGCTCCCGTTCCTACGCCCAAGCCTCTTCCTACATTTGGCAGCAATTTAAGCAACTCAAATAAGCTATTTAATTTTGCCGAAAAAACTTTTCCAGAATTTTTTAGTCCTTCTGGCGTTGATACATTCGAAGTTGACTATGACTCAAGGCACTTTATTGTTAGGTATTATGCTGATAGTAATACCTATATTGGTACTGTCGGGGGAGGATATTTATGTTTATGGTGATGTGTTTGGGGGGTTACTCGAGGTTGGTGAAATTAGCGATTATATTCAGATAGACCCAAATAAAGACGTCTTTATTCTTAATATTGCGACAGAAATGGAAGAGGGAATGTCAGTTGCTGGGGTTCTTTCGCCTAATAAACTAGCAAAAGTGGGTACAAGTAATCTTTTAAATAGCAATATTAAAATCATTGTCAATACTACACGGGGGGAAATATAGGGCAATCGCATTAAAAACCTATTGACATTTTAATGTAAATAGTGGCCTATAAGCACTATTTGTTTATGAAACCTCCTGCTAGCGCATCAATAATCGAACATTTCTCCTCAATTCCAGATCCTCGCCTTAATCGTAGGAAACTCCACAAACTAGAGGATATTTTTTTTATTACGCTTTGTGCTGCAATTTGTGGTGCGAATGACTGGGTGGCAATAGAAGAGTTTGGTAAAGCAAAGAAGTCATGGTTTGATGAATTGCTGGGTCTTGAAAATGGCATTCCTTCACATGACACGTTTGGTAATGTATTCGCGGCCATTAACACCCAGAAGTTTAGCGAATGCTTTAGCTGTTGGGTCGCCGATCTGACAGAGTTGAGTGGTGAAAACATCATTGCGATTGATGGCAAGTGCTTGCGTCGTAGTATGGACAAGGCATCAAATAAAGCGGCTATTTATATGGTCAGTGCCTGGGCAACTGAAAATCAGCTGGTGCTTGGTCAGCAAAAAGTAGATGAAAAGTCTAATGAGATCACGGCGATTCCTAAACTGCTGTTACAGCTAGATATTACTGGAGCTGTGGTCACAATGGATGCAATGGGTTGTCAAACATCTGTGGTAGATCAAATTATTGAGCAGAATGCAGATTATATGCTGAGTTTAAAAGGGAATCAGGGTAATCTGCATAAAGATGTAAAACTCTTTTTTGAAACAGAAAGTACCTGCCCAGAAGTGGGGCATGAGTCATATGATGCGGGGCATGGGCGAATAGAAACACGTACCGTTCGTGCTTCATCCGATATCGACTGGCTAAAAGAACAGCATCCCAAATGGACTGCTCTTAAAAGTATTATCGCTGTGACGGCTAAACGTGAATGTAACGATAAAATAACGGAAGAAACACGCTATTTCATTAGCAGTCTTGATGCGACGGCTCCAAAATATTTAGGGCAAGTTGTCCGAGCGCATTGGGGAATAGAAAATAATTTACATTGGGTTTTGGATTATGCATTTGATGAAGACTCCCAAAGGACAAGAATGGGAAATAGTGCTGCTAATATGGCAATTTTCCGACATATTTCATTAAACTTGCTTAAATCAGAGAAGACAGCAAAAATTGGGATTAAAAATAAGGGCCTTAAAGCGGGATGGGATGAGGATTATTTGCTAAGGGTGCTTTTCTCGCAGAGAAAAAATAGCTAGGAAATATAAGAGCATGATGTTTAATGTTTTTTTAATGCGATTGCCCTGCGCTTCATGATAGCTTTTGGGACTCCTGTCACAAAAATCGATTCGCCACGCGGCGAATCAATAGTGCCCCGGTACGCCCTACGTCCACCACGACTATGCCCAAAACCCCCTGCATAGCCACACGGTTCTCACTAATGGCTTTATGGCTCTTCGGTAAAACAATAGCCTCCCTCGCGCGCTGCTAGCGGACTTCGGATTGGCAACAACCCTTCGCCTACCGCGGACTATCAGCCCATCTGGGGCTGACAGCGGTAGCACTTTTTATTGTCTGGATTCATATGAATGTTAGTTGCTCCTAAGGATTTACTTTATGTCCACGACTCCCACATTATATCTTGATTTGAATTTAATACTTGTAACGTTCTTTGGAATGGTTGCCAGATATAGGCCTGTTGACTGGTAAGTATTTTTTGCTCCTGCTGTTATCTTATATTTAATCAATAATTTATCGTCATCGAACTCATAGTAAACCAGTCCTATTTTCTTCGAGATATTTGATGGCTTTGTCATGATAGCAATGACTGAGTTTTTCTTAAAATTCACCTTATCGACTTTGTTTCCCATAGTTTTGGCGACACCAAAATATTGATCAAAGTCTTTTTGATTATTGACCACGACATGCATAAAGTTATTATTGTCATCAAACTTGACAGTGTTCTTTATAAAATATCCATCCAATTTTTCAACGGTCTTTTTTTGGTAAATCGTGCTTCCTTCTTTAATGGTTTGCAAAATGGTGATTTCTCGAATCGCATATACGTCACTTACTTTTAGAGGGTTTTTATCGAGTATTACAAAATCAGCAAGCATACCTTTTTTAATCATACCCTTTCTGTTTTCCTCAAAAAACTGATAGGCGGGGCCTGTTGTAATATTCTGTAGTGCCGTATACGCATCAATTTTTTGGTCTGCCCCAAGAATTTTGCCACTTCTGGTTTCTCTTGCCATCGATGTCCACATGACAAAAAATGGGTCGAGTAAGGTGACATTAAAATCAGTATGGTTTGAGGTAACAATCCCAAGGTCATTTGCCGCTTTGATAGGGCTGATAAATGACGCTTTCTTTTTGCCAACATTTTTAACATGTACATCGCCCCAATAAAAAACATGGTTGGTAAAATAGGTTGGCGTAATACCTAGCTCGGCATATTTTGGTAAATGTTCCGGCTTTTGAAACTGAGAGTGAATGATAATGGGTCGCTTATCTTGCTCTGCTGTAATACCTGCCTGTTCAATGGCAAAAATGGCATCTTCAATCGCACCATCTCCATTCGCATGGAAATTAATCTGTACATTATTTTCTACCATGGTTTTAGCCATTTCAGCTAATTTATCTCGTGGTATAGAGGTATTTCCAACCCAGTTTTTTTCGCCATTGGGTCCAGGCACTAGATAAGGGCTGGCCATATAAGCCGTCAAGCCTTGAGGTGAGCCATCCAGTGTGAATTTACCTCCCTGAAATTTTAAGCGATTATGATATTCCCCAAATTTGTAATCTGGGTTGTTTAACCATTGATCCATTTCATTGAAACCTGGCAGCGAGGCAATATCAATAAAAAATCTGTTTTCTTGAGCCGCTCTTTTCAAGGTATTCATATCTTTAATATGCGTAAACCCTTCAATAGCATGCGTATAACCATTACTGGCATACAGCATTTGTGCTGATTTCATTAATTCCATCATTTCATCTTCTGATGGTTGCGGTAACTTATCGAATACTGGCATATAGGCCATTTCCATAACTAATCCAGCGGGTTCGTTGCTACCGGGCAACCGTGCGATGATGCCCCCTTCCGGCGTTTTTGAGTTTTCATCTAATCCTGCCCACTCTAATGCTTTGGAATTGAGAACACCACCATGCATAGAGATGTGTATTATCAATACCTTGTTGTTTGGGAATGCTTTATCTAAATCCAGTTTGGTAATGTGACGTTTTTCGGCCAGTAAATCTTGATCATATCCCCAGCCAACAATCCATTCACCGTTTTTAATACCTTTTTCTGTTTTAAATGCCTGAAGTTTTTTAATCATTGAAGCAATGTCAGTGACTGTTCCCATCGGAGGGGAGGCAACATTGACTTGCGTGACCATTAGTACAGCCGACATAAAATGACCATGAGGGTCAATAAAACCAGGCAACATGATTTTGCCTTTTAGGTCAACTTTAATGGTTTCTCCAGCAAAGTTGTTGACTGCACTGGCTTTGTCACCGGTATATATAATTTTTCCATCGCGTACAATGATGGCTTCAACATAAGCGGGTTTATCACCCTCCATGGTAAGAATATCGCCACCATAATAAAGTATTTGTTGTAATTTGACTGTATTTTCAGTAGATTGGGGTTTCTTGCTGTGCTGCTGATGAGCACAAGCAAATAAGGTCGCGGTAATGAATAGTAGTAATGTGATTCTAATCATAATTTTTCCTGTCATTATCAAAAAAGGGTGATTTATTCTTAATTATTTGAGTTACCACAGTACTGTTTGAAAGCTTCAGCTGTACTCTCAAATCCTATTTTCTCAGCAAGTTCCCAAGGACGCTCACATTGCCCCGTGCGCTCACACCAGGAATAGCCTGCTGATCCAATGCAGCCATGTGCATCACGCCCCCCGCCAACAAATTTTCCTTTATTAAGTTTCATTTTTCCCTTATACACAATACCAGCCACAGAAATGTCCTTTAATTTCTCAGGGGCAATTTTAAAAGGATTTTGTTCTAAAAGCGTAAACGTTGCTTCTTTGCCTACTTTTATCGAACCAATTTCACCTTCCATCTCAAAAGTACGGGCTGCGGTTATTGTTATCCCCTTCATGGCATCGTAAACTGATATTTTTTGCTCTGGATTCATCACTTTTCCACTGGCCACAATTCGATTCGCTGCTACCCAGGCGAGTAGTAACGGCTCAGCCGGAGCCATGGCAAAATCAGAGTGCAGTGAAAGTGGAATATTTCTTTTGGTTAATTCTTTCATAGCGACCATATTGGCCGCTCGCTTAGGCCCTAATCCTGTTTCGCTGTATTTATCGGCCAAAGCCCACAGGTAATAAGGATTTGCAGAAGCCTCAATCTTCATATCGGCCATTCTCTGAGCTTGTTGCGCATCAAATAAGCCAATATGATGAAAGGTCGTGCGGTGGTTTTTGCGTGGATTGCGTTTTAAGGCGGCTTCTGTAAAGTTTAAATATTCTTCAAGACCCAGATCACCTGTTATGTGAATATGAATTTTATAATTTTTATCCCACCAGTAATCAAAAATCTCCTGAGCCTGTTTCGAAGGAATAATCCACTCTGATTTACAATTGGCACAATTAAAGAATGGCTCTCGTAGTTGCAGGGCGAGTGAATAGATGGCACCATCACCAAAGGTTTTATATTGATTGGGGAGAAATTTAATATATTCAGTATTGTATTTTTCAGGCAGAGAGGCAATATGATCTGCATAGGTATCATTACCAACCTTTTTGACAAATTGTTCTGGAAAACCTGCAATCAAATAAATGGTATATGCCTTTGCTTTTTCGGTACCATCCAGCAGAACGGCATATTCATCTTCGAAAGTGCTATTTGGGAAACTAGGCTCTGTCATAGCTGTAATTCCATTTTGCAGCATCAATTGCGAGATACGCTCCATACCGAGTTTCAACATTTTCTGATTACTAAAGAAAGGGGAAAGTTTCGTTCCTTTCATCATTTGGTACGCCCTTTCCCAGAAATGATAATTGTCCCAATCTGCCTGCTTATTATCTGCTTCTGACAGGTCGCCCTTTTGAATACCATATTTTTTAACACAGGCTGAGTTTAAATACACTTCGTGAGTTGAGCGTTGCCAGATGATTGTTGGGATATCTCCCGTTACTTTATCAATATCTTTGAGCGTAATGTCTCCATGCCATGCTTTATGATAGCCCCAGATCATCACTGTTTTGTTTCGATCCTCTTTGGAATCGATAATATCCTTAACTGCTTTTAGGTAATTTTCTTTTCCGGAAACACCTGGGTAGGTCTGATGCGGCATTCTCCACTCATGAGGTGCCACAATATCGTTGGCTAAAATAAAACCACCGATGGATACAGGGTGAGCATGTGGTTCGATAAAACCAGGTAGCATGGTTTTTCCCTGCAAGTCCACTTCTATCGTTTTACCTGCAAAATTATTGACTGCGCTGGATTTTTTACCAACGTAGATAATTTTTCCATCCCGTTCAATAACGGCCTCTGCATAAGTTGGCTCATTGCCTTCCATGGTGATAATGTCACCGCCATAGTACAAAGTTTGTTGTAGCTTACTGGTATTAATCTTAACCCTTTCTTTTGGTTTGGTTTTTTTTACATTGCTACATGCTAATAATGCTGCTGCAAAAATTACAAATATCATAGTTCTAAACATTAAAACCTCCTTTCTTTAGTTACCACACAGCATACGAATTAATACCTCATTACCTTGAATAAAGTATTGGCGGGCATTTTTTCTGCTCATAAAAATCAATTAACAATTTACGCTTGTTGACAACAAGAAAGTTTATCTTACACGAAAATAGCAGAAGCCTGGTAGGGTACATTCTATGCACCATAAACAATCAGGCGCGCCATCCTATCTTATGAAATACTTGGGATTCCTGTTACCAAATATTCATTCACATACGGAGCGAACTGGATAAACCCCAGTACGCTCTCGCTGAAAATCATCATTTCGCTATCACTCTGTTTCCTAACTTTCAGCGATAGCCTTTATGGTGCATGATTAGTTTGGATGGTTGTAGGTAAAGGGGAACTACCGGAATACTTAGTTGAAGTAACACATAGACAAGAGTATAAGAGGTGCTAGGAGAAACTAATATAGATGCTATTAAAAGGCTTACTTTGTGACTATGGCTTAAATTAACACTATGCTTTCAGGCGTTATGTGTTTATGCTTTGAATTCAAGTAGCTGAAGGTTGATTGAAATGTTTTTTAAACTAAAATATCTAAGGATCTGATTATGAAAATTGTAATAATAGGTGGTGTAGCTGCTGGAGCATCTACAGCGGCACGCGCAAGAAGGTTAAATGAAGATGCTGAAATCATCGTACTGGAAAAGGATGCATTTATATCATTTGCCAATTGCGGTTTACCCTATCATATCGGGGGTAAGATTAAAGATCGCAGTGCTTTATTATTGCAAACACCAGAAAGTTTGAAGGCATCACTTAATATTGATGTCCGAACTCATCATGAAGTCACTCAGATAGACCGCGCTCTAAAGCAACTTACCGTGGTTGACCATAAACAAAACAAAACTTATACAGAGAGCTATGAAAAGCTGGTCTTGTGCCAGGGTGCAGATGCGCTGAGACCTCCTATTCCTGGAATTGATCATAAAAAAATATTTGTACTCAGAAATATCCCAGATATGGATGCTATTATTCAGGAAATTGGTGCAGGGGCCCGAAAAGCTATTGTCATTGGTGGAGGGTTTATTGGTATAGAGGTTGCTGAAGCGTTTCGACAACGAGACATGATGGTTGAATTAGTTGAGTTACAAAACCAGCTTATGCCACCACTGGATTTTGAGATGGCCTGTGATTTACGTTATCACATGGAAAGTGAGGGGGTGAAACTCCATTTGGGGCAGGCAGCTAAGGAATTTACCGATACCGCAGGAAAAGTTAAGGTTACTCTTGATAATGGCGACTCTCTAGTGGCAGATATTGTTATTTTGGCTATTGGTGTTAGACCGGTTTCAACACTCGCGGCTGGAGCTAAGCTTGCCATGGGGGCAAGAGGAGGAATCAAAGTAGATGGTCACATGCAAACTTCTGACCCAGATATCTATGCGGCAGGTGATATGGTGGAAGTTACTGATACTGTGACGGGAGAGCCAACACAGATCCCTTTAGCTGGACCTGCAAACAGGCAAGGACGAATTGTTGCTGATAATATTTTTGGCCATACCAGCCAATACAGTTCGACCCAGGGAACAGCCGTAGTCAAGGTATTTGATATGACAGCCGGATCTACCGGTGCATCGGAAAAGACCTTACAACGGGTTAAAAAAGCTTATCATAAGATTTATCTTCATCCTTCTGGACATGCGGGGTATTATCCCGGTACTGCACCTATGCATATTAAACTGCTTTTCGAGCCTAAAACAGGTAAGTTACTGGGGGCTCAAGTGGTCGGCTATGATGGTGTAGATAAACGCATTGATGTATTTGCAACCGCTATTCGTGGTGGGATGACCGTATTTGACCTAGAGCATCTTGAACTAGCTTACGCTCCGCCATATGGATCAGCAAAAGACCCAGTCAATATGGCGGGGTTTATTGCCGCTAACTTTTTGCGTGGTGATTTGGATTTCTGGTATTCTGAAAACTTTCCAGAACAAGTAGCGAACGGTACATTGCTCGATGTGCGCAGTACTAAGGAATTTGGAAGCTGGAATATTCCTGGGTCTATTAATATTCCCTTACGCGAACTGCGCTCAAGACTTGATGAACTTAAATCAGAAAAGCCAATCTACGTATATTGCCGAGTCGGTTTTCGCAGTTATTTAGCTTACCGTATTCTAAAGCAGAAAGGCTTTGACAAGGTTTTCATGCTGGCTGGCGGATCGAAAACGTTTAATTGTTTTTGTCGCACTCAACTCGCTACAGGTAAGCCTGGCATTCCTTTTGTTTCTCATGCTGAAGAAGAGCAAGCTGAAATGCCTGATGCACTAAAGCATGCCTAAACCTGAAGATACAGCTTGTCAAATTAACCCTGATGACTTAATTCGTCATCAATGGGTTTCTGTGGCGGCATACTTTAGAGCTGAAGCCAGCGGTTTTGAACCAGGAAAAAACCTGGATAACTGGCTAGAAGCTGAAATTGAATATATAGAGTTTCAGATACAAGGTTTTCTTCAGTGTGCTCAGGAGGATGGCGGAATGTCGATTGTTAGTTTACAAAAACTTGCTCAATCGATAGGTGTTGCCCATGCGGGAAAATTTTCTTCTGAATTAGAATTAATTCGTAAAATTCAAAAAGCGACTCGTCACCGTTCTTGCTTTCGAACCTTGTATCAACAGCCTTGTGAAGAACCTGAATCAGAATGCCCATGGCGAGCAGAATGCCAAAAAATATGTGCAGTCTGGTATCGATAGAACAGTTAATAGTCGCATATTAAAGAATTGAAAGACGCATATAGTCTGGAAATCGAGGTGAGGGCAACGTAAGCTCGGAGCTCCTTTAGGGGGTTAAAATAGGCGTAGAACCTTTATGGAACATGGCAGAAAAGCCCTATCTTAATTCAACAGGTGTATTGCTATCCGTTACTTTTAGATGTTATGCACTTATTATGCGAGTTCAGGGTCTTTAAAATAAACCGTTACATTACATTAGGTACTAAGGAATGAGCACAAATTAATTTAGGCAAGTTCAATTTAAGAATTATAATGATGCAACTCATAAACTTTATTTAAAATCGACCCAAGATAAAACCTTACTCAAAAGAAATTGAAGCGCAGATGCGAGAA
>NZ_FQTQ01000035.1 GCF_900128525.1 methanotrophic endosymbiont of Bathymodiolus puteoserpentis (Logatchev)
AGATTACCAAACAAGCTTGGCGGTTCTTAAAAAACAATTTCCTAAAGAAAAGCGCCACATGGCTCTTTGAGCGCAAGCTCCGACCTGTTTTGATGGCATATCTGTAATAAAATGTCGGACACCGTTAGTTCCAATGAGTTATTACTCCAGATTAAAAAGCACCCTTCCCCAGGAATAGCGCCACAATTAGACCAGCATGCTGGCTATGAAGTGAATTCCAAAAACAACCGTATTTGTAAGCGTGATGGGTTTGCTTGTGATTTTTATGCACTCAATACCGACTCTTTAACTGTCGCTAAATGGATCGTAACCCACCAGCCATTTGACCGGCTGTATTTTTACGGTAAAAATAGACCGATTCATATCAGTATCGCCCCTGAAAACAGCTTTGCCATTACGCTTTTAGAACAAGCATCAACTGAACGGCGGATACCGAAAAACATAAAGAAAGAACAGTTTTTGCAGAAAGAGTAAGCTCAATGGATGCAATACAATTTAATCAACTTATTAAATCAGTTAAGCTTGGAAAACTGGTTGGTAATGCCCGCTATCTACATATCAGTGCGTTTCATGAAATACCACCAGAATTAAAAGACTTTATTATCTTGATTGCTAATGCGTTAAAAATACCTGCAGGCGATTGGAATATTATTAAACTACACACTCAACAATTTCGGCTTTCTTACCTAAATTATCCTCAATTTTACGAAGATTCATATCCTGCCCTGCAGGATAGTATCACCGTTGATTTAGAACATAAAACCCAAAAAAAAGCGAATTACACAGCCACTGAAAATGCGCCCATATTGCATCGTAAAGAGCTGTTTATCAGTCCTAGTGATGATCATTATGCTGAGTTTGTTAGTATTACGGAAGAAGGTGAAGCGGCTGGACTCTATGAAAATAGTCGCATTATTGGCTTTAAAAAATCATGGGAGCGCGTGATTCATCAACATGGCTATGAATTAGTGGATGGACGCTTATTTCGATTAAGTGCGGTGATAAACGCAGCAACACCTGCCAATAATACGATTGACCGCCATAAAACCGCCATACAGCGCCAATCTCTGTCTTCTCCCATGAAAGCTTTAGCAAAACACAGCTACTTAAATGGTGAATACACGGTCTTTGATTATGGCTGCGGCTTAGGTGATGATTTAAAAGAACTCGAAGCGCATGGCATTGATGCCGCTGGATGGGATCCTACGCACCGCCCTGAAGTCGATCGCTTTCCTTGTGATTTGGTCAATATCGGCTTTGTTATTAATGTGATTGAAGATCGCGAAGAGCGTATTGAGGCAATTCATCTTGCATTTGAACTTACCCAAAAGCTCTTAGTCGTGTCGGCTATGATTGCCGGCGAAGCGCATATCCAAAAATTCACAGCTTATAAAGATGGCGTAATTACCTCACTTAACACCTTCCAAAAATATTATTCGCAATCTGAATTACAAGCCTTTATTGAAAATACCCTCGATGAAAATGCCATTGCCGTTGGCCCTGGGATTTTCTTTGTTTTTAAAGACAAGCTAGAAGAACAGTTATTTTTAGCAGATAGGCAAAAGCGTCATCATAACTGGAAACAAATCACCACACGCCCAACCAGTAGTAAAGAAAAGTTTGAGTTAGTTTATGTAGAACATGAAGCACTTTTTAAAGAGTTCTGGAATACCTGCTTAATCTTAGGCCGTATCCCAGCCAATGATGAATTTTCTGATGCAGATAAAATCAAAGAATTGGTTGGCTCGCACCATAAAACCTTTACCTTACTCAATAGCTTTTTTGAGGACAATGAGTTTGCCCAAGCAGAACAGTATCGACAAGAGGATTTATTAGTTTATTTTGCCTTATCTCAATTTGATAAACGTAAACCGTACACACAATTGCCTGATCAATTACAGCGCGATGTAAAATCCTTCTTCGGTAATTACAATAACGCCATTGAAATTACGCGTGAATTATTATTTTCTGTGGCAAACACCGAGCTGATTACAAAAACTAGCCTGAAAGCAAAGGCGCACTTACCTGCCAGCTCCTTACTCGAGAATCATTCTCTGACCTTTCATAAAGATTTTATTGACCTTTTACCAGCCGTGCTACGTGTTTATGTCGGTTGTGCCGTTCAACTTTATGGCGAACTCGATGACATACAACTGATAAAAATTCATTTCCATTCTGGCAAAGTGTCGTTTATGGGCTATGAAAATTTTAATGATTCACCGCTGCCCTTACTCAAAGAACGCATTAAAGTGAAGTTAGCGCAGCAATCGGTCGATTATTTTGATTATGTAGAAGAACACGTTCAGCAACCGCTATATTTTAAATCGCACTATCTCACTGAAGATTACCCTAATTACAAAAAACAAGTCAGCTTCGATAAAAAAATTGAGCTGTTTTTACCCGCTAATAATCGTTATGGTATCAGGCTCGATGCTTTAAAAATGATACTGGATAATAATCAAATGGAAATTAAAGGATTTCGCTTTTATGCCAAAAAGTAATTAACCATTGTAAATATGGATTTGAAATCCTTATTTACAATGGTTAAAGTGATTTTTTTCAAAAATCCATTAAGGCGCTAAAAGCTAAAACTCAAGAACATTCAAACCAAAAGTAGATTCTGCCTTCTTTTTATTAAAAGACATTGACAAAAAATTACAATTTACTTAAGGTGTCAATATGTCACCCAAATAAAAGAAAATATACCATGCCCACCATCAATAATGAGCGCATTACCGCAAGAGTAAGTGAACAAATCAAAGAAACACTGATAGCTGCCGCTGACTTAACAGGAGCAACACTCAATCAGTTTTTAGTGCAATCAGCGCTTGAAAAAGCAAAAAGCATCATTGAAAAAGATAAAATAATACATCTTGGCAATAAAGATGCTCAGCTCTTTTTTGATAGTCTGGAAAACCCACCAGAGCCCAATACAAAACTAAAAAATGCAGTTAAAAATTACCGAATCAACATTCAGTGAGTTCAACTATCATCAACATTGAGCCGCTAACTAAAGTACATAATAGAACTGAATTTGACTGCAGCAACCCAGCATTAAATCATTTTTTGCAAAAAATAGCGCATCAACACATGAATAAAGGTCTATCTAAAACCTTTGTTCTTATTGATACAGAACAACCGGCAGAGATTATTGCCTATATGAGTTTAGTCGTGTGTGAAGTGCTAACTGAGGAGATTCCTCACCACTGGAAAAAGAAATACCCTAGAAGAATTCCTGCCGCCAAATTGGCAAAATTAGCTGTTTCTATTGATCAGCAAAGAAAAGGATATGGCGAAATATTATTGATTGATGCCATGCAAAAAACCTTAAATGTAAGTAAAACAATGGGGCTTGCTGGGTTATTTGTTGATGCCAAACATAAGCAAGCAAAAACCTATTATCAGCAATTTGGCTTTTTATCCTTACCTGAACAGCTAGATAACCTATTTATGCCGCTATCAACTATAGATAAAAGCTTTGCAAGTAAGAATATACCAGAAGCAAACTAATGCCTGAACAAATGAAAAAAGAAATTAAGAGCCCTCCCCTTGAATAATCCAATCTATCTCGACTACGCTGCCACCACACCCGTTGCTCCTGACGTTGCAAAATGCATGATGCAACATCTTACTACTGATGGCATTTTTGCCAACCCTTCCTCTATCCAACACTGCTTTGGTGAACAAGCAGAAATAGCGGTTGAAAATGCCCGTTCAACTATGGCCAAACATTTACATTGCAAAGCCAAAGAGCTGATTTTTACATCCGGCGCAACCGAGTCTAACAACCTTGCAATTAAAGGTATCGCTTATAGTCGACGCGATCAAGGTAATCATATTATTACCGTTGCAACAGAGCATAAAGCTGTTTTAGATACCTGCAAACGACTCGAAAAAGAAGGCTTTAGCGTGACTTACTTAAAGCCTGATATGAAGGGTTTGATTAATATTGAACAACTAAACAATGCCATCACAGAAACTACCTTATTAGTGTCCATCATGCAGGTGAACAATGAAACAGGTGTGATACAAGATATTGCTGCCATTGCAAAGCTCACCAGCGAAAAGAATATTTTATTACATGTCGATGCCGCACAAAGTGCAGGAAAAATAGCGATTAATCTAAGCCAATTACCCATAGATTTACTCTCACTTTCCGCACATAAATTTTACGGTCCTAAAGGTATCGGTTGTTTATTTATCCGTCACCGCGCCAGAATACACTTACAACCACTCATTCATGGCGGCGGTCAAGAATACAGTCTACGTCCAGGCACTTTAGCAACGCACCAAATTGCAGGCATGGCCAAAGCATTTGAATTAGCCCATGAACGGTTAAATAATGATTCCCAACATATCACTTCACTACGCCACGCATTCCTAGAGAAATTAGGTGGTCTTGATGGCATCACGCTTAATGGCAGTTCTAATTCCTATCTACCCAACATTATTAACATGAGCTTTGAAAATGTCAGCTCAGACTCATTAATCATAGCCCTAAGAGATCAAGTCGCCCTCTCTTCCAGCTCCGCCTGTAATTCAGGCGCCATTGAAGCTTCTTATGTATTAAGAGCAATGGGCATTGAAGGTGAAAGACTTTACTCTGCCATAAGGTTTAGCTTTGGACGCTATACGACAGCGCAAGAAATACAACAAGCAGGGGAAATTATTTGTACTGAAGTTAGGCGATTAAGGCTCCTTGCGGTGCAATAACAACTTTAACCCATTCCTAATCTGGAACTTTAACTCACTTCCAAGATCTAGGCTGGGAACGAGAAGCTCCTTATATCAATGCGATCTTATGATTCAGTCAATGATTCTAATTCACCCAAAATAGCCCACAAAGGACGATCATCTGGATCTTCTAATATCTGAATTAAATAAGGAATCCCTGCATTTGCTAAGCCTATGCAATAATTAAATATCGCTTTATTATCAGCTAAAATATCAAATTTTTCTGTTATACCTAAAACAACTAAGCGCATAAAATCTGCTCGTTTAGGGTCACGAGATAAAATTTCACCGGAAATTGGAGTATAAGTATCTGTCCCTTTAATAGGCTCTAATTCTTTATTAACCGCAATTAAAAATGCCATAAACCAGAAGTCCACCTGCCTTTCAAAAGGTGTAAATTCAGGTTTCCATTTTTCTTGCTTTCCCTCCCTTGCCTCACCTGTCTTACAATATTTTTTAATTGCTTCTTGATATTTCTTAGGTATATCGATTGGGAATGCTGTAAATGGGTTATTACTCATGATTAATTCCCTATCTCGTCAATATTTTTTCTTGCACAAATGACACAAGATTCACGGTGATTACAGGCACAACGAATAACTCCAATATCAGTAGCGGCTGAAGGGTGAACCAACATTTTTGAATGTGCCGGATTTGTGAGCGTGTAAATTATGCCTGCTTTATTATCAAGTATGCTTTCTACGCCTTGTATTTCATCATGCGTTAGAAACAAAATAATTTGTGAGCCTTCCTCAAGCGTTTTATTTAAAACCGATTGCTTCACATAACCAGACATCATACCTAATGGCGTATCAATAACATTAGGCGCTTTAACTTCGCTTACCTTTGTTAAAGCTAAAATAAAGGCTAAGGTAATTGCCCTTCTTGATGCGCCATTCAAATCTTGATCTGGATTCAATTTATGACCATTTGAACCATAAACTAAAATATCAAACTCTTCAGTTAATTCTGCTTTAGTAATAGTAGCAAGGTGATTATTATCAGGATCAGCTCCAATCATATCCAAAAAAATACGATTCATTTCATCACTGACACGTTTAACTTCATTTTTCCTCAAAAAATCAAATATATTTTCAAACACTGTTTTCGTTAAGCGTGAAAGCTGTAATTTATCTGTGGAAGTGTCATTTTTATTTAACTTACTTTCAACGACTTGTTGCTCTCTTTTTAAATCTGAAATTCGCCCTTTAGCATCACTTATTTTTTCAGAAAGCGCACCTACTTCAACCCGTGATGTATTTAACTTCCTTTTTAGAGTCTGCTCTTGCTGCCTAAGAGCCTGTAACTGCTCATCATTAATTTTATCTTTTTCCTTTTCCTTTTCTTGTAGCCTCTGCTCTAAATCACTAAAAGAAACGACACTTTGTTCATAATTTTCACATGCATCACTATATTTTATTATCCACTTCTGCCTAACTGAAGTATCAAAAGGCTCACTTCTAACGCTATAAAAAAGACTAGAGGCAGATTCCTGAAGTGCATCAGAACTTCTACTTTTCTCAATAGCCGTTTCAATAGATTGGTGTCGTATTTTACCTTCTGCTGTCTGTTCAGATAAATCTGCTCCACAAAAACAATTCGCTCGATCTAATAACTCTTCAAGAATAGGAATATTAACTTTAGGTAATTGCTTATTTTTGTTTAAGTCATTAAGAATTTCTAAACCTTTATTAGCGGGCTTCATAATCATTGAAGCACTCATGTCAGGATTTCTCATGATTAATGACAAATCTTTTAAGGCTCTATCCGCAGCCCCCTGACTGCGCATAATATTTTTTTTATACCCTTGTATTTCTCTAACTAATTGTTCCTTGTCACCTAACTTTAAAATATCTTCTATCTTTTTTTCTGCATCACCTAGTTTTTTTGACCCATCAATGATTTCATTTTCCCTATTTTTGAGTTCTTCACTCCACTCATCAATATCTTCACTGTATCCATCAAGCTGATCATTTATTTTTTCAGATTTCTCTGCATAATCTGTACTATCAATCTTAGACTGAAATTTTCTTGTTACAGAATCTATATGTTTAGATGTTTGCTCTAAGACTTGTAGCCCTAACAATGCTTCAATAGCATCTTTTACACGCTTGCGTTTTGCCCCCTGAGTAGCTGCCGCCTCAATAAAAGACATGGCGCTATCACCATCAGTAAAATACACATCTTTTAGTGCTTCAGGAATCGTTTCCTCAATAATGCCTTTTATGTGTGAATCAAGCACTCTACCCGTACCTTTTTGTGTCACTTCATGTAGGCTCACCCTTTCAGATTCACGCTTGACATACTCGGACGTTGATGGGTATTCAATGCAGTTTCTTAATAATCGATAACGCACTTGCTTAACCATTTGTCTACCCTTACCTACAGGTACAACGCGCTCTGTTTCAAATTCAATTTCAACTGAAATTTCAACCTTGCGTTCCTTATTAGCTAAAGCATCAGAAGGGTATAAAGGGTATTTAGCACCTTTATTGGGAAGCGCTGATGAAGATCCGTAAAGCCCCCAAATTAAAGCCGTTTCTGAAGTCGTTTTTCCCGATTCATTCGCTGCACGAATCACAGTAAGAGGTTTATTCTCATCTGTTGAAAAATCTAACTGTAAATCTTTTAATAATCTAAAGTTTTTTATATGTGCATGAATTAACTTCATTGATTACCCACTGCTTTCCATAAATCAGCCACAAGACTCATTTCTGACATGATCTCTTCAATCAAACTCTGTGCGCTTGACGATTGAGTTGACTCCATCATATAAATTTTATCCATTAAATTTTTTAGCCTTTCACATTGGCTAGTAGATAAGTCAGGTAATTTATTGACTTCCTGCTCGATCAAGTCAGACATTCGCTTATAATTTATACTCATTATACCTCCAATAACTCTAAAAGTTGCTCGACTACATCTGCTGTTCCATTTCTTTCCAAACCATTTTGACAAAGTGAGTCAAAAAACTGAATCCGCTGTAATTCCGATTTAATTAATCCTTTTAAGTCTAAATCTATACCCTCACTACTCACTGATGGCATAACAACAAAATCATGAATAATCGCTTTTTGTTTATGTGTTTTTAGCGATTGCCTTAAAACTCGTCCTAAGCGCTGCACCCATTGCCGCTTAACTGTATTACTAGCCAGTAAAAAAGCCGTTTCTGTTTGCGGTATATTAAAACCTTCATCTAATACACGCTTAGACGTTAAAACCTTTAGCTCACCACTATCAAAGCTTTTAATCAAACCAGCTAATTTCTTTTTATTTGCTGTTTCTTCCGCCGTAATCTGATGAAAATTTATACGTTTATTATTAAGTAAAGCATTCACTTGATTAAGTTGTTTCGGATCTTTATCAGTACAAAAAACAAGCGCTTTATTAAGTTCCATCCTACTGAAAATTGAAGCTAACACGGATATTTTAGCTGAAGCACTCTCAACAACCCTTCTACGTTTAATACATAATGCCTGCCATAACTCTTTCTCATGAGAACCATTTGCTAATTCAGCCGCATAACTTAGTTTTTTAATTTTAAAAGTTAATTCTGCCCACTCTTCTTCTTCATACTCGTCTAATGTGACTATATGCACAAAGTAATCAAAGGGAACCAAACAAACACCAATGGCTTCATCCAAACCAAAGTCAAAAACAACAGAGCCAAAATAATCCAATAAAAACTTCGTTCCTTCTTCGTCAAATTGTCTCTGAAAAGTCGCTGAGAGCCCTAAGCGATATTTAAAAACATCTGGAGCAACACTTTGAAAGCCGATACTCCCTAAATTATGAACTTCATCCCCAATCAACATTAATGATGTACTTTTTTGGGCTTTATCTAAAAGTCGAAGCATTTTTGCAGACTTCAATGATTCGTGAGTCACAATCATCACTTCACACTTTGCACTCTTTAAGCGTAATCGACGTAGTCCATAATTCATTTGCGGACCTAACTGCTCACCTTGAGTTTTTAATGGTTCAACACCAAAAGCCTTAACATCATCAGCCCACTGATTAAGTAAAGCAATAGTAGGCACGGCAATAACAATGAATAAACTCTCTTCTTTTGCAACCATAAGCGAAGCAGCAACTAAAGCCGTTAAAGTTTTTCCTCCTCCCGTCGCAATAGCTAATATCCCTTGTCCTTCATTACCAATCCATGCATCAATTGCCTTACCTTGATGCGCGAAGTCTCCAGAAGTATAGTTCAACCAAGTCGGCACCGTTAAACATTGAACGGAGCCAGTTAATGAACTTCCACTTGCGGTAATATCCAGCAAGCCCCTCATAAGTGAGTGCTGGATATCTTCACTTTTCTCCAGATCTTCATATTTTTTTAATAGATAGTTAACACACGCTTTATTGAGTGGAATTGTTTTAAGTCCCTCATAATTTCCCTCCCAGATATTCTGAAAAGTTAAGTCGATCTTATCCACTACACCTTTTGAATTATCACTCTCCCAAGATTTATTAACGGCAATTTGCTCAAAATTTCTGGCTATACCTGACTGAGTCGCATTAATAGACCCATGCACAGCAACAACACCTTGATCCAGATCAAAAAGCCAACACTTCGTATGAAACATCCCAGTATCCTGAAGTGCAATTTTCAATGTTAGCCTTTTTGTTGCAATCAGGTAACTTAAAGCATTGAGTGCTTTAAATTTCAAAGCATTCTCTGTTAATTCAAAATCAGGAAATAAAATATGAATAAAGCTTTCATTAAGCTCGACAGATTTTCCTATTGCATTAAGGTCTTGTTCGGATAAATTAGGACTGATAATGAATTGAATATTTCCTTCAGTATGCGTTAAAAAACAGATTAACGAATGAGCGAGTTCACTCAACACACTACTTGTAAAGTAGCCTGTCATACACCTTATTTTGTGAGAGCAAGAAGCAAGGGGGGTAAATAACTCCCTATCTAAATCATGTTCCCTAGAGAAATAGAGGCTTCCTAATTTATCTACATTCATCCTATTCTAAGCTCCAAACTCATTAACTCGACTTACTTAACTTTGAGTGCCGCTCCAAACTCATGCGGATTCAATTCAGCTAACTGCCCTCTCACCCGCTGCCTTAAATCTTTAGCAGGAGCCATGACATACTCTTCATAATCCGCATCTTCAGGATTTAACAATAATAATTTAGACAAAGCAGAGGCTAATCGCGTTACGGCTGTCACATCTCTGCTATCTCCTTTAAGATCAGGCACCTGTCCATACGGAAACTCAACATGGCTCACTAAACGTAATTGATGTAAAAATTGGCCGAAGACATCAGCCTTAATACCGTAACCTTGTGCGGCTGATTCTGTTGTGAATCGCGGGATTTTCCAGCCTGGGATAATGCCGTGAAAACGATCTATCAATGCATCATCATGAAACATTTCAGGTAGGTTTTTAATGTAATCAGTCTGTCTTGGTTGGCCATCATATAAATCAATATTCGCCAAAACAATTAATCCACACTCACTTGTCACTTTTTCTTGGCCGATACTATATTGTCCTGACTCTAAAAAATCTTTAAATTTCGCATGGATATCATCAGCACCTTTAAAATTAATTGATTGACCTTCATCCAAAACCAGCAAATCATACTTTCCAATTAAGCCTACCTCTTTGGTGCTAAGGTTCATAAACAATTGGGCTTGTGTTAATGCGCCACCGCTATTCAGCCACACATAACGACTCAAATTAGAATAAATAAATGACTTACCTGTGCCTTTAGGCGCAAGCTCCATCATATTCAGGTTATTTTGCACTAACGGCAATAAGCGCAATATGACATTATTCTGCTGCTCTTCTGTATACGCTGAAGGCTCATAGCCCATCGTGCGCATTAATAAGCCTATCCACTCACGCGTAGTAAATTCTTTTCTAGCATGAATAAGTTGCTCTAACCGCACAGTACCCGACTGCATTGGGTGAAACTCAATTAACTCAATAATTTTATCTTTACCCTCATCCCGTACAGCTAAACGGCCTGCTCCCCACTGCCCACCTTCTAACAAAGAAGAATTTTGCTCTAACACCTCATGCGAAACATGTGCATTACGTTCATCTAAGCAAGGAATAGTAATTAGTTTTCGATCATTTTTAATATCAATACGGGCATCGAACCGATCTAACAAGACAACCTCATCACTCCTTTGTAATTGATACTTAATTTTTTCTTTTTC
The DNA here is from genome assembly GCF_900128525.1 of methanotrophic endosymbiont of Bathymodiolus puteoserpentis (Logatchev). Classification (GTDB taxonomy): domain Bacteria; phylum Pseudomonadota; class Gammaproteobacteria; order Methylococcales; family Methylomonadaceae; genus Methyloprofundus. The sequence goes on from NZ_FQTQ01000035.1 coordinate 10,919, forward strand.
TGTTTTTGCCGGTAAATGCTTACTCATAAAGCTGGTAATATCGTTATACACATCAGTATTTGATTTACCAGTCTCTTGAAATCGTGAAATTAACCACTCCTCTACAAATGAAGGAATGGTACGTTTTTCACGAATTTTAAGTTGCCTGACTAATGCTTTATCAATCGTAAGTTCACTAAAATTTTCACGAATCTTATTGTCTAACTCTTCTTTATTCATACTTAAAACATATCCTCAAAACCTTGTGTGGTCGCATCTTTATTAATCAGCGGTTCAGGAAAAATACATGCAAAATGCTTGGTGTTAATTTCATGCGCTCCCTCACGGTCATAACTCAACTGAACAGCAAGTTCAATAATTCCAGATTGCTCATTTTGAGAAGAAAAACCTAATAACAAGCGCTGACTACTATTTTTAGCGATGGCAACAACCGACTCCTCACCTATCAATGGCTCAATAAATTTAATCGAAATATTCTCAACAGCGACATGGGCACTTAACTCAACATTAATTTGCCATGATTTTTCTTTCAGTCGCTGACATTTTTCATTAACTAGCTTAAATTCTAATGGCGTTTTAATGGACTCAGCTTGACGTGATGACAACGTAACAAAAGGAATCAACACCTCTTCAGGCGTTAAGCCCCCATGCGTTAGTAATGCATCATCAGCTAATCTAACTCGCTTTTTAGCCGCTAAATAGGATTTTTTTCCACCTGATTTTAGTAAAGCAAAATCATCATGCTCACCCACATAGGAAGCAGGGACTTTAAATACACGTTCTTTAGCTTCTCCTAACATTTCGCCTTGATATTTAGATTGCGTTACCGTCATGCCATGATCAGCGGTCACTAAAAACACAATGTCCCTATTCATATAAGCGGCATCTTTTTTCCAATTATCAATAGAGTTCATCATTTGCCGTAAAACCAATGAAACATCTTTTCTATGTTTTTCAAAATCAACGCACTCATGCAAGCGCTCATCAATTCTATTTTCTAAAAACACAACGAGATTAGTTTTTTCCTCGATATGCTCTGATGCTGACTTCCAACTTTTTACAAATTTTAACGACTCTGGCTCAGGTAAATATGCGCTATAACACTGCCGAATAGCCGATGCTTGATCACTAGGTAATTGGCTCGTTTCTTTACCTGTTATAAGTGCCATTTTGCCAATTTCAGTTAAGGTCGGTAATGGTGCAAATAAAGTCTCACTCGCTACCGATAAATGCTCAACTGTCGAGACACTTTCTAATAATAAATCCTGATTAATTGCTGATAGCGCATCAACCATACAGACCACAACCAAATAGTTTTGCTCTAAAAAGCTTTCGATACGTTTAGAAAATTGCCGCCAATCTGCATCAGACCGAGAAATACGAGATGACTCGTTAAGCAACCACTCAGAAAAGCTAAGATTAAGTAAATTATCAACGACCTGCCGAGACAAAAACTGCTGTCGAATAAATTCAAAATACTCTTGGCTCCAATCAAGCGCTTTACTTACTGTTGCTCTATCAGCTAAAGGTCCTAGCTTAGTTAGCTCTAACTGCTCTGCCAACACACCAGCTAATTGACTCGCTTGTTCATTACCAAAGCCTTCCAATTGAACTATCAATTCATTTGAAATAACCCCCACATTCTTTTGAATCAATTCTTTTAACCGGTTTAATACTAAAGGCCACGGGGCTATAACCAATACAGCAATAGCACTCGCCTCTATTTTATCTTTTTCAACTAGACGACAAACTTCCTCTAAAGCTTGCAAACACTTTATAGGTAACTCTTTTGCCTTGCCCTCAGGCAAAGCCAATAAAGGCGTTTTTAATAATAAGGTAGGGAGTGATCTAGCCGGTAAAGCTAGACTCAATTTGGATTGAGAAAACCTTTTCCGCAATAGCTCTTGATGCTGTTCGTAAGCGAGAAGAGAAAAAAATAATGCCGCAGATTCTGATTTTAATAAATGCGCTATAAAAAGTTCAGACAGCTCTTCAGAGAAATCAAATACGCGCATTAAATAAGCCATAAAATGCGTTTGCACCTCTACAATACGCAACATACTCCAAAAAGCACCTGATTGCTGCATGAGTGCTTGTGCAAATAAAGAGAAATCATCACTCAATAATTCAGGGCTACAACTGATAATAATTCTATCAATCAAATCAGAGTCTGCACTGCCATCAATAGAATGATCGAGCAACCCCAACTGAATAATCAGTTCATTAGATAGCCATTCAGGTAAAACCATGTGCACAGCATCACGATACACCGAACGCGGAATTAAGCTCTGTGTCGCTAAAACGCCATGCAACCCTTCAAAGTAACTAAACCGATTAAATAATGCCTTACTATTAAATCGTATACGTAATACGCTTTCATTATCACTTTTTAAGTGCTGATTAATTCTATTTCTTAGCTGCTCAATGGCATGCGACTCAGGCTCAGCAACAGTAGCGCTGTCAATATCAATATGAAAGGTATCAATTACAAATTGAACACTCATTACTTTACTCCTTGTGTTCGTTTAGCAACCTTTCCAATAAACTCACTACTTCAGCTTTAGATAACTTAGAAGCACTCAGCACATTATCTAGCTTTAATTTAACTGACTCAAATGACTCCGGCTCATTTATCTCTGATATTATTCTAGGAAATAAATCAGGGAATCTTTTTGTTGCTGGTGGCGTGACATCTGGAACAGGTACAGGCGAAACAACAGGAGGCTCAGGTATTTTTGGAGCCGGTTGCCTAGCTTGTTCAAATAACATTTCCAATGCTGCTGTACAACCCCCAATATCCGAATCCGTACAGTCATCAAACAACTTACCTAGCATTTTATGAATAATTTCTTTAGGAAAAACATCGGATGCATAGTTTGCTCCTCCTAATAAACTCTTCAATTGATTAGCTTGATGTCCAGGAATATGCTGTAAACGAGACATAATTACATCTCTTTCACTACTGCTTACAGGAAACACCTTATCCCAGCACAGCTTTATTTCATGTAATTTAGCATCTTCAACTTTCAAGAAATCATCTAATAATACCTTAATAGCGGCAAACACTTTCGTTACATTGGCATCGGGCAAATCATTTTTAAGTTCTAATAAATCAATCAAAAAATCAGCCAAATCTTGAGTGCTTTTCCCTGGTAGCTCAAGAAACCTCACTAACTTCTGAGTTTTAAAATCCAACTGATTTGATTGCTTAACACCGTCAGGCTTCCCTCTTATTAGCTCTCTAAACTTTGCCACACACACCGTTGCATACTCTTCATTAGGTTGCTCTTCATCCTTTTCAATGCCAAGACTTTGACCCAATAAAAAAAGCATAGCAAACTGTTTTTTACCAAATTCAAATAAACGAATAGTCAACTGACTATTCTCAGTAAAAGCTTCTACTAAATTTTTAGCAAAATTGCTTTCATTTTTAGCACTTCCCCAACGCAAGCGCTTAACTTCATGTCGAATAGCCACAGCCGCGAATAATGCTAGAGTACAAGCGGGCAACCCATAAGGCGCAGCAATTAATTTTTTTCTTAATGCACTCACAGCATAAGGGTTTTCACGCTTCCTTAAAAAAGTATCATGCAATAATTTCAATACCTCTTTTAACACACCCTGTGTCTCCTCAACCGACCTAATCCCCCATCCATTAGAACGCTGAATAAACAACTTATTTACCCCTAAAATCCCATCAATTAATGCCGAAGGCTCACTCGTTTCCTTTACTTCACCTAATAAATCCGTTTGATATGTAGGATTATCATCAAACGCCAGAATCCGCTCAACTAATTTAACGATTTTAGCACTGCCGGTATATTTCTCATCACGCAACACATTCATATTCATCGCACGAATCGGTAATTCTTTCGTATAAAGACTATTCACCTCATCAGCCAAATAAGCTCTAAACCCATGCCAACTATGACACGCTAGTGCTTCAGTAGACCCCGCTTTAAATACCTGACACTGAGCAGATTTCAATCCAGCACGACCATACAAGACTTGTAATATTCGTTTAATAGCTTGACGGTTACTTTCCCATTTAGCTTCTAATTGACGGCGTAAATCCTCAGATAGAGCAGTGCCTTGCCTTAGCTGTTCATTGATTGCCAAGTAACGACACATCAAATCATTAAGTCGATAGCTTGCGCCATTTTCTTCATGCACTTGCGCCTCTATTCCCTGTACAGGCATCCAAAAATAAACATTTTTCTGCGCCATCTCTTGAATTCTGGCTTTGGCTGTTAACACCTCTTGCTGAGTCTGCGCTAATAACAAAAACACCTGAGCAGATAATAAAGGCGCTTTTACCTTTATTTTCTCAGGAGCAAAAGGAGGCGTTAATACCTCTACCGCAAATGAACGAATAATGCCGCACTCTGACGGTTCCAAATCATGTTCACCCAGTGTTGGCAACAAATCATCCTGCATAACAGGGTAGTCTTCTAATAAGGTTTGATGGCTACGTCCAGAAAACATTTTTGTATGTTTTTCAATCAAAACATCAATATCAACGCCACCCTCTCCGGCTAATGACCAAAAATGACTCGCGTTATTTTTCCAAATCACACCTGCCGCTTTTAACCACGCTAAATTTTGATTTAATGGCTCAGCAGCAACCGTATTAGGCAAAGCATCATAAAGCGCACAAGCTAGAAATTCTTCACTCGCCTTAAAATTCTCTCCTAATAGCTGAGCTAATAATAAGGTACTTAAAATATCCTTTCTCGCATTCACTTCAGTTGCATTATCACCATTTACATTAGAGAGTGCTTGCTCATAACGTCGCCAATCACTGCCTGATTCTTTCTTTAAATTATCCGCATAATAATGCAATAACTTAGGAAACCGGACTAACTCCTTTTTCCATAGCTGATGATCGGTTAATTCCGAATTTAAAATATCACCCGCATTATCACGAAAAAAAGTTAATGCCGTACGATTAGCCTGCGCCATTTTTGATAAATTAAATAAACCCACTGCCATCACAGGGTGTAATGGATAAACATCCTCAAAGACCTGTTCTAAATGCGCGCTTAATGTTTGAAACAAAGGCAGTTTATGACAAACATCTAAAAGGCTCTGTTTCGCTTTTTGCTCTTCTGCTAATAAGGTACGTCCCTGCTCTGACCACATTTTTTGCATACCTAACAAATGATAGCCATCACTTTCAGCCGCATTCAACTCCACTTTAAACGGCCTATTAAAACGTCCAGATATTTTTTCTAATCCCTCCTTAATCGTTTCAGAAGCATTGGTACGGCTTGCATACTCAGGAAAAGAAACGTGCGTTACGCCAAAAAATAAAGTGTGTCCCGCATCTGGCGCACACGTTTTCTCAACAAAATTTTGTAATGACATGATTTCTTGCCCAGCATTACGTGCTGTGTTGCCAATCAAATCTTCTAGCGCATTACCAAACTCACCCCAAAGCACAACGATGCCGCCAAAATGATATTTTTCGGCTAAATTCTTACCCGCTTCTAAATAGGCTTCAATGAAATTTTTTCCACCTGCTTGTGAAATATCAAACGCCTGACCAAAGCAGACTTTTTCATGCCAGCGCAAAAAAACATCTAGCGCCAAAGGTTGGTGATTTCTTAAATCAACTACTAAATCTTCAGTAGAAAAATAATCGTCTAAACCCCATTCTGATAAATCCGCATTAACAAAATTAGGGTTTTCTGCCGCCATTTCCTCAAAGCGCTGTACACACACTTCATATTCCGTTGAAGGTAAAATTTCCTTAATATCTAAATGACGCTCTCTTTGCAGCGCATCGTATAGACCTTCCATTAACTTTGCACCTAATGAAGTCGTCCCTGACGCATAAAGTGATACCAACAAGTAGGGCTTTGCATCAGCATCTTCTTTCGGTAAAAAAGTGCTTTTTAACGATTGCGCTAATGATTTTTTATCGGCCTGTGCTAGGCGTGCAATTAACTTAGAAAATCCATCAGAACTCGCGCCATCGCGTAATAACTGAGCCAAGACAACCGCTAAATGACTTTTACCAGAGCCATAACTAACATATAAATTATGCTTCTAAATAACGTACTCACTATTATCCTGCACTATTAAAAATGCATTACAATTAACATATCCTCTCTACTTCCTTTTCTTCTAAATATGGATAACAAAACAATTAAAGCCTACAACCAAGATGCTAAAAAAATTGCCAAGCTACACTCAACCTTAATACCTGAACGAATCTATCAACTTATTCAGCAATATTTTATAAAAGAAGGAAATTCTGTAGATATTGGCTGTGGCATAGGTAGAGATACGCACTGGCTAAACCAGCAAGGTTATCCCTGTATTGGTATTGATGCATCAATAGGAATGTTAAATGAAGCTATATCTTTATATCCATCAGAATATTTTTCAGAAGATCATTTACCTAATCTTAAAACTCTAAGAGCAAACTCTTTTCAAAACATCCTATGCTCTGCTGTTTTAATGCACATTCCACAAACAAAATTAGAGTGCGCTTGTCAGCGTTTATTAGAACTACTAAAGAAGAATGGATGCTTAATTGTATCTTTTAGAACCACAAATGAACCACATTACCGAGAAAATGAAAAACTGTACGATCCAATCAATACGAAAGAATTTTTAAATTTATTTGAGAGTAAGGGATGTGAAATACTGTTAAATGAATCTGAAATAGAAGTAAAGCGCGACTTAACTTGGCATAATGTTGTTATTAAAAAGTAGCCTTGCCTTGTGGCTTTGGTTGCCATTTACTTTTAACTCCAAAATACAGTGTCGAGCAATTATAAGCATCTTGCAGATAATTTTTGCGTTTTGCCACTGTATTTCCCGTTTGCACAATCAACGTTTCTCTTAAAGGGTGATGGCTTGTAATAAGGTATTCATTTCGATTACTTAAACGCTCCAATAAGTCTACAGAAGGTAATTGAGAAAATTTACCACCCACTCCACGATTACAGTCTGTACACGCTAACACCAAATTAGCGACACCATTGATAGGTTTTTCTGAGTCGCATTGACGTAAAATATGTGGAAAAAAATGATCCACATCCGCAAAATCCGCACTATTTTCTTTATCAATGGAAATTTCTCTAAAACAATAAAAACATTTTCCTTTTTGGTAGCCATTTAAAGCCGGACTCGCTGGAGTCACGGCAACTCGACGTAATTTATTATCTGCAAAAAACTCTCGTGTTTCTTCTTTGTAGTCAATCTGAATAAGATGCTTAGGTAAGTTTAAGTACCCATGTAAAATTAATTTAACCTTTATGAAAAAGCCACTTTATGACTTCCGCCAATATTTTTAAGCACATTGAACAGCTCTCGCTCTAACGACTGATAAGATTCATAGGCTGAAAAAGGG
>NZ_FQTQ01000036.1 GCF_900128525.1 methanotrophic endosymbiont of Bathymodiolus puteoserpentis (Logatchev)
AAGGGTAAATCGGGCTTGTCCAACAAACGGTTCAGATTGTGGCTCGCTTCGCGATCACAATCTAACCTTATTCGTTAAGCAGAACATTTTCGCGCATTTCTTCATCTGGCTTTATAACAATTTCGACATAATGTTTCATTGCTTTAACTCCCTTGTATCTATTTCCTGAGAAATATAAGCCAAGCCTTTTTTCCCCAAATAAAAACTTGATACGCCGGCATTTTCAATCATGCTTTTTATTTCTTTCGCTTTTTCTCGGCTCACATCAAGATTAATTTCAAGTTGTCCACTGGCTTTGGTCATTAGAGAAGTGACTTCACCAATGCCTTTTATTCTTTCTTTACGGATATAGGGGTTGCCCCATATTTTCTTTTTATCTCCTGTTGTAAATCGGCTCATAAAATCTTTAGTGGTGAAGCCTCGTTTAGAGATACCACTAATACCACCTGCTTTGGTTTTTGCAGAATCCATATTAAAATATTGTGCCAACCTATCTAGCTGCAAATAAAGAGAGGAGCAATATAAGCTGATGGGCATAATTTCAGATTTTTTATTCAGATATTCTATGCCTTCAAATCTCTGTTTGAGATATTCCACTGCTTCGTTTGCTATTCCTTCATTTGCAACCGCTTTTTCTTTGTTCAACAGCTCTAATTTTTCAATAATTGATACTGGGTTAGCCGGAATTGTGGCTGTCACTTTAGTATTTGAAACAATAAACTGACAAAGTGCTTCAAAATCTAACGCTAATATCCCCCAAAATTCAGCCGAATAATCTGATGAAAACATAGCATCATTGGTTTTTATTGCACCTGTAAACGAATTTTGGTCTGTACTCCCCGTGATATTTCTAATATAGGTCATTTCACTGGTCTCAATGCCAGTATCTTTAAAAATGACTTTATCGCTATTAGCATAATCAATCGCTTTAAAAAAATAATCGTCCGAGTCTCTTGCTTGATACAGTTTACGTTGGTCGCCTATCACCCTATTTAAGATTCCCATAACGGTATCTAAAGTAATGTCTCTTTTAATAAAATTTTCAGGCTTTCTTAGACTCGTCATTGAGCCAATAAATTTACGCCCATTTTTCGGTAACGGTTCATTATTACTGGTACTTGGGTCTAAAAATGAATTTCGCCATGAGGAATCATAATCTATGATAATTTTCATAAATCACTCCTTTACTTGGCGTAAAAATAAACAGCATAATCCGAGTTAGCTTGTTCCGATATATCACCCTCACCGCGTTTAATACGCATCATTTTATGGCTGTCGTTGTAATCCACTAATATTTCATCGACATACATATAAGATTTTGCCTGTCTAATAGAAAGCTCGCTTATCATTTGTAAGCTATGTTCAATCAGTGCTTGTACCGCATCATTATTCAGTAAAATACCATTTTCACCTTCTTCAAAAATAGTGCCTCTACGCACATAATTGTGATGAAATACTGCTTGTGGGCTTAAATCAGAATTAAGTGATTGAATAAACTCTTGCACCGCTTGAGCGACTTCTTCGCCCTGCCCTTCTTTAATCACCATTGCACAACGATCAAACTTTTTATCTAATGATATAAATTGTAATTGCTCAATGCTGATTGATCCATAAGACGTGTATTTTGTATCACCAAAGGTTGTTTTTGAGAAAAATGAGGATCTATCACGCTCTCCTGCCTGACCAAATTGCTCAAAGTTACCATTCCCTAACTCATCAACAAAATCTTCCATTAATAAAGGGCTGGTACGTTTACACTGGCTAGAAGGCACAACAAACCCACGAATCAATCCCGTTATTGAGGCTAGTACACCTTGTAGGCTTTTTTCGGCTGCATAGTGAATATCAAAAGCTTGATCTCTAAACAGGTGATGACGAATACAATTCTGGCTGATATATAAGGGCGTTTTTTTAAAATCAATATCCGTTGGTGATTTTTTTAATTTATACCCTTTTTCACTTTCTTTACCTGTGATGTTGGTGTAACCACGAAGTTTAGGTAAGGTATGGTTATCAATAATTCTCCCTTCATCTTGTAATGTTGTTGGCCCATTCCAATTCACTACACCATGCCCTAATGCGGTAATTTTAAAATCAACACTTTTAATTCCTGTTACTTTTTTCATTTCAGTATTCCGTAAGTTAATGTAAAAATAGATGCTTTAAAAGCTTGTTTAAACTCGAATGCTAAATAAGCTACTTTTCTAAAAAATTAGTGCATTTAGCCAAGTGTGCAAAGGTTTGATACACTGTTTCTCTTTTTTCAATAATGGCAATTAGCAGTATTTCTTCTTGATAGGTGTAAATTAAACGATATTTACCCGCTCTTATTTTTTTAAACTGGCGATAGCCTTGCAAGCTTTCCCCCGTTATTGAGTCATTTCTTAAATTGTTGATAATATTTTTTATTTTCTTTGCTACTTTGGGGTCGTTTTTTACCAATAACTTTAAAACCTTAAAGGCTTGTTTTGTGAGTTTGTAGTCTCTCATTTATAAACCATCTAATAACTCATCTGTTTCTTTTCTTGATGCAAACCCTTCTTGTATTGCTAATTCTGCGGCTTTACCATATAAAAAATCTTCTAATTTCTTTAACTCTTTATAGCGTTCCGTAGACAGCAGAACAGCAACGTTTTTATCTTGCTTAGAGATGGTCACTGGGTTTTCTTTTAGCCCTGCTATGAGGGCACTGAAGTTTTTTCTGGCTTCTGTGGATGTTAATATTTTCATAGGTCACCTCTTATAAATGTACATAATAATGCTTATTTTGTACACTTTAGGCTCTTTTTATTTTTAGTCAATATTTTTAAGCTGATAAGTAGAAATAGCCCCAATAGGCTGGTTTTTTCCTACGGCATAATAAATTGCATAGGTGTGTGCTTCTGCTTCTACTTGTTTCAAATCTTCAGGCGTGTAACTTAAATAAATCGGTGTTTCAGCTTCTTTAGCTTTTTTAAGGTAGGCTCTGTCTTTATATTTTGTGGTTGCCTTAACGCCATAATTTTTATCTTCTATGATGTTATGGTGTTTTTTTGCCATAAAATCTAAGACACTTTTTTCACTATCACCATAACCCATCATTTCACTGACTGATAAAGTGAAGGGTTCGTTGTCGCAAGCATATTCATTGCTTACTTCTTGCTTGCCATTCTCAATATTAATAATCGCCAGTTGCACAAAACGACTATTACCGCGTAAAGAGTTATTTTTAATTTTCACGCCACCTTTTACAGGCTTTGGTTTATTAGGAAAGCTGATAGGGTCTACAATTTTTTGCTCTATGGCTTTAACGCTTTCTTTTAGTGCCATGATTAAGTCTTGTTCAATCACGCTAAGACTGTTCTCATCCTCATAAAAATCCTGATATATTTGATACAGTGTGGCAATGCTTACAATTTTGTTATCAGGCAATTTTGCTTGCAAAAACTCATACCATGCTTTGGTGCTTTGTAAACAATATAAACTACTGTGGAGAAACTTAGCATTCCCTAATACTTTGCCATTTTTGACATGTTCACTCATTGCAGAAACATAAACATTCTGCTGTTGATTCTCGCCAAACCTATCCAATCGCCCTAATCGTTGCAACCAGTTTTCTGCATTGGTAAATTCGGTTATCATTTTATCGCAACTGATATTTAATGAGGCTTGCACGATAGGGCCTGAGCGTAACACATCATAATTTCTAGACCCTTGTTGTTTAAACGCGGCAAATACTTTATTAAACAATTCTTTTCTGTCTGAAGGTTTGAACTTTGAATGAATGAGTATGCTGTTTTCCTTATCCTGATTTTTAATGAAACTTTTTTGGGCAGTAATCGCAGTATTGCTAATCACAAAGGTATTATTTTCAGCTTGTGGCGCATAAAGAGGATTACTGTCATCTTCTATTTTTTCATCAAAATCAACAAATTCAATTTTATATTGGCTTTGATTAAAACTTTCAATATCGACAATATCATTGATCGCTAATAGCTTATTTACAAAATGGAAATTAGGCGTAGCAGAGACTAATAAAGCATTAGCCTTTTTGTTTTGTAGCTGTTTACAAGCCACTAATTCAGCGAACAATAAATTAAAGCCATCCATTGGAATATACTCGTGATATTCATCAAAGACGATATGTGCATTCATATACTGCACCAGTCCCGTTACCTTTGTATGGGTGGTGATGGTATTAATGACTTGATCAATGGTGGTTAAAACAATATCCCCTGAAAATTCTTGCCCTTCGGGTGTCTTATCTTCATCACGGTAACTATTGGTAAATTTAAATTCCCCTGTACAAATTTCGATTTGAGCATTAGGAAGATATTCATTGCTTGTTAAATCATTGAATAAACCTTGGCAAATTTGTACTCTTGGACAAATCCAGATAATTTTTCTTGCGTGGGTATTTAGCGCCCACTCCAAAGTAATTTTAGTTTTACCACAGCCTGCGGGTCCATTAAGTACACCGACACTCACTTCTTCATCGGATAATTTTTCAGCGGCTATTTGTTGTTGTTGATTTCTTTTACTATCAGGATGTTTTTTCTCAAAACCTTGTAAGCACTCTTTAATTTTTGTTAGTAAACTACGTTCAGTTAATAAGGCTTCTGTTATTAATTCAGGTAATGTGTTTTGCTCTATATGGCTATTTAAGGCTTCGGCACTTAATGCAGAGACTAATCTGTCAGCGCTCACTACCACTGAGCGAACGATATTGTTCTTAGCATTGTTTTTTACATCCGACTGATAGCCCTCAATATTTTCACTTAATCCATAACTTTTATAATCAGGTAAGAAAACTCTTAAGTCATTCAAGTTATCTTCATCTACCTGTTTCAGTACATTTCCAGTTTTTAACTCTGAATCATAGCCTGCCGCTAGCGCATTAATAGAAGTAAGCAAGCCATGAATGGTTGGCGATAAGCTATTAATGGATTTATCTTTTAACGATGAAATCAGTTTGTTGTAAATGATTTCATATTTTGTAAATTCCTCCTTTCTAATCGGCTTAGCATGATGCCAATAGATGGTATGTTTTATTAATTTCTTGTTAGCTTTATTACCAACAATAGAGGTATCCTTTTCATCATCAAATAAATAATGGAGCAATACAGATATTTCATTATGTCTTGGATGTTTTTCAAAAGAAAATGCACCTGACTTTTTATCAATATGTTGCCCTTCTTATGGAATTTCATCAATCAACTGCTTTTTTGTTTTTTCTAAAATCCAGGTTTGAAAACCAGCGTCAATTTTCCCCATATCATGCCAACAACCAGCAACAAAAGCGGTTTTAGCAAGCTTATCATCCTCGACTAATTGCTTAGATAACAAGTAAGCGACATATCCCACAGCAAATAAATGCTGATCTAATGGTTGTTTCTTGGTATTTGCATAATAATTTTCGATATTCACGTCTATTTCATCCATTTTTAGTGCATCAATTTGATTGGTGTAATTCACTGGCACAACGCCCTGTTCATTAAATTCATTTTTACTCCCCACCACCCACAAAAACTCACTCCGGCTACGGCTCCTAATCCAATGACAACTCACAGCCGTATTTTTAGTGGCAGATTTGCGCAATAGTTTTTTAACGGCTTGTAGGCCGTCTTCGGTAATCACTGTCTGCCATGTGTTTGTGCCTATGCGATTAGCAAAGGCATCCAATACGCGTCTAGTCCTATTAAGTGCTTTGTGTTCGCATTGGGATACAAAGGTGACCATCATAAATCTTTACCTTCTACACTGGCTTGCTTAACCGCTTCAAACATAAAATCCAAGGCTTTATGTTGGGTGAAATTTTGTAGGCATTGTTGGCGAAATTCTTGTTCAGTGGCTTGTTCTTTGGCGCAGATAAAAGCCCACGGTAAAATCAGCGTATCTTTGATTAAATCGGCAACATCAAACACTAACGCGCCACGTCTGGTTTTTCCGTGCATCACGGCAAATCCATGCGGAATACCTAAGACCCAGAGAGTAGTAGCGGCGAGTCCATAGGCTAAATAATTACCATGATTTAAAAAATCATTGGCATCATCTAGGCTGTCATGTTGCCTGATAAAGTTTTTTTGCTGGGTGTGCTTGGCGGCTATTTTATAGAGAGCCTTGGTGAGTTGTGCTTCTACTAATAATAAATTCATGACATCTTGGCTGCGTTCTATTTTGGCTGCAAAGTGAGTCAAGGCTTGATTGATATCGGGGTCATCTAGGCTAAATCCTTCGTTTTTTAAATCCCGGTCTTTTCCCCAGACTTTTTGCATGTATTCGATGCGCTGCTGTTGAAATTGTTTAGCGACCTTGAGGCGCTTATTTTCTTCAAACCAAAAAGCCATCCAGCCCTGCACATATTCGGTGGGTCGATATTCACTTTGCGGTGAGAGCCATTCTATTTCATTGGCGGCGATTAACGGCGTTCCCCCTCCACCACTAAAACCAATTAAAACGCCTGCTTGAGCTAACATTCTAACGGCGGCTTGGGTGATGGATGTTCCTGTGCCTAATAAGATACAGGTGGTATTGGCGATGGGGATATTCCAATATTGCTTTTCGGTATCGGCTTCAGTTAAGTACAGTACTCTGCCATCTTTTTGCATCACTCGACATTTGTCTAAGTAGTAAATATTGGCACGTTTAGAGTGTAGGATTGCTTTTAAATCGGTGAGCTGTTCCATTAAATATTTCCCTTAATATTTTTATGATACTGTCATTATCCACACTCACTGCCTCACTTTGGTGAGGCAGTGATAATTTTTTTGCATTTTATTTATTTATTTCTGCCATGACAGCATCTCTTAAAAACTCGGGTTCTATCACTTTTCTTATTCTCGCCACGGCATAATAGGAACAGTTGATAGGCTATTTGCAGGGGCGCCATCTATGATTTTTCGACTGATGGCGACATAAACGAGGGTATTACGCTTTTTATCAAAAAGTCGCACTACTCGCGTTTCTTTAAAAAATAGCGAGGTATCGGCACTAAAGGCTTCTTCTTGTTTAGCTAGTTTTTCTTTAAATTTAATAGGCCCAACTTGCCGACAGGCCAACGAAAACTGAGCTGGGTCTTCTGCCAAACCAAAGGTACCTTTTAGTCCGCCTTTTTTTGCTTGGCTAATATGGCAGCTGACACCGCTCACTTTTGGGTCATCAAAAGCTTGTACGCAGATTTTATGGTTAGCGCCAATTAATTTCCATGAGGTGGTGATGCAGCCTACTTCTTCTGCCGCTGCATTATGTATTAACGCGCCAGTCAGCATGGCGCAAAAGATGAGTGATTTTTTCATTTATGTTCTCGGGAGGATAAGTTTCAATAACTTGTAAGGCGTGACTTTAGCCCGCCTTTGTGCGTATCAAGGCGGGCTAAAGCCACGCCCTACTTCTTTTAATCTTCTTTTCTAAACTCGCCTTCAATAACATCCGGCTGTGTTTTAGATTGTTGTTGCTGCGGTGGCATGCCAGCTTGTACTAGGCGTTTTTCAATAATGTACTGGGCTATTTTCTTACGCATAGGCGGAATTAAGCAGGCAAATCCAATGATATCTGTGAAAAATCCGGGGGTTAATAATAATGCACCTCCGACTAATAATATTGGACCTTCGACCATTTCATAGGCTGGCAATGTACCTTTAGCTAAATTATCTTGAAAGCGCTGCCAAGTGGCTAAGCCTTGTTGCCTTAATAATCCAGCACCGATGATGGCAGTCAGTACAACTAAGGCAATAGTGGGAAAAACACCGACGATTCCGCCAATCTGGAGTAATAAGTATATTTCTACAAAAGGGATGATTAAAAAAGCTAAAAAAACAAATTGTATAGGGTTCATAAGGCAATTCTCTTGTGGATTAATTAATTTTCCATCGATTTAATCAGGTATTAAATTTAGGCTCTATCCTTCTACTGTGAAGACTTTTTTTTAAAAAAATAGTATTCTTTACGCTTTATAGCATACTACAAGCTGAATATTGTCGCTTTTACCTTGCACTATTTTCATTACAAAAGCACATCATGGTGCGACAAACTTAAGACAGGACACCTAGAAATCGTAGAGCGGACTTCAGTCCACTATTGCTAAACAGGCGGACTGAAGTCCGCCCTACTGTATCATTAGAGCTACACCCGACCCAAAATTATTACTTTCTCCACCGATAATGGGTTACCTGGTTATTTACAATGGATCACTTCATGCATCACGTTAAAATCGTTCTTTCCTGCTTTTTTATTCTGTTTAGTCAAGTCACTTTCGCCATTAATCCTGACGACTTATTAACGCCGGAACAAGCCTTTAAGGTTTCTGCCCAAGCAACGGAAGATGGCAATCTACTTATTTCCTGGGATATTGCCGAAGGTTATTATCTATATCGCAATAAAATGTTATTCGCCTCAAAAACAAAGGCAATAACAGTTGAACATGTCGATTTACCCGCGGGTGAAATTAAGAGTGATAAGTATTTTGGTAATGTTGTTATCTATCGTCATCATATAGAGAACACGTTAACCTTGCAGCGCCCTACTGGAAAGGTCTCCTTATCTTTGTTGGTAAAGCATCAGGGCTGTGCTGATTTAGGTATTTGTTATCCACCCCAAAAAACATTACTGACGGTACAACTGCCAGCAATTAGCACACCGGAAATCGCAGAAAGTAGTGCTAATCCATTACAGCAACTCAGCAAAAATTTTAACTTAGGGCTGAACCTATTTAAAAATGAAGCTGAGTTGTTGCCCGCGGATGAGGCATTTCAATTTTCCGCTTTTGTCAAAGAGGGTAAAAATCTCAGAGTTAATTGGCAAATAGCAAAAGGCTATTATCTTTATAGAGAAAAAATAGACCTAGAATTACTCGATTCTAACAATACTAAGCTACTTGATTATGAGATCCCTCATGGCACGCCAAAATTTGATGAGGCTTTTGGTGATGTGGAAATTTTGCATAATAATGTGGCTTTTACTATTCCTCTTGAGCGCTTGCATGCCACTCAGCATAGTATTACGTTACGCGCTAAATTCCAAGGCTGTGCTGAGCGTGGGGTTTGCTATCCACCTATGGAGAAAACAGTGACTTTATTGTTGCCAGAAATCACAGCAACCGAACTCACGTCACCAGCCAAGCCAATTAAAACAAGTAATCATTCAGAACAAGACCTTATTATCCAGTCTTTACACCAAGATTCCTTTTTTCTCACCTTACTCAGCTTTTTGGGCTTCGGTTTATTATTAGCTTTTACCCCTTGTGTCTTTCCAATGATCCCAATCTTGTCGGGGATTATTGTCGGTCAAGGTAAAGACATTAGCAGCCGCAAAGCCTTTTTACTTTCACTGAGTTTTGTTCTGGCTTCTGCCATGACTTATACTATTTTTGGTGTTCTAGCGGCATTATTTGGCAGTAATCTCCAAGCAACATTTCAAGCACCTTGGATTATTTACCTGTTCAGTGGTATTTTTATCCTACTGTCACTGTCAATGTTTGGTTTTTATCATTTAGAATTACCTAAATCATTACAATCTCGCTTACATAACGCAAGCGATAAGCACCGTGATGGTTCTTATTTAGGCGCTGGATTGATGGGCGTATTTTCTTCTTTAATTGTTGGCCCTTGTGTTGCTGCGCCACTAGCCGCTGCGCTTATGTATATAGGGCAGTCCGGCGATGTTATTTTAGGTGGCTCGGCTTTATTTGTTATGGGTTTTGGTATGGGTGTGCCACTCTTAGTTATTGGCGCTTCTGCGGGCAGCTTATTACCTAAAGCAGGGCACTGGCTGAATGCCAGCAAATCTGTCTTTGGCGTGATTATGTTAGCCGTTGCTATATGGATGCTAGAGCGAGTACTTGCTGCCGAAATTATTATGTTTTTCTGGGCAATCCTATGCATTATCCCAGCTATTTATCTGCGTGCTTTAGATCCATTACCCAGCATTGATAGTGGCTGGCATAAATTATGGAAAGGCGTTGGTGTTGTATTACTGGCTTATGGCTTGCTGATTTTAGTTGGCCTTAGCGCTGGCAATAGCAACCCCTTGCAACCATTAAAAGGTTTATCTATGGGCGCGACGGCAAACGCACAAGCTGAAACACCCCCCGCCTTTAAAAAAATAGCATCACTAGCTGAATTAAAACAAGAAATTCAACGCGCTAATGCGAATGGCCAGTGGGTGATGCTGGATTTTTATGCCGACTGGTGTATTAGCTGCAAAGAAATGGAGGCTTATACGCTGAGTAAGCCAGAAGTTAAACAGGCACTGGCTAACTTCGTTCTGTTACAGGCCGATGTCACTAAAAATACATCTACAGATAAAGAGCTATTAAAAGCCTTTAATTTAGTGGGGCCACCTGCTATATTATTTTTTCGCTTAGACGGGCAAGAACAAGGTGATTTACGCATTATTGGCTATCAAGATGCTGAAACGTTTCTGGGCCAATTATCCAAGATTTAAGACAGCTATATTTCCATAGGAACCAAAATTAAATAATATCCGCAAGCACTACCAGTCCTTTGAGGACTGGTAGTGCTACATAACCTACAGTTTTGGGTTTTATTGAATGTGTATTCCTGCCTGAAATCATAAAAATTAAAGACAACTATACCAATTCCGATTTACTCAATAAATATGCCTCTCTAAATAATGCCTAAATCATTACTTGTTTTTATTTTTATATTCCTAATATTAGTTAGCGCTTTATTCGCCAATCACCAAAGCCAAAAAGAGCAACAAGTATTAGCACCTACGCCTTTAATCGATTTTTCCTTGGCAAATTTAGCGGGCGAACTAACGCCAATCTCCAAATGGCGCGGTAAAATCATTATCATTAATTTCTGGGCAACGTGGTGCCCACCGTGCTTAAAAGAAATACCAGATTTTATTACTCTGCAAAATGAATATGCGGATAAAAATGTACAGTTTATTGGTATCGCTATCGATACACCTGAGTTAGTCGCTGATTATCTCGCTTTTATTAACATCAATTACCCTATTCTTATGGCTGAAATAGAAGGGCAGCAACTTGCCAAACAATTAGGTAATGTGGTTAATGCGGTTCCTTTTACGCTTATCATAAATGCCGATAACGAGATTATTTTTCGTCATCCAGGTGAATTATCTAAAACTAAAATTCGTCAAATTATCGACCCGCTTATATAACAAGGATCGACATAGCCCATAATGACGAAAATTAAATAATATCCGCAAGCACCGTCAGCCCTTTAAGGGCTGGCGGTGCTTCATAAACAAAGTTTGGCACCTTTCGTTCTTCAGTTTACACTTTAAGTAGGAGCGGCTTTAGCCGCGATAGTGGCATGAACTGTCGTGGCTAAAGCCATTCTCACGAAACACATTAAATGGGCATTAAAAGTGTAAGCCACTTTTGGCACTATATGTAGAATGCCCAAAGTGTCGAGTTTTATTTAATGTGCATTCCTAAGTAGCTCGCCTCTAGGAATGCGATTTTTTTAATCATTATTCTTGTCATCACTAGAACTCACTGACAAAAAGTAAGTCATTCCCAACCCGGTAATATGTTAAGAAAGTCACAAAGAAACGAGCTATTTTGTCGCTAACTGTTGTTAAATAACATATATCTGGACAAAATCATGCAAATTAGGCAAAATTAGTCTGTTTTTATAATAACAATAATAAAATTACCTGTTTAGCATGGCAAAAATTACTATCCTCAATGGCCCTAATCTTAATTTACTCGGCATTCGTGAGCCGGGGCTTTATGGCAATCAAACCCTCAGTGATATACAACACAGTACTGAAGAACTTGCCGAAAAACTTGGTCACTTGCTCAACTTTGAGCAAAACAATGCTGAACATGAAATTATAGAGCTCATTCACCAAGCGTTTGCAGACCAAGTTGATTTTATCATTATCAACCCTGCTGCGTTTACTCATACTAGCATCGCCATTCGTGATGCCTTGTTAGCAACAAAAATTCCTTTTATAGAAGTCCATTTATCCAATGTCCACGCACGGGAGCCATTTCGTAAGCACTCCTACCTTTCTGATATTGCTCAGGGAGTTATTTGTGGACTGGGCGCATTAGGATACGAATTGGCCTTACAGGCTGCTCATCAGACACTACTCGAGAGAAAATAAATCGTGGATATTAGAAAAATTAAAAAACTGATCGAACTTATTGAAGCATCTGACATCGCTGAAATTGAAATTACCGAAGGCGAAGAGTCTGTACGCATTAATCGCTATGCTCAACAACAAGCTGCCGCGCCTGTAATGGCGGCACCAGTGGCGACTATGACAGCCCCTACAGCCAGCACACCAGAAGTTGCTAGCGCTCCAGCAGCTGCACCAGAAGCTTCTGGTCATGTGGTTAAGTCACCCATGGTCGGTACTTTTTACCGCTCAGCTTCACCAGGTTCAGCAGCTTTCGTTGAAATAGGCACAGTCGTCAAAGAGGGTGATACACTCTGTATTATTGAGGCAATGAAAATTCTTAATCAAATCGAAGCGGATAAAAGTGGAACGATCAAACAAATCTTAATCGAAAATGCACAACCTGTTGAATATGATCAACCTCTTTTCATCATAGAAGAATAAGCGAGGTATAAGCATGTTCGATAAACTAGTTATAGCTAATCGCGGTGAAATTGCTTTACGCATTTTACGCGCGTGTCGTGAATTAGGCGTTAAAACCGTTGCCGTATACTCCAGTGCTGACCGTGATTTAAAACACGTTCGCCTAGCAGATGAAGCCATCTGTATAGGACCTGCAGCGTCTGTAGACAGCTATTTAAATATCCCTGCCATTATTAGTGCCGCCGAAGTGACTGATGCAGAAGCTATTCATCCCGGCTATGGTTTTTTAGCAGAAAGTGCTGAATTTTCAGAAAAAGTAAAGCAAAGTGGCTTTATTTTTGTAGGCCCTGAAGCGGAGACTATTCGCATAATGGGTGATAAAATCGAGGCTAAAAAAGCGATGATTGCCTCTGGCATTCCTTGTGTTCCTGGCAACGGTGAACCTTTAGGTGATGATAATGCAACCAACCTAAAATTGGCTCATGAAATTGGCTACCCAATTATCATCAAAGCTGCTGGCGGTGGTGGTGGTCGTGGTATGCGTACTGTACACACCGAAGGTGCGTTAATCAGTTCGATTGCCTTAACCAAATCAGAAGCAGGCTCCTTTTTTGGTAACTCTACGGTCTATATGGAAAAATTCCTCGAAGATCCACGCCATATTGAAATTCAAGTTCTTTCTGACTCGCATGGTAATGCCATTCACCTAGGTGAACGCGATTGCTCTATGCAACGTCGCCATCAAAAAGTTGTTGAAGAAGCACCGGCACCTGGCATTACCGAAGAACAACGTAAATTTATCGGTGAGCGCTGTGCACAAGCTTGTGTTGATATGGGTTATTTAGGCGCAGGGACTTTTGAGTTTTTATACGAAAAAGGGGAATTTTTCTTTATCGAGATGAATACCCGGGTTCAGGTTGAACACCCCGTAACTGAAATGGTCACGGGTATTGATATTGTTAAAGAGCAATTGCGTATTGCCGCTGGCGAGCCCTTGTCTTACACACAAGATCAAGTGGTTATACACGGACATGCGATTGAATGCCGCCTAAATGCAGAGGATCCCAAGAGCTTTATGCCTTGCCCTGGAACAATTGATGTTTTCCATATGCCAGGTGGACCAGGCATTCGCTGTGAAACACATATTTATAACGGTTATAGAGTACCGCCTTATTATGATTCTATGATTGGCAAACTGATTGCCCATGGTGAAGACAGAGCCAGCGCTATTGCCCGTATGAAAACAGCATTAAGCGAAATGGTCATTGATGGCATTAAAACCAACATCCCATTACAGCAAGATATTATGGCAGATACTGCATTCGCTCTAGGCAGCCAAAATATCCATTATTTAGAAAAGAAATTAGGTATGACTTAAAAATAGTCTCTTATTGAGTGAGGTAGACTTCAGTCTGCCTTGCTTAATGGCCTTTCTCGAACTAAAGCCATCACTTACAAATATTTATATCCAGATTTACTTTATAGATCACACACAACACAATTCATTATGGCTTGGCATCAAATTTCTGTGGTAAGTAAGGCAGCATTATCACCCGATATATCTAATTATTTTAGCGAATTAGGCGCTGTTTCCGTTACTTATATGAGCGCTACATCGCAACCCATTTACGAACCTAATATCGGCGAAACAAAAATTTGGGAACACACCAAAATCATTGCCTTATTTGAGTTGAACGCATCCCCAGATTTAATCAAAACCTTATTATTCGAGCAATTTCCAGATAATATTATACAAGACTGGCATGCAGAGGTTTTAGAAGATCAAATATGGGAACGCTCATGGATGGAGCATTACAAGCCGATGAAGTTTGGCGAACATCTTTGGGTCTATCCTACGGGACAAGAACAGTTTCTGCCCGGTACGGTTAGCTTAATTCTCGGTAACTTCTCATTATCCACAGGCAAATATTAAAAAATTGCTTTACAATATATTCTATGAACTCGCCTAAACCGAAACTGCCAGAGATAAATGAAGAAGATCGCACGCCGCTAGTGGATGTGCTGTTGGAAGTGCTTGCCTGGCAACAAAAGCAGATTGATAAGTTAG
>NZ_FQTQ01000037.1 GCF_900128525.1 methanotrophic endosymbiont of Bathymodiolus puteoserpentis (Logatchev)
TCACTCACCGGTAAAGGGGAAAAGTGGCCTATTTTGAGCCAAGGCAATTGTCTGCTCTAAAAACAGGGATAATAGGTGAAAATGAGTAAAAAAAGGGGCTTTATGGATGATCGCAATGAAAATCCATAAAGCTTCCGGTAAAAGGATTTAAAAATAGAAGCCCAATGCATTATTCGGGCTGTTCAGCAAAAAGCTATTTGCAATAGCGGAATTCATCTCAAAGGGTAAATCGGGCTTGTCCAACAAACGGTTCAGATTGTGGCTCGCTTCGCGATCACAATCTAACCTTATTCGTTATGTTTTTTCTCCCTGAATTTATATTTAACAATGTAGCATACCAAGCATGTTACCAATTGTGATAATCCATTTTCTCTTGAAGCGTAGTACAGGAAGAATTACAAGCTCTTCGTTAACGGCAAATTGAGGTAAAATAACGCTAAATTCATCTGCATCTGGTATATTCAAATAGGACGCCAATACGAAACTCGTATACCACTCCCCATTTTCTTTTTCTATTCTCTGCCCCATCAATGGCTCGTTAGTATCTAATGTATATTCTTGAGTGGTAGGTTTAATGATTTGGGGCTTACCTACAAGACCAATATTTCGAAACACTTCCTTACCCAACTGATCGTTTCCTTCCCAAAATACTTGAATGGTATTACTCTTCAATTTAAGGGTTTTCCCCTTTGCTACTTCAATTCGAAGAATAATGTTGTTCTTTCCTTCGTATCTCTCTAATGAGGTGGATATTCGTATATCTTGCTGTGAAAATTGAATTCCACGAGGAATACCCTCATTGATAATACAGAAGGCGTATATTACTTCTCCGCTATTAGATTCTGGATAATAGTAACGCAAAGGAACGAATACGCAACTTACACACATAAAGATGATAGCAAGTACCAGCAAGATTCGATTTGAAATATTCATACACTAGTCTAACGCCAAAATCAGATGCCGTTGGCAGATATTCGATGAATTCAGACAAAGCACTGTAGTTAAATAAAAAAATGACCTTTTAAAGTGAGCTGCGCTGCCAACGGTCAGCTGGATTGAATGGTTACATTTCGATATTCGCTAACCTTCAATCCATGCTCAGTCGCTCAACCCACGACTTTTCAATGCTTTTACTGTAGCAGGGCTGGCTTAACAATACTACCGGCTTTTGATGTAAGTCCTACCAATAAGTTAGTGCCCTGCAAACAGGATTTAAGAGCTTGTTTGAATTGCACCGCTGATAAAAATAAAGCCCTTCCAAGCAGTAAAATGCCTGGTACCTTTAGTCCTGCTACCTCATACTCAACCTTTCCAGCCAATGATAAGGGGTGAAACAGCTAGGAAAGGAAACACGATAACTTATCACAAGCGATTGCGCCCAAACAAAACAAACCAGAAATCCCTCAATAGATTTTGAAATGTAACGACTGCATCAGTTGACGCTGGCAGATATTCGATGAACTCTGACAACGCACTGAACTTTGATATAAAAATGATCTTTAAAGTCAAGTAGCCCGAAGTACTTCCCCCTCAGGTTCTCACAGAACCGTACGTGAAACTCTCGCTTCATACGGCTCTTATCATCCAACCGTTTCACTAAGTAAAACTCCAATGCACAAACAATTTCGGTTCTCGTTGTTGATAACCTATTACCCAACGTATCGCTTGGCTTTTTGTTTTCAATCGTTTGTACTTTCGCTTTGCCCATCTTGCTAGCTTGGCATTGAGATATGATAATACGTGCTTTAATTCTGCTCGTCCATATTTCCCATAGTAGTTTTTCCATCCTTGCAGAAACCAATGGGGTCAGACTCTAATACTGCTTACTTAAGGGTATATTAATCAATAAATTCAACAAGATACAAATAAAAAGGGTAACTTCTCATTATCCACAGGCAGCGGCCGCACGGATGACTTCCGATAACGGAGGAATATCGCCTATACCCAATAAGCGATCTTTC
>NZ_FQTQ01000038.1 GCF_900128525.1 methanotrophic endosymbiont of Bathymodiolus puteoserpentis (Logatchev)
GCTATCAAAGATAAAAGGCAAGCACTTGGCTTGCTCCTTACCACCGTTTATGGTCATCGGCACTTACTACCTGTACCACAAAGTAATGATAACATAACTTACCATTGTTTTATAAATACTTCGGAGCTTGGGGCAGCGCCCCAATTAAAAGCAAAAACATGCTTCAATAACAAAATTAGAGTTGATTTTAAGACAGTATCTTATTACAGCTTTCATCGTTATGTTAAACAAGGAATATATTCAGCTGATTGGGGGGCGGACTATGAATCCAACTTTGATTTTAATAAGTTACATAACCTTGAATAAAGGTACGCAATGCGTACCCTACAACTTCAAATCGTCAATAATGCCACGTTTTTGTTGCTCATGCTGCTCAGAAAAACTCTCCCACACGCCTGCTTCATGCGCTAACTGCTTAAAGTTCTCTGATCGATTAGTCATTTCAGAAGCCACTAACATCAACTCTAATTCCAGAGGCGGCATAGCCTTCATTAAAGATTTAACCGAATCACGATTTACACCATTTATACCAAAATCACCTAAAGATAAAGCACGCGAAAAGCCGTAAAATTGCTGCATTCTACTTTCACATAACTGGGCATACCGTGCACTTTTATTGGTATTTTTTAAGGCTTCACGAATCGCCAAAGAAGCCACTGCTGCATTATAAAAGGCATTTTGCACACCATGTGAAAATACCGGATCAACAAAACCTGCTGCATCACCAATACAATAGTAATTTTGCTTACACGTTTGTGTCGCATAATAAGAATAATCAGGACGATATTGCAAAGAACCATCCATAAATTGCGCATCGCTTAACAACTCTTTTAAATGCGGTAATCGGGCACAACTTTGCTGAAAATAAATCTCACGCTGCTGCTTATCCAAGCCTCTCATTTTATTGGAACGAACAATCAAACCCACACTGGTTTTCTCACGCAGAACGATATGCCAAAGCCAACCATCTTTATGAGACATGACAAAAGTCACAGGGCTTATATTTTTAAGCTCTGAACTGGCATGACTCTGACGATCCACGCCCACATAGCGCGAACCTTTAAAATATCCCCATAAAGATAAAAAATTCATCTCAGAACTAATGCTCTGCCGCGTACCTAATTGATGCGCCAATAGAGAACTATGCCCACTTGCATCAACCACAAATTGACATTGAATCGTGCCTGCGACATTTGATTCTTCACGAGTATCAATATAAGAAATAATAGGCTCGACTGCGGATAAATCCACTTGCTTAACCACAACATTATTAAAAACTAGCGCACCTTGCCGTTTAGAATGCTCTAATAAAAGATTATCAAAAATATCTCGCTCTACATGCAGGCCGGGCCTTGTATAACCATAATCAGAAAATAAAATTTGATGAACTTTATCATTCCAAACTGTAATACCACCTGCTTTTCTAAGAAACCCTTGCTGCTGAATTTTCTCTGAAACACCCAATTGGTCAGTAAACTTCCAAAAATGAGGAATGAGGCTTTCACCGACTTGATTACGTGGGAACTCAGCGCGTTCAAGTAGTACGACATCCACACCGCTTTTAGCTAAGTGTGTTGCTGTGCTACTTCCTGCAGGCCCTCCGCCAATAACCAGTACGGTGCATTTCTTAGGGATTATTTGTTGCATTATTTATAAATTATTCTAGTGTAGCTTCTCATTACCTACAAATACCAAGGTAATAAAATAGGCTTCGTATCCTCAATACGACTTACTTTGCCATTCTCAAAATGAACAATAAAAGTATCAAATCGCGAAGTCCAATAAGTCCATTGATTCGCATCTAAAGACGGAGTTCGAGTTATTGGTGGATAACCAATAGCAACTTGCACGGCATTTTTGGACATGCCTTTTTCGACTGTTCCCCTTTTTATATTACCTCGCTCCTGAAGCTTAAAACGGGTTAAGTTTACCGCTTGTTTGGCAAAAAGCTTAGCAAATGCCTGATAAACATCATCCCCTGTATGTTTAGCAACATTCTTAATTAATAACTCCGTATTTTTCGGTAGTATCTTAACTTTAATCACCTTTGGACTAATTTCTAATAATTCAACCGGCGTATTCACCTCTACCAAAGTACCCCGACGATAATTTGTCGTCCGATAAACACCTTTTTCATACATCATCGTCACTTGCGTATAGTAGGTTTCTCCAAGCTTTATACCTGCGGGCAACTGTTCTGATTTAGATTCCATCATCTGACATGCAGTTAAACTAAACAACAGCGATAACATTATTACTTTTAATATGCGCAACATAACTACCTCAATTTTATTTTAATAAACAAAAAGAAAAATTTACATATCGCCTAAAGTCGCTTTATCTACCGGATTCTTCAACCACGCGGCAATATCTTTACCTAATGTTTTAGTGCAACGCCCTAATAATGCACAAGTTCCTTTATAAGCTCCCATAAATCCGCCCATAGAGGCTCTGCTTGCCTTAAATGAAACCGTTTTCTTACCTCTCCGTGATAAAGTACCTTTAACCGTTACCCACTGACCACCACGTCCAGCCCATACATTTTTTTTATATTGCGGCAAATCTACAATCTCTATTTTTAAAAAATCAGCCTTACGTGAGCTAGCCGCTTGTAAATTAATAGCGGCATATTGGCCATTCGCATAGCTTTGAATAAACGCTGGGAGTTTTGTCAATAATTGGCACTCATTACGGACTGCTTGCCTTACCTCTAAATCTTTAGCAAATATTACAGGGGCAATATTTAAAGTGCCTGTTCCTGTACCTACTGAACTATCAAGCCCTATAGGTTCAGGTGCTTCACTGGTTTTATTTCCTGCACAAGCAACAATAAATAACATCAAAAATAATGGTAATAACTTAAACAATTTCATCCTATTCTCCAATAAATTAATTTTTTCTACTTCTACCTGTTAACAGTCCCTGTTGAAAACTATTCCCCTCTCTCCACAAATCGCCCGCTAATAGAGCAACGATTTCTTGTTTTATTTGCAACTGTCGGTCCGATTCAAAAAAAAGATTTTCCACCAAATTAGAACAATAAAATCGCTCAATTAAGCAATGCATTGTTTTAAATCCTTTTTGATAAAATTCATCACCTGCCTGCTGTAATTCTGGGTCAGCTTCTGTTCCTTGCGTTAACCCTTGGTGTAATTGGTCGGCAACAAATTCTGCTGTTTTTACCGCAAAAAAGAAGCCTGATGAAAATACCGGATCAAGAAAACCCGCTGCATCACCACAACAAGCAAAACGTTGACCGTAGCGCTGGCTATTTTGGTAACTAAAGTCTGCTTCTATACCTAGTTCAGATAAAACCTCTGCCTCTTGCAAAAGTTCACTCATATAAGGAGAGACTTGAATATAACGTTCAAAAAGTGCATCTTGCTTTAAATTTTCTGGCACGTTTTTCTGAACGACAAGACCAACGCTCA
Source organism: methanotrophic endosymbiont of Bathymodiolus puteoserpentis (Logatchev) (assembly GCF_900128525.1). Lineage (GTDB taxonomy): Bacteria > Pseudomonadota > Gammaproteobacteria > Methylococcales > Methylomonadaceae > Methyloprofundus. The sequence goes on from NZ_FQTQ01000038.1 coordinate 3,432, forward strand.
AACGCCCATTTGTTAATGGAATACACCAGATCCAACCTATTTCAGATAATAAAACCTTTATATTGCCATGACCAAAAAGAGCTTCTGACTCAAGAGAATTAGCAAGTTTATAGTGTTTATATAGTGCGAACTTACCTAGGTTATTAATCTTCTCAATACTATCGAATGCCTTGCCCATTAAGGCATTTCGCCCTGTGGCATCAATAAAATAACGACCTTGATACAAATCTTTATCTGTTTTGACTTGTACCTCATTTGGCGTACATTGCACACTGCCAACCTGCTCTTGTTGATACCCGACTACGCCATGAGCCAGTGCATTATCAAATAAACGCTTATCAAATACTGACCGTTCCACCTGAAAAGTACGATACTCCCCCTGAAAGGGAAAATAAGTACGCCGACCTGAGACTTCATCAATAAATTCAGCACCGCCCTTTTTTAAACTCCCCTGAGCCCAATCAATACCTAGTCGCTTCATTACTGACTCAGACATGGGTAACATAGACTCGCCAATATGAAAACGTGGGTGCTGATCTCGCTCAATCAATAACACGCTATGGCCATATTGCGCTAATAAAGTTGCCGCTGTTGTTCCCGCCGGCCCGCCACCCGCAATAATGACATCATACTGCTGACTACTCACTCTTTATCTCTCCCTAGTGCTGATATATCACTCACCCAAATAGGCGTTTTAATATTCAAAGGAACTTGTTCTTGCGTTGCTTGCTGTAAAGCCATTAATAAAGGGATCACCGCTGCTGCCGGAGCTGATTCCGTTAGCATCAGCCATTCAATGGGAAAGTTTTTCTCCGTTTGCTCACTTATCTGCGGCAAGCTAAGAGATCCTATTGCCTGCTCTGCATCCGTGCTTAGTACAAAAGCACAAGCAAATGCAGCTAAACCTATAGGAGGCGCTAAATATTGCGGCCATAATTCATCATAGCAAACTAATAAACGCTCGCCACACCCTTGCTGTTGCAACTGCGACCAGACCTCAATCAAACCCATAGCAAAAGTATCATCGGCGGCAGCAATCGCAGTACTGGGTTCTTGGCATTTGTTTAAAATAGCCCAATACCCCGCCGTTGTATTGTGCACGGAGTTATGAAATTGGGTCGGCGACAATAATTCATTATCATCAGGTAATAAACGACACAGTGCATCAGTCACCTGTATTTCCCCTCCTAGTGAGGCAAACACTGAGGCAAGATGCTGGCTATCACTATTCGCTTGTGTACAAGCTAGTTTAGCAGCCGTAATCGCCATTCGCGTGGTCATACTGGTGCGCCTACGCATTGCAGCCGGAATTAAACTTTTATCAATATCACTACCCAGCAGGCCAAAAGGGGCTAATAGCTCAGCATCTGGGCAACAAATAGCATAAGATTTTATAAAGAGTTGTTTCATCATAGCGCCACGATCACACTGGCATTATTGCCACCAAAACCAAAAGAATTACTCATTGCAATGTGCATGTTTTGTTTGCTCACAGGCTCTTTAACCACCTGACATTGGCATTCTTCATCCAATTTCTGCAAGCCCTGTGTACCGGGAATAAACTGATGCTGCAAAGCGAGTAACGCAATAATCGTTTCTAATGCACCCGCAGCACCGAGTGTATGCCCCGTAACCCCTTTTGTACCACTACAAGGCACGGCATCAGCAAAAACATTAAAAACCGCCCGACTTTCCATACGATCATTTATTTTCGTTGCCGTCGCATGTAGATTTAAATAATCAATATTTTCAGCTTGTAAGCCTGCCAGTTGCAAGGCATTGCGCATGGCTAAAGCCGCACCCTCGCCGTCTGGGTGTGGCGTACTCATATGGTGTGCATCAGACGATTCACCCACCGCTAAGACTTTCATTTTGTTGGCATTATCCGCATGACATTTTTCTAACAGCATTAGCCCTGCCGCTTCACCAATACTAATCCCTTGCCTGTCTTTATCCATTGGCTTGCACGGCTGATTGGCGACTAATTCTAAACTACGAAAACCGCGCAAAGTTAAGCGACATAAAGTGTCCACACCACCCACTAATACTGCATCACAGATACCCGCACTAATCAATCCCTGCCCTGCAGCAATCGCTTTTGCTCCCGAAGAACAAGCGGTGGAAATAGCAAAACAAACCCCCGTTAAACCCAGCTCCAATTGCACAAAGCGCCCCGTTGCTTGATACGCATGTTCCGTTACAAAGTGAAAATCATCTGGCATTTTTCCCGTCTCCACTAGAACACCATAAGCATCTTCTGTTTCATAAAGTCCTGACGTGCTTGTGCCGATAATAACGCCAATGCGATGTGCGCCATATTTTTCTTTTGCTGCTTCAACTGCTGCACGCACACCACCTTGCTCATCATTTAATGCAGTCAAAGCAACACGCGCATTGCGGCAATTATAATCAGACAATTGTTCACGAATACTGAGTAAAGGCTGTTTTATTTCGCCCACATAAGCGGGAAACGGGACGTTAAATAAAGACAGAGGGGCTAGTTTAGAATAATTTGCCTGTAAATCTTGATATAAAGCCGCGCAACCTAAACCACTAGCACTTAGAGCTGAGTAGGCTGTTATTGCGACGGGGGCTATTAGAATTTGATTATTTTTCATAATTTTCTACCGGCTACCTAAAAGGTAGATTATTTATACACATCACCGCGGCCACCAATAGTCAGCAAGTAAATAATGAGTTGATTCTGTTCAATTTGATAAATTATTCTCAACGTCCCTACTCTTAAACGATACGTATTTTCGACCCATTGCATCATTTTAATATCTAACTGAGGATGATTAACTGGATTGTCTTGCAACAGATCAATTTTATCGGTAATACGCTGCCGAATTTTACTAGGTGTTGCCTTTAAATATTTAGTGACCGATTCTGCAGATCTAATTGATTCTTCATTATAAAGGAGGACTTTATTTCATCCCAGTTATCAAATTCTGAGTCATCGCCTTCCTTTATTTTTCCTATCAACTCTGAAATATGGCTTATCTCCGCATTACTTAGCTCTTCTTCTGTGATTAAATGACATTGCTCTTTAGGCAATAAAGATAAGAAATCAATGACTTTCTGATAAATATTGTAACTTCTCATTATCCACAGGCAGCGGCCGCACGGATGACTTCCGATAACGGAGAAATATCGCCTACACCCAATAAGCGATCTTTCAAATAATCCCAAAATGATAAGTCATGCTTTCGACAGGTCTTTTTTAGACTGGCAAAAGTATCTCTGGCTTTCCGTCCTGCATCACTTCGGGTGCTTCCACTGATTTTT
>NZ_FQTQ01000039.1 GCF_900128525.1 methanotrophic endosymbiont of Bathymodiolus puteoserpentis (Logatchev)
CCAAACAAGCTTGGCGGTTCTTAAAAAACAATTTCCTAAAGAAAAGCGCCACATGGCTCTTTGAGCGCAAGCTCCGACCTGTTTTGATGGCATATCTGTAATAAAATGTCGGACACCGTTAACCTAGGGTGGCGCAACTTATTTCTTCTCCAGCCCCATAAAACCATGTAAACCACGTTTGGATTTAATGGCTAGCCACTGCTTTAAATAAGTAATTTCTTCCGTATTCTCTAAATCATCAATACTCTCATTGTTACGTAAACGTCTAAAGGCAGTGGCAATAACTTTATAGCGGTCACCCGTAATACCTGAGCGTTTTAAACCGACAGTGTTTAAGCGATAGTGCTTGGCAGGATAGCCAGCGATTAAACAAAAAGGAATCACGTCTTTATTAAGGCCGGTAGTGCCTTGGACGATGGCATAAGAACCGATACGGCAAAATTGGTGAGCAACCACGCTGCCGCCCATAAATACGCGATCATCAATTTGCACAAAACCACCAATAGCAACATTGTTGGCGAAAATAGTGTGATTACCAATTTGACAATCATGCGCGACATGGCTGTTATTCATAAAAAAACAGTTAGAGCCAATGAGTGTTGTGCCATTTTCTTCTGAGGCTCTATGGGCGGTAAAGCCTTCTCTGAAAACATTATCATTACCAATATCTAGCCATGAAATAGTTTCTTCTTTAAATGACGTATCTTGAGGTAAACAGCCTAAAACCACATGTGGGTGCAAGGTATTGCCTGAGCCCATTTTGGTGTAAGGCATGACTACGGCATGCGCGCCAATTTTGCAGTTATCACCTATCTGGGCAGGGCTTTCGATCACAGCAAAAGGGCCAACAGTGATGTTTTTTCCTAGTATAGCCTGCTCGGCGATATAGGCGGTGGGATGAATATTTTGGGTCATATAAGCATTAGCCTCGTGGATGATATAGAGAATGTAATTCTTTTAAGCGTTCGTTAGCGACATGGGTATAAATTTGTGTGGTGGATAAATCGCTGTGCCCTAGTAATAGTTGTACAACGCGTAAATCAGCGCCGTGGTTTAATAAATGGGTTGCAAACGCATGGCGTAATGTGTGTGGTGATAACTCTTTAGTAATGCCTGCTTTTTTTGCATAGCGCTTAATAATATGCCAAAAAGCTTGACGCGTCATACCTGCACCTCTATTGGTAACAAAAATGGTGTTGCATTGGCGTTCAGATAGTAGCGTTTTACGGCTGTGTTGCATATACTCTTCTAAACAACTTAGGGCTTGTTCGCCGATAGGTACTAAGCGCTCTTTATTGCCTTTGCCTGTTACCCGTAGCACGCCCATACGTAAGTTAATTTCATCATTACTCAAGTTAACTAGTTCTGAAACGCGTAAACCTGTTGCATAAAGCATCTCTAACATAGCTTTATCTCTGGCACCTAAAATGGAACTAGGTTCAGGAGCTTCAAGCAACAGGTCTATATCGTGCTCAGATAAGCTGTCGGGCAGAGGTCTGCCAAGCTGCGGTTGATCAATTAATGCAGTTGGATCAGTGATGACCTGTTTTTCGCGTAATAAATACGTATAAAACCGGCGTAGGCTCGATAAAATGCGTGCTGATGAGCGCGCGCTAATGCCTTGTTCATAGCGTTGACTTAAAAATAAACAGATGTCGCTATTAGATGCCTGCTCTATGGGTTTATTTAGACTTTTATGGAAAATACGTAAATCACTGGCATAAGCACTGAGGGTGTTTTTGCTTAAACCATTTTCCACCCATAAGGCATCAATAAAGGTATCAATTAATTGTTTAGAGCTCATGAGTTAGCATTTTTTCATGTTGTAATAAGGCGTATTTGATAGCCAGTATAGGACCAGATGTGTGTCCTGCATAACCCCCTATGCCTGTTTTGGAAACAACTCGATGACAGGGGATGATAATAGGGAAAGGGTTGTTACGGCAAGCATTAGCGAGTGCCCTAGGGCTGGTGTTTAGAGTTTGTGCAAGTTCACCGTAGGTTCTCGTTTGACCTGTGGGAATGCCGCAAAGCGCTTGCCATACTTTCTGCTGGAAGGCGGTGCCTTGTTTTAACAGAGGGTGTGAGTAGTCGATCATCGCATGATGCCAATAATGCTGAAGGATTTGTTCGAGTTGCATAGGCGTATTGTCGAATGGTTCGCGGGAGTCATCGAGCCATTCGATTTTGCTTAATAAAGAGGCTTGCATATGGATGCTTAATGGGCCAACAGGGGTAGTGCAATAATAAGTTTTAATTACAGCATGTCTACTGGGTTTGCACCAATTGAGTTGAACCGTGCTCATATTTGGGTTAATCGAGCATAGACTCGAGCCTGTCGCAGTAGGCTTTGAGTATTTTGATACGGGCATAGCGTTTGTCGTTGCCTTCAACTAATATCCACGGTACGGCTTGGGTGCTAGTTCGGGCTACCATATCATTGACTGCGAGTGAATAGGCATCCCATTTGTCACGATTACGGTAATCTTCTTCGGTAATTTTAAATTGTTTATAGCTGATTTGTTCGCGTTCTTTAAAGCGACGTAATTGTTCATCAGGGTCAATATGTAGCCAAAACTTTAATACCGCAATTCCATGACGTATAAATGATTCTTCAAAGTTACGGATTTCGGGGTAGGCGCGTGTCCACTCTTCCTCTGAGGCAAAGCCTTCAACGCGCTCGACTAAAACACGACCATACCAACTACGATCATAGATAGTAACACGACCCGCACGCGGCATATGCCGCCAGAAACGCCATAGATAGTGCTGCATACGCTCTTCATCAGTGGGCGCGGCAATAGGAATTACTTGATAGTTTCTAGCGTCAAGAGCATGAGTGATTCGGCGAATTGCACCGCCTTTACCACCGGCATCCCAGCCTTCGAAAACTAAAATACTGGAGATCTTTTTTTCATGTGCTTGGCGTGCTAGTTTATTAAGCTTGCCTTGATAGTGGTTTAATTGTTCATTATAGAGCTTTTTATCTAATGATAAGCTTAGGTCTAATGAGTCGAGTATATTGGGTTGGTTACCATGAATTATTGGTGGGCTATAAACGGGAGTAGGTCGGTTGTTCTTGACCTGTAATGCCTTTATATGTGAGTTTATTTTATTTAGTATATGCTGGCCCACTGTTAGGCTGCTATAGCGTATATCGCTGCCTTCAACAATTAGCCAAGGGTTTTTTGCTGTACTGGTTTCTGTTAATACTTTTTCTGCAACACTAACAAAGGTGTCATACATTTTTAGGTGAGCTTTATCACGTTCGGTAACTTGCCATGCTGTTTCAGGGTCTTTTTCTAGCTGCTTTAAGCGCTTTTTTTGTTGTTCTTTCTTTAAATGCAACCAACATTTGATAATTAAAGTGCCATCATCAGCAAGTTCTTGCTCTAGTTCGTTGATATGCGTTAAATGCGTTTGTAATTCGATGTCGTTAATTTTTTTATAAACCCGTTTAGCAATAGGGGCGCTGTACCATGAGCCTACATAAATGCCAATAGTGCCTTTTGCTGGCATCGTGCGCCAAAAACGCCAGAACTCAGGGCGCTCTTTTTCTTCATCGCTAGGGGAGTCGTAGGCATTAGTACGCATAAAGCGAGGATCTAGCCACTCGTTGAGTAAATTAATAACGTCACCTTTACCGCCGCCATCTACGCCAGAGATCAAAATGATGACTGAGAATTCTTGATTACGGAGCTGTTGTTGGCGCATTAATAGTTGAGTGCGTAGTTTAGGCACTTTTTCAAGGTAGTCAGTTTTACTGACTTTATGTCCTAATTCGGCAATTTCAAACATAGCGATAGTTATTATTTTTAAGGATTAAGGAGAGTATGTAGTATAGCTAAATCGCGATAGAGGCGGCTTAGCCCTCACTCGCTATGTAAATTTTGCTACACATCCATCAGAACCCTTATAATGAACCTTTTTTTGCATAAGCTCAATGGTGACCTTTGGAAAATTTTACTCCTATTTCTGCTTTATTAGGCGGTGCTTTAATTGGCATCAGTGTTAGCCTGTTACTTTTATTTAACGGTCGAATGGCTGGTATTAGTGGCATTATGAATGGTGTATTTAGTGCGCCGAAAAAAGAAGAGGTATGGCGAACGCTATTTCTCGTTGGTTTAATTATTGGTGCAGCATTGTTTCAGTTTCTTACTCAGGATAGCTTAAGTGCGCGCGAGGGCTATCCTTTATGGTTAATTATTATTGGTGGCTTTTTAGTTGGTTTTGGTACGCGTCTCGGTAGTGGGTGTACTAGTGGGCATGGTATTTGTGGTATAGCTAATTTCTCGATACGCTCAATAGGTGCAACACTGACGTTTATGGCTAGCGGCATGCTGACAGTTTTTATACTTAAACATCTTGTTGGGGTAGTTTAATGAAAATGAATTTAGTCGCTTTACTGGCAGGGGTTATTTTTGGTTTGGGCTTGGCTTTATCGCAAATGATTGACCCTAACAAGGTATTGAATTTTTTAGATATTAGTGGTGACTGGGATCCTAGCTTAGCTTTTGTCATGATGGGGGCGTTAGTGGTTACAATAGTCACTTTCCGGTTTATCTTAAAGCGGCCTAGCCCTATTTTTGAGTCTAGCTTTCATGTATCTAAACAAACGGTTATTAATAGGCCATTAATAGTCGGGGCTGCGGTATTTGGTGTGGGCTGGGGAATGACAGGTTATTGCCCAGGTCCTGCGGTCGCGAGTTTAGGCTTGTTCTCTAAGGAGGGGGTACTCATGGTCGTTGCTATTTATGCGGGTTTTTTTGCTGAACGATATTTCGTGAAAAAATAATAAATACATGGAATTCTTTTCTTTTGAGTTAATTCATATTGCTGCGGGTAGTTTGGTTGGTTTTGTTATCGGGCTGACGGGTGTCGGTGGCGGTTCATTAATGACCCCAATCTTAGTTCTAGGTTTTGGTATTGCGCCTGCAGTCGCCGTTGGTACTGATTTGTTATATGCAGCTTTGACTAAATGCAGTGGTGTGCTTTTTCATCATAAAAATAGTACAGTGGATTGGAAAATTGTTAGTTTGTTAGGTGCCGGTAGTATTCCTAGTGCTTTGGTTACGGTTGTTTTGCTCGAGCAAATTAAGGTAGCTGGATTTAATTCGGATAGTTTAATGATGGGTACTTTAAGTGTTATGTTAATACTTACTTCCATTATTGTCTTAATCAAAGGTCGGCTGGTTTCTTATGTCAGCCATCATCATGGTGAATCTGATCTCATTGATACGCTCAAAGCTTATCGCCCACATTTAACGGTTTTATCGGGCGTGATTTTAGGTGTTTTAGTGACGATTTCTTCTGTGGGGGCTGGCGCTATTGGTTCGGCTATTTTGTTTTTACTTTACCCTAATAAAAAACCTATTTCGATTGTTGGTACTGATATCGCTCATGCTGTGCCTCTAACTGCGATTGCGGGTATGGGGCATTTGCATTTAGGTACGGTCGATTTTGACTTATTAACCGGATTGTTAATAGGGGGCGTGCCGGCAGTTTATTTGGGTAGTTTTATCGGCAAGTATATCCCTGATCATTGGTTAAGGGCGGTGATTGCATTGTTGCTTTTTGCAATGGGAATTAAATTAGCTTTGCGTGGCATCAGTTATTGAATTTTTAGCATAAAAAACAGCGTATTTAATTGATTAATAGGCTTATTATGTTGTTGCTTATTTCGAGGTTGCTGTACTAGTACGGTCATGTTTATGGATTAATTTTTTAAACAGAGGCTGAATAATGTGCATTCTTGAGAACCTTTCTGATAAAATACACTGTTAATCCAATTTATGGATGAAATGTTTGGATAGTTTAAAAGTGCCGCTGCTGTGCACTTAAAAATACTATATTTTTAATAATTTTATAAAAGGTATTTTGGTATGACTTTTGTTGTTACGGAAAATTGCATTAAATGTAAATTTACTGACTGTGTTGATGTTTGCCCGGTCGATTGTTTTCATGAAGGACCTAATTTTCTAGTTATCGATCCTGATGAATGTATTGATTGTACTTTGTGTGAACCTGAGTGCCCAGCAGGCGCTATTTTTGCTGAAGATGAATTACCTGAAGGGCAAGAGCAGTTTATAGAGCTTAATGCGGAGCTGGCTCAAGTATGGCCGGTGATTACTGAGGTTAAGCCACCGGCAGATGATGCACAAGAGTGGGACGGTAAAGAAGGTAAGTTAGAGCTATTAGAAAGGTAAGGTTCTTTAGGTGAGTAAGACTAGGCGTTGCTAATTTTTGGCCAGTAAAATAACGTAATTAATTGTTTTTTAAACGGTTAATAATCGTTATTATTTGGCCGTTTATTTCAAGGTAGCTTGCTCACCTAACCCGCATCTTTTATAACGCTAAATACTCATCTTTTAGTTGGACATAATGGGCGGATGAATATTCTAAAAATTCTTTTTCTTCTGTACTTAATGCGCGAGACTTTTTGGCTGGTGCGCCAATATAAAGATGGCCGCTTTCTAGTACTTTTCCTGGGGGGACTAGCGCCCCAGCTCCAAGCATAACATAGTCTTCCAAGATCGCGTTATCCATGATAATCGCACCAATTCCGACTAAACAATAATCTCCCACTGTACAAGCATGTACTACCGCTCTATGACCAATAGTTACGCCTTTACCTATATTTAAAGGAGCACTATTGGGCGTGTATTTTCCTGCATGTGAAACATGTAGCACGCTACCGTCTTGAATATTGGTATTTTCACCTATATGTACACTAGCAACATCACCTCGAATCACGACCGTTGGCCAGACGGAAACATTATCTGCTAAGGTCACATCACCAATAATCACTGCACTGTCATCGATATAATTAGCTGCACCAATGTGAGGCAGAATATTTTTAAAAGCTCTTAGGGGCATAAGATTCTCTATTATGTTGTTCAAAACACATAATCATACTGTTATTTCTAGTAATATTCAGCTATAAATAAGCTTTAAAGGCATATCTTGAGGAGCATAGACTATGGCATTATTTGATGGTATCAAACGTCAGTTACGTTCAGTTATTCAATGGGAAGCACCCAGTGCTGATGTTTTGTTTCAGCACTGGCAGGGGAATGGCGAGGAACTTAAGAATGCATCAAAATTAATTGTTGGTCCAGGGCAGGGCTGTATTTTTGTTTATGAAGGGCGTGTAAAAGCGGTGATTAATAAGCAGTGCCTGATTAATTTAGAAACCGATAATATTCCTTTTTGGACGACAGTCACTAAGTTTATGCAATTTTTTGAAAGTGAGCATAAAGCACAGATATATTTTTATAAGAAAACTAAGGTTTTAGATCAAAAATGGGGTACAAATTCACCGATTAAATATGATGATCCCAAATATAAGTTTCCCGTTGGCCTGCGTGCTTATGGCAATTATAGTTATCGTATTTCTGATCCAGAAGGTTTTTTTATTAATGTGGTTGGTAGTGAAAATGACTTTTATATTGATGACTTTCGTAGAGTGATGTCTAACCGTTTGGTTCATCCGTTAAGTGATTTTTTAGCGGAAAGCCGCTACTCTTACGCAGAAATTGATGCGAAGCGTGAAGAAATTGCCGCAGGTATGGATGCTAAATTACAGCAAGAGTTCTGCAAGCTGGGTTTTGAAATTACTGATTTTCGTATCGAAGGCACTAATTTTGATGAGCAGACTTTAAAGCGTATTAATCGCATTGCTGATTTAAGTGCAGAAGCACAGGCAGCGGCAGCAGTAGGTTTGGATTACGCGCACATGCAACAATTGGAAGCAATGCGTGAAGCAGCGCGTAATGAAGGTGGTGGTGCTGGATTAGGTATGGGCTTAGGTGCAGGTATGGGCATGGGGCAGAGTATGGCTAATACCATGAGTGTTGGCTTTGGTGCTCCTGAAACACAGCCTGCTGCTTCAGACCCTATGCAAAAATTAGCACAACTTAAAAAAATGTTTCAGGCTGAGTTCATTTCTGAGCAAGAATACAGCGCTAAGAAAAAAGAGATTTTGGATAGTCTATAATGGCTAGATGTAAAAGTTGTTCTGCGCCACTATTGGCAAATACTAACCGCTGCCAATATTGTGCTGTACGTAATGATGTCGACTTGCATGCGAAGCATGATTTTTCTATTTATAAGCAGGCATCAGATAGGATCTGTCCGCATTGTGAGCAAACCTTGCAAACTATACAGCTACAATTAGATGATATCTTGTTTATTGAGCGCTGCGCGGATTGTTTTGGACTATTTTTTGATCTAGGTGAACTGGAAACTTTATTGAATCATGCGGTTAATGGTGTCCAAAGTATTAATTTAGTGCATTTAGATAATATTAATATCGATCGTTATCAGAAAAATCGACCGGTCAAATATATTAAGTGCCCAGTGTGTCAAGAGTTTATGCGTAGGACTAATTTTGCCCAGAAAAGTGGGGTGATTGTTGATAGTTGTCGCGCCCATGGTTTATGGCTGGATAGTGGTGAAGTCACGCACTTAATGGAATGGAAGAAAATGGGGGGACAGCTATTACACGATCAAAAACAGCGTAAAAAACCACTAAAAAGACCGCTCAAGTCAAATAGAGAACTGGACACCTTCCATAGTTCCATAACTAAGGAGAAGATAGGTTTGGAAACGGATTTATTGGATATGTTGGCCTATGTGATTAAGAAAATTTTATAGCGCTAGTACAGAAATCTAGAGATAAGCGATAAAATAATAAGCCGATTAACCAATTAAAAGCACACTTCTGTTGTTTGTATGTTAAAAATTTAAGAGCTGTTGGATTAGGTTAAATGGAGTCTAGATTTTCGTTTTTTTTGGCTTATCTATGACTGAAGCATTAGATAACTGGATGTGTGTTGCTGCAGGACTGAGGTGTAATAGCTTTTGTAATCGGCAGGTATAAGGGGCTTGATTTGCACGGTGAACTTTAATCAGTTCGCCACATTGAAAATTATTATCATAGAAAACTAAGCTATCAGCTGCATCAAGTTGTTTTATCCCAGATAAAAATAAAGCCCAAGTATAAATAGAGTCATGATCGGGTAGAGAAATATAAGCTAATTCAGACTCTAATGAAAGTAGTTTAATGCCTACTTGTATTCTGTGTTTTGTATGTTGAAGTACTCTTCGAATAAGACCTATCTCAACCGTATCATTATGTTTAATGCCTATAATATCGCCAATTTGTATTTTTGAGTTATTGTTTTCAGTATTAAAAATTATTTTATAGCCTTTTATACTGCTATCCGCAATGGCCAGTTTGGTTTCTCTTGTATTTTCTGATGGTTCATCAATGCCTGAGTTAGACCAAATAGTATTGTCACTAAATTTTTTGTTATTAGCGTGAAAAACTTGTTTTATTTGCTTGGTTATATTCGGGCTATTAGTAGTAAAACTAGCGTGATTTAACTGTTCTTTCATGGTGAATAGAGTTTCAAATCCTTCACTTACTAGCTCTAGATCTGGAACTGACCAGCCGCCAGAGGTTTGGTTTTTCTTGTTATTTGCTGTTGGCTGTGGTGGTGTTAAGGGGCTGTCAGTGCGTAATAATTGTATAGTATTAGCTAGGCCCATAATGCCATACTGCTCTTTTTTCTCTACTATACGAGTAAATTGTCTTTTTTGTTGTAAGCTTAATGACTTGGATGCTTGTTGAATTAGCTCTCGGTTAATTGATTTTATAATGCCGCTACCTTGGGCTTCGTCATTAACATTTTGGTTTATGCTAATAGCCGCATTAAAGCCAGAAAAAAAATAGAAAGCACTTTTTTCCGTTTGTTTTAAGCGCTTTAAATTACTAGGTGGCGTATCCGAATTTAAGTCTAAGCCTGAGTAGAGCATTGGCTTTTTTGGGTCAAACTTTTTGTCTAGTAGGGTTAATGATGTATATTTTTCTACACAAGTAGAAATATGTAGCATAGCTCGGGGCCGAAATTGGTGCAGATCACAGTGATAAAGCGCCAGAAGGTGTTTAAAGGCTTTACTTGTTGTATTGCTGTGCTTGTTATGAGCCTTAATCGCTAGATCCTGAATTTCTAATTTACTTGCTAAACCAAAGAATAAGTAACTTTGCTTCCAAAAATTAGCGTAAGGCATTTCGTAGATTTCTGATATATGTAGATAGGCGGTAATAAGTGATTGTAGGCCGTAAAAAAAAGTTTGTGCGTTAGTGGTGTTGCTCTTTTTACTGATACAACTAGCAAATCCGTTGGCTAATTCTGTATAAGTCCAGATGATATATTCAGCACCACTTTGCTCTTCGGGCGTTAGTGGTAACGCGCTATTTAATAGGTTGTTTTTTAGAGGCTCTAAAGAAAGAGATATTGCTTGGTAAATGTCGATTAACAGCAGAGATTTTTTTTCTATAGCTAGTTTATTGCTTATGTTAATACTTTGTATGGCAAGGAATATTTGGTGTGCTCTTTCATTGGCAGAGCTGTTTTCTAAGGAATGAGCACAAATTAATTTAGGCAAGTTCAATTTAAGAATTATAATGATGCAACTCATAAACTTTATTT
>NZ_FQTQ01000040.1 GCF_900128525.1 methanotrophic endosymbiont of Bathymodiolus puteoserpentis (Logatchev)
TTCATGCAAACGCTCTATCCATGCTTGTGTGAATAAAGGCTCGATAAAGTTATAGCTAAATGTAAGCTGTTTATTAAACTGGCAGCTTAAAAAGGCGAGGGCAGGTGGGCTGGAAATTTGGCATAGGTGATATATTTTGGTGATGTCGCTACCAAAAAAAGTGTTGTTAGATAAATCAACATGACCTATATCAGAAAACCAAAAGGAGCTGCGTTCGGTGCCGGTGCGCATGGAGTTGCGTAGTTTTTCGCCGTGCTGTTCTAAGGATAGCCAACTAGCAGCCCACATAACTGGCAGAAAGGCATAGTCGAACTTTTTGCGTATAGTCTGCATATTCTGTTGTTTTAGGTGCTCAAATAGGGCGATTCTATCAGCGAGCAAAGCTTTGGGTGCTTGAGCAAATAAAGGGGCGACGTGGTTACTTAACAGAGGGCTTAGCGCTTTATTTTTACGTAAATTAAAGGCGTAAGGCGTGCAATAGGCTTCTCCTGCTTGTTCGGGATTCATCTTGTGCAAGGCGCGCATAAAACAACCTACATAATATAAGCTTGTGCCGGTTAAGCCGACTTGTTGGCGTGCTAGAGTATTAATTGTTTGGGTCTGTTCTAGGCTAAGCGTGTAGGTATTAAAATTTAATTGTTTAGGAGCTAAGCTAGTATCTGCATGGATAATGCTTTGCAAGTTATCTAATTTGGAAATGTAGCGTTTAGCTTTAAAAAACATGCCAACCTTTTGCCACCATTTATATTTAGCTAATTGAGTATTGACTAGCGGCTCTAGTTTAGGTAAATCAAAACGCTTACGAGCGTCTAAAGATTCTGTGCATAAATATTTTAAAATTAAATCAGCGCCGCGGGCATCACAAAAAGGGTGGATCCAACGCATTAAAAAGGTGTTTTTTGCTGTGCTATTAATAAGGTGGAATTCAACGGGTGGAATGGTTTCGCGGTCTTGTTTGTGATTTAGCAGTCTAACAACCGTTTCTTTATGAAATATGACCTCGTCTATTTTATGGGTATTATAATGTTGATAAAAAAGTGGATGTTCTTGTTCGCGTTGACACCAAAAATAGCGTTTACCACGCTGCTGTAAGCTAGCAAAAGCAAGCGGAAAACGTATACCGAATTCATTAATACGTTGTTCCAATGCGTCAATATCGGGTGTGCTTGAGAGTTCCAAGGCAAAGCCACAAAGACTGCCGGGCATTTGCTCTTGGCGTATTTCCTCATCCATTGCTAAAGTAAAGCAATCGGATGGATTGAGCATTTGGATGATGTCTGTGTTAGCTGCACTCATGACTTATGCTGCAATACCCATTGCTCCAAAGCGTTGAATGAATTGACGTTATCAGGATCAATTTCTGAATCGGGCAGGGTGACACCAAATTGTTCTTCTATATACATAATCAAACGCATAATGCCCATACTGTCTAAGGAATGAGCACAAATTAATTTAGGCAAGTTCAATTTAAGAATTATAATGAT
>NZ_FQTQ01000041.1 GCF_900128525.1 methanotrophic endosymbiont of Bathymodiolus puteoserpentis (Logatchev)
TAACGATTTCCGCCGCCGCCACCGCCACCGCCACCGCCACCGCCACCGATTTGCCCAACTATACGTATTTGTTGCTCATATACCCCTTGAAACCCTGTCACCATAACGACGACTTTTGGATCTCTAATATAGACACTCAACTCTTTTTCCATGGTTCGTGCCATTTCATAGGGTGTTTTACCTATAGCAACAACGTCTTCCACTAAGGGAAGTGTAATTTTACCATCAGGCCGTACAGGAACTGACATAGAAACATCAGGATGACCCCATACAAAAATATCAACATTATCTCCAGGGCCAATTATATAAGTATAATCGTCTGACAATGTTGCATCATTCTTTAATGGAGGATATGAACATCCGGTAAAGACTAAAGAACACATAATTAAAATCAGCGTACTATAATTAAAACTTCGCATTTTTTTCCTCTATTTTTTAAACAATTCATTTATCACTTTTATTAAATAATAATTCTTTAATGCCCACGAATTTTATTAATTATTTCCTGCTTCATCTTTTCTGCCACTTTGCGTTCTGGAAATACAATTCCTTGTTTTGCTAGTTCAATAGCTTGATCAATTTGCACCAAGGCCGCACTATTATTACCATTTTTATATTCCGCTACGCCTAAATGATACCTGAAGACAGGAACCTTAGGTGACTTAATCATTAATTGTTTGAAAACTTTTAGGGCACCTTTTGTATCACCATTATGCAATAAAACCCATGCATAAGTATCTTGGTAATAAGCTTGTTCAGAATACGCAAAGGATTCCGTTAACTGTTGTGCACGCTTTAAATTATTAGCATTAGGAAAATGATCTACTAATAAGGTTGCTAAATTATTAGCCGCAACATCTAACTCTGGATTATTAGCTATTAATAGCTCATAAATTTCTACCGCTTGCTTATACTTCTGTTGTTGCTCATAAAGTGATGCTAACGCTAAAGACAATCTTATATTTCTAGGGTGTACTTTTAAACCCTCTTGGTAAACAGATATAGCTTTATCAGTTTTCCCCATCGCTATATAGACTTTAGCTAAATGATGGTGTGCTAAAGCGATCTGAGGTTTTTCCTTTATTAAGGCCTTTAATAAGGAAATAGCTTTAGTATATTTTTTGTCATTCGTATATAGTTCAGCTAACAATAGAACGGATGCTACATTATTTTTATTTTCTTTAAGCTGCCCTTGAAGAAATTTAACCATTTCTGAACGCTTATTAAGCTTTTCATAACAGCTACTTAAATTCTGTAATACTTGCAGCTGCTGTGGAAACTTGACTAAAATTTCTTTATAAGCCGCTATTGCTTTGTTGTACTCACCCTGACCTTGCAAGATATTCGCTTGATAAAATTTAGCCAAATCTTGACCTTTAGCTAACCTAGCAAGCTGGGAAACAGCTTTACTCGCTTCATCCCATTTCTCTTCTAGCATATTTAATTGTACTATCTTTTGTATAAAGACTAAATTTTTCGGCTCTTTTCTCAAGGCTTTTTCAATTAATTCACGTGCATATTTTGTATCATGCTGTGCCATTAAGTGGTTAAAAATAGCTAAAACTGCTTGAGCATTCGCAGGGTTAATATCTAATGCGGCTTTAAATGTATTCTCTGCTTTCTGTCTATCCCCTTCAACCAAATAGAGCTGCGCTAATAAAGCCAAGGCTTCATCCGATTTAGGGTGACTCCAAATAATTTTATCTAAATACGCATGTGCTTGCTTATATTGTTCTTTAACTAATAAAAGACGGACTTTTAATAATTTAGCATCGACCTGATTTGGTAAAGCACTTAATATCTCTGTTGCAATTTTTTCAGTGCTCGCATAATCACCCGAGTCAAATGCAATTTTCGCCAATAAAATATTAGCTTCTACACCGGTATCTGAATTTTTTTCAGCTGCCACTACTTGTTTGAGCATAGTTTTAGCTCTTGAAGTATTGCCCTTAGCTAACATCCATTTGGAGAAATCAAATAACTGTTTAGGCTGCTTAACAAGTTGGTCACTAAATACTTGAATTTGAGCATCAACCTTATCATTATCTGTTACCGCAAGAAATTCCAATAATAAAACTTTCGGTGTCAATTCACTCGGCTTTTCTACTACCAAGTTGCGTAACAAGCTCTCCGCTTTATCCGTTTTCCCTGATTTAGCATAAACCTTAGCAAGTGTAATTTTATAGCTATCATTTTCAGGAAAAAGAGCAATTAAACTTAAATAATCCTTAATAACCGCATCGACATCGTTTTGTTTAGCGTGAATTTGAATTTTAAATAAATGCAAAGCAACATTTTTTTCATCTTCAGCTATCGCTTTATCTAATAATGCCAAAGCGTCTACTTTTTTATCTTGCTGCATTAAAATCATAGACTTTAATGTCAAGGCTTCAACATGCACAGCATTTTTTTCTAAAATAGAATTAATAATTGCTAGGGCTTCATTTTGCTTTTTCTCTCTAAGTAAAGCAGATGCTTTTAAAACTAAGGCTTCTGTATCTTGAGGATTTTTAGCAAGTAAAATCTCAGCGTGTTCCAATGCTTCATCGACTTTACCTAGCAATAATTTCAGCTTACCCAATTTAATATGCGCTTGTTGATGCTCAGGCTCTAACTTTAGTGTCTTCTCTAAATTATCCTGCATTGCATAATAATTTCTGGCCTTTTCATCTAGCAATGCTAAATAAAAATAAGTTTCTCCCGTCGATTTATTACCTTGCTTAGCTGTTTTTAATTCTAGCTGGGCGGCTGCAAAATCACCTTTTTCTAATAATTCTTTCCCTTTTTTTAGATGGTTTGCTGCAGCTTCCTCTTCAGTTTCACAGGCGACCAAAACCAAGCTTAGTGATACCGCCAAAATACTTGCTGTCACTTTATTTTTTATCTGGATATTCCCCATCATCTACATCCTATAGTCTTAAACTTAATTACTGTTTTTTATTTTTACTTTTTATTTTTTATTTTTACTTTTTATTTTCAATTTAAGCAAGTGCACACGGCGCCCATCTGCGCGCATAACTTCAAAACGAAACCGCCCCTCTTCTACTTTTTCACCCTTCCTAGGCATATGCTCTAATCGACCCACAATAAACCCACCGACCGTATCAAACGCTTCGGTATCAAAATTCGTTGCAAAATACTCATTAAAATCTTCTAATGGTGTTAGTGCTTGAACTATATATTCTTTATCATTACGCTTAGTAATATATTCCTCATCAGCGTAATCGTGCTCATCTTCTATCTCACCAACAATTTGCTCTAACACATCTTCAATGGTGACTATGCCAGCTACCGCGCCATATTCATCGACTACAATTGCCATATGATTACGCTTGGCGCGAAACTCTTTTAATAAAACATTCAGTCGCTTACTTTCTGGCACAACTGTCGGTGTGCGCATCAACTCTTCAACTTTGATATCTTTACTATTAAGTGCATGGGCTAATAAATCTTTAGCTAATAAAATACCAACAACTTCACTTTTATCTTCACCAATAACAGGAAAACGTGAATGCCCGTACTCAATAACCGTTGGATAAATTTCAGTTAACCGCGCATCTTTTTTTAATACGATCATTTTTTTTCGCGGCACCATAACATCACGCGCACGTTGCTCAGAGACCTTTAAAACACCCTCTAACATTTCTAAAGCATACTTATCAAGAAGATGCTTTCCTTCAGCTTCCCGCAAAATTTCGAGTAAATCCTCTCTGTCCTGAGGTTCATTATTCATAATCTGACCTATACGTCCTATCCAACTTTTTTGCGGAGGTTTGGTACTATCCGCGAGCTCGTCAGCCATTTACTTCTTTCTCCTGATAAGGGTTATCAATGTGTAACTCCTGTAATAGAATAATTTCTTTGCTTTCCATTTCTATCGCTTCATCATTTGTTAGATGGTCATAGCCTAACAAATGTAAAACGCCATGTATAATTATATGTGCCCAATGAGCACTTAATGTCTTATTTTGTTGCTCTGCTTCTTGCTCTAAAACAGCGGCACAAACAACTAAATCACCTAACAAATCAATTGCTTCAACTCCATCGGGAAGCTCAAAAGGAAAACTTAAAATATTAGTTGCGCCGAGCTTACCGCGGTATCGACTGTTCAACTCAATCATCTCCTGAGTATCAATAATGCGAATTAAAATTTCGGCATCTTGATTATAATCAGCAAGCGCTGTTTCTACCCATAGCTGAAAATCATCATCACTAGGCAAGGAATCAAGATCAACAATGCGCTGAATATCCAGCCAACGTGCTAGCATTAGCTGTGTGCTCGTTCGTAATTCTCGTAAGCAATAACGATACGCTGCACTAAGGGATGACGCACAATATCTTTAGCGCCAAAAAAAGTAAAACTGATACCCTCCACTTTATCTAACACCTTAAGTACATGTTTTAAGCCCGACATCTTTTCATTTGGTAAATCAATTTGCGTAATATCCCCAGTAATAACTGCCGTTGAGCCAAAACCTACGCGAGTCAAAAACATTTTAATTTGCTCAGTTGTGGTATTTTGCGCCTCATCTAAGATAATAAACGAATCATTCAGTGTACGACCTCGCATAAAAGCTAATGGTGCAACCTCTATAATTTTACGTTCGATTAATTTTTCCGCGCGCTCAAAGCCTAGCATTTCATATAAAGCATCATACAAAGGACGTAAATAGGGGTCGACTTTTTGCGCCATATCACCCGGTAAAAAACCTAGTTTCTCACCGGCTTCTACTGCGGGTCTAACTAACACAATACGTCTAACTTGTTCTGATTGTAGCGCCTCAACAGCGCAAGCAACCGCTAGATAGGTTTTTCCAGTCCCAGCAGGTCCGATACCAAAATTAATATCATGATTTAAGATTCTTCTCAGATAATCTTTTTGATTTGCACCGCGCCCTTTTAGGACACCTCGCTTAGTTTTAATAAAAACCTCAGAGAGGTTATCATCTTGACCAATATCTTCGATATGCGCATCCTGCATCGATAGATGAATATGTTCTGGCGTGATTTCCTCGTGTTCAGCTTCAATAAATAACTTATTTAACACTGCTCCAGTTCCTTTAACTGCCTCAGCAGTTCCAGAGACATTAAATTGATTGCCACGATTAGCAATCTCCACTTGTAAGCGCTGCTCGATTTGCTGTAAATTACCATTAAATTCGCCACATAAATTTGCTAAGCGCTGATTATCTGCGGGTTCTAAAATTAACTCTAGCGTTTCTGTACTCACGCATTAAACCTTATGAATGATTTTATCAAGAGAAGACTCAACCGCCCTACCTCTTAAAGAATTAGGTAATGCTTCAGTAATTAAAACATCAACAAACTGACCCACTAGACGTGGATGACCAATAAAATTCACCACACGGTTATTTTCAGTACGCCCCGTCACTTGTAATTGATTTTTCTTAGAAAGTCCTTCCACTAAAACCGTTTGCACAGTATCAACCATACCATTAGAAATGGCCTTGGTCATTTCATCTAGGCGTTTTTGTAATAGGCTCAGCCTTTCTTTTTTAGTATCGTCGGAGGTGTCATCAGGAAATTCTGCCGCTGGCGTACCAGGGCGTGCACTATAAATAAAACTATACGAAAAATCAAAACCTACTTGTTCAATTAAATCTAATGTATCTGCAAAATCCTGATCTGTTTCACCCGGAAAGCCAATAATAAAATCAGAGGATAAACTAATATCCGGACGCACTGCTTTGACTTTTTCCATGGTCGCCAAATAATCCGCTCGTGTATGTCCTCGCTTCATCATCGCTAATATATTGTCACTACCACTTTGTACCGGTAAGTGCAAATGATTAACTAACTCTGGAATAGCTTCGAAAGCATCGACCAATTCATCTGTAAATTCAATCGGGTGTGAAGTAGTAAAGCGAATTCGGTCAATACCATCAACTGCCGCGACAAAATGTAATAACAAAGCAAAATCTGCTATTTCACCTTCATTCATTTCGCCACGATAAGCATTAACATTTTGCCCGAGTAGATTAACTTCACGTACACCTTGCTCGGCTAAGGTAGTGATTTCTTCTAATACACTTTGTACAGGACGGCTAATTTCTTCACCACGCGTATAGGGCACAACACAGAAAGTACAATACTTACTACAACCCTCCATAACCGAAACAAAAGCCTTTGGGCCTTCAGCACGCGGTTCAGGTAAAGCATCAAATTTCTCAATCTCTGGAAAAGAAATATCAACGACGTGTTTTTCACCACTACGTGCTTTATTTAATAATTCAGGTAAACGATGCAAAGTTTGTGGGCCAAAAACAATATCCACAAAAGGCGCACGCTTTTGAATCGCCACGCCTTCTTGACTAGCAACGCAACCACCAACACCAATAATCACATCAGGACGCTGGTCTTTAATTTTACGCCAGCGGCCTAGTAAAGAAAAAACCTTCTCCTGCGCTTTCTCTCTAATAGAACAAGTATTTAACAACAAAACATCTGCTTCTTCAGGTGTTTCAGTTAACTCTATGCCATGAGAGGCTTTTAGTACGTCGGCCATTTTATCCGAATCATACTCGTTCATTTGACAACCCGTTGTCAAAACAAATAATTTCTGCGCCATAGACTGCTTAGATTTCTATTGTTTATTACTAACAACCATCACCAACCCGTGATAGTAAATCGATTATTATACCTTGTGAAATTTTGTTCTGAAAATTATCAAACAACCATTAAAAAATACTTCCCTATTACATAATAATTGTCACACGGCATAAAACTATTTTTTCACTTTATTCAAAAAATGATCCATCTTCTCTGCTTTCGTTTGTAAATAAGCCTGATTATCACAATTAGACTCAACCTGTATCGAAATACGACCTTTAACATTAACGCCCAACGCTTTTAACTGTTCTATTTTATTAGGGTTATTAGTAATTAATTGAATCGACTGCACCTTTAAATTGGCTAATATTAACGCTGCAATCGTATATTCACGCTCATCCGCTAAATGACCTAGATGGATATTTGCATCGACAGTATCCATACCTTGATCTTGCAAATTATAGGCTTGTAGCTTTTTGAGCAAACCTATGCCACGCCCTTCTTGCCGCAAATAAATCAACACACCCATGCCATGCTCACTGATTAATTGCAAAGCTTTATCTAATTGCTCGCCACAATCACAGCGCCGTGAACCAAGCACATCACCCGTAAAACATTCAGAATGAATACGTACCGGCACATCTTCTTTATTTGCCACTTTACCAAAAACTAATGCAACATGTTCTTTATCATCAATAGTATTACTAAAATAATGCAATACAAACTCGCCATACTGGGTCGGAATGCGGGTTTGTACCAAATTGTTAACTTCGTTTGTCAATGCGTTAAAACCTATTATAAATCAATAGAAAGGGTGAATGAATACCGTAGATTACAATTTAACTAACACTTCTGCACGGCCTTTTTCAGCCATATCACCACCAAAACGCTGCACACGATCAAAAGCCTGCGTTGCATCAGCAAACTTAGAATCCAATTTAGCAAAAGATTTAAACAAAATTGGCAAAAATGCCAAGGTATGCGAACCACAATCATTAAAGGTCGCCGATAAGGTCGGTTGCTGCCATAACAGCAAAGTACCACGTTGCATCGCATAACCTAAGAAACGACCTGTTGACCCCATAACTGCAATCGTACCTGCCACCATACGTGAACCACAATAATCACCGGCATTGCCTTCAATTAACAGTGTACCGCGACGCATGTGATCGCCTGCACGCTGGCCGACATTACCTTTGATAATAATCGTCCCCCCTTTCATACCTTTTTTATTGCCCGGCAAGGCTGCACCCAAAAAATCTCCCGCATTACCATTTACCGTTAATAAGCCATTTTTCATTTCGCAGGCAGCATATAAACCCACATTACCATTAACCATAACCGACCCTGATTCCATACCCATCGCTAAATAAGCACCGGCATCACCTTCAATGGTGACACTGCCTTCTTGTAAATCTTTAGCAATAAAATCCAGTTTATCAAAGCTATTTTTAATAAAAATAATCTGTGTATCTGAGCCAGAAATATCAAACAATGCATCAACACGCAGTTTGCGCTTACCATTTTGTAACTCAATAGCCGCAATTTCAGCAATACTCAGGCCTTTTAATAATTGACATGTCAGAGGTGACATATCTACCCGTTGTGCCGTTGCTTGTTTAACCGTAAACGTTAAAGCACTCATGCCATAATCTCCTGTAAATGAAAATGGAACGGTCCTAATTTACCCCCATAATTTCCTGCGCTAATGCGTTTAATACCGTTGGCAGCACCTAAGTCACAAACGGCCTGTATGCCAACACGCATCGCTTTATCTATATCCTCCTTAGTCAGGCCATCAATAACAATTTCCATCACTGACTCAATTTCGGGTGACAAATCTGTTTTTGTTATACCTTTCAATGTCGGGCAAAACGCATCATTAGTCGATGCACCTAAAGCGGGATATTTAGAGCCTACTTTAGAGCCAGAGCGCACTACACCGCCAGGAAATGGCATAATCACATTAGGCATTTTCTTCATTTCGATGATGGCCGCTTCACAAGCCGCTAAAGCTTGTGGTTGCGACTCCGCTAGTACCAGAAAGTTACCACCACCCACCGCATCAACTCGACCTGTCGTCGCCTCGGTTAAAAACTCACCGTCCATCACCGGTACGCGCCAATAACGCTTACCAGCAATTTTTTTTGCTATTTGAAAGCCATCACCAAAATAGCGTAAATTTTTTCCCAACGGGATTTGCAAGCCTTCATCAATGCCAGCAAATAAAGCCGAGGTTGGCGATGTTAAGACGCACTGCCCCGCACGCGTTTCTAATTGTTTAGCTAATCCTTTACCACCCATGGCAAAAATCAAGACTGACACACCAGGACGACCATCTGGCGTTTCAGAAGGATCTAACACGCGCTCAATACCTGCTTCACAACCACATGCAATCACTGAGGTTGCAAAACCTGTCATCGCTTGGGCAGAAATCATCGCCCATTTCTCATTTTGCGCGGTAATAATTGCGCGTGTTGCTTTCATTGGAAACGCTTCAGCGAAGGTTTCATCAATGCTTACACCATTAATAATCATATTCCAGAACTCACTTTAAGTAATAATGCAGTGATTAAGGCAGTTTGTAAAAATCCAGCACCTACAATCCAGCGTATTAATTCAGACTTTGTATCAGCAATTTTTAATTCGAGCTTTAATTCCATTTCTCTAAGGTCATGCTTTAAGGCTAACTCCGTTTCTCTAAGGTCTTGTTTTGTTGCAACTTCAGAACTATGAACTTGCTCCAATGCTGCATTAACAGACTCCTGCTGTAAACGCGTTAAAACCTCAGCCTGAGTTTCAGAAAAGCCAGCATCATGCAGTCGTCGTACAAAATCATGGGTATCAAATACTAAAACACTCACGACACAGAATTCAAGCTATGTGTTGTTAAACTACCACGCCCATCTTCGGTCATTTCATCATCACTAATTTTAAAGTTACCCACTTTCATGGTCATAAAACGATTAAAGTATTTTTCTAAGCCTTTTTCAACCGAGTTATCCCAGTCAGGACGAACAATATGCGTCGTCCCCCACTTTGTGTGCACAACTTCACCATCAACCACCACTAATTCACCATCTTTGAAAACGTAGTCCGGTTTTTCAAACATTTTCTCACGATCAGCATTATCGGTATAAACCGTAATATCGGCCCATGCGCCTTCACCTAAACTGCCGCGATCATCTAAACCTACTAATTTAGCCGCGCCTGCACGCGTTAAAATCGCAATTTCTTGTAAACTATATTCACGGTCAATCGATGCTAAGGTGGTCATTTTTTGCGCTTCTGGATGAATCGTTGACAACATATCATTACGAAAGCTTTTATCCATTAATAAACGAATTAAATGTGGATAAGTAGTAAACGGGGCACCATTAGGGTGATCCGTAGTTAAAAATACACGCCATGGGTCATCAACCAATAAGAAAATTTCTAGACCAATCGCCCATTGCAAGGCATTTACAAAGTTCTGGTCGCGATATTTAAACGGCACCACACCACAACCTGCATCACACTCAATATCCATACACACCCATTTATTTGGGTTAGCAAAACCATGATTAGCATGTTGGCGCATATTATCGCCTGATGCAGTAATGGTTTGTCCAAATAAAATTTGCCCGACATCCGCGGTGATGTTTTTATTTTTATTAATGGCTTCAGCAATCGCTGCGCCACCTGAGGAGAACTTGAAATCCCCTTCCGTGCCATAACTATGAAATTGAATATGGGTTAAATGCATCGGTAACCCACCAATCCCTTGAATAGTATCCAAAGTCGTGCCAAGATTACCAGGCACGCCTAGATTACAACCATGCACATGCAAAGGATGCTTAACACCAATTTCTTTTACAGCTGTCGCTAATACTTGCAAAATATCGCGTGGGCTGACGCCATAATGGGCATTTTGTTCATCTAGCTCTAACTTTCGCTGGTTAAATTTAAAGGCATTAATCCCCCCCGGATTCACCACTTTGACACCAATAGCTTTGGCAGCATTCATGGTCCAAGCGACATAATCATTAATAGCTTTCTGATCTTTTTTAGCCGTCAGCATACGCAGCAAATAATCATCACTGCCGAGCATAACGTAGCCGCCCTTATCCAAAATTGGAATATCGGCCATTTCCATATGTGCCTGTCGTGCATTCACCGGTAATATTGCAGGTTCAAATCCTGCCGTATAGCCCATTTCAGCATAACGATAACCCGTTGCAAAAGTACTTGGCATGGCGTGCCCACAACCAGAACGGGTAATATCAGAGCGATGTACTGGATCTTTGCGATGATCTTCAGGAATCAACATACGTGCAATATTGCCCTTACCACCACCAATATGCGTGTGCATATCAATGGCGCCAGACATTACCACTTTACCTTTTAAGTCGTATTCTTTATCAATTTTCACATCAGCGGCAGGTTGTTTTACAAAACGCCCATCCTGAACATACAAGTTTTGTACCTGTCCATCAATACCACTGGCAGGATCATAAACTGTGCCACCTGTTAATTTTATCAACATGATTATTCTTTCCTACAAAGCGTGTTCAATTGCATTCAAAACCTCAGCCGTACTAGGCAAGCCTGAATCACGTAATTTTTTAAGATGAATGGCAATAACATTATCCAAACGATAAGCATGGCCTGCATGATCTATCCCTGGCGTACCTATGGGTATAAATACCTCGGGTTCTTTAGCAAAAGTCATTCCTGAACGTGCCACCACAACCGTGGGTAACTCGGTTACAGGTGGAACAGAAGCACTATTAAACGCTTGCACCCAAAACAGTACGTCGGCTTCACCATTGGCTAGCATAACATTGCTATCATAGAGAAAAGGATCATATTCAGGAAAGCCACTGGAGAAACGCGTCCGCGCAGGGTAAGCCGAAGTCCAACCACACACTTGATTTGCCGTTTGATCACCTTCTTTTCCCCCTAAAGGAAAACCAGAACAGCGTGTATCCATGGTGTTAATATCTTTGACCATTTCACACAGCATTTGTACCGTAAGTTCGGCATGGTCAAAGCCTAAAGCCCCAGCTGCCCATGTTACTACACCGTATTTAGCGGCTTTTAATTGCTCAGCTATCCCTTGTAAATCATTAATAGCAACACCGCACACGGATTCAGCAACAATTTTTCGACCTTTAACTAAAGCGCGTAAAACAGCCATTACCTCAGGTAAATCTGCATCCGCACAAGGAATAACTTTTGCTTTACCACCCGTCGGTGAAGTCGATGCTTCGCCAGAAGGGACTTTACCTAAATAAACGACATCGCGTTGACTGGTGTCATCCAAAAACATGGACTCTTTATTCCACAAATATCGTTCAAAAAAGCGCGGTGAAAAACCTTCTAAATCGACACCTACGACTAATAAAAAATCACAACGGTTTTTGATTTCTGCCAAAGTCGTCGTCATCCACCCCGTATCTTGTAATGCCAAAAAATTACGCCGTGCCGCTGGAAAATTAACATTATCAACGACCGCACCCGCTTTATCAGCTACAGCCATCACACCACGCATGCCATTAACATCGGTTGCGCAACCGCCAATAACGGGTTGATTACTAGCGCGTAATAAGTCTGCCGCTTTCGCAACAGCAAGTTCCAAACTAACTTCCTTACCGTTCACACGCGCACTGGTATCAGTAATGTCTTGCTCAAATGCAGGTGTATTGACTGCACAGCCATTTTCACTCACTTTAACGGATAAGCCTTCTACATGAATAGTTAGGTCATCGGTTCCAATACCGCAAAATGGACTGGGTACTTCAGTTATTTCAGTCACTTGCTATTCCTCTCAATTATCTTTTTTAATATATTTAAATCGTGGGTCATTAGGCGTTCCTTCAAAAATGCCTTGCGATGTTTCTGCTGCATCCCACATAACGACTTCTTCAATTTTTTTCGCTAAAGCAAAATCTTTTTCGGTAATGCCTTTAGCTGAATGCGTGACTAATTTGACTATAACGAATGCGTAAGACACAGTTAAATCAGGGTGGTGCCACGCTTTTTCAGCAAGATGCCCAACCGTATTAACCACCATTAAGCTTGCTTTCCAGCCGCTAGTTTTTATTTTGCGCCGAATCCAGCCTTTTTCATAAAACCAATGCGGCAATTCCGCAGCAAGTCGCAATTCAATTTCAGCTTCTGTATACACTTGTTCCGTCACGGTACCTCTCCAGCATTTAATTAAATAGCTATTATGCCATGGATTAAGTGAAATAAATCCTATTCTACTAAAAACTCAGGCAAAGCAATGATTGGAATTCCAAGCTCTTTTGCTTTTTCTCGATCTTGTTCAGTATTATACCCCCAGTCTACAAACTGTAACTCTACTTCGCTTAAGTCTTCGTTACTTCGTACTTTCAACAAAGTTGCCAATCGATCCTCAATAAAACAAATCTTTTCTTTAGGATGCATATAGATTAACTCTGTCAACACAGCCGACTTACTTATACGGCGATCTAAACCATAAATATCACTAGGTAATTCAATTTGATTGGCTTCTAAAATTTTTTCAACAAAACGCTCTTGCTTAGTCGTAACAATATACCAAGCACGACCTGCCAATTGGCGTAATTTTTCAGCAACACCAGGAAATAAAACATTCATAGCAATCCATTCCTCTGGTTCATTCTGTATCCATTGATCTCGAGTTTTGCCAAATAAACTTTTTAGCAAAGGTACTTCAGAGGCAAATTGCACAAAAAATGACTGGATATTTGCTTGGATATGCTCAACTGTTTCTCCTTGTTGCAATAAACGCATAAAAATTACCGCCTCATAACCCGTTTTCAGATACGGGCGCAAGGCATGAAACTGCTTAATTTGCAGGTCGCTTGGAGTCGTTCCAGCCATATCAGACCAAACTTGAGTAGCCACCTTCCAGCCAGTAAGCGCTGTTTCTACCGCGCTATCACACAGCACACCATCAAAATCTAATGCATAAACAAGGCTTTGTTTCATGAATTCGTACCATACAAGTTAGAGTATCAAAGAAAGCGCAGCTAATGTAACCCAACATTTTATGCACAAAATAATATTAGCGCAGCACTCCCTGAGATACGCAAAAGAACAACAAAAGAATTAAAAAAATTTCTTATACTGTTTTTTATATCATAACTTTAAGAGTTGCTGTACAAGAATAGATTTTTTTACTTAAAAAAATCTATTCTATTAAGCGAGACAAGCTTTATTTTTCAAACACGCTACGAATGACCGTAACAATTTCTTTAACTGTTTTATCACTCAATTCAGAACAAATTGGCAATGACAAACAGCGTGCAGCAATTGCCTCAGTTACTGGCAAGCTCATTCCCGCGCACTGCTCTTTAAAAACATTTTGCTGATGCAATGGCACCGGATAATAAACTGCACAGCCAATATTTTTAGCTTGCAAAGCCTCTAAAATCTCATCTCGCCTATCTGCCAACAATGTATATTGATGATAAACATGTACACCCATACCATCTTCATGTGGCGTTTCTAGCGGTAAATCAGCCATTAATTCAGAATATAAATGCGCAGCATGCCGACGTCTATCATTATAACAATCAATTCGTTTTAATTTAGCACGTAAAACAACGGCTTGCATATCATCAAGACGGCTATTAAAACCAATGACATCATGATAATAACGGACACTAGAACCATGATTACGTAACTGCTTAACTTTCGCAGCCGTTGCATCAGAGTTCGTTGTTACTAGCCCTCCATCACCAAAAGCCCCTAGATTTTTACTTGGAAAAAAGCTAAAACCCGCAGAATCACCAATACTGCCAGTTTGCTTACCCTCAATTGACGCACCAAAAGACTGGGCACAATCTTCTATAATTTTCAAATTATGCTTCTCACATACTGCTTTAATGGCACCCATATCTACAGGCTGACCAAATAAATGTACCGGCATAACGGCTTTAGTTTTAGGCGTTATTGCAGCCTCAACTGCTGCAGCGGTAATATTAAATGTTTTGGGGTCTATATCAACAAAAATGGGCTTCGCGCCCACATAACAAATAGCTTCAGCAGTGGCGATAAAAGTAAAAGCACTGGTAATAACCTCATCACCTTCACCAATACCATCAGCTAATAATGCCAAATGCAAAGCATCTGTACCTGAAGCAACACCAATAGCATGTTTAACACCTAAATACTCGGCCGCTTCTTTTTCGAAGCCTTGAACATTAGGACCTAAAATAAAAGAACAATTTTCTATTGTTTGCGCTAAGCCTTGCTCAACTTCATCTTTTATTGCAGCGTACTGCGCTTTCAGGTTTACCATTGGAATCATAATTATTACTACCTTTAATTTTTAATATGAGTGTTTGCCTATTTCTAAGCAATATGACAATACTTCGCACGGCCACAATTGCGAAATATAAGCGACAGCAAGACTATTGAAGCAATTTAGTAATTTCAATTGCAGTGGCTAAAGCTCGGCGGCCAGCGTCACCTGATACATCTGGCGTATTTCCTGTATGAATACAGTCGACAAAATGTTTAATTTCTTCCAGTAAAGCATCACCATTTTCAAAAACAGATTTTTCTGTTTCAATTTCAGGCACGCCAGGAAACATTTCTTTAGCCCCTGCAAAATGCTTGGTTAATACACGATTCTGAAAATCAATTGAAATATACGAATTTGGACGGAACATACGCATTTTACGTTCCATTTTCATACTGATACGGCTGGCAGTGACGTTAGCCACACAGCCATTTTTAAACGTCAATCGTGCATTGGCAATATCCGTACCTTTTGTTAATACCGCCGTACCACTTGCTTCCATGCGTTCAACTTCAGAATCGACAATGGCTAAAATAATATCAATATCATGAATCATCAGATCCAAAACTACACTGACATCATTTGCACGAGGATTAAAGGGTGATAAACGATGCGACTCAATAAATAAAGGTTTGTCTTCTAATTCACCCAAGCCCATTACCGCAGGGTTAAAGCGCTCTAAATGGCCAACTTGTAAAATAAGACTTTTTTCTTTGGCAATCGCGATCAGTTCATCTGCTTCTTCGACAGTGACAGTAATCGGCTTTTCAACTAAAACATGTGTGCCTGCATTTAAAAAATCTTTAGAGACTTGGTGATGTAAAGTCGTAGGCACCACAATACTGACGGCATCAACCTTACCCAATAAAGACTGATAATCTGTTAAAGCTTCAGCACCATGCTTTTCAGCAACGTCTTTAGCCGCTTGCTCATTAATATCGACAACCGCGACCAGTTCACAATCTGGGAGAGAGGCATATTTTTCCGCATGGAATTTACCCAAGTACCCAGTTCCAATCACAGCACATTTTAGTTTCGTCATAGCGTTTCTTTTGCAATTAAAAATCCACCTATTGTATTATGGATTACAACTTACACCAAACACTACTCCACAAGGGCGAAAAATCAACTAGGAGAGAGTAGGATATTTAAAATCAAATCCTTATTTAATAGTTCCGTTGAGATACTCCTCTATGGAAGCAAATTTTAACAATACCCAACAGCACTGACAGTATTACACAGTCTAAAGTTCCGGACTTTATAGGCTATTTATTTCTCTATCAATATTGACCAAAATTACAAACCCAACATCAAGCTCGCACCATGCTGTTTCAGCCAAGCTCGATGCTGCTGATAATTCGGACAATATTCGGCCACTAAAAGCCAAAAAGCAGCCGAATGGTTACGTTCTTGAATATGACATAACTCATGCACAACGACATATTCCAGCACTTCAGAAGGTGCCAAAATCAACAGCCAATTCAAATGAATATCATTATGAATACCACAGCTTCCCCAGCGACTCTTTTGCTCTTTAATAGTTATTGAACGCGGGCATAACTGATATAGTGCTGCATACTTATCCATATACAGAGCACTATGCTTAGCCGCCATCTGCACCATCCAATGAATAAATACTTTGCGAATAGAATCACTCAACTCTTCCGAACTTAATATAGCCAAAAAACTCTCCGGTACATGGACAATAAAATCCTGCTCAAAAGTAATCCTTATTTGTTGATTCTGACTAGGTTTAATTACCAATATATAGCGCTCACCTTGATAAGGGACCATAGCGCCTTCTTTATATTCAGGTGGTGAAAAACGCGCCATACTATCCACATGTTTCTGTACTTTATTTTTCGCCGACTCTAACCACGCTTGTTTAGCGGCAACAAACTGGTGAATTTGTTTTTCCGACATACACAAAGGTGCAACGACTTCTATTTTTTCAGCAGTAACAATAATTCTTGCTCGCTTAGCACGAGTACTACGACGAATAGAGTAATTTTCTTTTTGACTCATCACTATGCAAGGTAAATCTAAATAATATTTTTAGGGAAAAATGCTCGGGAAATTAATATATACTTTGCCATAACTTACCGCAAAGTTATATCCAGTTTATGAATAAAAAAATCTACCCTCTACTTATCGCTCAATTTTTATCTGCTTTTGCAGATAATGCAATTTTATTCACCGTTATTGCTATGGTCATGCAATCGACTACTTTAGCGACTTGGTATGTCCCCGCATTACAAAGTATGTTTTTAATTGCCTTTGTTATTTTCGCCCCTTGGGTTGGCGGCTTTGCTGACCAGCATGCAAAATCTCATGTCTTAATTGTGGCTAATATTATTAAAGCACTCGGCGCAGGATTATTGCTTTTGCATATCGAACCTTTACTAGCCTACGCCTTAGTGGGTACAGGTGCAGCACTTTATAGTCCAGCAAAATATGGCATATTACCTGAGCTTGCCGAGCATCATTTATTAGTTAAAGCCAATAGCTGGATCGAGGGCTCAACAATTCTTGCCATCCTATTAGGTATGATAGTCGGTGCCCAATTAGCAGATTATTCCATCGACATGGCTTTAAGCGTTATTATTGTTATTTTCACCCTTTCCGCAATCATTACCCTGCTTTTACCTACTCATACCAAGAAAACTGCAGAGCCAGGCTGGAAAATCACTTTATTTATCAGCCACTTAAAAAAATTCCTTATTACACCACGCGCACGCTTTGCGATTTTAGGTGCCTCCATGTTCTGGTTGGCTGCTGCGACCTTACGTGTCATCTTAATTGCTTGGGCACCACTGGTTTTATTAAGCAAAACTGCTAGTGAAATTGCCGAATTAACCCTATTTCTAGCTATCGGCATTATTATCGGCTCAGCCCTTGTGCCACGCATAATCTCATTAGAAAATATACGTCGCGCGCGCTTCCCTGCTGCTATTATGGCGATCTTTATTATCCTACTAAGCTCAACCGATACACTTTGGGGAGCACGAACCATGCTCCTCGCCATTGGCTGCGCAGGTGGAATGTTTATCGTGCCGATTAATGCTGCATTACAAGCATTAGGCCAACAAAGTATTGGTAGCGGATCTGCTGTTGCACTACAAAACTTCTTCCAAAATGTCGCTATGTTAATAGGCGTAGGCTGTTATACCTATGCAAGTTCAATTGATATTAATCCAACTCTTGCCATGGTCAGCTTAGGTCTTTTTACCTTATGTATGACTGCCATTATTACTTACTACCTTCCGAAACAAACACAACGATAAAAATCGTTAGCAAAAAAGGCAATAATATCCACAAGTTATCATGCAGCTACTCGGCAAATCAACGCGCTTGCCAACCTCTCATAAAACAACTAACTAACAGTAGCATTTCTAATTTAGCCACGGCGATACTTTCATCAGAAAGCTGCTGCATCAATAGTTGCATACTCACCCCCTGCATACTATTAACTAGTGCGCGTACAACCTGCTTATCAGGGCACTGATCACCAAGTTTTTTAAATTGCCTGTCAGCCAGCAACAACACACCGACCTGCGCCTGCAAGTATCCTTCAGGAACTGCCTTACCTATAGGCAAATGATGCTCAAATAACATACGCCACAAACCCTCATTAGCAACCACAAAATCTAAATAACCAAGCGCAAACGCCTCTATTGGCACCGGAATTTCTGTCGTCGCCATATAGCTCTCAATAGATTTTGCTAGTTTTTGCCAAGTACGCATTTTGATATGCATAATTAAATCATCCATCCCCGTAAAAACCATATAAATACTACCCACCGTATAACCTATATCCGCAGCAATTTTGCGCACTTTTAAGGCTGAGAAACCGTATTCTTGAACGATATCTTCGGCCGCTTCCAGTATCATTTGCTTTATTTCTTCCTGACTATGTTCACTACGTCTTGCCATATTTCTACCACACTCTGTTCTGATTGATTTAGAATACCCCATTAGTAAACAAGGCTAAAGACTTTCTTACTAGCCATTTGCTTGGAGACCTATGAATCACGAACTTATTACTGTTGTCGATGAATACGATAACTTTATTGAAAATAGACCGCGCAAAGAAGTCCATCAACTCGGTTTACGCCATAGAGCTGTACATATTTTAGTATTTAATGATGCCAATCAAGTTTTTTTACAAAAACGCGCATTAACTAAAGATGTCAATGCTGGACTCTGGGATACCTCAGCCGCAGGGCATGTAGATGCCGGTGAAAGCTATGATGCCTGTGCTCACAGAGAAACCATTGAAGAACTTGGCGTATGCGTCGATGATACGCTTAGCTTTTTATTCAAATTGCCTGCCATACCAGAAACAGGCATGGAATTTGTTCAAGTATATCGCTGCCAACATAATGGCCCCTTTACCTTAGAAGCCGGCGAAATTGACGACGGGCAATGGTTTGATATACAAAAAGTCACCCAACGCGTAAAAACGAACGCCCCCTCTATTACCGACACCTTCAAAACCTTATGGCTAAAATTTGAGGCAATAGACAATGAATAGAAGCAAACTAAATGGCTATTTTAATGAACTGCTCAGCGTCCTAAAATTCAAAGATTATTGCCCAAATGGACTACAAATTGAAGGCGCAGACAGTATTAAAAAAATAGCTTTCGCTGTATCAGCAACCCGTGATTCCATTACTCAAGCCGTTCAGCTAGGTGCCGATACGCTAGTAGTACACCACGGTTTATTTTGGCATTTTCATGGTGCACGCCCCATAACAGGGCACATTGCCAAACGCATTTTTCCTTTAGTGCAAAACAATATTAATTTATTTGCCTACCACCTACCTTTAGATGCACACCCTGAAATAGGTAATGCCGCTGTTTTAGGTAACTTAATCGGCTGCCAGCAACAAAATCCATTCGGCAATTACAAAGGCTGCCCTACTGGCATTGAAGGCATGCTCAGCGAACCTATATCCGCAAAAGAACTCGGACTAAAATTAAATACCCTGCTCAACCATGACATTATTCTCGCCAGCCCCGATGAAGAACAAATAATTGAATCCGTTGGTATTATTACTGGTGGTGCAAACAGTGACTGGATACTCGCCAAACAAGCTGGGCTCGATGCTTATATTACCGGTGAAATTTCTGAACATGATTGGCATGAAAGCCAAGAAAATGACATACATATGTTTGCTGGCGGACATTATGCTACTGAGATTTTCGGCATCTTAGCATTAATGCAACAAGTACAAACACAATTGCATTTAGACTGTTTTTTTATTGATAGTCATAATCCTGCTTAAGAGTGTGGCAGATATTTAACCCACCTCTTTGAAACAGCTATAAATTTAAAACGGGGCAAATTTCTTCCAAATATTAAGCGGATGTACAAATATAATACGTAGACTGCCGTAAACAGAAGTAAGTTGACAAACGTCCTATTAGTGGCGGAGAGCAAGGGATTCGAACCCTTGATACGTTGCCGTATACACACTTTCCAGGCGTGCGCCTTCGGCCGCTCGGCCAGCTCTCCACTGATAGACTGCTCAACGAGCGTTGAACAGCCATCTATAATAATGCAGCTTAGATTTTATTGCAATGAATTAATCTTGCATTGCTTCTAGCTCATCCCAGCGCTGATATGCTTGGGCTAAATCCTTTTCAATTTGCGCTAACTCGCTTAGCACAACTGTAATGACACCTTGCTCTTGCTGATAAAATTTAGGATCTGCTATTTTAGCATTCACAGCTCCTTGTTTAGCTTCCAGCTTGTCAATTTGTGCGGGTAACTCTTCTAGTTCTTTTTTCTCTGTAAAACTTAATTTTTGCTTTTTAGGTGAACTTACTGCTGCCTGAGGCGCTTTTTTCTTGCTTGGTTTGGCAACTAACTTAGCCTGTTTTTTGCTGTATTCTAGCCAATCAGAATAACCACCAACATATTCATTAACGATGCCTTGCCCCTCAAAGACAATAACACTAGTGACTACATTATCTAAAAATACTCTATCATGGCTTACAATCAGCAAAGTTCCTTCGTATTCAACTAGGCGCTCTTCAAGTAATTCTAAAGTCTCCATATCTAAATCATTAGTTGGCTCATCCATAATGATTAAATTGGCTGGCTTAGTAAATAGCTTAGCTAATAAAAGTCTATTTTTCTCACCACCTGATAAGGTTTTAATGGGGGAACGAGCTCTCGCGGGGGCAAATAGAAAATCACTTAAATAAGAGATAACGTGACGTGGTTCGCCATTAATAATAACATGATCATTTCCGCCAGCAATAGCATCAGAAACACTCATTTCTGGGTCTAGCATTTCTCTTAACTGATCAAAATATGCAACCTGTAGTTTTGTGCCCTGCTCAACTACACCGGAATTAGGTTCGATTTCTTTCAGTAATAATTTTAAGAATGTGGTCTTACCTACCCCATTAGGTCCAATCAAACCGATTTTATCACCACGCTGAATAACTGAGGAAAAATGATTAACAATCGGTTTTTCTAGGTAATTAAAGGTGACATCAATGAATTCCACTACTTTTTTACCTGAAATATCACCTCTATCCATAGCAATCTTGGTCGTGCCTTGTAAATTACGACGTTGTGAACGCTCTTTACGCAATGCCATTAAGGCACGGACACGCCCTTCATTTCGTGTCCTACGCGCTTTAACACCTTGGCGTATCCAAACCTCTTCTTCAGCTAATTTCTTGTCAAATAACGCATTTTGCGTGGCTTCCTCCTCAAGTGCGGCTGCTTTTTTTACCAAATAATCTGTATAATCTCCCGGCCAAGAGACTAGATTACCACGGTCTAGGTCAATAATGCGTGTTGCCAATTTTTGCAAAAAAGAACGGTCATGGGTGACGAATAAAATGGCACCTTTAAAATTAAGTAATTGCTCTTCCAACCACAGAATGCTTTCAAGGTCTAGGTGATTGGTTGGCTCATCAAGTAATAACACTTCTGGCTCTATGACCAATGCTTTTGCTAAGGAAACACGACGCTTCCAGCCACCTGACAACCCTGCAATTTTAGTCTCTGCCGGTAAGTTTAAACGGGTTAAGATATTTTCTACACGTTGCTGTATTTGCCAGCCATTATGTACATCTAATTTATGCTGTAAATTACCCATTTCAGTCATAACTGCATCAGTCATTTCCGTCATATGCACGGTCAATTCATGATAACGCTTAATCCACCCTCCTACTTCACCCAACCCGCCAGCAACAACATCATAAATAGTTTCTTCGTCTGGTAAATGAGGCATTTGCTCTAAAACTGCAATACGTAATTCAGGCTTGTACCAGATCTCGCCTTCATCTGCTTGAATTTGCTTCATGACAACCTTCATTAAGGTCGACTTTCCTTCGCCATTCCTACCTAACAATCCAACTCGTTCGCCTTCTTCTAACTGAAATTCTGCCTTATTCAGTAAAGCGTGAGTTCCAAACGCGATTGAGACTTTCTTTAAGCGTAATAATGCCATTAATTTTGTTCCGTTCCTATTTCATTCAAATTGTGACTATTTTAGGGCAAGATTAGGTTTTGCGGGGGAATTTAATTAAAAATAATTTTATTGTATAGCATTGTAAAAGCGGCTTATGACTTTACATCGAGAATATTTATCATTAGAATTGCATGCTGGCCTACACCCTGCCAAATGACTAGCCTATTTGCCTTTTAAAAATACAAGCAACCGACACCTAGAACTTAACAGGGTTATAAAGGAATTACATGCCAAAAAAAATACTGGTCATAGATGACGCACCTTATGTGCAGCAGTTCACAAATGCCCTCACAGAAAAAGGTTACCTTATTTTTGCCATCTCTCCAGGCACTGACCTTTATCAAGTTATCCATCAAGAACAACCCGATTTAGTTATCATCGATGCGTTTTACAACCACAGCTCAATTTTATTAAAACTAAATCATCTGATTGAACATAATATTCCTTTTCTTTTATTCAGTGATGACGAGCATATTGAAGAGTTGATTAAGCCTCACCAACTCGGCGCACTCAGCTTTTTGGTCAAACCTATTACTGACAAACAAATTAAATTAGCAGTAGAAACGACGTTATACTGGCATACCGCAAGATTACAACTAGAGCGCCGCGCCGATAATTTAAATATCACCATAGAAAATAACCGCAAAATCAGTGTTGCATTAGGAATTCTTATGCAACGCTATCAATTAGATAATGCTAAAGCGTTTAGCTTACTCAGAAAGGCAGCTCGCGATGAACAATGCCGAATCCTAGATGTTGCCTTAAAAATAACTGAGAATTTTGAAAGTTCCTTAGCTAACTTTCCAAGCGCTAGCAGTATTGCCAATAATGAACAAGAACAGGCAACAGAATTATTACTCGAACTAAAATATTTACTGACCAGCTAAACAAAAAAGGGGCACAAATAGCGCCCCTTTCTCATTAAGCCCTAACCAAAAGCTACGCAGTTAATTTTAAATACTTTTGATAAAGTGAATCATGTTCCTCTACCTTTGCAGGGTCTTTATCTATACAATCCACTGGACATACTTCTATACATTGCGGCAAATCGTGATGACCCACACATTCAGTACAAAGATCAGGGTCAATAATATAAATATCTTCCCCTTGTGAAATAGCGCCGTTAGGGCACTCTGGCTCACAAACATCGCAATTTATACATTCATCATCAATCAGTAGTGACATTCTTATCCTCTATTAAACTTTTTAAACAATTGCTGTTGTACAATTTCAGGGACGAAGCTAGAAACATCGCCACCTAATCTTGCTATTTCTTTAATCATGCTAGAAGAGATAAACTCGTATTGCTCGGCTGGCGTTAAAAACATAGTTTCTAAGTCAGGCGATAAACGACGATTCATTCCCGCTAGCTGAAATTCATATTCAAAATCTGAGATTGCTCGTAAACCTCTTAAGATTACATTTGCACCCTGCTGTTTAGCGCAATCTACTAATAAATTATCAAAGCCAATAATGCTGACATTTTCAAAATCAGCTGTAACTTGCTGTAATAATTCTACCCGCTGAGTAACCTCAAACAAGGGTGATTTATTACGATTAACCGCAACGGCAACAATCACTTTATGATAAATACGCGCCGCTCGAGCAATAATATCGATATGCCCATTTGTAACGGGATCAAAAGTGCCAGGGTAAATTGCCGTTATATTCATTATCTTATCAAAAATGGCAGCATTTCTAAATGCTCGGTTACTTTTCAAAACCGTACATTATACCTTGCTAAAAATTCGATGGGTAGTTTTTTGGCCTAGCTATTTAAGGAGAGATATATTACAAATAGGTATCACGCTCAAATAAATAATAAGCCACAGCCCCTGCCACCTTATGTTTTAACAATCTCCAGTTTTCAGGCACGCCTTCTAACTGCAATTGCTTTTCTACTTCTATATAAATTTTTGCTTGCGGTGCTAGCCATTGCTTATCTTCTAACCAGCTTAATGCTTGTAGGGCAAGCCCTTTAGCAAAAGGAGGGTCTAAAAATACCAAGTCAAATAACTCGGCATCTCCCGCTAAATAGCGATAAACATCTTGCTGGATAATTTTTATTTGTGATGCCGACAATAGTTCAGCATTTGCCTTTAACTGGCGACATATCTGCGCATTATTATCCACTAGCACAACCTGCTTTGCACCGCGTGAAGCAGCCTCCATACCTAATGCGCCACTCCCCGAATACAAATCTAAACAGCGGCTGCCTAATACATCATATTGTAACCAATTAAATAAGGTTTCACGCACTCTACTTGATGTGGGACGCAAACCCTCTGCATCAGGAAAAGACAGATTACGACCGCGCCATTCCCCACCAATAATTTTAACTTTGTTACTCACTCGCTCCGCCTACGCTAATTATTTGCAATAAATTTTCTGGTACACGACGCTTAAAGGCTGCTTTAATATCCTCTTTACTGACCTGTGCAACTTTATTTTGAAAAGTTTCCAAATAATCCAAAGGTAATTGATAAAAAGCAATCATCGCTACATAATTTAATAATTTACGATTATTATCAAAACGCAAAACAAAGCCACCGGTGATATTTTTCTTAGCGGCTGCTAACTCAGAGTCACTAGGGCCATTCTCTATAAAATCATGTAAGGTTTTTTGCAATACGTCTATTGCCACTTTTCTTTGTTTATTTTGCGTTTGCAGGCCCATAGTAAAAGGCCCTTTTTTAGCTAAAGGTGAAAAATAGCTGTAAGCACTATAAGCAAGACCACGCTTTTCGCGGATTTCATTAAATAATATTGAAACTAAGCCGCTGCCCCCTAATATATGATTACCCACATACAAGGAAAAATAATCTGCATCTATTCTGGATAACACGGGTAAACCTGCCAAAACATGAGTTTGCGTGGATGGAAAATCAATATGCTTGACTTTGCTCTTACTGGGTAAAGTTACATCAGCTAACGGCCTAGCCACCCGCCCTTGCTCTAATGGCGCATAGAGCTGTTCAGCAATATGCTTTGCTTGCATTTCTGTTAAATCGCCAACAATAACTAGAACCGCATTTTTAGCGCCATAATATTGCTGATAAAACTGCTTAACATCATCTACTGTTAGTGCACTAATGGCTTTAATCGAGCCACTACTTAAGTGCGCATAAGGATGTCGGCCATATAAGGCTTGATAAAAGGCTTGTTGTGCAATATAAGCTGGTCGCTCTTGCTGTTGCTTTAGCTCCATTAACATTTGGCTTTTAATGCGTTGAAAATCATCCTCTTTAAACTGTGGCTGTGCAGCAATCGCTTGGAAAGTAGCCAAAGCCTGATCAAGTAACCGCTTATCAGTCAATGACCGTACCGATATCTGCGCATAATCTTGATTAACTCCTGCGCTATATTGAGCCCCAACCTCTTCAAATCTGAGAGCAATTTGATCAGCACTCCATACACCTGCTCCCGTTTCTAATAAGCGATTAGTTAACATAGCAAGGCCATAATATTGGCCATCACGCGCACTCCCTGCCGCAAATTGCAAACGTACATCAACCATCGGCAAGCCAGTGCTTTGCACAAAATAAACACGCCCTCCTTGGCTGCTTTGCCAATGCTGAATAGGTGCAACAGCAAAGACCTGCATCGCACACCAAGCCAATACCATACCTGAGATCCATTGTTTAATGCGCATAATTCGCTCCCATTTTATTTTCCATTAGCATGCTTTGTGGCTCCAAATAAGCAATACTTAACTGTGATTCCACTAAATATTTTTTTGCCACTGCACGGACTTGTTCGGCAGTCACTTGGTTTATTTTCTGCATATACACTTCTGATGTTTGCCAACCTAAGCCCACCGTTTCATGCATCCCTAGTTTCATAGCCTGATAAAATAAAGAGTCTTGCTCATAAACAGAATGCGCTAAGACTTGAGCTTTAACTCGTGCCAGTTCTTTTTGGTCAATTAGCTCGCTTTGCAAAGCACGTATTTCTGTTTTTAATGCTATTTCCATATCTAATAGGCTTTTACCTTTTACTGGGGTCGCTTCAAATAAAAACAACTCCTCCAACCGCGCGCCTAAGGAATGTGCATGAAATAACTTAGGCAACTTATAAAGTTGTTGCGTCAGGAATGGCAGTATAATTCCATTGCCTCAGGTGCTCATCAAATACAATTCGCATTGACTCTTTAAAACCCTCTGCAACTTT
>NZ_FQTQ01000042.1 GCF_900128525.1 methanotrophic endosymbiont of Bathymodiolus puteoserpentis (Logatchev)
TAAATAAAGTTTATGAGTTGCATCATTATAATTCTTAAATTGAACTTGCCTAAATTAATTTGTGCTCATTCCTTAGCGCCCCAATCTCCAGGTTTTGCAGCAAAATGTCCTGCACATTGAGTGCCGCAAGCCGTGCATGTGCCTGAGGCATTCAAATTCCAGTCGGATAATTGATACCAGTCACGACCTATTAATAATTGTCCGCAGTGGTGGCAATAGGTACTTTCTGCTGGTTTATGATGTACATTGCCTACATAAGCATAATGTACACCATTTTTTATAGCAATATCGCGTGCTAATAATAATGATGCGACTGGCGTTGAGGGTGTATCTAGCATTTTCCAGTCAGGATGAAAGGCGGTAAAGTGCATGGGCACATCGGGGCCTAAGTTTTCTACGACCCACTGGGTCATTTCTTCTAGTTCAGCTTGGGAGTCATTTTCACCAGGGATCAGTAGCGTGGTTAATTCCAGCCATACTGATGTTTCATGCTGTAAATAACGTAAAGTATCTAATACGGCGGCTAAATGAGAGCCTGTTATTTTGTGATAAAAACGCTCAGTAAAGGCTTTTAAATCAATATTTGCTGCGTCCATATATTGATAAAATTCAGCTCTAGGTTCAGGGCAAACATAACCTGCAGAAACGGCAACGGATTTGATGCCTAATTCACGACAAGCAATAGCAGTATCTATGGCATACTCGTGAAAAATAACCGGGTCATTATAAGTATAGGCAACACTCAGGCAGCCCTGTTCAGCGGCTTTTTGGGCAATTATTTCGGGGCCGGCAATGCTCATTAAGGCATCCATTTGTCGTGATTTACTAATGTCCCAGTTTTGACAAAATTTACAGGCTAAATTACAACCT
This sequence comes from methanotrophic endosymbiont of Bathymodiolus puteoserpentis (Logatchev), assembly GCF_900128525.1. Taxonomy (GTDB): domain Bacteria; phylum Pseudomonadota; class Gammaproteobacteria; order Methylococcales; family Methylomonadaceae; genus Methyloprofundus. Next base: position 871 of record NZ_FQTQ01000042.1, read on the forward strand.
GCGGTGCCAAAAGAAAACACTGAAGAGCCAGGGTAAAAATGATTTAATGGTTTTTTTTCTATTGGGTCGATGGCAAAGCCACTAGAGCGACCATAACTGGTTAATACGATCTGTTGATCTTGATTTTGTCGAATAAAGCATAAACCGCGCTGACCATCATGCAATTTACAAAATCGTGGGCATAAATCACACTGTATACGGCCATCACCTAAATCATGCCAGTAGTGAGTAGCGACAGTCGTTTCTGAATTAAGTTGAGTGTGCATAGCAAGCCTCCGGTATAGATATCTATATATAGATATATGGCAATATATTTTTAAATCAAATAATTTACCATTTTTGTTCGTATATCACGGCCATTAAGGTAAGGAATTAAAGTGTGTACATTGGGTGTGATTAAAAGTGTGGGGGAATCTCCATCAGGTTATGCTGCTTTGGCTAAATTATTCCAATACGCATCCCATTCTTCGTTAGCCCTGATAACTCGCAATGCCAACATTCGCTCAATATTTTCCTCTTTCCACCATGCGCCAGATAATTTAAGACGTTTCTGAATAACATATCGATGAGCACTTTCTATTTCACCCGACCCAATAGGCAAACCTTTTTCTATAGCTCCTTTATAATCAATCTGGTCCGTTCGATTGCTTAAATACCGGTGGCAAGCACGTACTGGTGCTTTCGTATTATCAATATCGCTTGGCTCTAAATGACAAGCCAAACTGTCAATAACCAGTGCATACTCATTATTTTTTAGTCGTTTCTTTTGAGTGTCCATCCAGTCATTATCATTGGCAGCACAAGCGTTTGATGCCTCAGCCAAATACTCACAAACATGGTAAAAATCGATCAAGTAACTTCCTTGCGTTCCAAATTTTTCTTTCATCTGCTTCTCGATCCATGGGGCACCATCTCCCACACCATGTACTTGCGTATTCGTTCCTAGGCCTGCCGAAACGGCACAATTTAATAATGCTTGTCCTGCATCATCAACACTGTTTGCAAAAGTGGTATCAAATTTAGGGGTAACCGATCCTTGTTCATGGACTAAAGCCAAACGCGCTTCTTTCCAGTGTAGAACTTTATTTTTACGCTTGTCACCTTCATCATCTCTAACGGTGATAACGGGTAGCATGCAACCGTCAATCTCAGCGACTTGTTGCCGGCACCCTAGGTTGATCGGCAAAGAAGAAGCCTCCCGTTGTTCATGCATTTGCTGTCCATGAAGTTCCGTTATCTTACGAATGGTACTGACCGGAATCTGAATGCCATAGTGCTCCTGAAGCTTTGTAGGCACTTGCGCAAACGCATGGTCGGCACCAAAATCAGCGATGACTCGCTGTAGGGGCATCGAACAACAACGTGCTGTCAATCCGGCAGAATAACTGAAGGGTCGGGACAGTTGACCGGAATGACGAAAGATGGATTCAACTGCGTCTATTTTTCCAAAGGTGGAGTGCCAGTAGAATTTTTTTTACCATGACGATGAAACGAGGGGGATTTTTCACGGAACTGTTCAGCACTTTTTACAGCTGCATTATCTCCCCAGCAATGCAGCGCATCATTCCCCATTTTTCGTAATTCTTCGATCACATACCGTTCAGCTTCATCCGCTTTAGTACAGTCTCCTGCTACATTTTCAACAACATTAAGTAAGGCCTCTAATCTATCACGTAATTTAGGGTGCTGATTAAGGCGGCGCATCAATTCTTGGTCTTGATTGGAAGTCATAAATTATGTCAATACAAAAGATATGATTTTAGCAGATCCTCACACTTTTAATCACACCCGTGTACATTTTATAAAGCCTGGAGCTTTATATTATGTGATACGGCCAGTCCTTTCGGATATTATTGACGCTTTATTTCTAAGGATGTGCTTGTAATTTAACACTAATTGACATATACAGGTAATAAAAAGAACTTAATCATCGGGGGTGCACAATTATGCGAAGTATACGTCAACCAGCAGTCGCAGGTTCATTTTATCCTGATAATCCACATGAATTAAGAGCAATGCTTGCTGAGTATCTTGAGCAAGCTGAGCCATCAGTAACAGCGCCAAAAGCGATTATTGTGCCACATGCCGGCTATATTTATTCGGGTGTCTGTGCGGCTAAGGCTTATGCGCGATTAGCCCCGAAGCATGCCATGATTAAACGCGTTGTTTTATTAGGGCCATCACATCATGTTGCTTTTACCGGTCTAGCATTATCTAGCGCTGATGTTTTTAATACGCCTCTTGGTGATATTCCTCTGGATAAAAAAGCCATAGACTCTTTATTGCAGTTTCCTTCTGTTGCCTATCTTGATCAGGCGCATGCTTTAGAGCATAGCCTAGAAGTGCAATTGCCATTTTTGCAAATGACCTTAGGAATGTGCATGAAATAACTTAGGCAACTTATAAAGTTGTTGCGTCAGGAATGGCAGTATAATTCCATTGC
>NZ_FQTQ01000043.1 GCF_900128525.1 methanotrophic endosymbiont of Bathymodiolus puteoserpentis (Logatchev)
GATTAAATTCTAGCCTCCCTCGCGCACTGCTACCGCAGTGCACTTCGGATTGGCGAATTTCCCTGTCGCCTACTGCGGACTAAAAATCATCACTTCGCTATCGCTCCGTTTCCCTGATTTTCAGCGATGGTTGATAACCAGATAGAGCCCATGTAAGCCACCCCAAAAGATAAAAGTCCAGCCTGCACCATGCCATAAACCACCTAAAAGCATAGTTGCTAATAAATTTATATAACGACGAGTATTTCCTTTGCGATTCCCTCCTAAGCCGAAATAAACATAGTCACGTAAAAAGCGCGATAAAGTCATGTGCCAGCGTCGCCAGAACTCTATAATATTGAGTGATTTATAAGGAGATGCAAAATTAAGGGGAAGTTGAATACCAAACATTCTGGCAATGCCTATTGCCATGTCCGAGTATCCTGAAAAATCAAAATACAGTTGCAAAGTATAAGCTAGCGCCCCCCCCCAAGCGACAAAAAATGACATAGGTTCACCGGCTGCCGCTGCGGTAAAAACAGGGGATGCGTATTGGGCAACTCCATCAGCTAACACTACTTTTTTAAATAAACCCAGAGCAAAGATGTTTAGCCCGGTTACCACATTTTCCAAGCGCGGTTTCATGCTATCTAACTGCATGAATTGTGGCAACATTTCTTTGTGATGAACGATGGGGCCAGCAATTAACTGAGGAAAAAAAGTGACGAATAAGACGTAGTGAGAAAATTTAAATTCTTCGGTGATACCCTTATAAGCGTCAATAAGATAAGCAACTTGTTGAAAGGTAAAAAATGAAATAGCTAAGGGCAGAATAATTTCATTAATAGGAAAGTTAAACCCTAAAAGTAAGTTGGTATTTTCAAAGATAAAGTTGGCATACTTAAAATAGCCAAGTAAGCCTAGATTAAAAATAATACCGATCGTTAATAGTAGCTTGGTTTGATGCAAATTATTTGCTGCACGGTAACGAACTATAGACTCTCCAATCGTATAGTTAACGCTAATGGATACTAGCATTAAGACCAGATACGTAGGGTTCCACCAGCCATAAAAAAATAAGGAAGCCAGAACTAAAAAAGTAATAGCTGTTTCACCATTTTTGTATCTGGCAAGAATAAAATAGAGGGTAAATGTAATGGGTAAAAATGCAAAGATAAATATGTATGAATTAAATAGCATATTTAATTTCCTGATGTCTCATGTGACTGGTTCTCTTTAATCTTATAATAATTAATGGCGTTTTGGCGTAACCCTAAATATTCGAACTTATGAGTGAATCTAACCAGTTTGATGTAAGACCCAGTTATAGGGGCTAAGTTGATTGTTAACTTAACCACCTGATGTTTAACTATACATTTCACCAAATTTTGCAATAAAATTTTCCAGCTCAGTTATGGGTAAATGGTTTATACCTGCTGCTGCTTTGCGCCCACCGCCCGTAGCAAATGACGCGCATAGCTCGTCTGCTTTAGTTTTATTGTTTAATGGTGCTCTGACACTGACTTGATAGTCATTATCTGGAGTAACTGTAAGGACTGCATGTGCTCTATTAGGGTGTTGATTAGCCAAATCATTGCTAAAAACTCCGCTTACCCGTCTTGCCCATGTTTTATCAGGTAATATAAAGACTGCAACTTTTTCGGTGCTATATTCAGCTTGAGTTTGTTCAGCATTGTGCATATCCTCTAAATAACCTTGTTCAAGTTGATTATAGATAAGCGGGTTATTAGTAATAAAATCAAGTGGGGAGGTGTAGCTGGCCATTTCCTGATAAAGTTTATCCGGTGCAAAATGTAGATCTGCTATACAGCTACCATAGCCATTGTAATTAATATAAGTGCCGAGTTTTTCTAATTGTTCTAGTGTGTCGGAGTGAATGTCCAAGGTTTTAGCTAATTGTTTGGCGCTCTGATGTAAGTTATCACCAAAAGCAGCAGTAATGGCCCATAGTGGGAATTGCCCTTGTAAGTGCTGGTTGATAATTAAACTCGTGCAGGTATCAGTGCTAGTATTAATTAATGCAGTTAAATGGGGATGCTGCGGGATGTCGCCTGCTTGGTGATGGTCTGCATAAAAAATTCTTGCACCTAAGGTTAAGAAGTTTTTTAACTGATCAGCATTTTTTTGTAGGGAAATATCGAGCACGGTGAGTTGGTCGCCAGAACTTGCATTGATTTTTTTTAGTAACTGGATGTCTCGCTTGATCCCGGTCACTAAAGTTGAGCTAATCGGGTGAGCTAAACGTAGTTGTATAAGTGCGCATATACCATCGGCATCGCCGTTAAAAATGTCATAGTGCATTAGTTGATCTCTTTATCTGGCAATATATGGCGGGCACGCAACAGGGAGATAACCTGTTGTACACTTTTTTCCAGAGAGAGTGCGTGAGTATCAATTCTTAATTCGGGATTGGTGGGCGCTTCATAAGGCGATGAGATGCCGGTAAAGTCTTTAATTTCGCCATTACGTGCTTTTTTGTACAGTCCTTTTACATCTCTAGTTTCGCAGACTTCTAGTGGGCAGTAACAGTGGATTTCAAGGAAGTCACCGTGGGGCATAAGACTTCTGGCCATAGCGCGCTCTTCTCTGAAAGGTGATATAAACGCGGTTAATGTGATTATTCCAGCCTCTAGCATAAGTTTTGCTGCTTCACTAATACGCCGAATATTCTCTTTACGGTCTGTATCACTAAAACTGAGGTCTTTGTTGAGTCCATGACGTACATTGTCGCCATCCAGTACAAAAGTATTTAAGCCAAGTTGATAGAGTTGTTCTTCAACGGCATGAGCAAGTGTAGATTTACCTGAGCCAGAAAGCCCCGTAAACCAAAGTACTACTGATTTATGCTGGTTTTTTTCCTCTCGGCGTTTTCTGTTGACTGTTGATTGATGCCAGACGACATTGCTAGATTTTTCAAGTGAATGTGTCATATGATTCCGTTTTAGTAGAGTTGGTTATATGGGCTAGTTAAGGAATGAGGAGTCAAGTTTATGCTTTATCTCGCACTCTGAGAGAGCGGTTTTAAAATACATTTACACAAAGTTTACTAAGTTATTTTAGTCGTATTAGGCCGTCTTTGGTAGTAAATTTATGCTAAATACACTATATTTTATTAAGATAAACTCAATAAATATGGGGGTTAAGTTTTTAAAGACTGATGTGCCCAGTTGTTGTCAGTCTTAGGAGAGCCGATAGTCAGCTGAGGTTGCTAATCTAAAGTGTATTAGGAATGAGCACAAATTAATTTAGGCAAGTTCAATTTAAGAATTATAATGATGCAACTCATAAACTTTATTTAAAATCGACCCAAGATAAAACCTTACTCAAAAGAAATTGAAGCGCAGATGCG
>NZ_FQTQ01000044.1 GCF_900128525.1 methanotrophic endosymbiont of Bathymodiolus puteoserpentis (Logatchev)
CACATCTTCTACAGAAGAAAAAAAAGAAGATATTAAACGTGTAAGTGTTGAATATGATGCGAAATCAATCGAACACTTAATTAAAGTTTTAAGTGTTGTCGAAAGACTGGATAAATACTTTTCTGATGATTGTAGAAATAATATATCTTTTCCACAAAAGTAAAATGGCCACCTATATTTTTGTTGTCCAATTTATTTATTTTTATTACAGAAATTTAAATAAAACCAGGTATCATACATGGCAATACTTCTTTATAGAGGTTTTATCTGATAGTTAAATAACATCAAAAGTAGATTGAAAACATTTTGAAGTAAATAAATGAATATATTTATACCATCACATATTTAGATAACATAAACTTACCACATCAGTGGTGTAATGGTTAGCATGCTCGCCTCGAGTGCAATAGATCGTGGGTTCAAGCCCGATCGGGTCAAACCCAAGACTATAAAATTAGTATTTGTTGCTTTTCTGCTAAGCACACAGCATTAAGGAGAAAGTGCAAAGACTATTTGGCTTGGAATCGGGATAATGTGTTCGAGTGGGGCGACATGTCTATCTGTGGACTGTTGTTTCAGTGAGCTAGCACTATCAAAATCTAACTAAGCGTGTTGGTCTAGTACAAAGTGGGCCTCATCATCATCTTATTGAAAATTAACTTGTTCTCGCCATAATATAGCTGAAAAATTGTTGAGCTGGTGTTAAAACAACAATCACTCACTCACTCACTCACTCACTCACTGTAAAAAAGATTGTTTTCTATAGATGAGAAACCTGTTGATCTTCAAATCAGCAGAAGAAGATGAGAATGGTCTGCCATGTCCTTGTGGCCCAAACATCAGAGATATGTTATGGAACTTCCACAATCAACTTTTAACACATTGTTCTATGCCAACACAAATGGAATCTGAAGAGAAATCAATGGATACAGAATCAAAAGGGCAACAACCAGCTGCTCCAACAATTGGAGAAAAACTTTTACATCTTGTTTGGAAAGCAAAAGAAGAGGGAAAAATCATTGCTCCTAAACCAAAAGACAAAACAATTGGTAATTACATTAACAAGTATTTAA
>NZ_FQTQ01000045.1 GCF_900128525.1 methanotrophic endosymbiont of Bathymodiolus puteoserpentis (Logatchev)
CATCTCAAAGGGTAAACCGGGCTTGTCCAACAAACGGTTCAGATTGTGGCTCGCTTCGCGATCACAATCTAACCTTATTCGTTATAAATCTCCATTCCTTTATACCCATAAACTATTATTCTCAATTAAGTCTAGCTTAGGTAAATGTACACACTCCACCCACCCTGTTACTTATGCATTGTAGAAATAGTTACGTAGCCTACTATATACCTATTTCTACACCTTGAAGGCGAATAAAAAACGCTGCACAGTTAGATAGCTTTTTATTATTGTGCGCTGCCCTAATTATAAGCAGAAGCTTATGAATAAGGTAAAAAATATATGAGTGTACTGGGAATTACTTAATTCCTCCAGTCCAATTTACACTTTTAACCTTACCTTTGAAAATAGTGACTAAGCCTGATACCTGACACTCTATGTAACAATCTGAAAAACAAGGATTAAACATCATACCAAGTAGTGCCATAATATCTATTTACGAGTATATTTCAATTGATTATAAATTAAATTTCGAAGCCTGAGTTAAGCCGCACAAGCTAGCACGTAGTTAGTTTTATATATGGTATAATGAGATTATTTTCCCTAATTTTAAACTACTTTGGAGTTACGATTCGTGGTAACTGTTAATACTCGTCGTTCAATCATGACACTGTTTTCTTCGCCCACTTGTGCCATGAGCCATTGCGCAAGACTTGCTTTACACGAAAAAGGTGTAACAGCTGAAATTGAATATTTTGACCCTACCGACCCACCAGAAAGCTTATTGGAACTAAACCCAAATGGCACTTCACCTACCTTAGTTGAGCGTGATTTAGTCTTATATGATTCGCGTATCATCATGGAATACTTAGATGAAAGATTCCCTCACCCTCCGCTACATCAAATGGACCCTGTGTCGCGCGCTAATGCACGCATGGTTATAAAACGTATAGATCAAGACTGGTATCACTTATTAGGTGAAGTACTCAATTCAGGCGAGAAAAAATCTGCTCGTGCGAAAAAAATGCTACGAGAAGGTTTAGTGGCTGCCGTACCTTTATTTGCAGCAAATGAATTTTTTATGAGTGAAGATTTCTCTTTAATCGATTGCTCTTTAGCTCCGTTACTATGGCGCTTACCTAGCATTGGCATTGAATTACCTGAAAATGCACAAATCATCAATCAATACGCTCAGAAATTATTTAGCCGCGAAGCTTTCGCGGAAAGCCTAAGTGAAGAAGAGCATGAAATGGCTAAACTGCCTAGCAAAAAATGACCTCATTAAAACCTTACCTACTTAGATCCATTTACGAGTGGATTATTGATAATAATTTAACGCCCCACCTACTTGTTGATGCTTCACATCCGCACGCGGTATTGCCTGAAGATTATATTGACGAGGGAAAAATTGTCCTAAACATACGCCCAGAAGCAATTCAAAGCTTATCTTTAGGCAATACCACCGTTGAGTTCAATACTCGATTTAATGGACAATCTATGCATATCATAGCACCCGTACCCGCAGTACTCGCTATTTATGCAAAAGAAAATGGGAAAGGCATGGTCTTTGATCCAGAAGAAGAGGACGACAATGAACCACCACCAGAAAACAAACCACCACAGCGGTCACACCTCCGCGTTGTAAAATAAATGCTCGTCACATAAAAAAGCCTGAGTTTATTTAAACTCAGGCTTTTTTGTATCTTACTTTATAAAATTCTTAAAGCCTTATCCAGCAAAATTTTGTCCTGCAAAGTCCCAATTAACTAATTCCCAATAGGCCGCCAAATAGCTAGGGCGAGCATTGCGATAATCAATATAGTAAGCGTGCTCCCAAACATCACAAGTTAATAAAGGTGTTTGGCCTTCTGTTAAAGGGCATGCAGCATTACTAGTACTAACTAGCTCAAGGCTACCATCAGAATTTTTCACCAACCATGCCCAACCTGAACCAAAAGTTGTCACTGCACATTTCGTAAATGCGTCTTTAAATTCAGCAAATGATCCGAAAGCAGCATTAATTGCGTCAGCCAGCGGGCCTGTTGGCTCACCGCCTCCATTTGGAGATAAACTATTCCAGTAAAAAGTGTGATTCCAAACTTGCGCAGCATTATTAAAAATACCACCTGAAGAACGCATAATAAGACTTTCTAATGAAGCACCTTCAAATTCAGTTCCTGGAACTAAATTATTTAAGTTAGTAACATAAGTCTGATGATGTTTACCATAATGAAATTCTAATGTCTCTTCAGAAATATGCGGTGCTAAAGCATCTTTTGCATAAGGTAAAGCAGGTAATTCGTAAGCCATTTATCTTTCTCCTAATTATATCTTTCTAACAATATTCACATATCAACAGCAGTAAAAAGAAGCGCTTTAAGCAGCACTCTTAATATCTATTATGAGTATAAATTATTATGCCGGTAAAAACCAAGTATTTTACTAAAGTATTCTTTTTCCCGAACCCACAACATAAAATACTATAGCTAACCAAAGTTAAATCAAATAAACTTATTTATCATCATACTTGACTTTAAAACCATCCGTTTTTACTTGGGTTTTACTGTAAACTGTGCCTGTTTTTTTCGCCTCTCCGCCTTCAGTATTTGCTTTCTCATCTTCAGCAACGACTGGGGCATTAATCGAAGTAATAAAGTCATCAAACCAATCTTGTGTTTTTGCTACCTGCATATCCGCATCATTTAAAATATCTTGCTCATCAGGCAAGTTCCCATAATCACGAGCAAGCTCTAACGCTGCTTTACAGGCATCAAAATCGCCTTCTACTGCATGCAAACAGGCAAAATTATAAGAAGCAACGCCCTTCTGAATACTGTTGGCAAGGGTAAACTTTTCTTTTGCCAAAGCATAGCTTGCTACCTGAGCAGCACCTTTTTGTAAAGCGGCCAACTCCATTAAAACAACCCCCCAGTCTAAAGCAGCCGCTAAATAGTCTGGCTTTGCAACTAAACAGAAAGAAAATTTCTTACCCGCTTCCTCATAAAGCACGATAGCCTCAGCATCCTGCTTTTTTAATCTAGCGGAATACAATAAAGCCATACCCCAATTATATAGGGCATCTTTAAACACTGAACTATCCGAACCAATAGACTGATAAATAGTGATAGCGCCAGTTAGTGCTTTTTCAAGCGCTACTGGGTCATTCGCTTCACGCGCTGCCTTAACTTTTTTATTTGCTGCATTTACTTTCGATTTACCAAAAACTGAATCCAATAGGCCCATTTCTATCCTCTATACTGTGATGATTATTCTTATAATTATATTCACACTCAGTGCAAGCACTGAAGCATAAAATGCATACTCTAACTGACTATGATAAATCGAACCGCATCCAAGCGCAATTTAGCATCCCGAATATATCCATGAGAAGCAATAGCACGATCCTTTAACCTTTCTATTTCTTCCGGTTTTATACTAAGATTAACCTGTGCCAAGGCCTCTAGCCGTTTTATTTCTTCAGCAGACATTTTAAGCATGCGTGTACTCGCCTGAGAAATAACCGCCTGCATTGCAATCTCTGCGCTATGTTCTGCGTGCGCAATCATAGTGTTAATATTTTTATGCTCACTCCCGATAAATGCCGTAATTTGTTCTACCTCAAACTGATGCACAAGCTCAACCAATTCTTCATGTGCAATTTGCTCAGTCAAATCTTTCTGAGCCTGATCAATCAAGACACGTATTGGAGTAGTCGGTAAAAAACGATTTAACTGCAAAGTTAAAGGCGCACTGCACTCAATTAAAAATAGACACTCCAATAAGTACTGCCCCGGTTTTAACTGCTTATGCTTAATAACACTTAACGCCGCACTACCTATATTATCCGATACCACTAAATCCATAGCTGAAGCTACCATAGGGTGCTCCCAACTTAAGTATTGCATATCCTCTCTTGCTAATGCGACATCACGACTTACCGTTACAGTGACACCATCCTCTGGAACATAAGGAAATTGCGTAACTCTTTGCGCCTGCCCTGCCTGCAAAATAGCACAAGTTTTGGAATGATACTCGGAGTCAACCCCAAAATATTCAAAAATATCCTCCATATAAGCCCATAAAACATCAGGCTGAGACAAACTCTGAATTTTCCCAATTAATTGTTCAGCAATACCCTTACGACAGGAATTAAACTCTAACAATAAATCACGCGACTGATGCATTTCTGCCTCAATTTTTTGTATCAGTGCCTTACTAGAAGTAACTAGCTCTTGTAGTCCTTTCTGATCATTGCTTCTACAGACCTGCTCAACGGCTCCTTTTTGCACTCGATACACTTCACTCGCCGCATTACTATTTACCTGAAATAACCCCAGCCCTTGATCATACCATTGACATAAACTGTGCTGTTTACTACCCACTATATAAGGCACATGAATTTTAATTGCTTGCTTTTGACCAATTCGATCAAGACGCCCAATTCTTTGCTGCAATAAATCTGGATTTTCAGGCAAATCCAATAAAATCAAATGATGTACAAATTGAAAGTTACGCCCCTCACTACCTATTTCAGAACAAAGCAAGATACGCACATGCGCATCCTCATCGGCAAAGTAAGCCGCCGCCCTATCCCGCTCAATAATACTCATACCCTCATGAAAGGCAGCAGCATTAACTGCATACTGCTCACGCAAACTTTTTTGCAACTTTAGCGCCGTTTCAGCCTGCCGGCAAATCAATAAAACTTGCTCACCATCTAATTGTTTTATTTTTTCCACCAACCAAGCAAGATAAGTAATATCACTCTCCTTGCTCTCAGGCGGTAGTGGATATGCATAAAACTCGCGCACTGGAAAACCTTGCACTACATGCCGAGAATTTCTAAATAAAATACGCCCCGTACCATGCCGATCAATTAATTGATCAATAACATCCAACGCTATATCGCTAGCATTCTCATTTTGTAAAAATTTTGCGCATAGATTTTGATCAATATAGGCAGCCAAGCTAATTTTATCCGCCTCACTGAGACTAAATTTATTAACTATTTTCTCTGCTAACTGGGCAATCGGCTCAAACTTTCGCTCCTCCTCTAAAAACAACTCAAAACTATGAAAGCGATCTGGATCCAATAAACGCAACTGTGCAAAATGCGTTTTTTTACCTAATTGCTCAGGTGTCGCGGTTAATAACATCAAGCCATCAGTCACTTGCGCTAACTGCTCAACAAATAAATAAGCATGACTTGGCATCCCCTCGCACCACTGCAAATGATGCGCCTCATCAACGACTACTACATCCCAACTAGCCTGGATAGCTTGAGCCTGTCTATGAGGATTTTGCTCAAAAAAGTCCAAACTACAAAGCACTAACTGCTCACTTAAAAAAGGGTTATCCTCATCTATGGCTAAGCAACGAGACTCATCGAAAAGGCTAAATTTTAAATTAAAGCGGCGCAGCATCTCAACTAACCACTGATGCAATAAACTCTCGGGCACTATAACCATAACTCGCGCGGACAAGCCCGTTTGTATGCGGCGATGCAAAATCAAACCTGCCTCAATCGTCTTCCCCAGCCCCACCTCATCAGCAAGCATGACACGCACCCTGTCTCGACGCGCAACTTCATGAGCAATATATAACTGATGCGGAATTAATGATGCGCGCGCACCAAGTAACCCTTGCACATCACTTTTCCCCAGTTGATATAAATAATTCCAAGTTTGATAGCGCAATGAAAACCAACGGCCTAGCTCAACTTGACCAATAAATAATTTATCTTGAGGTTTGTTAAATTGCAGGTGATGACTTAATTCCATTTCATCAACCAGCACAATATTACCGTCCTCAGTTAGTGCATGGTAGCGCAACAGGCCCTGCTCTTCAGTCACTGATTTAACGGTTAAGTGATTACCGCCTTCGATCTCAATTTTATCATCAGGCAAAAAACGTACACGCGTCAAAGGTGAATTATTTTGTGCATAGACCCTGCGCTCATTACTTGCTAGAAATAAAACAGTCACCCGATTAGCTTCCACTGCAAGCACCATCCCTAACCCTAATTCAGGTTCAGAAGCACTTACCCACCGCTGCCCAACCATAAATTCACTTATTACCATATCAATCTGTTTATTGTTTTTAGTCGTTTCATTTCAATACACATAAACACTATTATAAGCTATAGGTCATATGTTAGAATTAAAAATATAGCACAAAAATAAGACAGAGCAGAAACTAACTTACCCCTGATAAAAGCAGAGCTGCGCACCACTAACGTGTATAATCAATCTCACACAGGAATACTGTATAATAATTTTTCCATTACAAGCCGATAATCTCTAACCAGTAATTTATGTATGTATACTAAGTTTTACGGTCTTACAAAAAAACCATTTTCACTAATTCCCGACCCTAGCTTTCTATATTTAAGCGCGAAACATAAAAAGGCACTAACCACACTACAATATGGTTTAGTAAGCCAAGCAGGGTTCACAGTTATAACCGGAGAGATTGGTTCTGGAAAAACTACCTTAGTCCGCAGTTTATTAGAAGAAATTAAAGCTCAATGCGAAGTTGGCCTAATTACTAATACACACAGCGCATTTGGTGATTTATTAACCTGGGTTTTAGCTGCTTTTAATATTGAATCACCAGCAGTCAACAAAGCAGAACGCTATCGTGCCTTTGTTGATTTCATCACTGAAAAAAGCAATGCTGGCACGCGCGTCGTACTCATCGTCGATGAAGCACAAAACATGGATATCCAGACACTAGAAGAATTACGTCTATTATCCAACATTAACACCCACCAAGAAATCATGCTACAGCTAGTTCTTGTTGGCCAACCAGAATTAGTAGACAAGCTTAATCAACCTGAGCTGGTACAGTTCTCCCAAAGAATATCAATAGAATACCACTTAAATCCATTGAGCTACGAGGAAACGGAGCAGTATATTGATTTTCGTTTAAAGGTCGCAGGTAGCACAGAAAAGATTTTCCAGCCTTCCGCTTGCGCAGCTCTTTTTTACTATTCTGGTGGGGTGCCACGCTTAATTAACAATCTTGGCGACCTCGCCTTAGTATTTGCTTTTGCTGCAGATAAAAAGAAAATTAATTGGAAAACTATTATCGATGTCGTTAGCGAACGCACTACCGGCGGCATCAAGCGCTTTGAAGGAAAAATATGCCTATCTCCAAATATCATTGAACGCGCCGCTGAAGCTGAAAAATTACGTCGCGCTCTACTAGAAGCCACTGGCGTAGATATCTCTAAGAGCCTTTAAACACAAACACCAAGAGCTTATAACGACTATCAAACAGACACAAAAAAGGCGCCTAAAAGCGCCTTTTTTGATTCACTACAATAAAATAAAAACCTTTTATGATAGCTTCTCTTTAATTCGTGCTGCACGGCCCGATAACTCACGCAAATAATATAACTTAGCTCTGCGTACTGCACCGCGGCGCTTAACTTGAATATCTCCAACTAAAGGACTGTGCGTTTGGAAAACACGCTCAACACCTACGCCATGAGAAATCTTTCTAACTGTGAATGCTGAGTTCAAGCCACGATTACGTTTAGCAATAACAACACCTTCAAATGCCTGTAATCTCTCACGCTCACCCTCTTTTACCTTTACCTGTACAACAACTGTATCACCAGGATTAAACTCTGGTATATTTTGATTAAGCTGCTCTGCTTCCAATTGACTAATAATATTACTCATTACTGTACCTATTTATACTTCAATTCAATTTTAAATTCGTTTAACAACGACTTTTGTTCTGCCGTTAATTCTTTATTAAACAACAAATCAGGCCTTTTCTGCCAAGTCCACCCTAACGACTGCTTCATTCGCCATTTTGCGATGTCCTTATGATTGCCGCCGAGTAAAACTTCTGGCACCGCTTTACCCTCAAACACCTCAGGACGCGTATAGTGAGGACAGTCTAATAACCCATCCATATAAGAGTCCTGCTTAGCAGAGCCCTCATCACCTAACACACCCGGCAGAAGTCTTGAGATCGCATCAATGACAACTAGCGCAGCTAACTCGCCGCCACTAATAACAAAATCACCTAACGACCACTCTTCATGACATTCATTTTGTATAAAGCGCTCATCAATCCCTTCATAGCGGCCAGCAACTAAGATCAACTGCTCTAAAGCAGTATTTTCATTTAACAGTTGCTGTGTAATTGGCTTACCCTGAGGGCTTAAATAAACAACTTTAACTCGCTCTTTACTACCTAATTTCTTAGCATCATCAACAGCATCCTTTAATGGTTTATATTTCATAACCATACCAGGACCACCACCATACGGGCGATCGTCGACTGTTTTATGCTTATCCAAAGTATAGTTCCGAGGGTTCCAAACAGCTAAATCAACTAAACCCTGCTTTATTGCGCGACCAGTAACCCCATTCATAGCGCAATCAAGCACCATCTCAGGAAAAATCGTCACTACATCAAAACGCATTAAAACTCTGCATCCCAGTCAACAATCATAACACCAGCAGGCAAATCTATACTTAGTATCGTTTGCTCTTGCAAAAAAGGAATCAAACGCTCCCTTTCTCCCATAACAACGACAACATCATTAGCCCCTGTTTCTAGCATCTGCTTAACCACACCAAGCTCGACACCATCAACGGTATTAACTTGTAATCCTATTAAGTCGCTCCAATAATATTCGCCTTTTTTTGCCTTAGGCAACTGTTCAGGGCGAATTAATATCTCCCAACCACTCAGGGTTGCCGCATCATCCCTATCATTAATGTTTTCCAAGTATGCTAGGACTGTTTTTCCGTGCCGGCGACCATCAATAACCTTTACTGTCTTACTATCCTTACCCTTTCTTAAGGTCCAAGGTGAATAAGCTAGTATGTTTTCTCGAGGATCTGTATACGAATATACTTTTATCCAGCCTCGGACACCAAAGATACCAGAGACTAGGCCAACACTAATAAATTCCTCAGCCAACCTTTTAAGCTGCTACTGCTGCTTTTTTAGCATCTTTAATTAACTTAGCAACACGCTCAGAAGGCTGCGCACCATTGGCTCGCCAATGAGCAATACGCTCTTCATCTAATTTCAATCTTTCTTCTGAACCACGTGCTAAAGGATTAAAATATCCTAAACGCTCAATATAACGCCCATCACGACTATTTCTACTATCAGTCACTACAACATGATAAAAAGGACGATTTTTTTGCCCACCTCTGGCAAGACGAATAACTACCATCTAGATTCCTCAAAAATTACATTTAACCAAACTTAATCGAATTATTTTACGCTTTTTAATCGGTATGTGAAGCCAAAATTATAAAAAAAATTTCTGTCCTCTAAAAGCCTTATCTATTCCCCCATCAAAATTACATGCGCATACCTTTCATATTACCTTTAATTCCGCGCACCATATTGGCCATATTGCCTTTTTTAAAGCGCTTCATCATTTTCTGCATCATCTTAAATTGTTTCAAAACACGGTTAACATCCTGCAACTCCTGCCCACAACCAGCTGCAATGCGCTTTTTACGACTGCCTTTAATTAAGTCAGGATAACGTTTTTCTTGATTCGTCATGGAACGAATGACAGCAATTTGTCGCGCCAATTCTTTATCATTTACTTTATCCCGCATATCCTGAGGCACATCATTAATTCCAGGCAACTTATCCATCATTGCGCCAACGCCACCCATACTTTCCATTTGCTCCAATTGCTCAACGAAGTCAGACAAATCGAATCCTTTTCCCTTCTGTAGCTTTTTGGCTAATTTTGCCGCTTTATCCTTATCAACTTTTTGCTCAATATCTTCAATCAAGCTGAGCATATCCCCCATGCCCAAAATTCTTGAAGCCATTCGATCAGGATAAAAAGGCTCTAAAGCATCTGTTTTTTCACCGACCCCGACAAACTTAATGGGTTTACCGGTAACATGACGAATAGATAAAGCGGCTCCACCACGCGCATCACCATCAGTCTTAGTCAGCACTACACCTGTTAGAGGCAGCGCATCATTAAAAGCTTTTGCAGTAGTCGCCGCATCCTGCCCCGTCATGCTATCTACAACAAACAAGGTCTCAACAGGATTAATAGCCGCATGCAACTCCTTAATCTCAGACATCATCTCTTCATCAATATGCAAACGACCTGCAGTATCAACAATAACAACGTCTAAAAATTGTTTCTTTGCCGCCTCAATCGCAGTTGTTGCAGTTTCTGCCGCCGTTTTAGTTACATCAGTATCAAAAAACGTCAGTGATAAATCATTAGCTAATGTTTCTAATTGCTTAATCGCGGCAGGGCGATAAATATCCGTACTAACTACGCCGACCGATTTCTTTTTATTTTCTTTTAACCAGCGACCTAACTTAGCAACAGTTGTTGTTTTACCGGCACCTTGCAAACCTGCCATAAGAATAATCGCGGGTGGGTTTGCTTTTAAATCAAGTGCCTCATTCGCCT
Source organism: methanotrophic endosymbiont of Bathymodiolus puteoserpentis (Logatchev) (assembly GCF_900128525.1). Taxonomy (GTDB): domain Bacteria; phylum Pseudomonadota; class Gammaproteobacteria; order Methylococcales; family Methylomonadaceae; genus Methyloprofundus. The sequence continues at coordinate 10,412 of NZ_FQTQ01000045.1, forward strand.
CACCCATAACACTAACAAGCTCAGCCTGCACAACCTTAATCAGTGACTGCCCGGGTGAGAGACTAGCCTGCACTTCCTGGCCTAAAGCGCGCTCTTTTACCTTCTCAATAAAAGCACTAACAACGGGCAGCGCAACATCAGCCTCAAGCAAAGCCATGCGCACTTCACGCATCGTCTCTTGAATATTTTCTTCAGTCAGGCGACCTTGGCCTCGAAGATTTTTTAAGGTTTTACCTAAACGATCGGTTAAATTATCAAACATAATCAGTACTAGAGCTCACTATAAGGCTGGCTAAGACCCATTTAATTCTAATTAAAATTAAACTCACCCCAACACAGCATCTAAAATTACTTTATCCTGCCATTATCCTGAAATTTAAGGACATGGTAAACCATCAAAACTATTCTTTTATATTTAGCGCATGTAATTTTCGGTATAAATGCGTGCGCTCAACACCAACTGCAGTTGCTAATTTAGCAACGTTCCCTGAATTTTTCTCAAAATGGTATTCAAGGTAGGCTTTTTCAAACTGCTCCCTTGCTTCTTTTAATGATAACTGAAAAAAATCAGGCACATTGCTTTGCGGCACGACACTTGCCGCACCCAAAACGGCTCCTAGTGCCGCCTTCACCTCAGTTAATTCTATATCCTCACCTGCTCCCAGAATCATTAAGCGCTGTACTAAATTCTTTAATTCTCGCACATTCCCTGGCCAAGTATAATTACGCAAAAAATTCTGTGCGGCCATTAGAAATTTTCTATAGGCTAATTTTTCATAACGCACAAAATAGTCTATATAAAAATGCAGTAGAGCGGGAACATCCTCCCCATGCTCGCGCAAGGGCAGCACTTCCATCGTCACCTCATTAAGCAAATAATACAAATCTTGCCGGAAACGCCCGGCCGCTACTTCGGTTTCTAGTAAAGTTCGTGTTGCAGCAAGCACGCGCACATCAACCCGCACCTGTTCCGACCCCCCCACACGCAAAAATGAATGCGATTCTAGGGCGCTTAATAACTTTAATTGCGTTTGCGCATCCATGCCCGCTATTTCAGCCAAGAATAACACACCACCGTGCGCTCGCTCCAACAACCCAGGGTACACAACACCATCAAGCTCTTTACCAAAAAACTCTACTGCGGCATTTTCTGGCGCGATACTACCCACAGATACATCAACAAAAGGCCCTGCTTTGCGTCCACTATGTGCATGTAAAAAGCGCGCATACAACTCCTTTCCAGTACCACTTTCACCAACAAACATCACTTTGGTATCATGCTGCGCCAAGCGCTTTAATTGTTCCTTAATTCGTTCCGCAAAAGCACTGCGCCCAATCGGCTCATGCACAGCAAACAATTGTTGCTTTAAGCCAGCATTTTCACGCTCCAACATATGCGCATCAATAGCACGATCAACAACCAATAATAACCTGGCCAAAGACAAAGGTTTCTCTAAAAATTCATACGCACCCAACTTAGTTGCTTCAACAGCTGTTTCAATTGTGCCATGCCCTGACATCATAATAACTGGCGTAACAAACTCAGCATTCTCAGTCCATTCTTTTAACAGCGTAATACCATCCGTATCAGGCATCCAAATATCCAACAAAATCAAGTCAAGCTGATGCCGGCACTGCATTTTCCGTGCTTCTTCGGCATTTCCAGCCACATAAACAACATAACCTTCATCCTGTAGAATCTCCTGCACTAATTGCCGAATATCTCGCTCATCATCAATTACTAAAATATTTGCTTTATATCCACTCATTTCACTTAGTTTTTACCTTGCCTGTCGAATACTGCTGGAAATTGCATAATAAACCCAGCACCTTGCGTATATTTGCTATCTAAGCGAATACTACCACCCATCTCTTCAATCACTTTTTTCACAATCGCCAACCCCAAACCAGTCCCTTTTTCCTTGCTCGTTACATAAGGCTCAAAAATCTGCTTGGCCTGCTTAATATCAATCCCGCAACCTGTATCATAGATAGCTAAACGCACAAACTCTGAATTGTATTGCTGCACACTTTCTAACTTTACCGTAACATCTCCTTTACCTCCCATGGCTTCCAGTGCATTTTTAAACAGATTATGTAGCACCTGTCGAATATTAACAGCATCCGCCTTAATCAAGGAAATCCTCCCCTTCACTTGCAAGTCAAAACGTACATGAGGGTCAGAGCTGTATAAAACAATAACTTCTTGCACCAAAGCCAACAAATCTAGTTTCTCCGCTTTATTGTGTACCGGCCGTGCATACTCAGCAAAGGCATTAACCATCTGCTTCATCGCTTCTACCTGCTGAACAATCGTGCGTGTAGATCGCTGCAGCATCTCCGCATCCTCGACCTCCAGCTTAGATGCCAATTTATGCTGTAACCTTTCTGCGGATAATTGTATCGGCGTCAAAGGATTTTTAATCTCATGCGCCAAGCGCCGCGCTACCTCAGACCACGCCGCATTTTTTTGTGCTCGAATCAAGTCAGTTATATCGTCAAAAACAACGACCGCACCAATATAACCGCCCTCTGTAGAAAATAATGGCGCACCTTGACACAGCAATTCCTTACGCCCTTCTGGCCCATCGACAACCACATTACGCTGCCAAATATCAAAAGATTTCTCCAATAATGGCTGTACCACCTCAGCCAGTCCCATTAGGTCTGGACGGCCTTGAGCTAATTTCATTAAATCTTGCCCATAATAACGCATCACCTGGACATGTAAAATAATGCTCGCAGCTTGATTTGCTGTGCGTATATTTAAACTTGAATCAAAACTCAATACACCCGATGTTAAACTCGTTAACAAAGTTTCTAAATAAGCTCGCTGCCGCTCAATTTCTTGTGCGTTTTTTCGCGCCTCATCCTGAGCATGAGAGATTTGCATCACCATCTCATTAAATGATTCCACCAAAAACCCCAAATCATCTAAACGCTTTACTGGCAATAATTGCCCATAAAATCCTGATGCCACAGCCTGCGTACCACGCACTAAATCACGAATGGGGGCAATAATGCTACGCACACTAACAAAGGCTGCTGAAATTGCCGCGAGTAAACTCATCAACAAGACTAAAGACAAAACAAGAGAAAAGCTAACCTTCAGTGAGTGCCGCAAATACATCATTTCTTGAAACCTAACATAAGCAAATTCAACCGAATCAGTTAAATCATTAATGCGCTCAGGTACAGGATAAATAACCTGTAAATAACGCATGTTTTTTGGTTTAATGGCAACAACTGTTTGTACCACTAACTCACCATTAACTGAAGCAAGAGCGACATAGTCATTACCTTGCTGTACTTGTAAAAACAAGGGGGACACTGGCAAACTCGGTAAAATATCACTTGGGTTTAAGCCACTAAAACTAATGATTTTGCCTTTTTTTGAGAGCAAGCTAACCTCATTTACCCCTGCAACTTCACGAAAATGATCTAATTCCAAACTTATTTCAGCATCTGATTTACTTGCTAAAGTTTCAGCCAAACCCTGCGACTGTTTTAAATCCCAGCGCAACCGCTGATCCAAAGAGGCACGACTTAATTCCAAGGAGTCTTCCATTGCCCCATCTAGCTCAACACTAAACCAACTATCAATACTTTGGTGCAAAAACTGCATGGAGAAATAAAATACCACCCCTGCAGGAACTAAAGATAAAACGATAAATAACAATACGATACGCGTCGTTAAGCGTGACCCTGCCTCTCGCCTCTTAAGCCGTCTAGCCAATGAAAAAACATTAAAACCAACCAATAAAAGTAATATCACTGTTCCTAGCGCATTACTTAAAAGCAGCCAAGTATACATGTCACTAAGCTGCGATGTATCCTGTATCGCCGAGCTCATTAACTGTAAAGACAAGATAATAAAACTCAGCACAATAAGCATAGAAATGCTAAAGGGAACCTTTATTCGCACCATAACCTCTCAGCAGCTGACAAATCCCATTCCGAATCAAAGTAGGCAATAGGCCGCAAAGGTGCCGGCAGCATTTCCTTATCAAACGCAACCTTTAACACACCAACGATACATAGCTTAGCGTCATACCCTGCTATCGGTATATCATCATAAGCAATCTGCCCCATATAAGTCAGCGCTTCTTGAAGACTAGAAAATCGCTTCACCTCTTCTTTTTTCTCATCTTTAACGCGATAATTATTCAACAAAGTATAATAAGCTAAGCGGTAGCGTCGTGACCGAGAAAATAAAACACTCTGCCATAACCCGCCCCAACGCACCTGTTTAAGCTCAATAGTAACATCCCAATACAAAGCGATACCGCTATGCAAAGCATCCTGGGCACTTTGACTCAATTGAAAAGTCACATCAGCACGCAGTTGCGCCTTATTTTCGGCCAAAGTTAACTGCGCCTGCTCAATTTTAACAAACCGATCATCAGCATAACCACGCCCTGACAAGCTACTTAGCAGCACAAACAAAGCTAGCAGTAGCGCTTTATTTTTTTTGTAAGCGCGCATAATAAAAACCATCCATAGCCAAGCTACCCGTAAAAACTTGACGCCCAAAAGGGCGTTTAACACCCCAATCAGCCTCTATAATTAACTCCTGCGCATCACCATGCTGCTGCAGAAATTGCGCAATTTGCAGCTCATTTTCTTGCTTTAAAATAGAACAGGTCGCATAAAGTAAAACGCCCCCTGGAGCCAACATAGACCAAGCAGCGCACAAAATTTCCTGCTGTAATGCCTGCAACTGAGCTATATCTTCAGCGCGGCGCAATAGTTTAATATCTGGATGCCGCCTAATAACTCCCAAAGCTGAGCAAGGCGCATCCAGTAAAATACGATCAAATAATACCCCATCCCACCACATATCCGGTTGAGCTGCATCCGCGGCCAATAAATCAGCTTTAAGCTGCAATCGTGTTAAATTTTCCTGTACACGCACCAAGCGCTGCGCATCAATATCAATAGCTAACAGCTGTTCTAAATCAGGCTGTAACTCTAAAATATGCGCCGTTTTCCCCCCTGGAGCAGCACACACATCTAAAATACGCTCGCCTTGCTGCGCATCCAGTAATTGCACTGCCAATTGTGCTGCCGCATCTTGAACTGACACCCAGCCTTGTGCAAATTTAGGCAGTTTATCCACAACAACCGGTTCAGCCAAAAGAATCCCTTGCTCCGAGCAAGCTAAAGCACTTGCTTCAATTCCTTCTTCTGCGAGCAGCGTTAAATAAATATCACGCTCACAAAAGCGTGCATTGACACGCAAGCTCATCGGCGGAAGTTGATTATTAGCGACAAGAATTTGCTTAGCATCATCCCCCCAATCAGCCTTAATAGCCTTAATCATCCAGTCAGGGTGCGCATAAGCCACATGTTTATCAGCCAAAGCCTCCAATTCATCTTGTTCACGCAGATAACGGCGCAATACAGCATTCAATAATGACTTAGCCCACTGTTTTTTGCGCATCACTGCCACGGTTTCAGAGACGGCAGCATGATCTTTAACACGCATAAAATTCAGCTGATACAAACCCAACAAAGCCAACACTTTTATCTGCGCATCTTTATCTTTAATCGGCTTATTAACTAACTGATTTAAAATAAACTCTAGCCGATAATAATGGCGCACCGTGCCATAGCATAAAGCTTGGATAAACGCCCGCTCCTGCACATCAACAACCTGCGGCCACGCCTCTTCAAGAGCGACAGTCAGTGACTTCCCAGCCAATACTTTGACGATAACATTTGCCGCCACTAATCGAGAGTTCAATTCATTTTTCCTTTAAAACTGTTGAGAAACTGCACCATACAGGTCATAAAAATTATACTTTATGTTGTTATAGCGAGTTTATTTTGATCGAGAGTAAGGAGCTGAAACAAGCGAATAAAAAGCCCTGTAACCGCTTCAAAAACGCAGCTATCGGCATAAAATAAAGCACTAGAAGTCCGTAGCTGTGCCCCGTACAAAGTATATACTTTAAATTATTAAGCCTAACCTAACTGCAAGCCCGCAACCTTATGAGCATGCAAAAAAGCATCCACTGGCATACGTTTTTTCCCCGGCATTTGAATTTCTAATAAACGCAAAACACCCGCTCCCGTAGCCACATCAATATGCTTGCTATCATCCAAAATCATGCCAGGAGTAAGTAGAGTTTCAATATTAAGCGCCTCTGCACGCCACACGCGCATGACTTTATTATCTAATTTAGTTTGCGCCACCGGCCAGGCATTAAGACCACGCACTTGCAACGCCAATTCACTTGCCGGTCTCGTCCAATCTAGCTCGGATTCACTTTTTCCCAGCTTATGCGCATAAGTAACTAAAGACTCATCTTGCACCTGCGGAGACAGTTTATTTTCTTCCAACAATACCAGAGTTTCGCGCAAGCCTTCTGCACCCATCACCATCATACGATCATGTAATTCACTGGCTGTTTCTTGCGCACCAATAGTACATACCGTTTTATACAACATATCCCCTGCATCCAACTGCTTAACTACCGTCATAATGGTAACGCCGGTTTCCTTATCACCCGCCATAATCGCTCGATTAATTGGCGCAGCACCTCGCCAGCGTGGCAACAAAGAGCCATGAATATTAATACAACCCTTTTTGGGTATATCCAAAACACGCTGACTTAAAATCAACCCATAAGCAACAACAACCATTAAATCAGCATCCAAAGCAATAAGTTGCTCGATATCAGCTTCTGCTTTTAAGTTTTCTGGCTGAAAGACGGGGACTCCCGCACTTAAAGCTAACGATTTAACGGGCCCTAGCTGTAGCTTCCGTCCACGCCCTGCTGGCCGGTCAGGTTGTGTATACACTGCCACTACCTCATGCTTAGAGTCTAATAACATTTGTAATGCTGGCACTGCAAATTCTGGCGTTCCCGCAAAAATAATTTTCATCGTGTTATTTTTCTCTCTTATGCATTTTTTGCATTTTCTTTTTAATTCTTTGGCGCTTTAAAGGTGACAAATAATCAACGAATAATTTACCCAGCAAGTGATCCATTTCGTGCTGAATACACACAGCCAATAAACCATCTGCCTCTAATTCAAAAGATTCTCCGCGCTTGTCCAAAGCTTTTACTTTAATTGTTTCAGCTCGTGTCACCGGCTCAAAAATACCTGGCACCGACAAACAGCCTTCATCAGACTCCTCTTCGCCTAGACTATCCATAATTTCAGGGTTAATTAAACAAACCGGCTGATCTTTTTCTTCACTGATATCAATAACAATAATACGCTGATGTACATTTACTTGAGTTGCAGCCAGCCCCACACCATGTGCTTCATACATGGTTTCAAACATATCATCAACCAAGCCCCCAAGTGCCTTATCAACTTCCTTAACAGGCTTTGCTACGGTACGTAAACGAGGATCAGGAAACTCGAGAATTGACAAAATACTCACTAAACACTCCACACTTTAATTATTTATGACTGGAATTCTATCCGAAATCATCTAAACTTTATACTTTACAAGCTCAGTGTTGGCCATTTTTGTAAAAATTAAGATGTCCAGCACTCACTCTATAAATTACGATAGATCGGGATAAAATCATGGCTTCTAAAGCAATTATAGGACTTATTCTTAGCCTTACATTAAGTCTATCAAGTTGGGCTGATGTTATTAAGCTAAACCCTACTCACCCAACCAGCTATACTGTTGTTAAAGGAGACACGCTATGGGATATATCAGCTAAATTTTTACAAGATCCTTGGCAATGGCCTAATATCTGGCATCACAACAAGCAAATTAAAGATCCACACCTCATTTATCCCGGCGATGTTATTACCCTTTGCTTTATTGACAACCAGCCTAGGCTCTGTGTTAATAGCCCAACAAATAACGAGTCGATACTTTACCCACATATCCGTGCGGAAAATATCGATCAAGCTATAGATATGATCCCCAATGAAGCGATCAGACCCTATCTGAGCTCACCTAAAATAGTGAGTAAAGATGAGTTAGCCAATGCTCCCTATATTGTTGACTTTTCAGGCGAGCACATTATCGCTGCAGAAGGTGATAAAATTTACGTCCGCTCTATTTTAAAGCCTGAATATATTGCTTACACCGCTTACCGCCCAGGAGATACTTATACTGACCCTGAAAGTAATGAAATTTTAGGTTATGAAGCCGAGTATATTGCCGACAATGTGATTCTTGAGCTTGGTGACCCAGCAACACTGCGTATAACCAATACGGAGAAAGAAGTACGCCGCGGCGACCGACTTATGCCCAGCTCAGAAGAGGAGGTCGCTTTCAATTTCTTCCCTACACTACCAAGCGAACTTATTGATGGCTCTATTATCGCCGTACTTAATGGTGTTCAAGAAATTGGTCAATATGATATTATTGTCATCAGCAAAGGCAAGCAAGACGGCCTTAAACAAGGCCATTTATTAAGCATTATACAAAAAGGTAAAGTGATCACCGACCCTTTTCATAAGAATAAAAATGAACTGGTCAAACTTCCTGATCAAGAAGCGGGTATTGCCCTCGTTTTTCGTATTTTCGATCGCGTCAGTTATGCTCTCGTGATGAGTGCTTCAAAAAATATTCGCGTTTTAGATAGGGTACAAACACCTGAAAAATAATGCTTCCGTGCTCACTGATAGCCCCACTAAATTCTGGCTTGCGCTCTTGCGCACGCCAGGCGTGGGCAGTAAAACTTTCTTAAAATGTTTGGCTTACTACACACCAGAACAGCTATTTTCTGAGCCACGCGAGACCTTACTACAATTAGGCTTGCGTGGTAAAAGCATAGATGCCATAAAAGCACCTGACTGGCAAACCGTGGAACAAGATTTAGCTTGGCTAGAACAACCTGATAACCACATCTTATTATTTTCAGATACTGATTATCCCGCACAATTAAAAGAAATCCCTGACCCTCCGCCTATACTATTTGCGCGTGGTGACATAGATTTGGTTCATTTCCCACAAATAGCTATCGTTGGCAGCCGCAATCCCTCAAGCCTAGGCATACAAGTTGCAACAGATTTTGCCCACAGTTTAAGCACGGCAGGCTTCACCATTACCAGTGGCTTAGCTTTAGGTATAGATGCAGCAAGTCATCGCGGTGCCTTATCTGCCCATGGAAAAACGATTGCTGTCACTGGCACAGGTTTAGATCGAGTTTATCCTGCCACACATAAGCAACTCGCTACCGATATAGTCAATAATGGCGTACTTATTTCAGAATTCCCGCCCGGAACCAGTGCAAAAGCCAACCATTTTCCGCGCCGCAATCGAATTATCAGCGGTTTATGCGTCGGCTTATTAGTCGTCGAGGCAGCCAAACAAAGTGGCTCATTAATCACTGCGCGTATGGCTCTAGAGCAAAATCGCGAAGTGTTTGCCATCCCTGGTTCTATCAACAACCCACTAGCACGCGGCTGTAACTCACTGATTCGGGAAGGCGCAAAATTAGTAGAAACCACACAAGATATATTAGACGAGCTGGCTCACCTATTCCAACCCTCAACGACACAAGTCAACGCATCACCTATAAGCACCCAGTCCTCACTAACTCCTGAACAACAAGAACTATTGAATTACATTCAATATAGCCCCACATCTATAGATCAGCTGGTTACTGAATCAGGCTTTTCAGTAGAAAATATCGCATCACACTTGCTCATACTAGAAATACAAGGGTATATTAGCCCCATGAATGGCGGTAGTTTTACGCGCATAAAATAAATTTAAAGCCCACAAATAGGCCCCTTAATGAATGAAGATATCTTTGATGTACTAATCTATCTATTTGAAAATTATATGGATAGTGATATAGACATCGACTCTGACACCGACACATTAAAAACCGAACTTAAGGCAGCAGGCTTTAATTCAAGAAACATAATTCAAGCATTTGAATGGCTAGATATGCTCGTACAGCAAGAAGAGCCAATGTTCAAATCTAATAAAAATTTCCGTATTTTTTGCGCAGAAGAAAACCAAAAGCTAAGCGTAGAATGCCGTGACTTTATTTACTTTTTACAGCGCTTAGATATTCTTACACCCATCACACGCGAGTTTGTTATTGACCGCGCTATGGCAATAGATAGTCACCAGGTTACGCTAGAAAAAGTTCAGTGGATTAGTTTAATCGTATTATTAAACCAACCTGATGAAGAGCTTGCCATTGCTCATATGGAAAACATCATCTATCAAGAAGAATCAGATTTTTTAAATTAATATTAGTTAATCCTTAGCATGAGTAAAAACTTAATCATCGTAGAATCACCGGCAAAATCCAAGACCATAGAGAAATATCTAGGCAAAGATTTTCAAGTTCTTGCCTCTTATGGGCATTTACGCGACTTAATCCCCAAAGAAGGTGCGGTGGACCCGGACAATGACTTTGCGATGAAGTATCAAATACAAGAACGCAACCAGCGCCATGTACAAGCCATTACCAAAGCACTAAAAGGTGCTGACACCCTTTACCTCGCGACCGATCCTGATAGAGAGGGAGAGGCGATTTCATGGCACTTATTAGAAATACTTAAAGCCAAAAAACTGCTTAAGGCGAAAACCGTACACCGCGTCGTATTCCATGAAATCACTAAAAAAGCCGTTACTTATGCGATAGAAAATCCTGGTGAAATTGCTACCAACCTTGTTGATGCTCAACAAGCACGCAGAGCCTTAGACTATCTCGTCGGTTTTAATTTATCGCCGCTATTGTGGAAAAAAATTCGCCGCGGCTTATCCGCAGGACGCGTACAAAGCCCTGCGCTACGCATGATTGTTGAACGTGAACTGGAAATTGAAGCCTTTAAAACACGCGAATACTGGTCAATTACAGCAAAATTAATCGAAGCAAAACAACCTTTTAAAGCTAAATTAACGCACTATAATGGCGAAAAACTCAGCCAATTCAGCATAGAGAACGACGAAACAGCACAAGCCGCACAACAAGCCTTACTTGCAGCGGCAAATGGTAGCTTAAAAGTTGCTAAATTAGAGAAAAAACAACGCAAACGTAATCCAGCCCCACCTTTTATTACCTCAACATTACAACAAGAGGCGGCGCGTAAATTAGGTTTTACCACTAAACGCACCATGATGGTTGCTCAGCAACTTTATGAAGGAATGGATATTGGTGGCGGCGAAGCGGCCGGTTTAATTACCTATATGCGAACTGATTCGGTGAATTTAGCCGCCGAAGCACTGGAAAATATTCGCGCCTTAATTAGCGAAAAATACGGTGCCGACCAAATACCCAAAGAACCACGTTCATTTAAAACAAAGTCTAAAAATGCTCAAGAGGCACATGAGGCTATCCGCCCCACGCTTGCTCAGCAAACCCCAGCGAGTTTAAAAACATTTCTAAGCAGTGATCAATTCAAGCTATATGACTTAATTTGGAAGCGCACAATTGCCTGCCAAATGATCCACGCGACGATCAATACCGTCTCGGTCGATTTACAATGCGGCAGTGACCAGCATATTTTCCGGGCAACAGGCTCGGTTATTGCCAAGCCTGGCTTTATGGCAGTCTATTTAGAAGGGCAAGACGATAACAAAGAAGGCGATGATAAGGAAACCTTTTTGCCGCCCATGAAAGAGGGGCAATCTATCCCCCTAGAAGACATTGTCACCAACCAGCATTTCACCGAGCCCCCCCCCCGTTATAGTGAAGCAAGCTTAGTAAAATCATTGGAAGAGCATGGCATAGGTCGCCCATCTACCTATGCGTCTATTATTTCTACTTTACAAAACCGTGAATATGTCACTTTAGAAAAAAAGCGCTTCTACCCTACCGATGTCGGACGCATTGTTATCAAATTTCTAACTGAGCATTTCACCAAATATGTGGATTATAATTTTACCGCTAATTTAGAAGATGATTTAGATGCTGTTTCACGGGGTGAAAAATCATGGGTTCCACTTATGCATGATTTTTGGAAACCCTTTACCGCGCTGATTCATGACAAAGAAGAATCAGTACAACGTAAAGATGTTACCCAAGAAGCCATTGATGAAAAATGCCCTGAATGCGGTAAGCAACTATCAATACGCCTAGGTCGTAATGGTCGCTTTATCGGCTGCACAGATTATCCAACCTGCTCTTATACGCGTAATTTGAATGATGACGGCACACAAGCAAACGAACCTGAAATAGTGCCTGACCGTAAATGCCCAAGCTGTGAATCTGATTTGGTCATCAAAACAGGAAAATATGGGAAATTTATCGGCTGCAGCGCTTACCCAAAATGTAAGCATATCGAGCCCTTAGAAAAACCGCTGGATACTGGCGTAGAGTGTCCAAAATGCAAAACAGGAAGTATTTTAAAACGCAAATCGCGTTACGGTAAGATTTTCTACTCTTGCTCTGACTATCCAAAATGTGACTATGCACTCTGGAATGTGCCGGTCAATGAACCTTGCCCAGCTTGTGATTGGCCTATCCTAACGCTAAAGACGACCAAACGACGTGGCCCAGAAAAAGTTTGCCCACAAAAAGACTGTAAATATGCAACACCTTATGAAGGTGACCCTGAAGATGTAAAGGGGCCAACGAGTTAGCTTTAAAATGTATAATAACCCCCGTAGGGTGAGCTTCAGCCCACTAGCTCTATCAGCCACTGGCTTTAGCGTAAAGTATCCCCTACGGAGATTAAAAGAACCTCTTAATCTTGAATACGCTTAGCAATACGTTGATAAGCGTCTTTCAACTCTTCACCAACAATTTTAGCCGCTGCAATAAAATCATCCGTCGTTTCTACTGAATCATCAGCAATTTCACTGGCTTTTTGCTTAACATATTCCCACTGCTTTTCAGCCTCAGAAAATTCCTCTTTCACCTCCATAGACGCTAAATGCATTTTTAACTGCATCTCATCACGTTCAGTTTTTAATTTTTCTAATAATGCATCAAATTCTTGTTTCATTTATCTAACTCCAAAAATCAGTATTTAAGTTTATAGTTTTATTCCTTTTCAGGTAAAAATGCCAACAATTTTTTAATAAAAACCTTAATTCTTGCTTTTCTCTCCTGTAAAGGGATTTCTTCTAAGCTAGCTAATGCCTGACCTGCCGTGCGCCATGCTAACTTATTTGTCTGCGGATTAAGCACGTCAAAAATCAAAGTTCCTTTTTCGTACCGCTTTGGGTTAAGCGGATTAACCATCAAACCCGGCACTAATCCATATTTTTCCTGGATTTGTCGATCATCTAGGGCTGAAGTTAGTGCCGCAGCAAAGCTTATATTAATATCCGCCTGCTCAGTTTGTGGTACTTGCCTGTAGCCTTTACGCTGCATTTCCTGCTCTATGCCTTGCTTTAATAAACGGTGCATAGGCACATTTTTTATAACATTCGCCTCCGATTGCTGCATAAACCCATCAGACCAACGATAAGTTGCTGATACAGGAATATGTAATATAGCATGGTGCACTGTCACAAAGGCTACTTGCCTATCATTTTCTGGAACAACTTCAGTCGTAGCACAACCTGCAAGCAAAACACTTACCAGTAAACCTTTGCCTATTAAAATAATTTTTCTAACCATCATTTAAAACCTTTTATAAATAATACCCGTGTCTGTGTACAGATTACGCGATACAAAAGTAAAACTAAACGTCCTTTATTTGTGTTTTTAGTGCCGATAATACAACACTAAAAACATCCCGTTCTTCCGTATAAAAGCTATGCGCATCAACCACTCGGCGTAGCCAAGTAAACTGTCGCTTAGCTAGTTGACGTGTTGCAATAATACCCATTTCCTGCATTTTTTTAGCATTAATATCTCCCTCTAAATAAGACCATACTTGCCGATAGCCTACCGCTCGTACCGATGGCATTTGTACCGTTAAATCACCTCGCTGATATAAATCCTCAACCTCAGCAACCAATCCCTGCTGCAACATTTGCTTAAAGCGTAGGGCAATTCTCTCATGCAAAACCGCCCTATCTCGCGGTGCGATGATCAGCTTAATTTTTTGATACGGAATTTCTTCAGCCTGCGCCTCAGCATGCAGTTGAGTCATCGACTTACCGGTCAACTCATACACCTCCAAAGCACGCTGTACACGTTGCGGATCATTCGGATGAATACGTGCCGCGGCAATTGGATCAACTAATTGTAATTTGGCATGCATTGCCTTCTTGCCGATGGCTTGCGCCTGTACATCAAGTTGTGCACGCACGGCATCATCGGCACTAGGCAGCTGAGCCAAACCATGAAATAGGGCGTTAAAATAAAGCATTGTGCCACCGACCAATAAAGGCAACTTACCTCGTGCTGTAATATCTTCCATTAATGCCAGAGCTTGGCGCCTAAAAGTACCTGTAGAAAAGCTTTCCGCTGGATCTAAAATATCAATTAAATGATGTGGGATTCCCTCTCTTTCTGCCAATGTTGGCTTGGCTGTGCCGATATCCATACCTTTAAAAACTAAAGCTGAGTCAACGCTAATAATCTCGGCATTTAATGCATGCGCTAATTGCACCGACAAAGCCGTTTTACCGGAAGCCGTAGGCCCCATAAGAAAGATAGCTGGCGGGAGTGTTGTCATAAGCATATGATTAAAGAGTATTTTCGGAGTTCATCACTGCCCACGCAAAAACAACTTATCCAGCTCTTTTTTACTCAACTCCACCCAAGTTGGGCGGCCATGATTACACTGGCCGCTGCGCTCGGTCTTTTCCATATCACGCAGCAATACATTCATTTCTGGCACCGTTAAGCGGCGATTAGCACGCACTGAACCATGACAGGCAATAGTCGATAAAATTTCGTTACAGCTTTGTTCAACACGCTGGCTCATGCCATGTTCAATAATATCTGCCAAGACATCTTGCACTAACAAAGCAACATCGGTCCCCGATAATAAAGCTGGGATGGCACGAATAACAATCATCTCCTCAGCCATACGATTTAACTCAAAACCCAAACTCATAAAAAATGCTTGCTGGTCATCTGCTAGGTCTGCCTCTGCACTATTGACCTGTACTTGCACAGGCAATAATAACGGCTGTGACGGCACCGATCCTTGGTGATATTGGGTTTTAAATCGCTCATAAGTCACACGTTCATGCGCTGCATGAGCATCAACCAAAATAATGCCATTTTTGGTTTCAGTAAGAATATACACATCATGCAAATGCGCCACGGCATAACCTAAAGGCGGCTCTAATTCATTAGCGTTTATAATCCGCGCACTAGGCTCTTGTATAGTAGTCGTAACATCAACAGTAGGCGCAACCAGCTTAGTATATGCCTCAATCTGCGCATCAACATCCAACGGCAAAGCCGATTGCCGTGGCGCTGCAGATGGCTGATAACTTTGTCGTGGCATAATAGGTTTGGCTTCGGACTCTGCTGCCAAAGGCTGGAAATCAACTATTTTTTGCACTTCAGGACGAGCTATACCAGTCACTTCTGACTCTGCTTTTGGCTCTGTGTCAGATTCAGGCTCAGATGCTTGCGGCCTGACATCCGCTAAAGACCGATGCAAAGCCTTAAATAAAAAATCATGCACCGTACGCCCTTCACGAAAGCGCACTTCTAATTTCTGCGGGTGTGCATTAACATCAACAAAACTAGGATCTAACTCTAAATACAACACATAAACTGGATGTCGGCCATGATAAAGCACATCCTGATACGCTTGTTTAATCGCATGGCTAACCAAACGATCTTTCACTAAACGGCCATTGACATAAAAATACTGCATATCTTGCTGACTGCGCGAAAAAGTTGGCAAACCTACCCAACCATGCAAACGCATGCCTGATGCAGAAAAATCCAAAGATACGGAACTCGTTAAAAAAGCAGAACCAAAAATATGCGCGATACGCTGCTCTTGCTCTTCCTGCGTTTGAGCAAGTTTAAAATTAAAAATTTCACGTTGGTTATGCTTTAATTCAAATGCCACATCAAAACGACTTAATGCCATGCGTTTTAATAGCGTTTCAATATGGCTAAATTCAGTTTTATCGCTTTTTAAGAATTTACGTCGTGCAGGTGTATTATAAAATAAATCACACACCTCAATAGTCGTGCCTAATGGGTGGGGATCAGGCTGGGGATCTAATTCTTCTTCCGTACCATCCGCTTGTACACGCCATGCACACGCTTCATCAGCAACGCGCGAAATCAAAGTTAAGCGCGAAACTGAGCTAATACTAGGCAAAGCTTCACCACGAAACCCCATGGTCATAACTTGCTCCAAATCATCTAAAGATTGGATTTTACTGGTCGCGTGACGTGATAAGGCTAAGGGTAAATCCTCTTTTTCAATACCACAGCCATTATCTCTAATCTTAATTAAGCGTGCACCACCTTGCTCTACTTCAACCAAAACACTATTTGCACCCGCATCAAGACAGTTTTCTACTAATTCTTTCACCACCGAAGCCGGTCGTTCGACCACTTCGCCAGCAGCAATTTGATTAACTAATTGAGGAGGTAAAGCATGAATACGCATAAGAATAACTCGTGTGATATTTTATATATACAATGGTGGACTGATACTCGCCCTACGGCTATGGCTAAACGCCCCACACAGGACTAAGCGCTCTTATTCTTATCCTGATCAACCAAATCCAAAAACAAGCGTTCTAAACGATTAGACTTATTTTTCATACTCGTCACCTCAACCTGTACCTCTGATAAACCTTGAAATAATTGATTTAACCCCAAAGCTTTAGGCACAGCAATACTTAACTGCAAAGCATTAAGTAATTCAATTTGATAACCCGCGATCTTAGGCGCACGCTTTATCGGTTGTTTTAAATCACAAATAAAATGCTCTTCATTTAAACGCGCTAATAAACTCTGCATATTAGTATTTTCAACAATTTCACCCTGGTTAATAATGGCAATATTACGGCATAAATTCTCCGCCTCTTCCAAATAATGCGTGGTCAAAATGATGGTCGTACCCTGTTCATTAACTTGCTTCATGGTTTCCCACATCGAGCGGCGTATTTCTATATCAACACCCGCCGTTGGCTCATCTAAAATCAATAACTTCGGTTTATGGACTAAAGCACGAGCAATCATGACTCGCCGCTTCATACCGCCCGATAAACGACGCGACACCCTATCCCGCTGACCCCATAAATACATCAACTTTAAGCAACGCTCCGTCTGCACCTTCGCTTCTTTTCTTGGCATACCGTAATAGCCCGCCTGATTCATAACGATATTACGCGCGGTTTCAAACTGATTAAAATTCACTTCCTGTGGAACTAAGCCAATATAACTTTTCGCCAACTGAGTATTACGCTTTAAATCCACATTAAAAATTTTCACTTCCCCACTACTTGCATTCACCAGTGAGCTAATAATACCAATCGTAGTTGACTTACCCGCGCCATTCGGCCCTAGCAAAGCAAAGAAATCTCCTTGTTCAACATCCAAGTCAATGCCCTTAATAGCAACCAGGCCATTAGCATAAGTTTTCTTTAAATTACGAATTGATAAAGCCTTCATTAAAATCCTACCCAAAAATGCTAAAAACTATTTTTCACTTATTCCCCAACAAGCCAACATCAACACTTAACGAACCTCACTAAATAAGGTACATTATCGGTTATTCCTAAACTAATGCTGCTGCAAAAAATACTATGAATTTTAGCAGATAATCTAACAACACTATAAAACAAATGACACAAAGCGCAGAACGAGAACAAGCTCCTGAACTTATTGCTGCTGTTGACCTTGGCTCCAATAGTTTTCATATGATTATTTGTAGTGTCAAGAAGGGCAAACTACAAACCATTGACCGCTTAAAAGAAATGGTGCGCCTGGCATCAGGGCTGAACGAAAAAAAAATTCTTGATAAAGCCACTCAACAACGTGCATTAGCTTGTTTAGAGCGTTTTGGTCAACGTATTCAGAATTTCCCCGACAATAATGTCCGTATCGTCGGCACCAATACTTTACGTACCGCTAAAAATGCTGAACAATTTTTAGCCAAAGCAGAGCTTGCCTTAGGCTATCCAATCCATATTATTTCTGGAATAGAAGAAGCCCGACTTATTTATCAAGGCGTTGCCCATAGCTTACAAAGCAATGCAAACCGCCGCTTTGTTATGGATATTGGTGGCGGCAGTACAGAATATATTATTGGTACCAATACTATCCCCGCACAAAAAGAAAGCCTGCGCATGGGTTGTGTCACTGTCAGCAACCGGTTTTTTACTAATGGCGCGATCAGTCATACCCGATTTCAAAAAGCCACGCTCTTTGTTAACCAACAACTCAACAGCTATAAAAAAATATTTAATAGCCGTCAGTGGGATGAAGCTATTGGTGCATCAGGTAGTATACGCGCAATCTCTAAAGTCATCACTGCCAGTCAATGGAGTAATGATGGCATTACCCAACAAGGGTTAGAAACCCTAAAAGAGCACGCGCTCAGCTGCAAACATATTTCTGAACTGCAATTACCCGAACTAGACGACGAACGCTTACCGGTATTTATGGGCGGCCTAGCCATTTTATATGCCACTTTTCAAACCTTAGACATAGAACAAATGAGCGTTTCTGATGGCGCACTACGCGAAGGCTTGATCTACGACTATTTAGGTCAAATCTCTAATCATGATATTCGCTCAGACACTGTCAGCATGTTAGCGTCTCATTACCATACCGACACGCAACAAGCTGAATTAGTCAAGCATACTATCACCAATATATTAGAACAGTCTCACCCGTTCTTAGGTGCGCAAACCAAGCTTATCGCTCAATATTTAAACTGGGCAGCTGACCTACATGAAATTGGCCGCAATATTGCCCATAGTCAGTACAATAAACACGGCGCTTATATTATTAAGCATGGTGACTTAGCCGGCTTTTCACAGCAAGACCAAATGCTACTGTCAGTTATTATCGCCGCCCATCGCCGTAAAATTCCCACCAAAAAAATTGCCGACCTACATACCCCATGGGATAAAAGCGCCATTTACATGATTATTATTTTAAGGCTAGCCGTACTACTACAACGCAATCGTAGCAATACTGATCTACCGGATTTTAAAATCACCTTAGAAACTAGCAAGATTAGCCTAAAATTTCCTACAGGCTGGCTAAACAACGCCCCATTAACTCAAGCAGACCTCAAGCAAGAAGCCGAATATCTAGCTAAAGCTAAATTCAAACTCGTCGTTAGCTAACTTCATGCTCCTATTATTACGTGTCATTTTATACAGCATAGCAATACCCGCCCTGATTATTGCTATCTGCATTTCACTCAGCACCAGTAATAAAACTATCACTATCCCACAATGGCAGCTCACCAGCGCTGATATCCAGCGCGCCAAAAAGATTCTGCATGCCAACCAACACAGTGCCGATCAAGTCGTCAGCCTTAGCCTATCTGAGCGTGACCTTAATATCGCCTGCGCTTACTTACTCAACCTCTATACTGACAGCCAATCGCTAGTCAAGCTCAGCACAAACTACCTGTCCTTTCAGTTGCGCTTCACCCTGCCCAACAATTTATTTGGTCGTTATCTCGACATACAATTTCAACTCTATATACCACCTTATCAAGCCCCCAAAATAAAAAACCTACAGCTTGGCCAAATGACTATTGCTGATGCCTATGCGGGTTTCTTAATAGACAAAGCCATTCAACATACACGACTTAACCAATACCTCAACCTACTCAGGCAAAACCTGAAAGAAATTCATCTTACTTCAGGTCAGCTACGAATCAAATACCAGCTACCTATACAAGCCTCGGCTAAAATTCAAAGCTTACTGACACCTAACATCGACGAACGCGCCTTAAACCAATATCAAGAAACACTCGACAAAACTCTACTTAAGCACGATGCAAAATGGCGTTTATCGCTCAGCGAAATTCTCCAGCCATTATTTCAACTTGCACAACAACGCTCCACAGCCGCCAATGCTATCGAAGAAAACCAGGTCGTTATATTCATTGCTAATCGCTATGTTAATAACTACCCCAGATCAGGCAACAAAAATAAACAAAGAAAAACCATACCTTACTACCCTGCCTCCTTATATAAACGCACCGATATGGCGCAACATTTTATGTGGTCTGCCAGCTTATCTGCATCAGGTAGTAGTTACCTCGCCCACCTAATCGGCGTAGAAAAAGAACTGAACGATGCCAAGCATGGCAGCGGCTTTAGCTTTATAGATCTAGCCGCTGATAGAGCTGGCGTAAAGTTTGGTGAATACGCTACCGCCAATCCAACGCAAGCACTTAAAATACAAAAAAAAATGGCACACATAACAAATTACCGTGCATTTATGCCTGAAATAAGAGACCTACCCGAAAACTTAAACGTTCAAGCCTTTCAAATACAATATAAATCAACTTACAGCAGCAAATATCAAAGCGTCCTGCAAAAGATAGACCAACGCATTAGTGCTTGTGAAATTTATCAATAACTAAGGTATAAGCGTTAAATAAAATGCAATGAGACTTGCAAACTCATGCCACTAAAATAACGCTATTATTTATTAGTTACGTCACCTTATTGTAACTTCTCATTATCCACAGGCAATTATTTAAAAGTTGTTTTACAATATATTCTATGAACTCGCCTAAACCGAAA
>NZ_FQTQ01000046.1 GCF_900128525.1 methanotrophic endosymbiont of Bathymodiolus puteoserpentis (Logatchev)
GATTACCAAACAAGCTTGGCGGTTCTTAAAAAACAATTTCCTAAAGAAAAGCGCCACATGGCTCTTTGAGCGCAAGCTCCGACCTGTTTTGATGGCATATCTGTAATAAAATGTCGGACACCGTTAACAATTAGACGATGATCATTTCGACATTGCTGTTTCTGGCATTACACCAAATCTCAGCTTACTCGCAGCCTCACGCATGCTATACAGCACTAGCTATCTTGATGTACATTTAGCCTTAGTTGTACCCGACCATCTGCGTAATAAATTCAGCAATAGTGAATCCATTCTTAAGCTCAAGAATATCCGGGCATTTGTACGTAAAGAAAGTCATTTCTCAGCTCGTGCTCACCAGCTATTCCCCAATTTTAACGTGACTGAATTAGACTCAGAGATAGAGTTTTTCAACAATAAGGAATTCCACAATCAAATTATTCTCACCACGGCTGAAGGTGGTTCCGCTTGGACACTGCTCTACCCTGAATATGTTGTAGTCAATCCTTTTGCTAACCGCCAAGGCGCTCCATTAGTAATTGCCGTTAGTGACGAAGACCTAATACTGGAACATTTTCTCAGTACTTGGATTAAAATCAAACAAACAGATGGTACGATTGATACTTTATTTGCACACTGGATTCAAGGAGAAACAAGCCAGAAAAACAAAACCCGCTGGAACCTTATGGATTACCTTTTAAACAAATAACGACCTGTTAAAAAATAAAGTAGCACTCTACGCATCCACTGCCATTAAGTTAAGGAATTAGCTCATTGGGGCGCTGAGCACTCATCTATGAACTTCTACAGCATCATGGAAACAAGAAATAAGACTATTAATTCAAACTAATAACCAATCAAACATGGGCACAAGCTTTATTGAAAGTCTAGGTTGAACATAAATCCCCCGCTAACAACTTTATAGGAAAGCAGACAGAAAAAACTACCTGCCCCCTTTAATAGCCGAAAGCTACTATATTCTTTGCTATTAAGCTACCCAATTACTTCCAAATACTCACTATATTAGTAAAGTCATCTGTCCACGGTTTCATATCAAAATACAAGGCAGGTTTCTGCCACAGACCTAAGCCTTGCTTATATAAAGGCGCTAAGGCCTGTTCATTTTTGGCTAAAACAAACCAATCTGTCGCAATAACTAAAGGAATTTCTCGCTGTGGTTTAAACTCTTGTATCAATGCGGCATAACCTAATTGCTTGGCATGATCAGATAAAACCTTCTTCAAGGCTAAATGTCGATTGGTAATATGAAACGCTAAAATGCCATTCTCGGTTAATTTACTCAGGTAAAGTTGTATCGCTTCTTGAGTTAATAAATGCGTCGGTACTGAATCTGAACTAAAGGCATCAATCACTAATAGGTCAAATTTTGCATCCGCTTCTGATTGTAAAGATAAACGCGCATCACCAATAACCATGGCTGCTTTTGGTGTGCATCGTTGTAAATAAGTAAAATAGTTTATATTTTTTGCAATATCGACAATGACCGGATCAATTTCATAAAATGTCCATATTTGTTGTGGTTTGGCGTAACAAGCTAAAGCCCCCGCGCCTAAACCAACGATACCTATTTGCCACTGTTGATTGCTATTATCAAACTCTTTAAATAGCTGTCCCATCGGGCCTGGACGGCTATAATAAGTTAATGGCTCTTGCTCATGAATACCTGAACGTTGCGCACCATGTTTGGTTGTACCATGAAATAATTCTTTGTATTTTTCGGGTCTGCCCTGCTCATTTAATAAGACACTATTACGCACCGAGACCACACCAAAAAAGGTGCGTTCTTGATAAATAGTATTGGACATGATGGCACGCAAGCCAACAATAAAGAAAATTATCGTCCCTGTGAATAAGGCTAAGCTTAAAGCTTGCTTACGAAAGGCATAAGTTAAACCAGCCAATAATATCAGTGCTGTGCCGATATTATCCATATATCCACCTAGATCAGAAACACCTAAATAAATAGCCCAACCTAAAACAAAAATTAGCAGCGGAAATCCTGCTTGTTTAGCCCATACTTGCCATTGTTGATTCTGCCAAATTTTATCAGCAGGACGCAGTAATAAGGCGGCGACAATCATAATTGGGTATTCATAAATACCATTAAAGATAAAGGGAGCAACAAAGGTGTTAAACATACCACCTAACATGCCAGCAAAAGACATTATTAAATAGTATAAAGTTAGATAAGCGGTATGCGGGCGATATTTAGCCAACTCTCCATGACAGACCATAACCGCAAGGAAAAAGGCACATAAATGCAACACTAAATCCACCCAGTACGGTAATATCGCTGGATTAATAAAAGAGTAAGCAATAAAAGGTAATAAAACGACAGGCTGTAACCACACTGATACGCGATGAATGCCTTTAGCCCAGCGCGAGAAAACTAAAACAAAAGACAAGAGGTACAAGGTAAGTGGAATAATCCACAACAAAGGCGCTGCAGCGATATCGGTACTAACGAAATTAGTTAAGCCTAATAATAAGCTAGAAGGTACAAAAGCGAGTGCAAGCCAGTGAAGTTTCGTTAATAAAGTCGGTTCAACTTGTACAACCTTTTGTTCATCTATTTCTGTATTCGAGCTATCTTGATACAAACGTATAAACAGCCAAGCACAAGCGGCTATTAATAAAATCAGGCCAATATAGCCCACGCTCCATGTTATTTTTTGCGCACTTAAACCAATATTAGGTTCAATGATAAAAGGATAACTGAGTAGCGCTAACAGGCTACCGCTATTACTAGCTGCATAAAGGTAATAAGGATCATGACTGGTATGATGGCCGACATGCGAGAACCATTTTTGAATTAATGGTGAAGTGGTCGAAAGAATAAAAAAGGGTAAACCAATGGAAATAAATAACACGCCGACCAGCCACAACGTTGGATTGCTTTCGGTGGGCGGGGTCATAATTTCTGGCAGACCAACAGGAAGTGCAATTAAACTGATGAGTATAAGCGCGCCATGCACTTGAACTTGGCGCAAGGGTTTATATCGTGTGGAGATAAAGTGCGCGTATAAATAACCGAAAAACAGCAGCATCTGATAAAACACCATACAGGTATTCCAAACCGCAGGCGAACCACCCAGCAGCGGCAGCATAAGTTTGCCATACAGAGGCTGTAAGATAAACATCAGGGTTGCGCTAACAAAAAGCGTGCCTGCAAATACGAAAATCAAAGAAAGGCTACGTTCTGAGCGAGTTGATGTGTTGGGCATGATGTTAAAGGAGTCCGAAAAACAGCAATAAGATGGGTATTGTAGAGGGTGTAGCGTTGATTTTCAAAATAGCATAGGTTTTAAGGATCGTAGGGCAAACTTCAGTCCGCATGTATTGAGCCATTCTAACTGATGGTTATTAACTTAAGGCGAGCGTTAAGTACCGAAGCATCATGGCAAAACGTTTTTGTAGTTCCGAATTTATTCGTACCTTGTATTTAGGCAACTGGCTTGATATAGCCTACCCATACTTATGTAGCACTGCCAGTCCTTAAAGGACTGGCAGTGTTTATAGTATTCGACATCGGTATATGATTGAACGCCGCTCGCCTAAATAGACTTTTTTTAGTACGTATAAATTCGAACCTACGCAGCTTATGCAGACTATTAAAGTGTTAATTTAATTTTACGTGAGGACCTATGCATATATTTTGGTAGGGCGTGATGCCCGTTAATACCAATCACTCCATCTAAGGGCTGGCTAAAACCATGCCCTACCGCTTTTCTGCCCCAACGTAAAATGATAGCAACCTGAAGTCCACCCTACTTCAAACTGCCCATATATTCAGTAACAGCCCTAATATCCTCATCAGATAACATTCCAGCTATACCGCGCATAGGGCCATTTTTTCGCGTTCCCTCTTTAAAAGCACGTAATTGACGCTGTAAATAAGCGGGGTGTTGGCCAGCTAAACGGGGGGCTACACCCAGGCCTTGCGCACCATTTCCATGACAACCAAAACACATCGGTGCTTTAGATTTTCCCTGTTCCGCTAATTCCTTATCACCACCAGCACTTTTATTTTTTAATGAGGCAAAATAAGCAGCTAAGTCAAATACCTCCGGCAAAGCCGGAGGCTTGAAAACCGTGAACCGCTCGAAGCGGGTTAATTCATTTACCACCTAAAGGTAGCGGTGCTTTAAAATAGATCCAGTTGCTCTATTCGCTTATCTT
>NZ_FQTQ01000047.1 GCF_900128525.1 methanotrophic endosymbiont of Bathymodiolus puteoserpentis (Logatchev)
ATCTGCGCTTCAATTTCTTTTGAGTAAGGTTTTATCTTGGGTCGATTTTAAATAAAGTTTATGAGTTGCATCATTATAATTCTTAAATTGAACTTGCCTAAATTAATTTGTGCTCATTCCTAAGCATCACTTAATTCTTGTTTCAGTTCAGCCGCCAGTGCATCAATTAAACCCGTCCCTGTTACACGAATAATAAATTGCCCATAGGATGTATTGGGTAGTTCTGGCGTATAGGTGAGCATATAGCGGCTCGCGCCTCGGCCGATAAAACTAGCAACCGAAACGACCTCCTTTTTCTTTTGAATACGTTTTTCAATTTCTGCCATATCCTTAGCCGTTGCGCGAATATCCGCACCTTCAGCTAGTTGATAATTGAGGTAAAACAGCGGCGTATTTGAATAAGGAAAAAATTGCTGTTTAACCATGCCAAAGCCAGCAAAACATGCAATAGTGACTAGCACTAGCACGATAACCGTTAATATACGCGCATGTAATACACCTTTGAGTAGCGTTTGATAGAACTGGTATACTGGGCCCGCATAAGGATCCACGGCACTATCGGTCGCTTTAACCTTTAAAAACAAATAGCCAAAGAGCGGTGTGACGGTAATCGCTAACACCCAGCTTAATAATAGCGAAAAACAAATAACTGCAAATAAGGAAAATAAAAACTCACCGGTAATATCATCCGATAAACCTATGCCTGAAAAAGCCATAATGCCGATCACAGTTGCCCCAAGCAAAGGGATTTGTGTCCGATCTGTTGCTGTGCAAGCCGCTTCTTTTGCAGGCATACCACGCTGCATACTAATTAACATACCTTCAGCAACGACAATAGCATTATCCACCATCATGCCCATGGCAATAATCAAAGTGCCCAGCGAGATACGCTCCATATCGATACTAAATAATTTCATACAGAGCAACGTACCCAGCACTGTCAGTAATAAGGTTGCCCCAACAATTAGCCCTATACGCCAGCCCATCATTAAGCATAAAACCAAAATAACAATAGAAACCGATATAATAAGGTTATTAATAAAGCCATTAATGGATTCATCAACCACTTTATGCTGCTCGTAAATGGGACTAACCTCAACACCTAAGGGAATCCGTAATTTGAGTTCTTCTAGGCGTGCTTCTACTGCTTTTCCGATAGTCACAATATTGGCATCAGGTATACCAGAAATTGCTAGACTAAAGGCTTCTTGGCCATTAAACCGCACTAAATGATCAGGGATTTCTGTCGATTCACGGCGAATGGTCGCAATATCAATTAAACTGATTTGCTCAGTCGTGCCGGGTTTGCCGATACGTAAGTTTTCAAGCTGTGTCAGTGAATCAAAACCTTCACCCGAGGAAATACGAATTCGGCGACCATTCACGGTAATAGCGCCCGCATCACTGATAGTATTTTCAGACTGGATGGTGGCAAGAATTTGTTGAGTAGATAGCCCTAAGCGAATGAGACGCTCATTGGAAATTTCAACATAAATTGTTTCTGTACGCTCCCCCGCTGTTTCAACCTTAGCAACATTAGGCACCGTTAAAAGCTCGCGGCGTAAAAATGTGGCAATATCCAGAATTTCTTTGGTAGAAAATCCTGGGGCCGTTACTGCATAAAAAATCCCATAAACATCACCGAAATCATCATTTACAATGGATGGCTGGGTGCCAGAAGGTAAGCTTCTTTGCGCATCATTGACCTTGCGCCGTAATTCATCCCAGACCTGTGGCATGGTGTGTTGATCATAAGTATCTTTAATTTCCACGGTAATTTCAGAGACCCCAGGTTTAGATTTTGAGGTAATCCTTTTAAGCTGTGGTAATTGCTGAATCATTGACTCAAGCGTTTCAGTCACCTCTTGCTCCACTTCAACAGCGGTTGCCCCTGGGTAAGCGGTGATGACTAAGGCTTGTTTAATGGTAAAATTAGGGTCTTCCAATCGACCGACAGTATCTAAGCCCCATAAGCCACCGAAGAGGCATAATAAAACCAGTAACCAAGTATTAACAGGTCGCTCAATGGAACTACGTGCAATTTCTAAGCTCATCAGTCACTCCTAGAATGCAACAAAACGGCGAACAATCATACCTTCACGCAATAAATGCGTCCCAGCCGTGACTATTTGATCACCCTGTTGTAAGCCAGATAACACCGGTATTTTGTGTTTCTTAATCGTGCCCAACACGATACTACGAGGGGCAACAGTATTGTTTTTTGCATCAAAAATCCAGGCTCTCGGCTTACCCGCCTCATCATAATCAATGGCAGAGACAGGGATGGCAAATTTAGGCGCTTCTGCTCCCGCTTTTCTGCTAATAATGACAGTCACAGTCATACCAGGCAATACATATTGGTTTTGCTCTCTGGATAAAGCAAAAATGACCTCATAAGTCTGAGCTACGCTACCTGCCTCGGTCATATGCTCTCGATAACTCAGTGGAAAGCGCTGCTTAGGGCGGTCTTTAAAAACAGCAACTGCATTAAATTCACTGGTTTGCTTAAGCAATTTAACCATGTTTTCCGGAATATTGATGTGTACTCGTAGTTCAGTTAAATCCTGTACGCGTACTATTTTCTGGAATGCATCGACATTGGTATAATTATCAACCAAACGCTGACTGACCAATGCATCAAATGGGGCAATAATACGTGTATAAGCAAGATTTCTTTTAGCTGTTTGTAAGGCAACTTGACTAATCGTATACTGAGTTTCCGCTTGATCTAACATCGCTTTGGGTAAAGACCCTGATTTGAATAGATTACGTTTGCGCACGACATCCAGTTTAGCTAGATTATACTGCGCTTGGGCTTGCTCTTTAACCAAGCGATAATCATTATTATCTAGTGCAGCAACTAATTGACCTTTGCCAATAAAGAGCCCCTCTTGAGCAGGTAACTCAATCATGCGCCCCGGAACCTGAAAAGATAAATCGACCGTGCTAACGGCTTCAATACGTCCAGCAAAACGCCTTTGTAACAAAGTATTGTTAGCCGACACGGTTTCAACACGCACAGTACGCATGGGTTGCTTGGGTATTTCAGCAGCACCGTCACAGCCAGAAAGTATGATCAATAGTCCACTGATAAATACCCGTTTAATAAAATAAGCAGGGGAACTATTAATTGAAAAGTGCATGATATAAAGTGTCATTTTGTTAAAAATAAGGTTAGCTAAAAATATAAGCGTATTGTGCTGATTGTTTGCTGAAATAATAGGGATATTGAATCAACCCTACCCACTACGCCAAATCGAAAATAGTAGCCAAACACCTCCTACAAAAGCACCGATAAAACCCATCAAACCAAAGACGGAAGAAGTCCCGCCTTGAACAGTCGAGACAATAGAGCTACCGACAATTAAAGCCGATGTTACCAAGCTAACTGACAGACGATTAATAGAACGATCAAGCTCCTTAGACAGCCACACAGGCTTATTAAGGTCTATTTCCACACCGATAGAGCCATGACGTAGCGACTCTATCAACTGATGTAAGTCTCGAGGCAAGTCAGACAATAATTCAGCCAAACTAAACAAATTACCTTTGCCGCGCCTAAATAACTCAGAAGGACTATAGCGCTCTAAAAAGATACGTTTTAATTGAGGTGTTGCTTCCTGAACAAGATTAAAATCTGGATCTAACTGTCGTCCAAAACCATCTAAGGTAATAAAAGCCTTCAGTAATAAGGTTAAATCTGGCGGTAAATTTAGCTGATGATCACGTAGTAAAGTTGTTAATCTATTTAATAAATCCGCAATATTAAGCTCTTTTAAAGGAATGTCGTGATATTGATCAATAAACTCATCAATATCAAGCGTAAAACCTTCTCTATTCTCAAGGTGAGCATGACTACTCCACAGCAATAAAACTTTAACAACCCGCGATGAATCTTTATCAATTAAGCCCCGTAATAAATTTAAAACTTGATCGCGCCGCTCTTCAGATAAGCGCCCAACCATACCAAAATCAATAAAGGCGAGCCGATTATCAGACAAATAAAAACAATTTCCTGGGTGTGGATCTGCATGAAAAAAACCATCCTCCAAGATCATCTTAAAAACAGCTTCTACACCGCGCTTAGCTAATAGCTTTCGATCCAATCCCGATTGTTCCAGCGCCTTTATATCATTGCCTGCTATGCCATCAATAAACTCCTGAACATTGATGCGTTCACTCGTCCATTGCCAATAAACTTTAGGAAAGACTATATACCTATTACCCCTAAAATTTGTCATCATGCGCTCTGCATTACGACATTCTGCGGCTAAATCAAGCTCACGGCGCATAGATAAGGTAAATTGATGTGCTATTTCTTTAGGGCGATAACGCTGTAATACTTTAATTTCCTGCTCAGCAATATCAGCTAATTGTGCGAGCAAACGCAAATCCGCTTCTACAACAGAACGAATCCCTGGGCGACGAACCTTAACAATAACTTCACTACCATCATGCAAACGCGCTTTATAAACTTGACTTATAGAAGCTGCGGCTAGTGGCTGGCAGAAAAATTGCGCAAATATTTCCTCAGGTTTGGCACCTAAATCCTCCTCAACTTGAGCGACAAGTTCCTCATAAGGAACGGTTTTCACTTGGTCCTGAAGCTTTTTAAATTCATTTAACCATTCAGGTGAAAATAAATCAGATCGCGTAGCAAGAATTTGCCCTAACTTAACAAAAGTTGGCCCCATTTCTTCCAATGCCCGGCGCACCCTGACGGGCGGTTCAAGGGTCGCTAAATCTTCAATTTCCTTCCATTTTAAAGCGTGGCCAGCACGCTCTACAATCGTTGCCGCCCCCACACGACGCACCATATCACCAAAGCCATAGCGAATTAGAATAGATGATATCTCATGAATGCGTCCAAAATCACGGGCAACGCTTAAGGTTTCTAATAACATACAGCTTTAATAGCTTATTTTTTATTTTCTAAACTATCAGCAATACCTGCTAACATTCCACTTGCCATGCGAATAAAGCTGACACTGGCTGTTTTCGCCATTTCTGCTGCTTGTATTTTTTCTAACCGCCCGCCTTTAGATAAATCATGGTGTAAAGCACTTAAAACTTTAGTCACTGAATCACCAACCGATGAGCCACTATTTTGCAAATGCTCCAGTAACCTTGTCAGTGTGGCTTTCGTTGTTTCCTGACCTTTATTAGCAACATCACTTAAAGTATCTAAAAATAAACTTTCTAAGTCTTGTAAATCCGTTAGCGCACGTTTTAAATCGTGATCAGAAAAATCCTGTAAATTACTACTCGCTTCTTCAATAGCTAATTTTGATGCCCCAGCAACCTGACTTAGTGCGGCATCAATACCAGAAACCACTTGCTCCAATGCTTCTGTATTTTTCTCCAGTTGCTGACTAGCACCCTCAGTTGCCCCCGTAAGTACATCCTGTAAGGTTTGCTTAATCGCTTCTGGTGAAAATTTACCTTCGTTTAATGTTTGAACAACGAGGTGACGAATATCTTGTTCAATATCATCACTTTGCAAAACAGTTATTCTAGCAGACTCTTGAGTATTCTCTTTATTAACTAATGTCATGATTGTTCTCCAATAAATGATTAAGGATTTTATAAAATACCCAGTGCACGGCGTAAATTCAAATTAGCCATCGCTGCGTCATAACGTGCATTATTAAAATTATCATAAGCTCTAATGCGTAAACTCTCAGCATCCAAAACTTCAGTATGCCCTGCAAGCCCTTGCTGATAACGCTCCGTACTTAGGAATGTGCATGAAATAACTTAGGCAACTTATAAAGTTGTTGCGTCAGGAATGGCAGTATAATTCCATTGCCTCAGGTGCTCATCAAATACAATTCGCATTGACTCTTTAAAACCCTCTGCA
>NZ_FQTQ01000048.1 GCF_900128525.1 methanotrophic endosymbiont of Bathymodiolus puteoserpentis (Logatchev)
ATTTAAAGCCGCATTAAATGATTCGTTTAGAGAAAAAGTGATGTTTTTAGATTGAAATTTATATGCGGTTGCCCTGTGCTAGGGGGCAGGTATTAACACAGCGCTAGATAAATGTTATCTGAACTTAATCAGCTTGACGTCTTAAGAAAGCGGGGATATCTAAATAATCCATATCTGAACTATTTTTAGGCTGCACACCAAAACGCGTTTCTCTGCCATCAGCCGCCTGTTTACGAGCAACAGATGGCGTATCTAAACTTGAATAATCATTACCTGCAGTAGCAATGCTTGGAGAGACTAATTTCACAGGAGCACTCGCTACCTTTTCACCACCCATACCTGTTGCAACCACAGTTACTTTAATTTCATCATCTAAATTCTCATCGATTGCAGTACCAATCTTAATGATGGCCTCATCCGATGCAAAACTGTGGACAATATTACCTACCTCATCAAACTCAGCAATCCCCATATCAGCCGCTGTAATATTCACTAAGATACCACGCGCACCTTGCAAATTGATATCCTCTAATAAAGGACAAGAAATTGCCTTCTCAGCAGCTACTCTTGCTCTATTTTCCCCGCTAGCAATGCCTGTTCCCATAATCGCCGCACCCATGCCTGACATGACTGTTTTAACATCAGCAAAATCAACATTAATCATACCGGGATGGGTAATAAGCTCAGTAATTCCTTGTACTGCATCAAGCAAAACATCATTAGCGGCAGAAAATGCTTTCATCATAGAAACATTTGCACCCAAAACTGGCAATAACTTTTGATTAGGAATAATAATTAACGAATCAACATATTTCTCTAGTTCAACGATACCTAGCTCAGCCACCGATTTTTTCTTCTTACCTTCAAAATCGAACGGTTTAGTCACTACAGCAACGGTTAAGATATTCATTTCTTTAGCAACTTCCGCAATAACGGGAATAGCACCAGTCCCCGTACCCCCTCCCATTCCTGCCGTCAAAAACAACATATTCGCGCCTTCCAATACATCGCGAATAACATCTTTATTTTCTTCCGCTGCTTCTCTACCGATTTCTGGGTTTGTCCCCGCCCCTAAACCTCTCGTTAATTCAGCACCTAACTGAATAACACTATCCACTTCTAGGCGACGCAATGCTTGTGCATCTGTATTTGCACAAATAAATTCAACCCCATCAAAGTGGCTGTTCACCATGTGATTAACGGCATTACCACCACCACCACCGACACCAATCACCTTAATAACTGCATTTTCCAAACCTAAATCCATTAATTCATATTTCATGACGCCTGCCTCATTCCTGCCCAATAAACATTATTTAAAAATTATTTTGAAACCAACTTTTCATTCTTGAAAAGATCCCCTCGTTCGTCTCCAATAACTGCTCGTTACTTAGAAAGTGATCTCTCCCATATATCAACAATCCAACACCTGTTGAGTAAATTGGATTTTGCACAACATCAGTTAAGCCTGAGATATGCTGTGGAAAACCTAATCGTACTGGCATATGAAAAATCTCCTCAGCCAACTCAACAAGCCCTGTTACCTTAGAACTACCACCCGTCAAAACAATACCAGCGGCAATTAAACTTTCATAACCACTACGGCGTAATTCTGCTTGCACTAATAGCATTAGCTCTTCATAACGCGGCTCGATAATTTCCGCTAAATTCTGTTTTGAAATTTGACGTGATGGCCGGTCACCAATACTTGGCACATCAATCATTTCATTCACATCTGCCAATTGCGTTAAAGCACAAGCATGTAACATCTTAATTTCTTCAGCATTCTGCGTAGGCGTACGTAAAGCGACAGCCACATCATTAGTGACCTGATCTCCGGCAATAGGAATCACTGCCGTATGCTTAATCGCACCATGCGAAAAAATAGCAATATCTGTTGTGCCACCCCCTATATCGATAAGGCAAACACCTAACTCTTTTTCGTCTTCAGTTAAGACCGAAGAGCAAGAAGCTAGTTGTTCTAAAACAATATCATCAACATCCAATTCGCAACGCCGTATGCACTTAATAATATTCTGTGCCGCGCTCACACTGCCAGTTACCATATGCACTTTTGCTTCTAGCCGTATACCTGACATACCGATAGGCTCTTTAATTCCTTCTTGCATATCGATAATAAATTCTTGCGGTAATATATGCAGTATTTTTTGATCGGCAGGAATAGCAACAGCACGCGCCGAGTCAATAACACGGTTAATATCATATTGCGATACCTCCTTATCTCTAATCGCTACAATTCCGTGTGAATTTAAACTTTTAATATGACTTCCTGCAATTCCTGCATAAACAGACGTAATCTCACAGCCAGCCATTAATTCAGCTTCCTCTACCGCCCGCTGAATAGAATTAACTGTCGACTCTAGATTAATCACTACACCTTTTTTTAATCCACGCGAAGGTGTAGAGCCAATACCAATCACCTCCACCTCGCCGCCATCATTTATTTCACCAACGATAGCTGCAACTTTAGATGTACCGATATCCAAGCCTACAATTAAATTACGATCTGTTTTTTTTGCCATTACTTTTGCCTTTCATGCTACTTTTAAGAGCCAGATTGCCCCTACCCTTTAAATCTTAACTCTCAGTAACTACCAATTTATTTGTTCATTTGTTCGCCACCGTACAGCATAACCATTTGGGTAGCGCATATCCACATAAGCAATCTTATCCACTAATTCATTCCCTAATACAACAAAAGCTTTAAGCAGCAATGTTAATTTATTTAATGGTTCAAACCTACCTAACTGTACGGTCATACCATTTCCCATCGCCAACAACCATGACTGCCTATTGCTCACCCTAAACTCTGTTAAACGCAAACCTTGATCCATAAGATTAACTCTCAAGCCATACATAATTTCCAACAATTGTTGCCGCTGCTCGGCGGGCCCATATAGCACTGGTAAAAACTTAAATTCATCTATATTTAATGGTTTAAAAACTTCTCCATGAATATTTAATAAACTGTCTTCTTGCCAACGTACTACAGGTCTCTGCTCGTACAGCCTTAGCTTAACACCATCTGGCCATATTCGTTGTACCTGGACCTTTTCTGCCCATGGCAAGCTCATCACCGCTTGCTGTATTTCTTGTAAGTCAATGGCAAAATAGCCATCACGGATCAAGGGCATTATCTTGCTTTGTATGCCTTCTTTACTAATGTATTGAAACTCCCCCTCAACCCCGACGTGCCTTATCGGCCATGTTTCTCTTATCACCTCCTGTAATAATGGCCAAGCTAGTATGCTGACTACGACTATTAATACTCCCACAGCGGTTCTTATCTGTGCTCGCTGAATGATCATTGAAAACTCGTTTCTAGAATACGCCACACTAACTGTTCAAAACTCAATCCAGCAGCTTTTGCAGCCATGGGTACCAAGCTATGATCAGTCATACCAGGAACCGTATTTACTTCAATTAATTGAGCCTGTCCCCGCTCATCAATAAATATATCCACACGACCCCAGCCCGTCACCCCTAATACAGCACAAGCTTCCAAGGACAAGCGAACCAGTTCAGCCTCAAGCGCATCGCTTAACCCTGCCGGACAATGGTACCGTGTTGTATCAGCTCGATACTTGGCATCAAAATCATAAAAAGTATTAGGTGTTTCCAAGCGTATAATAGGTAATCCTTCGCCATTTAAAACAGCAACCGTATATTCTTCACCTTTAACCCAAGTTTCAGCATAAACATCACATTGATATTGATCAGCCAACTGCCAGGCATCAAGCAGTTCTTGCTTAGTTTCCGCCCGACTCATCCCTAAACTAGACCCTTCCTGAGCTGGCTTAACAATAACAGGAAAACCTAACTCAGCTATACAGCGCTCTATATCATGCTCGTTTTGCAATAAAACCGATGGTGGTGTCGGTAAGCCCGCCCCCTGCCAACACAACTTAGTACGTAACTTATCCATACTTAAAGCAGAAGCCAAAACACCACTACCTGTATAAGGTAAAGCTAAAGTATCTAGTACTGCTTGCAATACACCATCTTCACCACCACGCCCGTGTATAACATTGAATACGCGATCAAATAAAGCATCACCCAAAGCCTCTAACACATTGGTTTTGACATCAATAACATAAGCATCTACTTTATTATCTAATAAAGCCTGATACACTGCATTGCCACTGTTTAAAGAAATTTCTCTCTCTGCAGCGGTACCGCCTATCAATACCGCAACACGACCAAAATCTTTGGCATCTTTTGTAAAGACAGGCTTCATGCCAATGGTTCTCCTATTATGCAAACTTCTGTCTGCAGCTCAATTCCTTGCTTTCTTAAAACTTCGCTTTGCACATGATTAATTAACTGCTCTATATCTAACGCTGTTGCTTTTCCTGTGTTAACAATAAAATTGGCATGTTTTTCCGAAACAACTGCGCCGCCAATAGCATACGATTTTAAACCACTCGACTCTATCAATCGTGCCGCAAAATCATGTTCAGGATTTTTAAATACAGAACCGCAAGTCGGCAGGTTTGTTGGCTGAGTCGCAGCTCTCTGCGCCAATAATTTCTTTATCTTATCTTGTCCAGCTAAATCAATATCAGCGCTTAACTTTAAAATAGTAGATAAAAAACATGCCCCCGCCCCCCCTTTTACCGCACGATAACTAACCTCAAATTCATTAGCACAGCGCGAACTTATAGTACCCCCTTGAGACATCATTTCAACACTTTCAACCAAGTTCCACGTTTCCGCGCCAAAAGCCCCCGCATTCATTTTCAGTGCTCCCCCCATCGTACCAGGGATGCCTGCCAAAAATTCAGCACCCGATAAACCATGTTCAGAACAAAAGCGCGCTACATGCGCACAAGGTACGCCACATTCAATATAAACACGCCCATCATCTAGCAAGTGCATTTGCTTTACCTTGCCCTTGGTATTAATAACGGTACCCTTGATACCACCATCACGAATCAGCACATTACTTCCCAAGCCCAACCAAAACACAGGTTCATCATCAGCTAAACTGGCTAAAAACAATTGCAAATCATGCTTATCAACTGGTATATATAACCGTTCTGCTTCGCCCCCCACACGCCAGCTAGTATATTTCGCTAACGGCTCATGCTGCAATAACCTCCCTTTAAATGAATGATTTAGCGGAATCATCGTACTAACAGATCAGCCAGTTGTCGCGGTAATTCAGTAGCAATATGGCCAACATTCCCTGCCCCCATAGTCAGTAAAACATCATTAGGCTGAATAATACCCACCAAAATACTCGCTAAATCTTCAATTTTTTCCACAAATACCGGATCAACTTGTCCCCTGATACGAATAGCTCGAGTTAGTGCTCGACCATCTGCACCCGTTATTGACTCTTCACCTGCTGCATATACTTCTAATAAAATAAGCACATCTGCACTCGATAGGGTATTAACAAAATCTTCAAATAAATCTCTCGTCCGAGAATAACGGTGTGGCTGAAACACGACCACTGAACGCCTGCCAGGCCAAGCTTGCCTTAACGCTTCTAAAGTTGCTGACACCTCTCTAGGGTGATGTCCATAATCATCAACTAAAGTAACCGCCCCTTCCGCGAGTGCTACCTCACCCTTTAACTCAAAACGACGACCGACCCCTTTAAAAGACCCTAAACTTTCAATAATTGCACTATCATTTACATTTAATTCAGTTGCTACGGTAATTGCAGCAACAGCATTTAACATATTATGCCAACCTGGCATATTTAGAGTAACCGTTAAATCTTTATGCTCATCCCAACGCTTAACAGTAAAAGTCGTACACATTCCTTGTTGTTTAACATCAAAGATATAAGCATCAGCATCTGCACATACGCCATAAGTTCGCACAGGCTTAGATAGCTGCGGTAAAATTTCACGCACACCTTCATCATCTATACACAGAACGGCTAAGCCATAAAAAGGGATATGATATAAAAACTCAATGAAAGTCTCTTTTAATCGCTTAAAACTACCCTCATAAGTTTCCATATGATCTTGATCAATATTCGTAATCACTCCGATTATCGGCTGTAAATGTAAAAAAGAGGCATCACTTTCATCTGCTTCGGCCACTAAATACTGGCCTTCACCTAACTGAGCATTCGTGCCCGCACTATTTAAACGACCACCGATCACAAAAGTAGGATCTAAATCAGCTTCTGCCAAAATACTGGCTACTAAACTGGTTGTCGTTGTTTTACCGTGCGTACCTGCCACCGCAATACCAAAACGAAAGCGCATCAATTCAGCGAGCATTTCAGCACGCGGAATCACCGGAATACGGTTTTCGTAAGCATATTTTACTTCTACATTTTTCTTATCCACAGCCGTTGAAGTCACCAGTACATCGACATCAGCAACATTTTTCGTATCATGCCCAATGAACACAGTAACCCCAGCCGCGCTTAAATGCTGAGTCACAGAGCTTTCTTTTATATCTGAACCCGATACTTCGTAGCCCAGGTTCGATAAAACTTCAGCAATACCACTCATACCCGTCCCACCGACACCGACAAAGTGGACTTTGCGCATATTTTTTAAGCGCTCCTGAATAACCTGATTAATTGAATTATTCATGCTCCTGCCTCTATGCACTGCTCTGCAACTAACTCGGTTGCATTCATCTTTGCGCTTTGCCTTGCTGCTTTTGCCATTGCTTCTAACCGTGTTGAGCAATATATAATTTGTTCTGCCAAAAATGCCCCTGTTAACTGTTGTTGCGCAAGCAAAATTCCTGCGCCTGAATCTGCTAAATACTGTGCGTTAGCCGTTTGATGGTCATCTATCGCATAAGGGTAAGGCACTAAAATACTAGGCACGCCTAATGCGGCCACCTCACTTACCGTCATAGCTCCCGCACGGCAAACCACCAAGTCAGCCCATGTATAGGCATCCAATACATCATCAATAAATTCAGTAACTTGTGCCTTTAGCAATTTTTCTTGATACGCTTGCACGACTGCCTGATACATTGCCGTTCCAGTTTGATGCCTGACCTCTACAGGCCTATTTAACAATGCCAGAGCCTCAGGCACCACCTCATTTAAACGTTGCGCACCCAAACTACCGCCGATAACTAAAATATGCAATACATCAGAATGACACTGCTTTTTACTATGCTGTTGAGTTAATGCTTTGCGCAAGGGGTTGCCGGTAAAAATAGCCGACTTTGCCGTAGCAAAACTATCAGGAAAAGCTTGCAATACCTTATTGGCTATACCCGACAATAATCGATTCGTCGTACCAGGAACTCGATTTTGCTCATGAATCACTAAAGGAATACCCATCAATTTAGCCATTAAACCACCAGGTCCAGCGACAAACCCACCCATCCCTAACACGACATCGGGTTTTCTTATTTGTAAAATCTTTCTCGCTTCCAAACAAGATTTTATAAGCATTAATGGCATCTTAAATAGAGCTAAAAAACCTTTACCCCGTACCCCATTAACCGTTAGCCAATCAATTTCAATATTATTTGCCGGCACAATACGGTGTTCCATACCTCTATGCGTTCCAATCCAGCTCACTTGCCAATCTTGAGTCTCCAAATACTGCGCCACCGCGAGAGCAGGAAAGACATGCCCACCCGTCCCACCAGCCATAATAACGATACGCTTACTCATGACTAGACGCCTTATTTTTCTGTAAAGCAATCATGTCGCTATTCACTCTATAGAGCAGTGCCATTGCAACACACATAACAATCATGCTGCCGCCACCATAACTCATAAAAGGTAATGTCAGGCCTTTAGTAGGCAACACCCCCATATTAACGCCCATATTGACAAAAGATTGAAAAGCAAACCAAATACCTAAGCCATAAGCAATAAATGCGGAAAATTTTTCATTTAATTGCTCGGCCATTGCAGCAATGACAAAGGCACGCCATACTAGCAGAGCAAATAAAACAATCACACTAACAACACCTAGCAGCCCTGTTTCTTCAGCAATCACTGAAAATAAAAAATCCGTATGTGCTTCGGGCAAATAAAAGAGTTTTTGTACGCCACTCCCCAATCCCACCCCTGTCCATTCACCACGACCAAAAGAAATCAAAGCTTGCACTAATTGAAAACTTTTACCAAAGGGGTCTTCCCATGGGTGCAAAAAGCTAGTCACCCTTGCCAAACGATAATCCGAAGAAACAACAGCTAAAACGCCTACGCCAATAATACCCAAAATTAAAACAACAAATTGCTGTAAGCGCGCACCACTCAAAAACATCATCCCCATAGCAATAGTAACAATCACGACAGCAGAACCCATATCTGGTTCGAATAACAATAAAACACAAGCACTAGACAGTAATAATAACGGTCGAATTAAGCCATAGACTGATTCACGTACAAAATCATGATGTCGCGTCACAAACCCTGCCATATAAATAACCACAATAAGTTTCATAATTTCTGAAACTTGCACTCTTATTCCAAATAATGATAACCAGCGCGTACTGCCATTCACCTTTATACCGGCACCAGGAATCAGCACTATGGCTAATAAAACTAAGCCGATAAAAAACAAGATCGGTCCTGTTCTTTCCCAGAAACTCATAGGCACCAAGTAAATACAACAACCGACCACTAAGCCCACAATAATATGTATCAATTGCCGAACTGGGTAATGCAATAAATTTCCCGTTAGCTTCGCCCCTAAATGCAAAGACGCGGAAGACACCATAAGGTAACCAAAAACAACCAGCGTCACACAAGCAAAAACTAATGTTTTATCAAAATAAACATTTTTATTTAGTTTTGCTAATTGCTCGCTAATACTAATATTCATTGACCTAAAGCCTTTACCTTAGAGATAAAAACCATCCCTCTTTCTTGGTAATTAGAAAATTGATCCAAACTCGCACAAGCAGGCGATAACAGTACAGTATCGCCTGCTTGGGAAATTTTCGCCGCTTTCTTAACTGCTTTTTTCAATGTGCCAACGTCATACACAGGAACACTATCATTCACTACTTGTCTAATCAGGGCACCATCTTTACCGATTAGCAGCAAAGCCTTAACGTTTTCTTTTAATATAGGTACTAATTCACTCATATCTGCGCCCTTTGCATCACCACCAGCAATTAGAACAACATCTGCATTTTTAAAGCCTTGCAAAGCCGCTACACACGCGCCTACATTAGTCGCTTTAGAGTCATTAACCCAGCTCACTCCACCAATATTAGCGACAAACTGCATACGATGCTTTAAGCCCTTATAATGGCGCAAAGCTTCACACATCGCCTCTTCCGACAACCCAAGTACACCACCCAATGCTAATGCCGCTAAAGCATTAGACTGGTTATGTAACCCTGCTACCAATAACTCATTGACCGCCAATATAGGCCTGCCATACAAGGCTAAAAATTTACCTTCAGAAGTATTAATAACAGTATAATCAGCCTCTTTCTCTAGGCCAAAAGTTAATACTTTTCTACCTGCCTCATACATCGCGA
Source organism: methanotrophic endosymbiont of Bathymodiolus puteoserpentis (Logatchev) (assembly GCF_900128525.1). Classification (GTDB taxonomy): domain Bacteria; phylum Pseudomonadota; class Gammaproteobacteria; order Methylococcales; family Methylomonadaceae; genus Methyloprofundus. The sequence continues at coordinate 9,463 of NZ_FQTQ01000048.1, forward strand.
TAACTACTGGATCATCAGCATTTAAAAGCATTACACCACTACCACTGTAGACTTTACGCTTTTGCTCTGCATAAGCCGCTATACTCGTATATCTATCCAAATGATCAGCTGAAATATTAAGTACCGTGGCTGCCACCGCATTTAACTGACTTGTTCGCTCTAGCTGAAAACTAGATAACTCCAGCACATAAATCTCTACTTCATCAGCCAGCAAGTCGAGTGCTGGCGTACCTAAATTACCACCCACTGCCGTACGTTTCCCAGCAGTTTTAGCCATCGCACCTAGCATAGTCGTAACCGTGCTTTTGCCATTAGATCCTGTAATGGCGACAACGGGCTTATCTACTGCACAAGCAAACAAATCTATATCACTTAAAGAATAAACACCTCGCGCTAGCGCTAATTTAATTAAAGGCTCATCCATAGAAACCCCAGGACTGACAATAATATGCGTAGCCAATGCAAACACTGCGGCATCAAAACCACCAGTAAATACTGGAATATCAGGCATATCTACTAATAACTTGTCATTAAAAGGCGGTTTATCCCGACTATCAACAATGGCAAACTGGATACCTAGCTGACGTAAATAATACGCCACTGATAGACCCGTCTTACCTAAGCCAACGACCAAAACTTTAGCCGTTTCCTTATTGAGAGAGAACTGTTTATCTAATGTTTTTAACAGCACATCATTATTCATCTGCTATCTCAATTTTAGGGTAGATAACCCAATTAAGACTAAAATAACGGTAATAATCCAAAATCTGACAATTATATGTGGCTCTGGCCAGCCTTTTAACTCAAAATGATGATGTATAGGTGCCATTCTAAAAACTCGTTTTCCCGTCAACTTAAATGAAGCAACCTGCATAATGACGGAAACTGTTTCCATAACAAACACCCCGCCCATAATCATCAAAACAATTTCTTGACGCACTAAAACAGCAACAACACCTAAAGCGGCACCTAAGGCTAAAGCGCCAACATCACCCATAAAAACCATTGCAGGATAAGCGTTAAACCATAAAAAGCCCAAACCTGCACCAACTAATGCCGCACAAAAAATAACCAGCTCACCCGCTTTAGGAATATAAGGAATAACTAAATATTCAGCGAACATGACATGCCCAGTTAAATACGCAAAAATTGCTAATGCCCCAGCAACCATAACGGTTGGCATAATGGCCAAGCCATCTAAGCCATCCGTCAAATTCACGGCATTACTGGTACCAACAATAACAAAATAAGTCAGAAGCACATAAGTCCAACCCATATCAATGACGACTTCTTTAAAAAAAGGCACGATAAATTGAGTTTCCGCGGGCACTAATGCACTTTTATATAAAAATATGGCTGCAGTTAAAGCGATGATCGACTGCCACAAATATTTAGCTCGTGCTGACAAGCCATCACTGTTCCCTAATTTAACTTTTTTATAATCATCAATAAAACCCACTATGCCATAAGCCATTGTGACCAATAACGCCACCCAAACATAACTATTCTCTAAGTTCCCCCAAAGTAAAGTACTAACAGCAATCCCCACTAAAATCAAAGTCCCTCCCATAGTAGGTGTACCTGCCTTCTGGTAATGACTTTCAGGCCCACTTTGACGAATGCTTTGACCAATATTCTCATTACTTAAGCGACGAATCATGCTCGGCCCCACTAAGAAAGAAATCATTAAGGCTGTTAGCGCGCTCAAAATACCGCGTAAAGTTAGGTATTGAAACACCTTAAAACTAGGCTCAAACTGAGCTAAGTACTCAAATAAATACAGTAGCATGCTTATTTTTCCACCTTATTAACTAGTGCGTTAACCACATTTTCCATTCTTTGCACCCTTGACCCTTTCACTAATAGCACAACCTTAGGGTTAATTGCTTGCTGTACTGCCGTAATCAAATCTTCTTGCTGCGTAAAAAACTCGGCACCAACACCAAAAGCTTTTACTGTGCTTTTAGCCAGTGCCCCCGTCACAAATAAGCGCATTACACCTGCCTGTTTAATTTTCTGCCCCATTTCACTATGTAATTGTTCAGCACCCGCACCCAGTTCACCAAATGCACCCAAAGCAAGCCATAACTCACCTTCACAGTTTTTCAGCACTGCCAAAGCAACCGTTAATGAATCAGGGTTAGCATTATAAGTATCATTAATCACTCTATATCCAAGTCCAGTTACACTTAACTGTAAGCGACCTTTTACCGCCTTAACTTGCTTTAACCCTTCTTGAATCTGTTTGACTTCAATACCTAGCGCCAAGCATGCGCTACTTGCAGCCAAAGCATTTTTAACATTATGCTCGCCCGCTAACGCCAAACGTATCGGCACTCGCTTACCTTCACTAAGCAAATCAAACTGCGTACAAAACTGCTCACCAGCAAAGCCCGTGACAATATTTTCTGCCGTCACATCAGCATTTGCATTCAAGCCAAACGAAAGCACTTTACGTTGCCCAGCAAGCGCAAGCCACTGTGTAAAAAAAGTATCATCCGCATTTAAAACCGCAATACCTTGATCAGTTAATGACTCAATTATTTCCGCTTTTGCCAGTGCTATTCCTTCAATGCTACCAAAACCCTCAATATGTGCTGCCCCAACATTAGTAATAACAACAACATCAGGTTGCGCATAAGCACTCGTATAAGCAATTTCACCTGCATGATTTGCACCCATCTCTATCACGGCAAACTCATCTTCTGCTTGCAACCGTAATAAAGTTAAGGGTACGCCTATAGCATTATTAAAATTACCTTGGGTAAATAAAACCCGATAATTCACCGCTAAAACAGCGGCAACCATCTCTTTTACTGTGGTTTTACCATTACTTCCAGTAATGCCGCATACTTTTACTTGCACTTTAGCTCTAACCGCTCCAGCTAGCTGAGCTAAAGCTAATCGCGTATCCTTTACGATAATTTGTGGCTTATCGCTAGTCACTTGCTTGGCAACTAATAATGCTAATGCACCCTTCTTTTCTGCTTGAGCAATAAAGTCATGGCCATCAAACTGCTCACCTTTAATGGCAATATACAAATCACCCTCAGCCAAAATACGCGTATCAATACAAACACCTGAAACCGTTGCATCAGTGCCAACTAACTTCCCTTGTACAGCTTCCGCAATTTCTTGCAAAGTCATTAAAATCATAAAGCCAATAATTCCTGAGTAATTTCACGGTCACTAAATGGCAGTTGCACACCTTTTATCTCTTGGTAATTTTCATGGCCTTTGCCAGCGATTAAAACTATATCCCTATCTGAACTCATTAAAATACTGTGCTGTATAGCGCTTTTTCTATCATTAATTACACAAACTTTTTCCATTGAAATATCTGCAATAATCTCATCAATAATTGTTTGTCCCTCTTCAAATCGCGGGTTATCATCAGTAATAATTACTCGATCAGCAAGGGTTTCAGCAATACGCCCCATTTGTGCACGCTTACCCTTATCTCGATCACCACCACAACCAAAAACCACGGTCAGCTGAGCGACACAATGCCGTCTTAAAGTCATTAATACTTTTTCTAATGCATCTGGTGTATGTGCATAATCAACAACTACCATAGGCTTACCAGTATCCGCAGTAAAACATTCCATACGCCCAATAATTGGTTTAATGGTCTGCATAGACTGCAAACACTCGCCTAATGGTTTACCCATTGCCAACAAAACAGCCAGTACTGACAAGCAATTTTGCAAATTAAAATCGCCTAATAAAGCAATCTTAAGTTTATGCTGCTCAGCCTGCCAAAATACATCACATTCAATACCTAGTAACGAATATTGAATATTTCTTACTTGAATGCTCGTATCTTTGTTATGCACTTTATCTTGCATGCTGTAAGTAAATACCGGCACTTGCTCTGAAATAGCCGCTAAAACACGCTCCGCATAAGTATCATCCAAATTGACCACGGCATACTGCAAATCAGGCCATTGAACCAAACGTAATTTAGCTTGGAAATAAGCTTCCAAACTGCCGTGATAATCTAAATGATCACGGCTCAAGTTATTAAACACTGCGCCGCTAAAGTAAATAGCATTAACGCGGCCCTGCTCTAAGCCATGTGATGAGACCTCCATCGCAACATGCTTTATATTTTGCTCGACAAACTCAGCGTATATTTTTTGCAACATTAACGCATCGGGCGTAGTGTTACAGGTTCTTTGTAAATTTGGATAAATACCCCAGCCGAGTGTGCCAATAACACCGCAGTTATCAAGTACTTGTGCTAAAAACTGACTACAGGAGGTTTTACCATTCGTCCCTGTAATACCTACAACATGCAACTGCCTAGTAGGCCAGCCATAATATCTAGCCGCCAAATCACCCAATTTATCGGCTAACTGCTCAACAGCAACTAAACTTAAACCAATGACAGGCTTAGCCAATAATTCCCCGTCATTTGCCGGATCATAAATAATAGCAACCGCGCCCTGCTGCTGAACTTGATGCGCAAATTGCATCCCGTGCAGCTGAGTCCCAGCTAAAGCAAAAAAAACACCGCCTACGCTGACCTCACGGCTATCCAAAGCAAGATGCGTGACCTCTACGTCCTGCTGCACATCCGCAACGCCTGCTAATAACTCTGCTAACTGCATACCACTACTTGCTTAATAATACCGACATGGTTTGCTCTTCATCAGGAGCAATACCTAAAACTCTTAGCGCGCCACCCATTACTTTGGCAAAAATAGGTGCTGCTACTAAGCCACCATAATAAGCACCTTGAGGTGAATCAACCATGACAGCAATGACCAATTTAGGGTCACTCGCTGGCGCCATACCAACAAACACCGACAAATAATCATTACCATACCCCCCCTGACGACTCACTTTCTTTACCGTTCCCGTTTTACCGGCTACACGGTATCCATCTACTTTTGCCTTAGTAGCTGTACCGCCTTTCTGGACAACTTGCTCAATCATTGTTCTGACTTTTATTGCCGTTTCAGGTGATAAAACCTGCGTAGCGTATTCATCCTTTTCACGCTTAAGCAAACTCACAGAATGCAACACCCCATCATCTGCTAACGCAGTATACGCTCGCGCTAACTGCAGGGTAGACATAGAAACTCTGTAACCAAATGACAAAGTAGCCTGCTCAAAATCACTCCACCCAGAATACTCTGGTAAGGCACCACTCGCTTCGCCAGGAAAATTAACTCTAGGCGAGACACCAAAGCCAAGGTCATGATAGAAGCGCCAGAAATAACTAGGTGGCATAGATAAAGCAATTTTACTAGCCGCAACATTACTTGATTTTTTTAACACCGCAGTCAAATCCATAGTGCCATGTTTATGGCCGTCTCTAACCCACCTCCCCTTAATTTTAAAATCTCGCGTATCAAATAATTGATTCGGTTTAATAAACCCGCCCTCTAATGCTGCTGCCACCACCAAAGGTTTCATCGTTGAACCCGGCTCAAAAACATCAGTTATTGCTCTATTTCTATAACGCGACACCTTTAAATTTTTACGCATATTAGGATTAAAAGACGGCTGATTAACAACCGCTAAAACATTCCCCGTTTCAGCCTCTAGCATCACCAAAGAAGCTGACTTTGCCCTATGCCTTACGACACCAGCCTTTAATTCTTTATAGGCTAAATATTGCAAGCGTTCATCAATACTTAACTGTAAATCTTGTCCATTAACAGGCTCTTTAATACCTTCCAAATTTTGCCCTTCAATAATACGCCGCTTACCATCACGTATAACTCGCTTACTGCCAGCAACACCTTTTAAACTAGAGTTATACATTAACTCTAAACCCTCTTGGCCTTTATCATCTATATTAGTGAAGCCTACCAGATGAGCTGCGACCTCTCCAGCAGGATAAAAGCGTTTAAACTCTCGAATAAAACCTACCCCTGGTAAACCCAAAGTCTTAATCTCTGCCGCTACGCTAGGCTCAATATGCCTTTTTAAATAGACAAATTGCTTATTTGTTGACGCATCAAAAGCCTTCAATAATTTACGTAATGACATCCCCAAGAGTTTCGCCGCTTGCTTAAACCGGATATCAGTTAAATTACTACAAATCGATTTGGGGTCTTCGCTTTCAGCCTCAGCCTCACGGCAATATTGAGGGTTCACCCAAATTGAAGCCACTGGGGCGCTAACAGCAAGACTTTTACCATTACGATCCTGAATTTGCCCTCTATAAGCCGCAATTTTGACCGTACTAACCTGTCGACTTCGCCCTTCCTTCTGCAGAAACTGCGTCTCCATCACTTGTAATTGTATTGCTTTCAGAATAAGCACACACACACCAAGAAACATAAAAACAAGTACCAGTTTTCTTCTGCCAGAAAATTCGACTATTTTACTAATATTCTTTTTCTTTTTAAGAGCTAACATAACTAAAGCTTTATATAAACGATAGATTTTCGCTCTAGCTCCACTAAACCCATTGTTTTTCTAGCAATTTTCTCAACTCGATTATGCTCTGCCAACATCCGTTCTTCGAGTGTTAATCGTCCCCATAATACCTCTAATCGATCCAGCTCTTGCTCAGCTTTTTGTATTTCAATAAAAACGAGCCGAGAATTATACTTAGCATAAATAACTGCCAAGCCTGAGCTGAGCAGTATTATTAACAAGATTACAACACACAGGCGCTCCATAATCAGTATTATTTACGCTCTGCAACACGCATAATAGCACTGCGCGCCCTAGTATTCCGCGCCAACTCTTCTGCCTCTGCCTTAATAGCTTTGCCACATTTTATTAGCCTTATCGCTGCCAACTCATCAGCCTGCATAGGTAGCTTAACTGGGTTATATTTCCCGCGCGACTCGTCGCGAATAAAACGCTTAACAATCCTGTCTTCTAACGAATGAAAAGATATTACAACGAGCCTTCCACCACTCGCTAAAACATTGACGGCCTGTCCTAATACAGCACTTATTTCGTCAAGCTCATGATTTACCGCTATTCTTACCGCTTGAAAGCTACGTGTAGCTGGATGCTTATGCTTTTCTCTAAACGGGATTACTGCAACCAACAAGTCAACAAACTGCTTAGTTGTTACCAGTGGTGCCTCTAGCCTCTGAGCTACGATAGCAGCAGCAATTCGCCTAGCAAAACGCTCTTCACCATAGTCATAAAGCACACGCACCAAATCTTGCTCCGAAACACTCGCCAACCATTCAGCCGCCGACAACCCAGAACTACAGTCCATGCGCATATCTAAAGGACCATCCTGCATAAAGCTAAAGCCACGTTCAGCATTATCTAACTGCGGTGAAGAAACTCCAAAATCCATAAGAATTCCGTCAACCTTACCCATCCACCCACGTTTCTCTACAACATTTTGTAACCGTGAAAAACAACAGTGCTCTAACTCAAAACGCGGATCTTTAAATAACTCCTGCGCAGTATCAGAATTGATTGCATCCAAGTCTCTATCTAATGCCAGCAACTTCCCCTCGGGACCTAATTGCTGTAGTAGGCCTTTACTATGCCCACCTCGGCCAAAAGTACAATCGATATAAATCCCACTAGGTTTAATTGTTAGTTCACGCAAAGCTTCACTATATAACACCGGTAAATGCATGATTTTCTCAATTAAAAAGATAAATTACTTACTTCACTCAAATCATCATCTTGGTCGCCACTCATCCACTCATCTTCTTTGGCATTCCAAGATACTTCATTCCATATTTCAAACTTATTCAACTGACCGACTAAAATCAGTTTTTTTTCCATTCTTGCAAATTTCCTTAACTTTTCTGGCAATAAAATCCGGCCTTGAGCATCCATTTCAGCCTCTGTTGCATACCCAATAACAAAACGGCGCAATTTTCCAGCCATTTTATCCAAAGTAGGTAATTTACTAATTGTTAGTTCTAATTTATCCCATTCAGGTAAAGGGTAAAGCCATAAGCATCCAGGCTCACCAACACAGCGTTCATTTACAGCAACAGTTACAACTAACTGCCGCTCACAGCAGTCTTGCAACTCATCTCGATACCGAGTGGGAATCGCACAACGACCCTTTGCATCTAAATTAATTGCTGTGACACCTCGAAACACCCTGCCCCCTTGAAATAACCACAGCTTTCCCAAAAAAACTACTTTTCACCACTTTTCACCACTGAGGATAACTATAGTTTTCTAGCATTCGTTAGTCAAGGCTGTTTAAAAATAAAGCTTACCTTCCTCAATATTTCTTAAATATCACTGTGTTACGACTCATACCTATATTTTTTTATAAAAAAAATAACAATAACTATCAAGTGCTTAAAAAAAACTATTAATGTAATTTATAATATATAAAATATAATACTTTCCTTATACTCCATTACATAAAAACATCCACCCCTGCCTGCATTACCGACAAAAATTACAGACAATAAAAAAGCCCATAAAATGCGTCACACAAACACACTTTATGAGCTTCAAATTACATCGCCAGATATTATCCTAGCAATACTCAGGTAATTCGCAATATAAATGTTGCGAACAGCTTTACACCTTATTGCATACTACTTCCACATTTTCCTTCGCCGCATTTTCCTTCCATCGCTTTTGCATCAGATTTTTTCTGCCCTGGCATTGGCTTATTACCTGCACATTTACCTTCCGCTGTTTTCTCCAAAGCACCTGGAGGCGTCATACTGGCTCCACATTTTCCTTCTCCACAAGCACCTGCTTTCATTTTCATATTGCCTTGCTTAGACTTACCAGCTTCTGCAACCTGCATATAACCATCTGCTAATTCAGTCAACGTAAATGGATTACTTTCAGCACCAACAAACTCCTCTGCTTGCACCGCTGTTACAGCCAAACCTGAAAATAATGTCGTGCCTACTGCAATTGCTAAAGGTGATTTTTTTATACTCATTTTTATTTCCTCAATATAGTTTTTTAAAGACAGGTTTAAGCTAACAAGAAAATTGTCGCCAATCCTAAAAAGGACATAAAACCAATCACATCAGTAACGGTAGTTAATAACACACCACCCGCTAATGCAGGGTCTATGCCTCTTTTTTGTAAGAACAAAGGAATCATAACCCCCGCAAAAGCTGCACAAGTTAAATTAATAATCATTGCCCCACCTAGCATCATGCCTAACGGCATATCCGAGAACCAGGCCGCCGCAATCAAAGCAACAACTGTAGACCAAACAATACCATTTAATGCACCAACAGCTAACTCCTTAAACAAAAAGGACATCGCGTTTGCTGAACTAATTTGATGCAATGCCAAGCCACGAATGACTAGTGTCAAGGTTTGACTACCGGCGATCCCTCCCATACTCGCAACCACCGGCATCAGCACGGCTAAAGCAACAATTTCATCAATTGTCGCCTCAAACAAACCAATAACCCATGATGCCAAAAATGCGGTAAATAAATTTACTCCCAACCAGACAGCTCGACGCCTAGCACTAACAATCACAGGGGAGAATAAATCATGCTCCTCATCTAATCCGGCCGAGCTCAAAATAGCATGATCTGCTTCCTCACGAATAACATCAACTACATCATCAACAGTAATTCGACCTACCAAGATACCCTCTTCATCGACTACCGCAGCCGATAAAATATCCCTATGTTCAAAAATAGTAGCCACTTCAGAGACCGGCATATTCAAGGGAATTGCTGCAATAGAAGTATCTATTACTTTAGACACAACCATAAGTGGGTCACTAGTCAAAATGGTAGCTGCAGGTAATATACCTTGGTAATGATTCCCTCGATCAACAACAAACAAGCTATCCATATTTCCTGTCATTTTCTTTTGCACGCGCAATAAGCGCAATACAGCATCTATGGTAACATCCGCTCTTACTGTCAAAACATCCAGCGTCATTAAGCCACCTGCGGTATGCCCATCATAGGCAAGCGCGGCTTCTAGACGACTATCTTTCTTTTTCCTTAAGACTCTGTCTCTAACTTCAGCAGAAAAATCACCCACTAAATCAGCTAAATCTCTTGGTGTTAATTCATTTGCAGCAACCACTAAGTCCTGAACAGAAGTATGCTCAATAAGACCCGTTCGCACTTCTCCTTGAAGAGCCACGAGTATCTGCCCCTTAACTTCGGGCGCAACAATGCTCCATAACCGATACCTATACTCTGTAGGTAATGACCTAAGTAATAAAGCAATTTCAGCCGGATACAAACTTAACAAATGATTACGCGCATCATAAAGTGCACCATCATCTAAGTCCTTCATAATCTGTTCTAAATGTATATCAGAATGATCTTGCGGTCTATTTACTTGCATATCTATCCTTTTCGTTTTCTGACTAGCTGCTAGGACATCTTCTTACGATAACTCTCGATGCCTGATAATGACATTGGATCCCTTGCTCTGAAAGTATCGGGCAAGACTATCCACTAAAAATACCGAGCGATGCTGCCCACCGGTACAACCGACAGCAACCGTTAAATAACTACGATTTTCCTTTTCAAAGCGTGGAATCCAGCGCTCTAAAAGACCTGAAATATCTTGAAAAAACTCTGTAACTATTGATTCTGAATTTAAGAAATCTATTACCGGCTGATCTTTACCAGTGAACCCTCGAAGCTTTGGATTCCAATACGGGTTAGGTAAGCAGCGCGCATCAAAGACAAAATCAGCATCCAAAGGCAAACCATGTTTAAAACCAAAGGATTGCATTTGTATAGAAATTTTTTGCTGCGAACCTTCTTGCACATACCCTCTGATCAGCTCTCTCAATTGATGATAATGCGTACGACTCGTATCAACCACTAAATCAGCGCATTTTGCAACAGACTTAAGCATTTCCTTCTCAATTTTAATCGCCTCTTTCAAAGGCAAATTTAAATCAGTTAGTGGGTGCCGTCGCCTTGTTTCACTATAACGCTTAAGTAAGACTTCAGCTTCTGCCTGCATATAAATCACATCACAATAAATACCTTGCGCTCTTATTAAAGCCAACTTTTCTGCAAAAGCATATAAGCTTTCACTGTGGTTCCGCGCATCAATCCCAATGGCGGTTTTGTTATATGTTTTAGGATCTTGCTTCATCACATTAGTGACAAAATCATCGAGTAGCGTAATCGGCAAATTATCTATACAGTAAAACCCGCAATCCTCAAGCGTATCTAAAGCAATACTTTTCCCTGAGCCAGACAAGCCAGTTAAAATCAATAGTTTCATAGTCTCAATAGGGAACACTACCCTTCAGGCAAAAAAATAACCTTACTATATTCTTATTTAAACTCAACTCTGTATGCATGGCTTTGCTATTTACTAATATTAAAGCCACGCATACAGCACAAATTAACCGCGGCGTGCTTGAATTTTTTCTTTATGTTTAATAATTTGACGGTCTAATTTATCAACCATATTATCAATAGCTGTATACATATTGTCTTGAACATCATCAGCAAATAATGTTGCACCACTAATTTGCACTGTCGCTTCTGCTTTTTGTTCTAATTTTTCTACTGTCAAAATAACATGCACATCAGTTACATTATCAAAATGACGTTTCAATTTACCAATTTTTTCTTCTACGTGTTGCTTCATTGCTTCTGTTACTTCAACATGATGACCCGTTATGCTAACTTGCATATGTTTAACTCCTAATAGTGCTCAAAAAAACAGTCATTATACTACTTTCTTAAAAAAGTCGCTTTCTTTGACTGGATGATGGAATAGATATTGCTTCGCGGTACTTAGCAATCGTTCGCCTTGCAACATTAATCCCCTTTTCTTTCAATAAATCCGCAATTTTACTGTCGCTTAATGGCTTTGCTGGATTCTCCGTACTAACTAACTCCTCGATAAACGCTCTAATGGCCGTGGCCGAGCATTCTCCTCCCGCAGATGTCGAAACATGACTGGAAAAAAAATACTTAAACTCAATAACACCATTAGGTAAATGCATATACTTCTGCGTGGTGACACGAGAAATAGTGGACTCATGTAACTCTAGCTCTTCTGCAATATCCCTTAGCACCATAGGTTTCATGGCAATTGCCCCATGCTCAAGAAACTCTATTTGCTTAGCAATAATACTTCGCCCAACACGCAGTAAAGTATCATTTCGGCTATGTAAACTTTTAATAAACCACTTTGCTTCCTGTAAGTGCTCTTTCATACTGACATTATCTTTACTGTTATCTGCCCGCTTAATCATACCCGAATAAAAGGGGTTAACACGTAATTTAGGTGCAATATCCGGGTTTAATTCAACCCGCCATTCTCCGCCAACCTTAAACACAAATAAATCAGGTATAATATATTCAGACTCACTCTGTTCAATAGATCGTCCAGGCTGCGGATCTAGCGAGCGTACCAGAGCAATAATTTCTGCTAATTTAGCCTCCGAAACAGCCAGCTTGCGCATTAACTTAACTTGGTCTTGTGCTGCCAGTATATCCAAAAATCGCTCAACCAATTCTAAAGCCAATACTTTAAAAGGCGTAGAATCTGGCAGTTGAACTAACTGTAAACGCAAACAATCCTGCAAATTTTCCGCTGCCACTCCCGCAGGATCAAACCGCTGCACTCGATGCAAAACAGCATACAACTCATCTGCTTCTAGATCCTCCAACTGCTCAACTAAACCCTGATAAATATCATCTGGCGTAGCGTTTAAATAACCATCGCCACTAATTGAATCAATAATCGCCATAGCGATAGCTCTATCCCTTTCAGTAAAGGGAAGCATCTCCATTTGCCATAATAAATGATCCTGTAAGCTATCCGCCTTACTGCGCTGCACCTCAAAATCAGGTATATCTCCAGCCGGCTCGGCTGCAGTACCCATTTGCACTGGCTCAAAAACATCTTCCCAAGAACTATCGGTAGGCAACTCATCGGGCACATCCGTTTGCGAGCCTTCACTACTCAGCTGATCCGTTCTGTCTACTGAATTTTCAACGACTTTTTGCTCATTTAAAGACGAAGCATCATCTTCAATAACCTCCAGCATCATATTGGAATCCAATGCTTGCTGGATTTCTTGTTGTAAATCGAGCGTTGATAGCTGCAGCAACTTGATCGCCTGCTGTAACTGGGGGGTCATAGACAACTGCTGACCCATACGGAGCTGCAAAGACTGTTTCATTCCGTTAGCTTACCTTATTATCAAACAAAGAAAACACCATAAATCATTCCTTAAAGACTAAAATTCTCACCCAAATAGACACGTCGCACCTCTTCATTGGCAACAATGTCAGCAGAAGAGCCTTCGGCAATTACCTGCCCTGCATTTAAAATATAAGCCCGATCACAAATGCCTAGTGTCTCACGCACATTATGCTCGGTAATTAAAACACCAATATTTCTATCTTTTAAATGGGCAATGATTTTCTGAATTTCAATAACTGAAATAGGGTCAACGCCAGCAAAAGGCTCATCCAACAAAATAAACTCAGGATCTGTTGCTAATGCTCTGGCAATTTCAACTCTTCGGCGCTCACCACCGGACAAACTCATCCCTATATTATGGCGAATGTGGGTAATACTAAATTCTGCTAATAATTCATCAATAATGAGTTCTATTTTTTCCTTGCTCAGTTCTTTTCTTAATTCCAGTACGGCACGCAGGTTATCCTCAACACTTAACTTACGAAAGACAGAAGCCTCCTGCGGCAAATATCCTATCCCCATCTTAGCGCGTATATGCATCGGGTATTGAGTAATATCTATATCATTATAAAAAATATACCCTGAATCTGCACGCACCAAGCCAACCACCATATAAAAGCTCGTGGTTTTCCCCGCACCATTTGGCCCTAATAAACCAACAATCTCATGGCTACCTACATGCAAAGACACATCATGAACCACAGTACGCTTGCCATAAGTCTTGCCAATATGTTTTGCTGACAAAATCGCCATAATTACTTATTTAGAGTCACTTTTAGGCTGTAAAATCACATGCACACGCTTACTTGATGAGCCCACTTGCCCGGCCTTAACTACCTCACTAGCACGATCATATTCTATTCTTTCACTAGCCGTACTATTTCCACCCTGCCAAATCACTGCTTTTTGCATCATTATCAATAATTCAGTTTCTGGATAATATTCGATAATCAGGGAGTTACCATGCACATCTTCTTTACCCGCTTCAGGGGTTTGTTGAAATTTTACCGGCGTTCCCGTCGCAATCATTTTTTTAATTTCCCTATCCTGTAAATAAACAACGACCTTATCGGCATCTAAGCGCATAGTTCCCTGAACAATAACAACCTTACCAGTATAAGTGCTCAAACCTTTTCTATCATCATAAAACCCCGAATCCGATTCAATAGTAACTGGCTGCTTAGTATCGCTTTCTAGCGCATACACGTGCATACAAAAAGTCATCATCAATGCAAAAAATATTTTCAATATTCCTTTATTCATATACATGCTTACCTTTAACACTTGCTAATAATTCAATGGATAAAGGATCCTGATAAATCAACCTCATCCCTACCCCCGACATTCTATTAGCCTCACTCACTAGCTCAGCCCAATCATCTGTTTCTGCATAATTCCGTTTTGGTTCTATACGTAAATTTGTTGTTTTAATACTCACTTCACGCACCGACTCTGCTGCCGTACGATCAATCGTTACCTGTCCTTGTAGAAATATCTTCTCACCACCCGAAACAATAACACCTGTCTGCGCACGAATAATCCAAGGAGGTAAAAGTCCTTGATATAACGTCATTACTGGCTTAGTCAACGCCGTTTCATCATTATCACTGTAATGTGCAGCATAATCAGCATCTAATTTTTCTTTTGCAACGCCTAATTCACTCATCTGCGTTTTACTATAATTTAGCGCAAAATAATCTACACCATGTACAGTTTTCGCTAAAATTTTTTGAGTCTCGTTATCACCACTACGATTAGCCGCCCACATCGAAACCAAGAAAATCAAGAACAAAAAAATAGCACCTTTATATTGCTGCAACAACATCAACTTGTTTTATATGACTCAACCAGTGCCATCAACTTATCTTGTGCTTGCAAGATAAAATCACATACTTCACGTACCGCACCCAGCCCACCAACTTGCCGCGTCTGCCAATCTACATAAGGCAAAATTTGTTCATTAGCATCTTGCACAGCAATAGCTAAACCAACCCGCGTTAATACTGGCAAATCAATTAAATCATCCCCCACATACGCCACTTGTTCAAGGGCGCAGCCTGTTTGCAACAAAATATCTTGCAGTGCAACCCCCTTATCTAATTGCTCGAGATAAACCAAATCAATACCTAGCATCTCCATACGTAAAGCAACAGGCTTAGAGCCTCGGCCAGAAATTATTGCCACCTTAATACCTGATTTTTGCAATAACTTAATACCCAAACCATCACGCACATTAAAAGATTTATACTCTTTACCTTGCTGATCAAAATAAAGTTTACCATCCGTTAACACGCCATCAACATCCAAAATCAATACTTTGATTTTTTTTGCTTTTTCCGTTCTATCTTGCATATCAAACGATTCCTGCATAAATTAAATCGTGCATATTAAGCGCACCTACAACTTTATTTTCGTTATTCACAACGATTAAAGCATTAATTTTCTTTTCTTCCATTATCTGCATTGCCTCAGCCGCCAAAATATCTGGCCGTACTACCTGGCAGTTTTCGGTCATTACATCAGCCACCTGCGCGGTATTAATATCGAGCGATTTTGCCAATAAACGACGTAAATCACCATCCGTAAAAATACCCAACAAATAACCCTGCGCATCTATAACAGCCGTCATACCTAACTTTTTAGCCGTCATCTCTACTAATGCATCCATAACCCCCACACCACCTAAAACAATAGGCAATTGATCCCCCGCATGCATAATATCGCTAACTAAAACCAACAAACGCCTCCCTAAACTCCCGCCAGGGTGAGATAGAGCAAATTCATCGCGTGTGAATCCCTGCAAGGTCATCAAACTTACCGCAAGCGCATCACCCATAACAAGTGCAGCCGTTGTGCTCGCAGTAGGAGCTAGACCTAAAGAGCAGGCTTCTTTTTCTACCGCATTACTAATATGCGCAGAAGAAAATTTAGCTAAAGTAGAGTCTGATCTCCCAGTCATAGCTATCATCGGCACAGCAAGGCGTTTAATCAAGGGTAATAAGGTCACAATCTCAGTCGTTTCACCTGAATTAGACAAGACCAATACGACATCTTGCCGAGTAATCATACCTAAATCACCATGACTCGCCTCACCAGGATGCACAAAAAAAGCCGGTGTTCCTGTGCTCGCCAAAGTTGCCGCAATCTTTCCTGCAATATGCCCCGACTTGCCCATCCCTGTGACAACAACCCTACCTCGACAAGCCGCAATTAAATGACAAGCTTGAATAAAATTTTCATCAATTTTTGCGCTTAGCGCATTAACTGCCTGCGCTTCTATATTAATAACTTCGCAGGCCGTGGCCATCAACTGCTTATCATCCATATCTACTTACCTTATAAAGCAGTGCTTTGAAAAATAGTCCACTGATAAAACAAATAAGCTGACAATAGTGCCGAACCTTCCCAGCGGTTAATATTACCCGCCTTAGAAAACCCTAGTCCTAAAATAAATAACACGCCTGTCATGCCCAACAAAACAGGAAAATCACGGCTAATAACCGTTGCATCCACAGGACCTGGGGCTATCAAAGCCGGCAAAGAATACACAGCTAATAGATTATAAACATTAGAGCCAATGACATTACCAACTGCTAAATCATCTTCACCTTTTAATACACTACTAATAGATGCCGCTAGTTCAGGCAAACTCGTACCAAGAGCAACAATAGTCAAACCAATCACCAAATCACTCACCCCCATCGTTTGAGCAATATTTACCGCGGCCCAAACTAACACTTTTGAGCTAAGCAATAACCCAATCAACCCTACTGCGAAATATATCCAAGCCTTGCGATTAGGCATTGACTCAGGAATTTCAGCTTCCATTTCCTGAGCTAAAACATCTTTCTCTCGGCCAGCTAAAGCGCTACTAACCAACCAAAATAGAAATAAAGCCAACGCAACCAACATTATTATGCCGTCAACAAAACTTAAGCCATCTAAAGCCAATACATAACACAAAATACTAATAAGCATTAAAGCAGGCAGTTCGCGTTTTAATAAACCTGAATGAAAAGCCAACGGAGATATTAATGCTGTACATCCTAATATTAAGCCAATGTTTGCAATATTAGAACCAATAGCATTACCAATCGCTAAGCCTGGATTACCCTGAACAGAAGCCAAGAGTGCCACTAAAACCTCAGGCGCCGAAGTCCCCAGGCCAACAATGGTTAAACCAACCAATAAGGGTGAAACGCCGAAATTACGCGCAATCGACGAAGTCCCATCAACAAACCAATTTGCTGCAAAAACCAAAGCAACTAAACCTATGGCTAAAACAATAAAATCAATTAACATAATTATTTTGGTGTAAAAATTGCTTATTGTGCCATAAAAGATCGACCATAACCGTACACCTACTTATAAAACAGCAAATTTAAATTTATAATGCGACAAAAAACGCCTCACTCCACGTTATTACTTCAGCAGATAAAGACCATGGCGATACTAAGAACCAAGCTGCTTATTTACAATGCTATCCACCAAAGCAGGCAAGCACGTATCCCGCAGGTTTCAATGACACTTGTAATAATGGCAGACACGCGCACACCTACCTGAGGCAATCATTCAGCCCCCCTTTTTTAGAAAACACCAAAATACCTCGTCATTCCTGTATACTTTTAGTAACAACTAATAGCAACAAACAGATTCCCAACTTAGGGTTGGTGATATTTTTATGAAACAGTGAGCAGCTACCTATGTGCATAAATAAAGCTAACCTTGAATGCTGCAGTCTAATAGACGTAACATCATTCACACACTACAAAACTAAAGGCTCTCGAAATAATGGGTCTATCCATTAAATAAATTTATCCAACAGACAAGATTTAAGTTTAAATTCTCTGTACACGACAAAAAATTATCAAGTACTCTGTTCACTATAAAAGCCCTTGTTCTCCGAGCTAGGGCGCAGTAAAGAAATCAACTTCTTCCTCAATTTCTTGGACTGAGAAAACGTATTAAATAATTCGGAACGAATACAATCTAAACCATACCTAAAGATACTTTGTGCGGGTCGTTGGTGTGTTTTTGTTTTGATGGGTAATACAGAATTATTTTTCCACTCACCGACTTTATGAGACCAACAAAACGCAATCACAGGTAAAACCAATAATTTCTTGATACGAAGATAACCCACAACGCGTGTCTCTTCAAGATTAAACCCTCGCCCTTTTAAACACCCAAATAAAGTTTCAATTTCCCAGCGTAAACCATACACTTCAATTGCATTCTGGTGGAAGCTTGAGGTAGCCACTATCAATAACTGACCATCACTCAAACGAAGACCGCTAAGATATACGGGGCATACACCTAATAATCTTGAATCAGTTAAAGTGAGTGTTTCACCCACTTTCAGCGATTGAAACAAGCGATCGACTCGGATTTTCTCCCCCCGGCTATTAAATGTATAGCTATTGTTACGAATCCGAATAGTGAAAGGAATTTCTTCCTGAATCAGCCACCCTATCCATTTGTCGCCAATAAATTCACGGTCAGCCAACAATCCTTTTATATGGTTTTGCCCAAACTGACCGATAAATCGTTTCATTAACGCGATACGTTCTCGCCAGTTAGAATTGCCTCGTTTATTCAAGGGCAACCAATACACAGGAATAGCCGCTCCTTTGTAAACAACAGCAAGAACCAATAAATTGATATTGATTTTCCCCCACTTCCAGTTGGTTCGATCCAGTGAGAGATAGAAGTCATTTTCTGTAAAGCCAAAAAGTTTCATGACAAAGCTGGCCACTTCATTGTAATCTAGCCAATGGTGACTAAAAAATCGTTGTATCCGCCTATAGCGCGACGCAATTAATGCCCGACTGGGAAAAAATAAAGCAAGCTGAGTCAGATTCACCGTACCTACAGTCATTAATGCGATTAGCATTCCCACAAAACAATTCATTCTTGCCTTGTTCCAATGGAAATGCTCGTTTAATATAGTCGTTAGTTCGTTGATTTGTAATTGTCCGCTATTCATGTTTTGCCAAAACAAAAATAGGATATTTGATTACATTTCAACGAACTATGCCACCTTTTTAGATTTTTTGTCGTGTACAGAGGTTTAAATTATAGTGTGCAGATTTTGATAAAGCTACCTTGGCTCTGAAAAAACGCCTGTAAACTCAGGCTTTCAATTATAATACTTACTTTTTTGCGCAACAGATAAAAAATTTTCTTATGATTTCCATACGTAACTTAACTTTCTCGCGTGGCAACAGAAAAATTTTTGATAATATCTCACTCGATATTATGCCGCATAAAATCACCGCCATTATGGGGCCCAGTGGCACAGGAAAAACCACCTTACTAAAACTAATCAGCGGACAAATAAAACCCGATAGTGGCAGTATCTTTGTCGACCAACAAAACGTCACCACTCTTTCGCGCAGCAAACTCTTCACCTTGCGCAAAAAAATGGGTATGCTCTTCCAAAGTGGCGCATTACTTACCGATATGTCTGTATACGATAATATTGCCTTTCCTATTCGTGAACATACTCACTTACCTGAATCTATGATTCGCACCGTGGTACTCATGAAATTAAATGCCGTTGGCTTACGTGGAGCACGCGACTTAATGCCCAGTGAGTTATCCGGCGGCATGGCAAGGCGTGTCGCGATGGCGAGAGCTTTAGCGCTCGACCCCAATATGATCATGTATGACGAGCCCTTTACTGGGCAAGATCCAATTTCATTAGGTGTTTTAGTAAAACTTATTCAAACGCTCAATCAAACACTAGGCTTAACCAGCATTATTGTCTCTCACGACGTACAAGAAACTGCCGCCATTGCTGATTATATTTACCTCTTATCCGCAGGAAAGATTGCCGGTCAAGGCACACCCGAAGCACTTAATACGTCAGAATCCGCATGGGTTCAGCAATTTATGCAAGCCAAAGCTGATGGCCCAGTGCCTTTTCATTACCCTGCACATGACTTCACCAGTGACCTACTCGCTAATAAAAAGCAATGAATATATTCCAAGTACTAGGTCAATCCACCTTAAAATCACTAGCTAAACTAGGCCGTGGCAGCCTATTTTTTATATCCATTTTAAGTGGTTTAGGCTATGTATTAAAACGCCCTAACTTACTAATGAAGCAACTCTATAGTGTTGGCGTACTAACGTTCTGGTTAATTTGCATCGCCGGTCTTTTTGTCGGCATGGTGCTTGGACTACAAGGCGTATATACTTTATCTACCTTTGGTGCTGATTCGTCATTAGGTATTATGGTCGCAGCCTCTTTAGTTAGAGAGCTAGGCCCCGTGGTCAGTGCCTTACTCTTTGCCGGTCGAGCAGGCTCTGCTTTAACCGCTGAAGTTGGATTAATGAAAGCAACCGAACAACTTTCAGGCATGGAAATGATGGCTGTTGATCCGCTTAAATACATTATTGCCCCACGCTTTTTTGCCGGATTTATTTCCTTGCCATTGCTAGCCGCTTTATTTAGCGCTATTGGTGTTATAGGCGGACATTTAGCGGGCGTAGAATTATTAAACGTCGATGCTGGCGCTTACTGGTCACAAATGCAAAGCTCCATCGACTTTTATGATGATATTATCAACGGCATCATAAAAAGTATTATTTTTGCTTGGCTAGTGTCTTGGATTGCTTTATTTGAAGGCTACGATGCCCTGCCTACATCAGCAGGCATTAGTCGTGCAACGACACGCACTGTCGTTAACTCTGCATTTGCTATCCTTCTATTTGACTTTTTATTAACCGCCCTTATGTTTGGAGCTAACTAATCATGCAGTACAGATCCCTAGAGATTTTAGTCGGATTTTTTGTCAGTATCGCTATTGCTGCTTTATTTTTTCTTGCCTTACAAGTCAGTAACTTTAGCGCACTAAAAGACCATGGCAGCTATGCCGTAAAAGCACATTTTGATGATGTTGGCGGTCTAAAGACAAAAGCACTCGTCTCTATGGCAGGTGTGCCTATCGGCCGTGTCACTGAGATTAATTTCGATGCTCAAAATTATGATGCCTTGGTCACTATGCGCATAGACTCGCGCTATAACACCTTACCAACTGATACCTCAGCAAGCATACTGACCTCGGGTTTATTAGGTGACAAATATATAGGCTTAACAGCCGGTGGACTTGATGAATTTTTAAAAAATGGCGACACCATTGACCTAACTCAATCAGCATTAGTACTGGAACGACTTATCAGCCAATTCCTATTTAACTCATCAGATAAGTCTGAATAAAATCATGCAAAACATACAAATCACCCGCCCGAAGCCGGAGTGTTACTTGCTTAAAGGAGATCTAATTTTTAGCACTATTAATAAGACTGTGTTAAGAACCCTAGACCTTAAACAATCCCCTTCTAGCATCACTATCAACTTACAACAGGTTGGTGAAATTGATAGCGCTGGTCTTGCTTTACTTATAGAATGGATAAAATTTGCCCAAGCACATCAAAAAAAACTGTACTTTGACAATATCCCAGCACAGCTAACAGCCCTAGCAAAACTGAGTTACATCTCAGAAACCGACTTATTTACAACTAAAGCATAATTAAATAGTATGGATAAATTACTCATTACTGGCGGCAAAAAACTGACCGGCGAGCTAACCGTTTCAGGAGCAAAAAATGCAGCATTACCCATTTTAGCTGCCACATTACTCAGCGACACACCCGTCACCATTGGTAATATCCCTCATTTACATGACATCACTACCACCATGGAACTACTAGGTTGCATGGGCGTACAATTATCCGTTGATGAAAAACTCAATATTGAAGTCAATAGCAGCACGATTACTAAACTAGAAGCGCCTTACGAACTCGTACGCACCATGCGTTCATCTATTTTAGTGCTTGGACCTTTATTAGCGCGCTTCGGTCAAGCCGATGTTTCTCTTCCTGGGGGGTGTGCTATTGGTGCTCGCCCCGTAGATATTCATCTCGCTGGTTTAGAAAAAATGGGGGCTGAAATCAAGGTAGAAAATGGCTACATTCATGCTAAAGCGACACGTTTGCAAGGTTGTCGCTTAATTTTAGAGCAGGTCACCGTGACTGGCACAGAAAACCTGCTAATGGCGGCAACACTGGCAGAAGGTACAACTATTATAGAAAATGCAGCACGCGAACCAGAAGTTAACGACCTCGCACACTTCCTTAATAAAATGGGCGCAAAAATCAGCGGTATCGGCACTGACGTACTGACCATTGAAGGCGTTGAACACCTTGGCATAAAAGACTTACATTACAGTGTACTACCTGATCGTATCGAAGCTGGCACTTATTTAGTTGCTGCCGCAATAACCTGTGGCAAAATAAAGCTGAAAAAAATCCAGCCTATCTTATTAGATGCTGTTTTGGCAAAACTAGAAGAAGCGGGTGCTGAAATCACTACTGGAGAAGACTGGATTAAACTAGACATGCATGGCAAACGCCCTAAAGCAGTCTCTATTCGCACCGCACCCTTCCCTGCATTTCCAACTGATATGCAAGCGCAATTCACAGCTATGAACTGTATAGCAGAAGGTGTCAGCACCATCACCGAAACAGTTTTTGAGAATCGTTTTATGCATGTCCAAGAAATGCAGCGTATGGGCGCAAATATAAAACTAGAATCCAACACTGCTATTTGCACAGGCGTAGAAAAACTGACTGCTGCCCCCGTGATGGCAACAGACTTACGTGCGTCTGCTAGCTTAGTTCTCGCTGGCTTAGTCGGTGAGGGCGAAACACTCGTTGACCGCATCTATCATATTGATAGAGGTTATGACCATATCGAAGAAAAACTTTCACAATTAGGCGCAATTATTCGTCGCATTCCAAAATAAACGGGACTTTATTTATGTTAACTATTGCTGTTTCCAAGGGCAGAATATACGATGAAGCACTACCTTTACTGGCAGAAGCAAACATCATTCCCATAGACGACCCAAAAACGAGCCGTAAACTCATTTTGAGAACCAATCACCCTGACGTGCAGTTAGTCATTATTCGCGCTACTGACGTGCCTACTTTTGTAGAATATGGTGCTGCTGATTTAGGCATTGCCGGTAAAGACGTCTTAATCGAACATGATTCAGATAATTTATATGAACCACTAGACTTAAATATTGCCTGCTGTAAATTAATGACCGCAGCACGCAAAGAAGCTCCTGAAATTACTGGTCGCGTTCGAGTGGCGACTAAATACGTTAAGACAGCAGAACGCTATTTTGCCAGCAAAGGCATACAGGCAGAAATCATCAAGCTTTATGGCGCGATGGAACTTGCACCGATTGTTGGTTTGGCTGACTGCATTGTCGATGTCGTCGACACGGGCAACACCCTCAGGGCAAATGGCTTGGAACCGCGCGAATTGATTATGAATATTAGCTCACGCCTTGTAGTTAATAAAGCCTCAATGAAAATGAAACATCAAGTAATTCAGCCTTTACTTGATCAATTTGAAAAGACATTATGAACGATAAAAGCATATGACTAAATCCATCACACGCTTAAATAGCACCGACTCAAATTTTCAGGCACAACTAAAACATCTATTGGCTTGGGAAGAAAGCGCTGATCATGACGTTCATCAGCGAGTTTTAGATATTATTGATAATGTACGCAAAAATGGCAACCAAGCCGTCATTGATTACACGAATCAATTTGATCATTGCTCAGTCACTGATGCAGCACAACTCGAAATTTCTCAAGCACAATTAAAAGCAGCTTGGGATAATTTACCAGCGGATAAAACAGAAGCACTAGAAATTGCCGCAGCACGCGTGCGTGCTTATGCAAAAAAACAAAAAACAGAATCTTGGCAGTATACTGAAGCAGATGGCACGATTTTAGGCCAAAAAGTAACGCCTTTAGACCGCGCTGGACTCTATGTTCCAGGTGGTAAAGCAGCTTATCCTTCATCAGTATTAATGAACGCTATTCCTGCTAAAGTTGCAGGTGTTCGGGAATTAATTATGGTGGTACCTACGCCCCAAGGCGTAACTAATGAGCTTGTTTTAGCCGCTGCGTATTTAGCGGGTGTAGACCGTGCTTTTGCCATTGGTGGTGCGCAAGCTGTTGCAGCATTAGCTTATGGCACAGAAACGATTCCAGCAGTAGAAAAAATCGTTGGCCCTGGCAATATCTACGTTGCGACTGCAAAAAAATTAGTATTTGGTCAAGTTGGTATTGACATGATCGCCGGCCCCTCAGAAATTCTTATTATTTGTGATGGTAAAACAAACCCTGATTGGATTGCTATGGATTTATTCTCCCAAGCAGAACATGATGAGGATGCTCAAGCTATTTTGCTTTCAGACGACGCTGATTTTCTTGATGCTGTTGCCCAAAGCATAGACAGACTACTGCCAGAAATGGAGCGCGCTGAAATCATTAAAGCTTCGCTATCAGGTCGTGGCGCATTAATTAAAGTGGCATCATTAGAAGAAGCCGCTCAAGTTTCTAATACGATTGCACCTGAGCATTTAGAACTATCAGTAGAAAATCCTACTACTTTATGTGAGCATATTAATAATGCTGGGGCTATTTTTATGGGACGCTACACTGCTGAAGCATTAGGCGATTATTGTGCTGGACCAAATCACGTGCTCCCTACCTCTGGAACAGCGCGCTTTTCTTCACCCTTAGGTGTTTATGACTTTCAGAAGCGCTCTAGCCTAATTTTTTGCTCAGCGGAAGGCGCCAATACTTTAGGCAAAACCGCGTCCGTTCTAGCACGCGGTGAAAGTTTAACTGCCCATGCCCGTTCTGCGGAATATCGTTTAAAATAATGGTTTCCATGTTATGAGAGGGCAGCGGATAACGCATAGAACGAACTAAAGTCCGCCATTACCAAAAAACTAAGTTCCATTCTACTAACCAAGAGAAATTAATATGACAGATCTACCAGAAAAAACCTGTAGCATAGAGCGCCTAGTCACTCACCCTAAATTAGTCGAAGCAGCATTAAGTGGCAGAAAAACCCAACAACGTCGTGATGGCGTTTATGCTTATCCAAATGAAACCTTCACTTTAGAAGGGCAAAAATTTATTGTGACTGATCTGACGCGTGAAACAATTGGCGACATGACCGATGCCGAAGCTCAAGCTGAAGGCTACCCAAGCCTAGCTATGTACCGTGATTTAATATTAAGAATGCATGCCGGCATGGAATGGGATGAATCTGCTCCAGTTTGGGTACACCACTTCAAACGTGTCGATTAACCTAGATAATAAGCATATACATGACCGAGCAAGAACTCATTACTTCTGTTATTCGTCCTGAAATAAGAGCTTTAACGGCTTATAAAGTCGCTGATGCTTCAGGCTTTATTAAATTAGATGCAATGGAAAACCCTTACACATGGCCTGAAGAAATTAAAGTCGAATGGCTCAAGGCACTGCATGACGCTGAAATTAACCGTTACCCTGACCCTGAAGCAAAATCTTTGTGCCGTATTCTCAAAGAATATAATCAAATTCCAGCAGACAGTGACCTTTTATTAGGTAATGGATCGGATGAAATCATTCAGCTATTACTGATGGCATTACCTGCCAATTCGACGGTAATGGCACCAGAGCCTAGCTTTGTCATGTACAAGCAAATCGCACAATGTTTAGGGTTAAATTACCAAGGCGTGCCTCTACTCGCAGATAATTTTGAACTGGATTTAGACGCAACTTTAGCAACTATTAAAAAGCAGCAACCGGAAATTATCTTTCTCGCTTATCCAAACAACCCTACTGGAAATTTATTTGATAACGAAGCCATTGAGCAGATTATTCAACAGAGCAAAGGCTTAGTTATTATTGATGAGGCTTACGCGCCTTTTACCGATTTTAGTTTTATTCAACAACTAAAAAAATATACTAATTTACTCGTGATGCGTACGGTATCTAAACTTGGTTTAGCCGGTTTACGCCTAGGTTTTATTGCTGGTAATCCCGCTATTATTCGTGAACTAAACAAAGTAAGATTACCCTACAATATTAATATACTGACCCAAGTCAGCGTAGAGTTTGCTTTAAAGCACCCAGAGATGTTTGCCGAGCAAACTAACACTATTTGCACTGAACGTGCACGTATGTTTCTCCAGTTAAGCGTAATAAAAGAAGTCACACCCTGTCCAAGTGCAGCAAATTTTATTCTTTTCCGAACACCTACAGATAGCGCAACAGAAATTTTCCAGCGATTAAAAGAACAAGGGATTTTAATTAAAAATTTAGCCCCGCAAAAAGGCTTACTAAATGATTGTTTGCGCGTCACCATTGGTAAACCTGAAGAAAATAATGCATTCATAAAAGCACTAAAAACTGCATTACAAGCCTGCTAATAATTAAAAGTTTAATAGAATGGGCTTCAAAAGCAAGTGACTCTAAGGTACTATTGAACAAATAAAAATGATAAAAGTGTGTACACACACAACGAGGAGCGTAATATATGAGCGATCAAGGCGTCGATAGATCCAAACGCCAATTTCTGACAACAGCTTTAACCGTCGTCGGTGCTGTTGGTACAGGTTACATTGCAGTACCTTTTCTGTCACAAATGCAACCTAGCACCAAGGCAAAAGCGGCTGGAGCACCTGTAGAAATTGATATTAGTAAAATGGAAACTGGACAACTTATCCGTGCTGCATGGCGAGGTAAACCTGTCTGGGTTCTTAACAGAACACCTGAAGTATTAGAAATTCTGGCAACCGAGACCGATAAGCTAGCAGATCCTAACTCACTAGAATCCAACCAACCTGAATCTAGTAATAATGAATTTCGCTCCATTAAACCTGAAATTTTTATTGCTGTTGGTCTGTGTACTCACTTGGGCTGTTCACCAACCTTCCGTCCAGAAATCGCACCGAATGATTTAGGAGAAGACTGGAAAGGCGGCTTCTTTTGCCCTTGTCATGGCTCTGGCTTCGATCTAGCTGGCCGCGTATTCAGAGGCGTCCCTGCACCGACTAACTTAGATGTGCCACCCCACCACTATCTTTCAGAGACACGGATTTTAATTGGTGATGAATCAGGAGCTGATGCATGAAAACTCATCTAGAAAATTGTGGCAATTGGTTTCTTGACCGTTTCCCACTCACTAAACTGTGGAATGACCACATGGCGCAATATTACGCGCCAAAAAACTTTAACTTCTGGTACTTTTTTGGATCCCTAGCATTACTTGTGTTAGTTAACCAGTTCGTTACCGGTATTTTACTGACCATGAACTATAAGCCTGATGCTGGCTTGGCTTTTGATTCTGTCGAATATATTATGCGCGAGGTCCCCTGGGGCTGGCTGGTGCGCTATATGCACTCCACCGGTGCTTCCGCCTTCTTTCTAGTCGTTTATTTACATATGTTCCGAGGACTTATCTACGGTTCATTCAAGCAACCTAGAGAGCTCATTTGGATCTTCGGTATGCTCTTATTTGTTGCCTTAATGGCAGAAGCATTTATGGGCTATTTACTACCTTGGGGACAGATGTCTTACTGGGGCGCGCAGGTTATTATCTCGCTATTTAGCGCGATTCCTGTTATTGGCGATGACCTATCCTTATGGGTTCGCGGAGATTATGTTATTTCCGATGCAACGTTAAACCGTTTCTTTGCCTTCCACGTTATTGCTATTCCCATTATTTTACTCATGTTAGTTTTCTTACACATTGTTGCCTTGCATGAAGTGGGCTCCAATAATCCAGATGGCATTGAAATCAAAGCATCAAAAGACCCTTGGGGACATCCGGTTGACGGCATTCCCTTTCACCCCTATTACACGGTCAAAGATATAGTCGGGGTTTCTGTCTTTATCTTCTTTTTTGCTACAGTACTATTCTACATGCCTGAAATGGGTGGCTACTTCCTAGAACATGCCAACTTTATTCCTGCAGATCCATTAGCGACACCTGAGCATATTGCACCCGTTTGGTATTTCACGCCATTTTATGCAATCTTAAGAGCGATTCCTGATAAGTTTGCTGGAGTTATCGCTATGGGAGGCGCGATTGTCGTTTTATTCTTATTACCTTGGTTAGATCGTAGTCCCGTTAAATCAATTCGTTACCGCGGCGGTATCTATAAAAAAGCACTTTTAATGTTTGTTATTAGCTTTTTAGGTTTAGGCTATTTAGGTATGCAAGCACCTACAGCAGGCGCAACTATCATGGCACGTATTTTTACGGCTATGTACTTTGGTTTCTTTTTACTAATGCCTATTTATACGCGCTGGGAAAAAACCAAACCTGTACCGAAACAATTAACAGAACAACCGACAATCGAAGACCGCATTCCTGGCTGGAAAGCAACTTTTTGTGAAATGGTTAAAGAAGTTCCGATCGAAAAGGATGGGACAACTGTTATGCGTAAACGACCTGACACATCAGGCATTATTAATGTGTTGATGCGTACTGCTAAAAACCTAAAAGCGAGTTTAGACTAATGAAAAAATTACTCCAAATCTGTCTATTACTCTTGGTTCCTCTTGGTGCTTTTGCTTCAGCAGGAATAGAGCTAGAAGATGCTGATATTGACTTAACTGACCACCAATCATTAGAAAATGGCGCACACCTATATGTGCAATATTGCTTAGGTTGTCATTCGACGAAATATATTCGTTACCTCAATCTAGCCGATGATTTCAATATTGATCAACAAGAAATTTTAAAGAAAGTGGCACCCGAAGGCGCTGGCATTTATGACAAAATGCTCACTGCAATGAATGGCCATGATGCTAAAAAGTGGTTTGGTACTACACCGCCTGATTTATCGCTTATTGCTCGCTCAAGAGGTGAAGATTGGTTAGTTAGCTATTTAAAAGGTTTTTACCAAGATACTAGCAAACAAAGAGGCGTAAATAACACTGTTTTCCCTGATGTTGCTATGCCTAATCCACTTTGGCAGCTTCAAGGCGTACAAAAAGCGATCATTAAAACCATTGATGGTCGTGAAGTCATTACTGGTCTCGTCATTACAGAGCCCGGCACTATGACAGCCAAGCAATTTGATAAAGCAGTTAATGATATTGTTGCTTTCCTTGTGTATGCTGGCGAGCCCGCACAAGTACAGCGACGAAGCATGGGTAAATATGTTTTATTATTTATCTTAATGTTTGGTGTCATTGCCTATTTATTGAAAAAAGAATACTGGAAGGACGTACACTAACCCGCCTCCTTTTGCAGATACAAAAAAAGCGCTACTTCTTACGAACTAGCGCTTTTTTTATCTCCACTATTAATAAAATAAATAGCTTATTATGAAAAAATACCTACTGATTAGCCTATTAACCTGCCTATTATTCATTCCAACGCTGCATGCGAAAACTCCCGCCATAGCAGATAAAGCACGTTACGATCCAATGTTTGTCCCCATCGACATATTGTTATTTCGCCCGCTCAGTTTAGCAACGACAATCGCAGGTTCTGCACTCTTTATCGCAGTGTCACCCTTTACAGCATTAAGCTCCATTGCGCCACCACATGATGCTTTTGAGCGTGTTGGTGATATATTTGTAGTTTTACCCGCTACCTATACATTTATGCGCCCTATTGGTGATAAACGCTTTACACGCAATTATGATTGAATGCAGAGCCATAAAATACGCTTGCAAAGCCCCTAGGACAGTTTGTACGCCACTTAACGAACCGAGAGATAAGCCAGCTTGATATTTATACTCTTTTAAGGTGTATTAACTTTTACGTTACCTAGACTCTGAAACCTAGCTAACATTAACTCAATGATATACTATAAAAAATAGCAATAAATAGTGACACGGTGGCACAAATGTTCAAAACCCTATTAATCTCAGTACCTCTCTTAGGGAGCATGATGACGATAAATGCAACAGAACTTGATGTCACTTTAGCCGCTGCGCTGGTCAAAAAAGGAACTAATTTTCACCCTCGAACCAGCCACCTTACCGCAGACGGCCGACCGCAATACACTAACCGCCTGATTTTAGAAGATTCACCTTATTTGCTCCAACATGCTAATAACCCTGTTAACTGGTATGCATGGGGGGCAGAAGCCTTTGCGGCAGCCAAACGTGAACATAAACCTATTTTTTTATCGATTGGTTATTCCACTTGTCACTGGTGCCATGTTATGGAGCATGAGAGCTTTGATAATATCGCTGTGGCTAAATTAATGAACCAATACTTTATTAATATCAAAGTAGATCGTGAACAACGCCCTGATATTGATGAGACTTATATGACTGCCGTTAGTTTAATGACAGGCCGTGGTGGTTGGCCTATGTCGAGTTTTATTACTCCAGAAGGCAAAACATTTTGGGGTGGAACCTATATTCCTCCCGAACAATTTAAGCAATTACTGATAGATGTTCACGGTGTATGGCAAAACCAACACGATAAAGTTGAACAGCAAGCAGAGCAAGTTGCAGCTGCTGTCGCCAAGGTAAATAAAGCTAAAAATAAAAGTGCTCAGATCAATGCTTTGCTAATCAAGCAAGCAACGCAAGTAATATTAACGAACTTTGACCCTATTCATGGTGGCTTTTCACCCGCACCGAAATTTCCCAATGAATCAGAATTATTTTTATTATTAGACCAAACGAAACGCACAGGCAATAAAACATTATTACATGCCGTAGAGGTTACTCTAAATGCAATGGCACAAGGGGGTATTTATGATCAAGTAGGCGGTGGTTTTCACCGGTATTCCACTGATAATCAATGGTTAGTGCCACACTTTGAAAAGATGCTCTACAACCAAGCTCACCTGTCCAGAGTTTATTTACAAGCCTATGAATTAACCCAAAATCCATTTTATGCACGCATAGCTCGGCAAACATTAGATTATGTCCTACGAGAAATGACCGCCGAGAAAGGCGGTTTTTATTCTGCTAGCGATGCAGATAGTGACGGAAAAGAAGGTAGTTTTTATATCTGGACACCGACAGAAATTAAAACCACTTTAACGCCTGATGATGCAAGTTTAGCCATCTCTTTATTTGGTGTAACAAAAACAGGCAATTTTGAAGGTAAAAATATTCTTTATTTACCACAAAGTTTAGCTACTTATGCTGACAATCATCAACTAGAAACAGCTGACTTGCTCAATAAAATAGATGCTATTTTAGACACATTACGTAAGGCACGAGCACAACGTGTTCCACCTTTTCGAGATGATAAAATTATCACAGCATGGAATGGCATGATGATAAGTAGCTTAGTGGAAGCGAGCCAGCTATTAAATGAGCCTCGTTACCTAAATGCTGCCAAGAAAAATGCTAATTTTCTCTGGCAAAGCAATCGTACTAGAGATGACAACTTATGGCGAGTACATTTAGAGGGTAACTCATCAATAAAGGCTGTCCAAGAAGATTATGCTTATCTTGCAGAAGGTTTAATTGCTTTATATGATGCAACCCAAAATTCACTCTATTTAAGCCGTGCAGAGGCCTTAACAAACACAATGATCACTCAATTTTGGGATAATGATGATGGTGGTTTTTTTATGGGCGCACCGAGTACTCTTTCCACCATGGCAAGATCAAAACAAAGTTCTGACGGCGCTATTCCTTCAGGCAATTCTGTCGCGCTTAATGTCTTGGCAATGCTAAGCCGGCGTAAGGCTAGTCTTGACTACGAAACTAAAGCTAAACAAACGCTATCCACCTTTTCTGAGCAAATCACAGCCTATCCTAGCGCTTATAGTTATATGTTATTAGGTGCCAATAAAGTATTAGCGGGTGAAACCAGCACCCAACAATATGCAGCAAAAGGAGCTGTCTCTATTCATGCCCGCATTGAAACTAAAGGCCAGCAAGACAAGCTTGTGTTAGCTATTAAAATACATGATGGCTGGCATATTAATGCGAATAATCCCTTAGATAAAGAGTTAGTCCCAACTACGTTGAAGCTTACTGATACTAATACCTCGCAACTGCAACCGATAATTTATCCCAAGGCAATAGAAAAAAAGCTGGGCTTTAGTCAACAACCGTTAGCTTTGTATGAAGGAGATATTGAAATAACAGCACCGATTACAAAAATAGCGGGTAGCAAAAAAAACATACTACCTGTTGAATTAAGTCTGCAAGCGTGTAACCATCTGGTCTGTTTAGCACCTGAAGTGATCACTTTTAAGCTAATGAAATAAATTTTACAATTCAACCTACTAATAAGGGACATTGAAAACATATAGCAGAAAGTTTGTGGGAGGGACTTTTATCCGCGCCTTTATATAAGTCGTAAGAAAAGGCTCCACTCACTGAAAGTCTTACACTAATACAGTTTGTGACACTGTAGAACTAAACTCAGTCACCTCGCCAATGGTATAAAACTGCTGATGAAAGCTATCATCAAGTTCGACATAGCTAAATACTCTGCTCTAATGGGCATGTAAGATGAGGTATTTAAACAAACAAACTTCGAACGAACACTTTTGAGGGTTCTTCCACAGTCCTCTTAGTTTATGCTCCGAATGCCATTCTAAGCAATTTGGCTTATTAGAGAACGTTGGATAAGGTCTTTCGTCGTAGGCCGGAAAAGACGAAGCCACCTTCCGGCAATAACCATCTTTAACTTAAGTTCTCTCATGCCGAATGACTCACCCCGTAATCTATATGATGTCGTCTATTCCAGCGCCTGAATCAATTCAGACAGCTCTTGTTCGGCTAGTTTACGCCACTGCCCCACGGATAGGCCGTTTAAGTTGATACGCATGATTCGAACGCGTTCAAGTTTTTCCACAGAGTAGTGATAGTGTTTACACATACGCCGAATCTGTCGGTTAAGCCCCTGAACCAGAGTGATTCTGAAAACAGTTTCAGATTCTTTAACAACTTTACATTCTTTTGTGACGATACCGAACATGGGAACTCCACCGCTAATACCGGCAATAAAGTCGTCGGTTATTTCTTTATCCACGGTAACTAGGTATTCCTTTTCATGATGGTTGTTAGCACCCAGAATTTTATCTACCAGATCGCATTTATTGGTTAGAAATATCAACCCTTGCGAATCTTTGTCTAGTCTCCCCACAGGATATATTCTGGAATCGTGGCCAACGAAATCAACTATATTGCGTTTATCCGTTTTAGCGGCGGTACACACAACGCCAACGGGTTTATTCAACGCTATAAAAATCACCTTGTCAGTGGCTAGTGGTTCAATAGCCCGACCATTTACGGTGACCATATCACCGGAAGATACTTTATCGCCCAGCATTGCCAGTTTGCCACCAATGAAGACAACACCCTTTTTGACATAGATATCTGCTGCCCTTCGAGAGCAGATACCACTTTCACAGATATATTTATTGATACGCATTAGTGAGACAGAAGAATCTTTTTTCTCGGTAGGATTTGAAGAGGCGAACATTACACCCATGCTGACAGCAGCGTTGGGTTCTATTAGAACTGGGTCCGATCGACACTCTATCAATCAACCGTAACCAAAGGGGTCAGACTCTAATACCGCTTACTTAAGGGCATATTAATCAATAAATTCAATAAGATACAAATAAAAAGGAAATCTTGAAATTTTCTTGAAAGGCACTAAAATCAACATTTTACAATTAACCTAATGAAATAATAACGGGCTTACTCGCTGTAAGTTGTTGACTATTTATTCCATATCAAAATAAATTAATTATTACTCGCCATTTGATGGTCGCAAATCATTGATTATTAATGGATTTTACTTAAGTAAGCAGTATTAGAGTCTGCCCCTAACGTTGCTTGATTAAGGGTATATTAATCAACAAATTCAACAAGATACAAATAAAAAGGCAATCTTGAAAGGCCTAAAACCAACATTTTACAATTAACCTAATGAAATAATAACGGGTTTACTCGCTGTAAGTTGTTGACTATTTATTCCATATCAAAATAAATAAATTAATTATTACTCGCCATTTTATAGTCTCAGACCATTGATTATTAATGGATTTTCCTTAAGTAAGCAGTATTAGAGTTAGAGTCAGAGTCAGACTCGATTGATATTGCCTTTTTTCTTAAATAGTTCGGAACGCCTATCTCCACCGCGCAATTTTGGCTCAACTTGCCTAACTCGTAAGCCGTATACGTAGGCTGGAATAGCGTAGCGTTTTCCGGCATACAAATAGAGAGTGCACTTAGGAATGCACATAAATAAAACCAAAAACTTTAGATTATGAAGCACTGCCAGTCCTCAAAGGACTGGCAGTGCTTGCGGATATTATTGAATTTAATCTACCATAGCGGAAAACGCTACGCTATTTCACCCTAAAGCTGCTTAAACTCCACCGAATAGCGAAAGCTTTCTGGATCAAAATAATCCAGTGCTTTACCACCTACTTCTGCATAGGGGTACATTAAATAATTAATAGGCTTAGATTCTTGTGTTGGATTTAGTGTGATACCTCGACCGCCACGTTCGAGTGTCATCCTATAAGCATCAACACCACCAAAAAAGTATTCTCTAAGCTCTTTTATATCGGCTAATTCTAGTTTATCTACCAGCATTTTCTTTCTAACATCAGCGGGATCAACAGCAACCCATCCTGTTCCGGGTAAGTAAAACTCTGCCCAGCAGTGATACCAACCGGTAATATCTTGTTCTACTTTTTTACCTAATCTAAGACCAAATACTTCTCTTGCTGGTACACCAACATTTCTGGCTAAAGCGACATAGACCGAACTAATATCTGCACACTTGCCACTGCGTTTGCTTAATGTCACTTCGACAACACCAAGACCGCAGCCTTTTACATTAGGATCTCTTGAAGTATTTTCAACGACCCAATCATAAACAGCACGGGATTTTTCAAGTATGCCTGTTTTATCTTTTTGTATGCCTTGAGCAATTTCTGCTACCTGCCCATCGGTTGGTATCCACCAATCTGGCTGCAAATATTTTTGTATCTCAATCGGAACTGGCGCGCCGGTATCAATTAATTTTCTGGTTTGGCGCTCTTGGGTGCTGACTTTAAAGCCAAGCTCCATGTTTTTTTCTTGAATTTCTTTCGGCCATTCAGCAAAGAAGTATAAAGCTCCGCTTTTAGGTTCCTTATAAACGCCAGAATTTATAAAATTCCCTTTAGTTACTATATTTTCAATAAGTTGATACTCTCCTGAAACAGGGTAAGGTAGCCATATTTTTGCTGATTGGGGTGTTTCTGGAACTTTTAAATCCACTTTAATAGTGATAAGCCCTTGCTTTTCATCAGCAAGACTAGATTCTGCTACTAATAAAGACAGGCAAAAGGACAGAAGAATAGTTTTCAATTTCATGGATAATTTTATAAATTAAATAGTTCTAAGATAAGGGAGTGCCTTCAAAGCGGGAAGCCCCTCCCACTAAAGGTCTTACACTAATACAATTTGCGACACAGTAGAACCAAACTCAGTCACTTCGCCAATGGTATAAAACTGCTGATGAAAACTCTCATCAAGTTCGACATAGCGTGCAGCAGGTATTCCCGCTAATAAACCCCCTGAGGTTTGCGGATCAAACAACAACTTGAACCGAGGGTTTTGCATTATTGCATCTTCCCACTCAATCACCATCAGTGCTTGGCGATTTTGATTATAAAGACTGCTTTTAATATTCTGTACTACTAGCGCTTCTGCCCCAGCTAGTACTGGAATAGCACTTAAATCTAAAGTTGCAGCACAACCTGACGCCTGACATAGCTCATATAAATGTCCAAGTAAACCAAAGCCTGTAACATCAGTACAGGCTTGAACATTAAGCTCACTCAATAATTTGGCCGCCTGATCATTTGCTTGCAACATGGAATCAATCGCTTGATTAAAAACCTTGCCATCACACTGTGCTTGCATGGCCGCAGCCAGTATAACCCCAGTTCCTAATGGCTTGGATAACACCAACCTATCCCCCGGCATTAAGCCTTGTTTATGAAATAAAGGGACTTGCTGCGCAATACCATTAACAACTAGACCCACCGAAAGTTCACTAGCCTCAGAAGTATGCCCCCCTAAAAAACGACATTGCAGCGCCTCTAATTGTATAAAAATACCTTGCATTAACATTTTTAGCTGTCTTTTTTGTATTTTTTGACCAGCATAAGGTAAGGTGATTAAGACTTGCGCTGATTCTGGCTTGAGATTCATTGCATACAAATCACTTAAGGCATGACTCACTGCAATTTGACCAAATAACCAAGGATCTTGAATGGGTGTTTTAAGCGCATCGACACTTTGATAAACAAGCTCAGCATGGTGCGTAATTAGCACCGCATCTTGCGGCTGATAATGTCCTGCACCTAAGACCTCATTAAGGACTTGCTGTAAGACATCAGCACCTATTTTTGCCCCACAGCCACTACAACGCTTTAAGGGATTATGTTGTTCCGACTGCTCTTCCCTGTTAATTAGCTGTGAATTTATATTTGTTTCTTTAGCCATAGGTAAAGAAGGTAATTGATGAAACTTATCCATAAATTTTTGATCAATCGAATCTTTCCAGCGCCACACCCAGTCACCAGAAAAGCTTACTAGATATTTTGAACCTGTTGCTTTCTTTTCACCTAATGCCAATAAACTTAAAAAACCATCCTGCGGTTTATAATTTATTAACTTTTGGTTCAACAATACAGCCTGTAGGTTATGAAATAATACAGGCGCTTGCCTTACTGCATAAACACCTGCTTTTGGGCGTGGATTAGCGACCATATTAACAATATCACCTGCGCCAAATACGTCATCATACTGTAAGGATTGTAGTGTTTGTCGTACTTTCATAAAACCTGCATCATCGCATTCTAGCTGACTTGCTTGTAACCAAGAAGCCCCTGCTGCTTGAGTACACCAAATAATTTCATCAGATAAAATAGGTTCGCCCTGCTGGCAATAAATTAGCCCTTGACTGAGTTTAGTAACCCGCGTTGAGGTGTGTAGCGTAATTTTATATTTTTTTAATTGCCTTTTTACCTGACTAATCACTTGGCGGTTATATCCGGGTAAAATATCTTCTGCGCCGGTTATCAAATGATACTGTAGCGATGCATCCGTTTTTTGCAGCTTACAAGCGCAAGCCATGATAACTTCAACACTCCCCGCGCCACCACCGACAACGGCTAGCGATTTTATTTTATGCTGTTTAACTTGCTCTTGAATCAAGTTCCAGCGTGTATAAAAGTCGCTAATGGGTTTTACTGGCGTACTATATTCATGCGTACCTTCAATCTGTTGATTGGGGGTTGAGCCGATATCAATAGACACAATATCAAACTCGATAGCTGGACGATTTGCGAGTGTTAGGGTTTTCGCTGCAACATCAATCGCAATCACTTTATCCTGAATAAAACGAATATTTGCCCATAGCGCTAATTTCACCAGATCAATATGCGTTTGTTCAAAGCTATAATGCCCAGCAATTAAACCAGGCAACATCCCTGAATAAGGTGTCATCATCTGCGGACTGATTAAGGTAATGCGTACACCTGGCAATGGATTCATAGCCCATTGGCGTAAAACAAGTGCATGGCTATGCCCACCACCTACTAAAACCAAATCCTTAAATATAGTCATGGTTTCATATTCTTTAAATGCTCATCAACCCACGCCAAAATTTCAGACTCTGTCCCGCTAAATATTACCTTACTCTGCTTATTTTTTAACTGATACTGATACATAGGGTCATAGTACTCCTCAAGTAATAACACAATACTTTCGTCAAACAAATGACTTTGCCCCGTGATAAATAAATGCTTTAAAGCTATAGTAAATAAAGCATGCATTTTTTGATAACGGATACCGCCTAGTCGTTTTTTGATACGTTGCAAACAATTAAACAAAAAAGCACTAAATTTTTCTTCGGCAAGTTCTTGAAATTCCTGCTGATATAGCAGCCAATTATTCGCAAAGTAATCTTCCCGAATGATCGCTATACGTTCCTCCAGCGCACGCTCAAGGAATATATAAGGTGCTTGCGTCATTTTTTTATGAAAATTGTCAGGCAAAATACAACGCCCTATGCGTTTACTTTCATCTTCCAATAGTAATCCTGCATTGGGTAAGTGATGCCGATATTTAAGACAAGCTATAGATAATTCATTTTCCCAATTAATCTGAGTAGGTTGAAAATCATGCACATCACTGCCAAAAGCAGAACCGCGATGATTAGCCAACCCCTCCAAATCAACATAATAATTGGTTTTCTTTAATACATGGGTTTTTCCTGATCCTGTTAGCCCACTTAAAATAACAAAAGGGAGTTGTTGTGCGCTCAGCTCCAATTGTTCAATTAAGTAAGTCCGCATAGCTTTATATCCGCCCTTAATAAGCGGGTAGTTAATGCTCTGTTCTTGCAACCAAGCCTGAGTTGTACGTGAACGTAAGCCGCCACGAAAACAATACAAATAACCGTCTGGGTGGGACTTTACAAATTCCCTCCATTGTTCCAATTTTTGTTTACGCAGTTCAGGGTTGACTAGCTCTAGAGCTAAAGCAATAGCCGTATCTTGCCCCTCGTTTTTATAACACGTACCAATGGCTTCTCGTTGCGGGTTATCTAACAAGGGAATATTCTGGCTATGAGAAAAAGCGCCTCGGTCAAACTCAACAGGGGCTCTGACATCCAGTAACGGTATATCATCTAAAAATAATTTTTGATAATCTAAAGTGTCCTGTCTAATCATTGTAGTACTCATTATTTTTAATATTTCCAAGGAGCATGCTTTAATTTTATAGGCCGATATTTAGTCCGCCAATTTAGAAGCAATAAAACTCAGCTGCTCTACCTGATTAAAGTCTAAAAACCGTAACGTAATATCTTGCTGATCACAAACGACAGCCGCCATAACTTCTTCTGATAAAGAAATCGCATCAATACGCCATAGATCAGCAGAACCACAACTCTCTGGCACACGTAAAAAACCATTTAAATCAACAGGATTAATCACACACTGATTTAAACCCAGAGTAATGCCTTTGCCATCTGCTTTAACAAAGGCTTCTTTTCTTACCCAAAATTGATAAAAAGCACGCCCCTGCTCTGCCTTATCTAAACTATGCCAGTAATCGGCTTCCTCAAGAGCAAAACATTTCTTGACCAATCCCGCCCAAGTAGCGCGTGGCTTATAATATTCAATATCAATACCTAGTTGGCATTGCTGCGCGACGGCTATCGCTAGGCTATTACCTGAATGCGACATATTAAAACTTAACTCAGGGTAATCGGCTAAAAATGGCTTACCAAATTCTGTTTGCAAAAATTTTAATTGTCCTGCGAATTCGTTAATATAGTTCGCCAATGTTTCCCTTAACAAACCATGGGCAACAATATAATTATCTCTTACTTGGGGAAATTTAAACCTTTCAATAACGGCTAGTTCATTAGCATCTAATAAGCTTAAGTAATGCGCGTGCCGGTGATAAAAACTAGATACCGATGTCGTCGTGTAAACATCAAGCTGAGCTTTATTAATCAACCGTTTGCACACTGGCAAAGCCCTCGCCGCGTGGATCACTAGCTGCAAATAACTCTTTATTCTCTTTATCTAATTGCACAGCCTGCATATTCCCATAATTATATGTCTGTATTAGTTGATGGCCTAGGGCTTGCAACCCTTGTACTTCATCGTCAGTTAAGCCATTTTTCTCATATAAAATCTGATCAGGAATATATTGATGATGAAAGCGTTTAACATGTACCCATGATTTAGGGTCATTACCTGCAGCAAAATCCAGTGCCGCTAATAGCACCATAGAAATAATACGACTACCGCCCGGTGTACCTAAAACGGCTATGCGTTTATTATCCTCTAAAAAAGTCGGTGTCATACTGGATAACATGCGTTTTTCTGGGGCAATAGCATTGGCAGCTCCACCGACCAAGCCATAGCCATTAGCCGAATTCTTAGCGCTGGCAAAATCATCCATTTCATTATTTAATAGCACACCAGTTCCTGATGCCACTAAACCTGCACCAAACGGAAAGTTAACACTTAACGTTGCTGAAACTCGATTACCTTCAGCATCAATAATCGAAAAATGAGTGGTATTGC
This sequence comes from methanotrophic endosymbiont of Bathymodiolus puteoserpentis (Logatchev), assembly GCF_900128525.1. Taxonomy (GTDB): domain Bacteria; phylum Pseudomonadota; class Gammaproteobacteria; order Methylococcales; family Methylomonadaceae; genus Methyloprofundus. Next base: position 49,485 of record NZ_FQTQ01000048.1, read on the forward strand.
GCCCGCCAAGCTGCTCTTCTGTTTGTCCTGTTAAATAATCACTAGGCAAAGCCTTATCTGCACGCAGTGTACTGGCTAAACCTTGCGCATAATCTTTATTCAGCAAGCGCTTCACAGGCACATCAATAAAATCTGTATCACCTAAATATAAAGCGCGATCATGATAAGCGCGGCGTAATGCTTCAACAATTAAATGTTTACGCGTTATGCTATCAACTGAGTCTAAATCGATATTTTCCAATATATTTAAAGCTTCTATTAAAACGATACCACCCGATGACGGTAAAGCAGCACTGGTGATTTTTGTACCTTTATAACTCCCCGTAACCGGTTCGCGTTCGACGACTTGATACTTTTGCAAGTCTGCTAACGACCAAATACCACCTCCTTTTTGTACGGCAGATACCAATTTATCAGCAATAGTCCCCGCATAAAATCCAGCATGTCCTTTATCGGCTAACTGCTTTAAAGTGCCGGCTAAATCAGTTTGTACCAATAAGCTGCCTTTCGCAGGGATTTTACCTTGTTGTAAAAAAATAGCGGCCGTTTCAGCGTCTTTATTTAAAATCGTTTTACGAAAGCCTAAAAGCTTCTGATGCCGCTTGCCAATATTAAAGCCTTGCTCTGCATAACGAATAGCGGGCTGTAAACTTTCAGCTAGACTCAATTTTCCATAGTTTTTAGATAAATACACTAAACCAGCCGGCATTCCAGGAATGCCGGCAGCTAAAGCACTATTTAACGATAGACCTGTAACCGCGTTACCTTGCGCATCCAGAAACATATTTTTATCTGCCGCTAAGGGTGCTTTTTCACGCCCATCCAACATAATATCTAGGCCATCACTTTCTCTATGCAATAACCAGAATCCACCACCCCCCAAGCCAGATCCTGAAGGCTCGACCACGGCTAAAGCAGCGCTTACCGCTACCGCCGCATCATAAACATTGCCGCCCTTATTTAAAATTTCAAATCCTGCTTGTGTTGCTAAGGGATGCGCGGAAGCAATCGCTACTTGACCTGGTTGTTTTACGCTACAGCCTGTTATACTTAAAACAATAACAAGCAGCGTTAAGCTGACTAATAGACTAACACCCTTACTACTCTTTTTCTGACTCAATACATTTACTCTCATGAACATACCTTTGACTAATATTAATGCGCTGATTGTCGATATGGATGGCGTATTATGGCACGGTGAGCAGGCTATTGCAGGCTTAAGCGATTTCTTTCAGCTATTACGTGAGCAAGATATGCCTTTTATTCTAGCAACCAATAATGCCAGTCATACCGCTGAGCAATATGTTAAAAAATTAGCGCGTATGGGCGTTAGCATTAAACAGGAAGAAATACTGACCTCGGGCATGGCTACCGCCTTGTATCTTGCTCAACATAAAGACCCAGCGAATACGCATATTTTCGTGTTAGGAGAACAAGGGGCGAGCCAGCCACTATTAGAGCAAGGGTTTACTCTAACCGGTATTTACCAATTAAATAGTCCAGAAACACCTAATCAAGGCGCGGATATTGTCGTTTGTGGCAAAGATGAAACGATTACTTGGGATAAACTGTCTACTGCAACGCTGAATTTACAAGCAGGCGCAGAATTTATTGCCACCAATGCAGATACAACACTACCGACTGAGCGAGGCTTAGTGCAAGGTAATGGAGCAATTCTCGCCGCACTACATGCAGCGACAGGACGCACACCGACGGTTATCGGCAAGCCTGAACCGATTATGTACCAACAAGCACTCGCTTTATTAGGCTCTACGCCAGAAAACACTATTGCAATTGGTGATCGTTTAGATACGGATATTTTGGGTGCGGTACGCACAGGGATGCGTAGTTTAATGGTTTTAACGGGAACGTCAAAACGTGAAGATTTACAAAATATTGATTTTGCACCGACGTGGATTATGCAGGACTTGCAGGCGGTGACAGAGGCTCTACGGGAAAGGAACTAAAAAATAATAAATTGTGGGCGGGGGCTTTAATCCCGATTTTATACAAGTCGCGGCTAAAGCCTCGCCCACAAAAACAACTATTAACGCAACAATTACAGCGTTTCTACGCCCGATGCTTTGGCAACCAACACGACATCAGCCGGTCGTAAACCAAAAATACCCACAGTGACAACACCAGGAATATTATTAACTAAGCGTTCCAATGCTAATGGCTCAGAAATTTCCATATTATGTACATCAATGATTTCACAACCATTATCGGTTACATAGTTTTCACGCCAAATAGGCTGGCCACCTAACTTAACAATCTCACGTGCAACAAAGCTACGAGCCATCGGGATAACCTCAATAGGTAAAGGAAATTTACCTAGTACTTTAACCGTTTTGCTTTCATCAACAATACAAACAAATTTCTTACTTGCACCTGCAATAATTTTCTCGCGCGTTAAAGCACCACCGCCCCCTTTAATTAACTGCTTTAATGCGTTAGTTTCATCTGCGCCATCGACATAAACATCTAAGTTTCCTGACTCGCTTAATTCCATGACTGGAATACCGATTTTTTTCAGTCTCTCAGTGGTAGCAATAGAGCTTGATACTGCGCCTTTAATATCTTTAGTTAAGTCAAAGTCAGCTAGGCAGTCAATAAAATGATTCACCGTTGAACCTGTGCCTACACCTAAAATAGCAATATCTTTAATATAAGGTAGGGCTGCTTCTGCGGCTTTACGTTTACTTTCGTCTTGTGTCATATCTTATCTTCCTAAATGATTGAAGCCGTACCGTGATTGAGCTAAAACCGCTAACTCAATCAACAAGTAAAATTAAGCTTTGGCTAATTCTGCACGCATTTCGTCTATCACTTTTTTATAATCGGGTTGGCTAAAGATAGCAGACCCAGCAACAAACATATCAGCACCTGCGGCTTTTATTTCACGGATATTATCTACTTTAACACCACCGTCAATTTCTAGGCGTATATCATAACCACTGTCATCAATTCTTTTTCTTGCTTCACGCAATTTATCTAATGTGCCAGGAATAAAAGATTGGCCACCGAAGCCAGGGTTTACTGACATTAATAAAATAATATCAACTTTATCCATCACATAATCAAGAAAATGTAAGGGTGTGCTTGGGTTAAATACTAAGCCAGATTTACAACCTAAATCACGCACCATTTGTAATGAACGATCTATATGAGTTGATGCTTCTGGGTGAAAAGTAATCATACTTGCACCTGCTTTTGCAAAGTCAGGAATAATACGATCCACAGGCTCAATCATTAAATGCACATCAATTGGCGCAGTCACGCCATGTTTTCTAAGCGCATCACAAACCAATGGCCCAATCGTTAAGTTAGGTACAAAGTGATTATCCATTACATCAAAATGCACAATGTCAGCACCAGAGGCTAAAACATTATCCACTTCCTCACCTAATCTAGCGAAATCAGCAGAAAGAATAGAAGGTGCAATCCAGTTATCAGCCATATTATGACTCCTCATTTAATTAAAATTGTTATTATTATACGCTTTTATTTATCTTGGGCTAATGCTGCGGCTAATCGCTTAGCTGGCATATAACCAGGAAAAATCGTACCTTTTGCAGTTACCATCATCGGGGTGCCACGCACACCTAATGCTTCACCTAAAGCCATGTGTTTATCAACAGGATTTTTGCACATTTTCACTGGCGGAGGATTTGAGCTTGACTTAGCCGCCGTTAAAGCAGCATTTCTATCATCAGCACACCAGACAGAGACAGCTTTCTTGTAAGACTCAGAATCTTTACCTGCCCTTGGGTAAAATAAGTACTGTACAGTAATACCTTCAGCCAAATATTGATCTATTTCAGAATGTAATTTACGACAATAGCCACAGTCTATATCGGTAAAAATAGTAATCGTATACTTTTGCTTTGGCGCCTTAAAGATAATCATTTGATCTTTTGCTACACCATTAATCAGTGCCGCTCTTGCTTTAGCTAATTTACCTTCTGTCAAATCTTTTTTAGCAACTAAATCAAACATATGCCCTTGAATCAGATATTTGCCATCTTCTGAAACATAAAGAACATCTGCACCAACCATTACCTCATATAGACCTTTTATTTCTGAGTCAGAAATATCATCGACAGTAATTGAAGGCATGGTTTCTGCTAGTATTTTTTTTAATGCTTCTTTGTCAGCATAAGCCGTTGGAGCGACAAATAATCCAATTAACAATACAGCAATCAAAACTTGTTTTAAGTTATTCATAATAATCCTTTAAGATAATCGAGAGTATATGGGGGTAATTTAAAATAAGCGGCCTATATCCAGAAACACCGCGAGAATCATTAAGCCTAATAAAGCTGCCATGCCTATTTGCTGAAAAACTAATTGTACATTTTCCGCAACGGGACTACCTTTAATTGCTTCAATAGCAAACATTAATAAGTGTCCACCATCTAAAACAGGAATAGGCAACAAGTTTAAAACACCTAAACTAACACTAACGATGGCTAAAAACTTCAGAAAAGACACCAATCCCATTTCAGCAGATTTCCCCGCATATTGAGCAATACTAATCGGACCACTTAAATTATCTACCGACGCTTTGCCAACAAACATATAGCCCATCATTTTTAAAGTCGCACCTGAATAATACCAAGTTCGTTTAACTGCAGCATTAAGTGCATCAAGGGGGGATAAAGAATACGTAACCATCATGGAGTCCAACAAGCCAGGCGGTACTTGTACCCCAACGCCTATTTTGCCGATTATTTTTTCATTTTCAATAACACTTTCAGGTGCTAAATTCAGCGCAACAACTAAACCATCTCGCTCAACGACTATCGACATAACCTGCCCTGGATGCTTTTGCACATAAGCCACCCATTCCAACCAGTCTTTAACTTCATGACCATCAACACTTAAAATCAAGTCGCCAGTTTGCAACCCTGCATGTTGTGCAACACTATTATCTATAACTTTGCCTACTACGGCAGGTATCGTCGGCTGCCATGCCTTCAAACCCAATTCTTTAAATAAAAGTTCAGGCTTTTGACTGATTGCCAAAGGAATAACCAAAATATGGGTTAATAATATTCCATCTTGAGTTTTTACTTGTATAGGCAGACCCTCTTCTGCATCCATCGCTGAAGCAAATAGAGTTTCCATCGTTTCACGCCAAGTCGGTGTTTTAATACCATTAACCGAAACTATCTCTTCACCTTCAACAAAACCTGCTTGGGCCGCGAGTGTCGTAGGTGCAACCGTACCAACAACGGGACGCATACCAGTTTCACCCATCATAAAAACGAGCCAATACAGTAATACAGCTAAAACCAAATTGAAGATAGGTCCGGCAGCAACAATAGCGGAACGCGCCCATAAGGGTTTGCGGCTAAAAGCATACGGTAAATCTTCAGGGGCAACATCCCCTTCGCGCTCATCAACCATTTTGACATAACCACCCAACGGAATAGCTGAAAGTACATATTCCGTCGTTGAGCTGTCTTTTTGGTATTTCCAAATGACTTTACCAAAACCTATAGAAAAGCGCAGTACTTTGACCCCTGTTTTTCGCGCAACCCAAAAATGTCCGAACTCATGAATCGCAACTAATAAACCAATCGCAACAATAAAATAAAATAGGCTATGTAAGGTTTCCATTAGGCAATTAAACCACGAATAACTTGCTGCGCTTGCTCTCGCGCTTGCTGATCTGCCGCTAGAATATGTTCCAGGGTATCAGCCTTCGTCGCTGTAAATTTAGCCATACTTTGCTCAATAACCATTGGAATATCAATAAAGCGTATATTCTCGCTTAAGAAAGCTTCAACAGCTATCTCATTAGCAGCATTTAATACCGTCGGCATAATACCGCCAGCAGTAATAGCCTCTATCGCCAAACGTAAGCATGGGAACCTATGTAAATCAGCTACTTCAAAATCCATCTGTTTAACAGAAAATATATCTAAAGGAGCAACACCAGAATCAAAACGATCAGGCCAAGCCATTGCATGAGCAATAGGTATGCGCATATCTGGATTACCCATTTGTGCCAAAACACTCCCATCAACATAATCCACCATTGAGTGAATAATGCTTTGAGGGTGAATAACGACTTGAATTTGTTCTGGCTGCATATTAAATAACAAACAGGCCTCAATTAACTCCAGACCTTTATTCATCATAGTTGCAGAATCAACTGAGATTTTTCTCCCCATATCCCATTTAGGGTGCGCTACTGCCTGAGCAACAGTGACCTTATCTAACTCATCAATTGGGGTTGTTCTAAAGGGACCACCCGAAGCTGTCAATAAAATACGACGCGCTGAAGGTGCATCATGTCCAGCCGTATAGCTAGCCGGCATGCATTGAAAAATTGCATTATGCTCACTATCAATAGGCAATAAAACTGCACCCGAATCTTTTATCGCTTGCATAAAAATATCACCAGACATAACTAATGATTCTTTATTTGCTAATAAAACGGTTTTACCTGCTTGAGCGGCTGCTAATGCAGATAATAAGCCAGCAGCACCAACAATAGCCGCCATAACTGAATCAACATGACCCAAAGTAGCAACAGTAACCAATGCTTCTGAGCCGATCAAAACGGTCATATCAGCAATCACAGTCCCCACTAATTTCGCTTTGAATTCAGCTCCTTTTTGCGCATTAACAACAACTGCATATTCAGGTTTAAATTCTAAACATTGCGCATATAAAACATCAATATTGGTATTAGCTGTTAATGCAACAACACGATATAAATCACTGTGTCGCTTAACGACATCTAAAGTACTAACACCTATAGAACCTGTTGCGCCTAGAATACATATGCTTTTCATGAATACATCCATCTAATAAACCAGACACCTGCATAAAATACAGGAATCGCTGCAATCACGCTATCGAGGCGATCTAACAAACCACCATGCCCAGGTAAAATCATACCGCTATCTTTAACCCCACGAATACGCTTCGCTGCACTAAAAAATAAATCACCATAAACAGAAACAAGGACAGTAATCACAGAGAGCATTAAAAAGTCGCCAATACTCATTGCCGAAAAGTTAAAGTACAAAGTGAACACTAAACCAACAACGACTGATGCAAGCAATGCACCATATAAGCCTTCAAGTGTTTTTCCTGGACTAATTTCAATGGCCAATTTTGTTTTACCAAATTTTTTACCAGCAAAATAAGCACCGATATCAGCTGACCAAATTAAAATAAATAAAAACAGGGTCATTGCTGGTTCTTCAAGCACGATTAAGCGCGACAAAAACAACCAGGCTGAAACCAAAACAAAACCACCGATCCATAATTTTTTACCAACGCCCATTTTAATATCTAGTAAATCAGCACCAGCTCGCCGAATTTTAAACATGACATAAATCCAAAATACGACAGCGGGAACAACAAGCGCTTCAATGAGCCCTGAATAAGTCCGTATTTCTGGCCAGTTACTTAACTGTGCCAGCGCTTCTAATAACTGTGTCCAAAACTGCAATAACACCATAGGTATTAGCATAGCAACCAAGAATAAGCATTTACCTAATACTGTTTTTACTTCTGCTAAATTTGCCCACTCCCATGCAGCAATCAATAGCACAACACCCCAAATGATAGCAAAGTAAAGATGCGGTAATTTAAAAATAGCCAACACCACCAAGGGGGCTAAAACTAAAGCGGTAATAACTCTTTGTAGTAACATTTTTTTTATTATTTTTAAGAAGGTTATAAAAAGGCGCAGGAATGCATTTAAGTTCCTTTAGACAGTTTTTGTACTTGCTCACTAGTACGACCAAAACGTCGTTCTCGCGTAAGAAAATCGTCTATTGCTTCTTGCATGGTTGCTGCATTAAAGTCAGGCCATAGCTTAGAGGTGAAATAAAGTTCTGTATAGGCGAGCTGCCATAAAAGGAAGTTACTGATGCGCTGCTCTCCACCTGTTCTAATAAACAAATCAGGCTCTGGAAGGTCAGAAATAGAAAGACCGCTGGCAATGAGAGTCTCATCTATATCATCAGGAACTAAAGTGCCTTCCTGTACTTTTCTCGCTATATTTTGCACAGCTAAAGTCATATCTCTATGACTACCATAATTAGCGGCAATCACGAGCGTTAAACCGGTATTATTTTCTGTCTGCCGTTCACTATCCACCATCTTCTGCTGCAATTTATCAGAAAATTCAGTGCGGTCACCAATAAAGCGCAGACGTATATTATTTTTATCTAGGCGATTAACTTCTTTCTGCATAGTACTCATAAACAAATCCATGAGCTTAGCGACTTCCTCTTTGGGTCGCCTCCAATTCTCACTACTAAATGCAAATAAAGTTAACACCTGTATTTCTTCCTGTGCGCAAAATTCAACCACTCGCTTAACCGCCTTAACACCGGCAGGGTGTCCCATTACACGTGGCAAATGGCGTTTTTTTGCCCAACGTCCATTACCGTCCATAATAATGGCAATATGTTTAGGGTATTGCGATCGGTCGATTGCGCTTGATGCAGGTTGCATTTAATGATGCCTTATAAATTATATAGACAGTAAATCAGCCTCTTTGTCCTCTAAAAGCTTTTCTACTTGTTTTATGTATTGATCAGTAATTTTCTGAATTTTTTCTTCGCCAGCATGCGCTTCATCTTTAGAAATCATTTTTTCTTTTAAAGCTTCTTTAATTTCATTATTAGCATCACGACGAATATTACGAATAGAAACACGCCCGTTTTCTGCTTCTGCTTTAACTACTTTCACCAAATCTCGACGCCGCTCTTCCGTCAACATGGGCAAAGGGACACGAATAATATTTCCATTAGTCACTGGGTTTAAGCCTAAATCAGACGCCATAATCGCCTTCTCTATCGCTTGTATCATACCTCTTTCCCATGGCGTAACCGCCAATGTGCGTGAATCATCAATTGAAACATTCGCTACCTGCGATAAAGGGGTATCTGCTCCATAATAAGACACAACGACTTGATCAAGCAAACTAGGGTGTGCACGCCCTGTTCTTATTTTAGTAAAACCTTTTTTAAGAGCTTCAATGCTCTTACCCATTCGGCTAGCTGCATCTTGCTCAATATCATTAATCATTATTAGTTTCCTCGCTCTATAAGTGAACCTATCTCTTCACCTTGCATTAAGCGCATAACTGCGCCGGTTTCAAAAATATTCATCACGCGCATAGGTAAATCATTATCTCGACAAAGCACTAATGCAGTGGTATCCATAACATTCAAACGCTGATCAAGTGCTTCATCATAAGTCAGCCGTGAATAAAATTTAGCCTCTGGTACTTTTTCTGGGTCTGCTGAATAAATGCCTTTAACCTTCGTTGCTTTAATCATCAGTTCAGCGTTAATCTCAATCGCTCTTAAACTCGCAGCCGAATCGGTCGTAAAAAAAGGGTTTCCTGTACCAGCGGCAAAAATAACGACACGCCCTTTTTCTAAATGCCTAACCGCACGCCGCCTAATATAGTCTTCACAAACTTGGTTAATTTTCAAGGCCGACATAACACGCACTTGCTGACCTAGAAATTCTAAGGAATCCTGCATAGCTAAAGCATTAATAACCGTTGCCAGCATACCCATTTGATCCGCCGTAACACGATTCAAGCCTTCGGCAGCTTGTTCTGATCCGCGTAAAATATTGCCACCACCTATGACCAAACCAACTTGAACGCCCACATCACATAGTTCTTTTATTTCTGTCGCTAAGCGCTTTACGATATCTGAATCGATATTCCCACCCTTATCGCTCATTAACGCTTCACCACTTAATTTGAGCATAATTCTTTGGCAAATAAGTTTAGTCATAAATTCTACCTATCTAAAGTTAATGATAAAAATGGTGTTATTTAATAAATCACAGATTAATCTGCACTATAAAGTATTCCTTATGCTTTTGCTTTAGATCGATCTTTCAGTGCACAAGAACACTGAAGATCGACCTATCGTAGCCGACTTAACCGCGAATTTGCGCCATAACCTCAGAAGCAAAATCACCTTCTGCTTTTTCAATGCCTTCACCTACCTCTAAACGAGTAAAAGCAAGTACTTTATTATCTTTACCTTTAACAAGTTGACCTACAGTCATCTTGTCATCCTTAATAAACGCTTGGCCTTCAAGGGTAATTTCCGCTAAGAATTTTTTAATCCGTCCGCCAATCATTTTTTCAATAATATTTGCAGGCTTACCACTTTCTTCTGCTTGAGCAACAAAAATTGCTTTTTCTTTCTCAATGACTTCAGGGGCTACATCAGCCTCAGAAACACACGCTGGCTTACTCGCGGCAATATGCATTGCCACATCTTTCGCCAACTCGTCATCTGCTTTTTCTAAACTAACCAGCACGCCAATTTTTTCGCCGTGTAAGTAAAACCCAGTACCACCTTCTGTAGTAACTCTTTGGAAACGTCTTAAGGTAATATTCTCGCCTAACTTAGAAATTAATCCGCGACGTACTTCATCAATTGTTTTACCATCTGCCAATGTCAGCTCGTAAGCCTCTTCAGGAGTAGCAACATCTGACGCTAAAATTGCCTTAGCAATATCATTTGCAAAGGCTTTAAAAACATCACCTTTAGCAACAAAATCAGTTTCACAGTTAACATCAATAATAACTGCATTTTTCGTATCTTCACTTTGTGCAACAGCAATGCGCCCTTCAGCAGCAATACGACCTGATTTTTTATCCGCTTTTGCTAAGCCAGCTTTACGCATATTTTCAATCGCAAGCTCCATATTAGCATCTGCTTCAATTAATGCTCTTCTACATTCCATCATGCCTGAACCCGTTCTTTCACGTAGTTCTTTTACCATTCCAGCTGTAACACTCATGCTTTTTTACCTTTATATTTTCTTTAATTCTATAAAAACGCCCCCAAATGGAGGCGTCCATAAATGACCTATAATAATTAGCATGCTTGCTAATTATCATACACAATCATGCGCGCTTATTCAGCTGCGCTAGCTGTTTCTTCAACAAATTCATCAGACTTAGCTGACATGTCTAATTGCGCTGCTTTAGCTTCTAAAATCGCCGTTGCAACCGTTTCAACATACAACTGAACTGCACGAATTGAATCATCATTTCCTGGAATAATATAATCAACATCTTTAGGTGAGTTATTAGTATCAACAATACCGATAACTGGAATACCTAATTTTTTAGCTTCGCTAAGCGCGTTTTTTTCGTAGCCTACATCAAGAACAAAAATCGCATCAGGGATACCACGCATATCTTTAATACCACCTAAGCTACGCTCTAATTTCCCCATTTCACGTTCCATGCCTAACGCTTCTTTTTTGCTGAATCGTTGCTGCATCGTTCCATCGGCCGTCATTGCTTCAAGCTCTTTTAAACGATTGATTGATTTTTTAATCGTTTTAAAGTTCGTTAGCATACCACCCAACCAGCGGTGATTTACATAAGGCATACCACAACGCATTGCTTGTTCAGCAACGGCTTTACGGGCAGATTTTTTAGTACCAACAAATAAAATATTACCTTTATTTGCAGCCATCTGACCCACATAATTCATTGCATCATTAAACAAAGGAAGAGTTTTCTCTAAATTAATGATATGAATTTTACTGCGTGCACCAAAAATATAAGGTGCCATTTGTGGGTTCCAATAACGAGTTTGGTGTCCAAAGTGAACACCTGCTTCTAGCATTTGACGCATTGATACTGCGGCCATTCTTTTCTCCAAATAATTCCGGACATTCCGGAAGGGTTACGCCTCCACCTATCCCGACTAGAAACTAGTTTTATTAAGAACCAGCACCCAACTAACCGTGTCGATAGATGTGAGTATTAAGTAAATGAACTTATCTTTATACCATATTTACTTTTTTACAACAATGCATACTCTGTTAAAATTCATCTTTAAACAAATCCTGTTAACATACCCATATTCCCACAACAAGCAAGCACACAGTCATGTCAATCACCATAAAAACAGATGCCGAAATTAAAAAAATGCGCATTGCCGGAAAGCTCGCTGCTGAAGTTTTAGAATTCATTGCGCCTTATGTTGTTCCCGGCGTCACCACTAACAAACTAAATCAGCTTTGTCATGATTATATAATTGATGTGCAAAATGCCATCCCTGCACCACTCAATTACCATAACTTCCCCAAGTCCATCTGCACCTCTGTCAACTACACGATATGTCACGGCATCCCTAACGAAAAAAAGCTAAAAAAAGGCGATATTATCAATATTGACATCACTGTGATTAAAGACGAATATCATGGCGATACAAGCAAAATGTTTTATGTCGGTGAAGTCACTCCCTATGCTAAGCGCCTATGCGTGATTACTCAAGAGTGCCTCATGCTTGGAATTGAACAAGTAAAACCAGGCTGTACACTTGGCGATATAGGTTATGCCATACAAAAACATGCTGAATCTAATCGTTACTCGGTAGTTCAAGAATTTTGCGGTCACGGTATAGGCAAAAAATTTCACGAAGAACCTCAAGTTTTACACTATGGCAAACCAGGTGAAGGTGCCACTTTAAAAGCGGGCATGATAATCACTATCGAGCCTATGATTAATATCGGCAAACGCCACATGAAAGTACTTAAAGATGGCTGGACAGCCATTACTAAGGACCGCTCACTCTCAGCACAATGGGAGCACACCATCCTAGTAACACCGACAGGCTATGAGGTTCTCACTTTACGCCAAGAAGAAATATAAATGTTAACTCCCCACAACCTTAATAGCGCGCAGCAAATTAAACAAGCGATACAAAAGCATAATAGTTACCTAAAAAGCATCTTCTCCCCGAAAAAACCAATTCAACCGCTGTTACTAGGAAAATCACTGTTTATAGATGGTGTACTACATGCCATATGGAAGCGTTTTATAGTTCAAGCTCCGGAACATTTTGCCTTAATTGCTGTAGGCGGTTACGGTCGACAAGAGATGTTTCCGTATTCAGATATAGACATTCTTATCTTGTTTGACGACAAGACACCAGAACCAGCGAAGGAACAGCTCAGTGCGCTATGCACCTTCCTTTGGGATACTGGCTTAAAACTAGGGCTGAGCGTACGCAGCACTACAGAATGTATTCAAGCAGCAACAGTCGACCAAACCATTATGACCAGCCTAATGGAGTCCCGTCACTTAGCTGGAAACCAAGACCTTAGCAGTGACCTAGACACGCAACTCTCTGAGCAAACTCCTTGGAGCTCAGAAAGGTTTTATAATGCTAAACTTGAAGAGCAGCAACTCCGGCACCAAAAATTTCATGGTACAGCCTATAATTTAGAGCCCAATGTCAAAGAAGGTCCCGGCGGGTTAAGAGACCTACAAATTATCAGCTGGGTCTTTAATCACCATTACAAAACAACCGCTCTACGCGAATTAACTCAATACGATTTCCTCCCTCAAAGCGAATATGAAGAGTTATTTTCCGCACAAGAACTCTTATGGAAAATACGCTTTGCCCTCCACTTACAAACAGGGCGTTGCGAGGATCGGCTGCTTTTTGATCACCAACGCGAAATAGCCTCCTCTTTTGGCTTTACCGAACAGCAAAATAATGAAGGCGTAGAGCAGTTTATGCAATACTACTTCAAAACAGTCATGCAGCTAGAACGACTTAATGAAACTTTATTGCAATTTTTTGACGAACATTGCCTAGCTCACGACGAAAAAACTTATAAGCCTCAAGTCATCAACGAAAAATTTGATAGCATTGCCGGTTACATTGCTGCTAGAAGTGTTGGCATTTTTGAAGCTCATCCACGCGCATTGCTAGAGATTTTTATATTAATACAAAAAATCCCTTCAATTAAAGGTATTAGAGCAACCACCATTCGCCTTATCCGCTGTAACTTACATCTGATTGACGAACATTTTCGCCAAGACCCTCTTGCTCGACAGCTCTTTATAGATATGCTCCGCCAACCTTGCAGGATTAACCGCGTACTACGCATGATGAACCGCTATGGCATCCTCGCTGCATACCTGCCCAGCTTTAATAATATTGTCGCACGCATGCAATATGACCTATTCCATATTTATACAGTGGATGAACACACACTTTTTGTGATCCGTAATTTGCGACGCTTTGCCTTAGAAAAACACAACGAAGAACTGCCCTTTTGTAATAGTATTTTTCTCTTAATCCCTAAGCCTCATATTTTATATACGGCCGGATTATTTCATGACATAGCCAAAGGTAAAAAAGGCGACCACTCCGAACTAGGCCAAGTCATTGCTAGACAGTTCTGTATCGATCATAAGATATCAAATCACGACACAAAATTGATTTGCTGGCTGGTGCAAAACCACCTAGTTATGTCGATGACAGCGCAACGAAAAGATATTAGCGACCCCGAAGTGATTCATGAATTTGCCACCAGAGTAGGCAAAATAGAATACTTAAACTACCTATACTTACTCACCGTTGCTGATATTCGTGCCACTAATCCCGAACTATGGACTTCATGGAAAGATTCTTTACTAAAAGAACTTTATAGCGCCACCGCCAATGCATTGAGACGCGGTTTAGAAAACCCCGTCCTACAATTAGACACTATAAGAGAAACGCAATCCGAAGCACACAAAGAACTGCTCGCAAAAGGTCTATCGGCAAAAAGCATCAAAAAAGCATGGAGTCATATCAGTCCAGATTATTTTCTACGCTACTATGCTGATGAGGCCATCTGGCACACTATCGCTATTAATGCCACCTCAGAAGAAGACTTGCCACTCATCCTCTTGCGCCCACAAAACCAACGTGGTAGCGCAGAAATTTTTATCTATGCCCAACAAAAACAAGAAGGCTTTATCTTCTCGCGCTGCACAACCGCACTGGATAATTTGGGCTTAACTATTCTTGATGCAAGAATTATCTCCACTCAAAATGAGCTATACACCCTCAATAGTTTCCAAGTACTAGAGCAATCTGGCGAGCCTATTTCCGATTTACGTCGTGAATTACACATTTGCTCTACAGTAAAGCAACAGTTATGTGATCCTCCCAATACCCAACAAAAAAACCTGCACATTCATTCTCGTCAAGCCACGCATTTCCCCATTCGAACTCAAGCTCGCTTCTATCAAGATCCACAGAATACGTATAATATTTTAGAGTTAACCACTACCGACCATCCTGGCTTACTAGCAAAAGTAGCTCATTTTTTTCGCACTCATCAACTCAATCTTATCAGCGCAAAAATCACCACCATAGGCAGTCGCGCAGAAGATATATTTTTTTTAAATACTCAATCGAAGCAATTATTGAGTGACGAACAGATGCAGAGCTTAGCTAAGGATTTAACCCTGCTCCTAAAAAGTAGCTGATTTTACAAAGCTTTTAATCACCAACAATACGACTTACTAAAAATAACAAAAAACCAGCCTAACGATTAATTTTACCTGTAATAAAAGATTTCATCTTATCACCCAACTTTTCTTTTTTCTCTAATCCAGAATTTTTCTGTTCAGTCACCCCTCTAAGCCTCTCTTGCTCTTCCTTATGCTTTATAGACTGTAATTTCTTACGCAATTCATTCCTGTCTTCATCAGTAATATCCAGACTAACAAACTCGCTATCTTTACGCAGTAAATAGCGCGCTAAAGTATCCAGAAAAGCATCATCAATATCTGCTGGCTGCCACATTTCTGCATAGGTAGAAAAATCAATATGATTATTTACTGTGACTTTAATCTGTGACCGCTCATAATCCACTGCAAAGCGCACACGTACTGGTATTTTCTTGGTCACCACAAATTTAGCCGACTCTTCACCACCTACTCCGCCAAGCCTATACATTTTTGAAGCAACCCGCTTGGCATGTAGAAAAGCATTTTCCTGCTCAATCGCTGATTTAGTCTGCACGCTATACTCAAGCTGGCCCTTGCCAACGCAATAAAAAGTTAGATTAATTTGCACTAATTTATCAAAATCAGAAAATCCGCCATAGCCATCCGTGTTAATCTGATAGTCTTTTTGCATCAGCGTACCTAGGCGTGGAAAGCGATCGCTGTAATTTTCCACTTGTACAGGCACCTCAAGGTAATTTAAATGCTCGACTAACTCTTGCAAGTATTTAAAAACCTGCTGCATCTTAGGCAAAACTTGCGTTTTATATAACTTAGCTCGAAGCGCTTGTTGATCAACGGTTTCCTGTTCGGATAATTTTTTCTGGCCCGCTTCTTTTCTTAATTGATCAAGAACACCCATCGCTTACGCACCAAGTCTTTGCCTAAATACTTCATAAATCAACACCCCTGCAGCAACCGAAACATTTAAACTTTCGACACTACCCTGCATAGGAATTTTAACCAAGAAATCACACTGTTCGCGCGTTAAACGACGCATACCTTTTTCTTCAGCTCCCATCACCAAAGCTATCGGCATATTAACATCGGTTTCATAAATCGTTTTTTCGGCCTCCCCCGCCGCGCCAACGATCCAGACACCTTGCTCTTTTAGCCAAGCAATCGTCCGACTAATATTCGTTACCTGGTAAACAGGGACAGTTTCTGCTGCGCCACTGGCTACTTTACAGACTGTCGGCGTAATGCCCACAGCTTGATCTTTAGTAACAATGACACCTTGCACACCTGCTGCATCAGCAGTACGTAAACAGGCACCTAAATTATGCGGGTCTTGAACATGATCTAAAATCAACCAAAACGGTACTTGTTTAGCGCTTTCTACTACCGATTTTAAATCATTTTCAGAATGCATTGCTGGCATTTCTACTTCTAAAATAATACCTTGATGATTTGCCCCTTTAGACAAACTATCCAATTGCTTACGATCCGCTTTCTGAATATTAATGCCTCGCTGCCCCAAACCTTTTACTAAGCCCTGCAAGCGTTCATCTTGTCTTTTTTGATCGACCCACGCCTGATTAATTTTCTCTGGCGAATAATCCAGTGCTGACTGTGCAGCATGTACACCGAAAATTTTTGCTAAACTCATTTATGTACCTTCTTCTCTACCTTACCTTTATGCTTTGGCTTTTTATGTTTTGGTTTCTTTCTGCTTTTCTTCTTAGCTGGTTTATCTAGTGTGTCTGCTGCTGGAGTCCGTGCCTTTATTTTTCTTTGCTGGCCTAGTAACTCAAAGTCAATTTTCTTATCATCTAAATTAACACCAATAACAACAATATTTACACTATCACCCAAGCGATAACACACACCTGTGCGCTCGCCTTTTAGCTGATGGCTTAGTGGGTCAAACTTAAAAAAGTCTTGACCCAAAGACGTCACATGTACCAAGCCTTCAACATACAAATCAGCTAATTCAACAAATAAGCCAAAACCTGTTACCGCAGAAATAATTCCAGGAAAAGTTTCACCAATTTTATCTTGCATAAATTCGCATTTCAACCAACTAACCACATCACGCGTAGCATCATCAGCGCGTCGCTCATTAGATGAACAGTGCTCACCCAACAACGCAATCTCTGGAAAACCACAATAAAAGCTTTCTGGTGATTTACCTTGTAAACAGTGACGAATGGCACGATGCACCATTAAATCAGGGTAACGACGAATTGGCGAAGTGAAATGCGTATAAGCATCTAAAGCTAAACCAAAATGTCCTTTTTTCTCAGGACTATAGACCGCTTGCGACATAGAACGTAATAACACTGTCTGAATTAAATGTGCATCTGGTCGACCTTTAATGGTACGCGTTAAGTTCATATAGTCTACTGGAGTAGGCTTATCACCTCCTCCTATATGTAAACCAACTTCTCCCAAAAAGGTTTTTAAATTCTTAATTTTTTCTTCTGAAGGTCCTTCATGAATACGCAATAAACGCGGCATTTTTTTACGATTCAAATAACGTGCCGCTGCACTATTTGCTGCAATCATAAACTCTTCAATCAACTTATGTGCATCATTTCGCTGGGTAGGCACAATTTTTTCAATTTTACGGTTTTCACCAAAAATAATTTGCGTTTCCTGTGTATCAAAATCCATTGCGCCTCGCACTTCACGCTGTTCACGCATCGCCTTATATAAAGCATACATTTCTTCTAAATGTGGTAGTACGGCTTGGTATTTTTTCTTTAACTTAGTATTATCATGCTCTAGCATCGCTGAAACCTTGTTATAGGTTAAGCGAGCATGTGAACGCATCACAGCATCAAAAAACTTAGTTCGCATTACTTGCCCTTGTTCATTAATAATCATCTCACAGACCATACACAAACGATCTTCATCTGGATTAATCGAACATAAACCGTTGGATAAAATCTCCGGTAACATTGGAATGACTTGCTCAGGAAAATATACTGAGGTACTACGTTTTTTCGCCTCAAGATCCAATGCTGTACCCTGCTGTACATAATGAGATACATCAGCAATAGCAACCAATAACTTCCAGCCTTTCGGTGTTTTACTACAAAAAACGGCATCATCAAAGTCACGCGCGTCTTCACCATCAATCGTCACTAATGGGATATTACGCAAATCAACACGACCTTCTTTTGCTTCTTCAGCAACTACTTTCTTCAGCGATTTAATTTGCTCTAAGACCTCATCAGGCCACTCACAAGGCAAATCATAAGTGCGTATTGCGACATCAATTTCCATGCCTGGTGCCATGTGCGCACCTAGCACTTCAGTAATTTCACCTATAGGCTGATGCCGAGAGGTCGGCTGTTTAGTCAAGGTAGCCACTACCATATCGCCTTTTTTAGCGCCATGACTGCCACCTTTAGAAATCAAAACATTTTGCGTAATTTTCTTATTGTCTGGTTTAACAAACTGTACGCCATGTTCACTCATGAAATGCCCGACAACCTGGTGCGTATTACGCTCCAAAACCTCAACAATCTTGCCTTCTCTGCGGCCTTTTCTATCCACCCCAGAAACACGCACTAATACACGATCATTATGTAAAACTTGATTCATTTCTCGCGGGGTTATAAATAAGTCTTCGCCACCATCATCAGGCTTTAAAAAACCAAAACCATCGGGATAACTTAAAATACGCCCGGCAATTAAATCTTGCTTGTCAACCAAGCAATATTGCTGCCGGCGATTAAATAAAACTTGACCATCACGTTCCATCGCACGCATACGGCGGCGCAAAGCTTCCAACTGGTCTTCAGACTCTAATGAAAATGCCTCAGCAATCTGCTTACGCCTTATCGGCTTACCATGCTGCTCAATTAACTGTAAAATCAATTCTCGACTAGGGATAGGCTGCTCGTATTTAGCAGCCTCGCGTTGCGCATAAGGGTCGGCAACGGTACTAAAATCGATATTATTATCTGAGGATTTGCTCATAATTTTAACTTTATTTTTATTCAAATTTCTTTCTTTTCATAATTATTTTCTTCATCATAACGCAAGATACGCGCACTGCGTAGTAGTTTTCCCTTAATCCACATTAAGAGTAACAATAATCTAACCAAGGCTAAAATAGAGTTAGCTACATAAGGTTTATTAAGACGCGGTACAATACTCGCTAAATATAACTATTTATTCTTATTCATCAAGGCAAGCTCATGAATTTACTCGTTCGTAATATCGCGCGCACTCTAACAGAAGCAGAGCTTCTCGCATTATTTAAGCCTTATGGCAGCATTCAGTCCTGCACCTTAGTTATGAACAAAGAAAGCGGACTATCCAAAGGGTTTGGTTTTATCGAAATGCCCAAGGTAGGCGAGGCTAAAGCGGCCATACTAGGACTTAATGGTAAAAATGTAGGAGGCAGCAAACTACGCGTTAAAAAAGCTGAAATCAAACAAGCAGTAGACTAAGGCTAAAAATCACCATGACGACTGTTCAAGAAAAAAAGCGCGTCAACCAAGACCCGCTCCATGGACTCACACTAAAAGAGATTATGATCCAATTATACGAGAAGTATGGTTGGGAAGAGTTAGGGCAGCACGTGAAAATAAAGTGCTTTACAGACAACCCAAGTATTACTTCTAGTCTTAAATTTCTGCGTAAAACCCCTTGGGCACGAAAAAAAGTAGAAACGCTTTACCTAAACACAGAATGGCCAAAAAAGGATGTTTGGGCTAATGCACGCAATCGCAATAAAACATAAAGGTATTGAGAGAGACTTTTAGCCGTGACTTGTATAAAATCACGACCAAAAGTCTCTCACAACACCTCACCTATTAAGTAACGGTGTCCGCAACAATACATAAGATGGTAGACATACATCAAATCTATGGGTGATAATAAGTTTCCTAAGGTGTAAAAACCAACTTTTACGGAATTCAATTGCACGAAAAAGTGGCGCTCAGAGGGAAGGACAGGCGTTCTAATTGATTGAAAATAATGCAAAAAAAGGCTTGACAGGTCGAATAGGATTTGTTTGCGTATTACCATTTATAATCAGTCACTTACGCTTAAATAATGTCAAAAAGATTAGATAGCTTGCAATCCACACTGATGGATAACACCGTTTTGGGAGAATGGTTCTTGCCCATGCAAAAAGCCCTAGATAAAGTTCGCTTTTCACGCCAAAAATATTCTGTACTCTCTGCTGAGTTTTTTATTTTATTAGGCTGCTTACGTCAATTTCAGGGAACAAAGATACTACGAGAACAAATTCAATCTTTATTCGACATTGATGACACCGCTGAAAAAGCCCCCTTAGCCCGCTCAACATGGTCAGATGCATTAGCCAATTCATCACGCAGCAAAATATTGAAACAGGCTGTCCAAGTCTTGGTGACTTCTGCAAGAAATGAACTGCCCGACAGGTTTTCGGGAAAAGAAGAGTTGGGGATGCGCTCTATTTTTGCCATAGATGCGAGTTATCAAAATGAATCAAGTCATTATCAACCGATTTATCCAGGCCAGGGTGGGACTGATAATAAGAAAGGGCACATGAATATGACGACCTATGATATGCGAGCAGGGATTGCCATTGATAGTCAGACAGAAACTCGCTCTATTGATGAAATGCGCTTTATCAAAGAAAGCTGGGAAGGTTCTCACTGGACTTGCAAAAAAAATGCACTTTTTGTGGTTGACCGCGCCTTTATTGAAGCGCGTTATTGGGATTTACGTAAAACAAAATACGATGTGACAGTGATTACACGAATGAAATCGACTTTCAAATATCAAATTCTTGAGGAAAGTCATGTTGAACAGTCGGCAGTTAATGAGAATATTGTGTCTGATAGGAAAATTCAACTTAATAGCTCAAAACAAGTTTGGCGATTAATACAATTCGTATCGCCTGACGGCAAAGTTTATGAATATCTCAGTAATGATTTTACATTGTCACCTGGTATGATTGCTTTTCTTTATCACCGACGCTGGGATGAAGAAAAATATTTTGATAATTACAAAACAGATATGGCTAATGCCAAAGCATGGGGGAAATCACCTATTGCTATTGAGCAACAAGCTTTATTGGCATTGGTTACACATATACTCATGCGCTTATTTCTAAATAAAAAGGGACAGGAGATGGGCTTGGAAGAAGACCATCAAACACAACAAAAACGCCATGAAGCAAAAGAAACCGCATACTGTATTGACTGGGAAGGCAATTATAATCGTGCTTTTTTTAGAAAACTATCTAAGATTACCAAACAAGCTTGGCGGTTCTTAAAAAACAATTTCCTAAAGAAAAGCGCCACATGGCTCTTTGAGCGCAAGCTCCGACCTGTTTTGATGGCATATCTGTAATAAAATGTCGGACACCGTTACCTATTAAGCGACAGAGAACATCATGACTCCCAGTTTTCTCAACGCCATTCTACTCATCAGTCAATTTGAGTTAAAAAGGCTATTTACCACACGTAAAGGCCTACTTTACCTTATTACTTTTAGCATAGTTTGGTATTTTATTTTGCTCTACCCCATTCGCTTTTCCGCCGATCTATTTGCACAAAATAAAAGCTCAACGCTAGGCAGTAATTTTTTTGAATTTATCGGCTTTGGCGCATTACTTAATTGGCAGATACCCGAATTTGGTGTGTATTGGCACATTGCTTTAGTGATGTTTCCTTTATTGTGTATTACTATTACTTCCGATCAAAGCTGTTCTGATAGAGAGCGAGGTACTTTACGTTTTCTTTCCTTGCGTGCTAGCCGTGATAGCTTATTTTTGGGTCGTTTTGCAGGTGCCATGGCGATTCAGACACTGTTAATCCTAGTCACAGCGCTAACAACATTAATATTAACAATCTATCGTGACACCAATTTATTACTAGTCGCCTTAAATAGCGCGAGTGCAATTGCACTTAATTTAGTTTTAGTGCTACTGCCCTTTACCGCGATGATGGCAGCCTTATCGGCCAGTGTTAAATCCGCTAGACAAGCCACCGTTTGGGCTATTCTCATCTGGAGTTTTCTAGCAGGAATCATTAGTGGTCTGTCTTATTACCTGCCTGCGCTAACTGTTTTAAAAATTCTGATCCCAGGTTACCAAATGGCTGATTTATCTCAACTAGCGGAATGGCAAACTTTAGAACTGGCATATATTCCCATCCTGCAATCCCTCGTTTTCCTAGGCATCGGGCGCTGGATTATGTCGAGACAAAGTTTATGAATAATAGCCCAGTGATACGCTGCCACAACCTGTGCCATTCCTATGCTGGCAAAGCGGTGCTCCGTCAAGTTAACTTTGAGCTAGCCACAGGTGAACCAATAGGTTTAGTCGGCCCTAATGGCGCAGGTAAGACGACTCTACTTAGTATACTTTGTGGTTTTATCTATCCCACAGCGGGCTCGGTAAGTCTATTCGGACATAAACCTGGTGCATCAGCATTAAACGGTAAAGTCTCTGCTCTACCTCAAGATGCAAAATTAGACCCTAGCTTTACTATTGGCGATCAACTCAGTTTTTATGCCCGCTTACAAGGCTTAAATAGACAACAAGCCCTACGCGAAGCTACCCGAGTTTTAGGTGCCGTCGCACTAAAAGATTCAATCAAAGAAAGACCCGATACGCTTAGCCATGGTATGGCTAAGCGCGTAGCCATTGCTCAAGCTCTTATTGGCAAACCAGAATTAATCTTATTAGATGAACCAACGGCCGGACTAGATCCCGTCAATACACGCAACATTCGTGAAATTATTGCTGAGCTATCCCCTACAACCACCTTTATGATCAGCTCACATGACCTCTCTGAACTCGGCCGCCTGTGCCAGCAAGTATTATTACTAGAAAACTGCACTATGAGTAGTATGCAGCTTAACGCATCAGAGCAAGACAGCCCCACTCGGTTTATAACCCTACAAATGGAGCCCTGCCCAACGGTAGAATTAATGAGTAAATTAAAGAATCTCGCTGGCGTACTACTGGTTTCTAACCCACAGAAAAATGAATTTATTATCGAATATAACCCGACCATTGAAGCTAAAATGGATATAAAAATTCTTACCTGCCTAATGGATAACAACTGGCACTATCGCCAATTCAGCCAAGGTAAAACCTTAGAAGAGAAGTTGTTTTTTGAGGAGTAGTGAAAATAGGCTTTTGACTATCGACTGCATCAGCCGACGCTAAAAGGTATACGATGAGCTCCAACAGCGCACTAAACTTTTATATAAAAATGACCTTTTTAAACGGGCTGCGCTTCCAGCGGGGTCGGCTGGATTGAATGGTTATGCTTTTTTCGGGCACAAAAAAGCCCACTAGGAAATGGGCTTTTATTTGACTAAGCAGCTATTTTTTGTTGGTCTTGTTCAATATAAAAATCAGGATTAGAAGATAGCCAGTCTATTTTTCGTAGCTCATGAATAGATGTAGTTGTTAAAATTTCAGTGAAAGCTTTGGTCAAATGCCTTTCAAGCTCTAATAGGTGTTTTTCTTTCATGATATTTCCTCCAATTCTATAATTAGCCATTTACTTTGCTTATAAAGCTTAATACTTGGCAATTTTTCTGATTGTGACAATAGAACATCAAATATTCTATTCATCTCCTCAGTACGATTAAATATTTTTAACTTACTTTGTCCGCCATTAGATGCCATTTCTACTGCACGAATGATCACAGCAACAAGAACTTTTGTTATATCAATGATAACAGAACTTTCTAGTGTTTCTCTCCATTCGGTACTGAGATTTGGCTCTAAATAAACTGTTAAAAACTTAAAAGACGGGTCTTTACTTCTTGATGCGTTTAAAATTTCTGCTACAGCTTTAATATTACCCTCAGTGTCTGTCAAAGAGTAATAGTAATCAGCTTGCTCTTTAGCATGTTTTTCACACAATGCAACAGTCCTGTTTACTTCACTATAAAGAAAACCAGCTTCAACTTTTTTATTTATTTCATCTAGCTGATATGTCCATTGTTCTTCTAGCTTGTTAACGGCATCTTCATTGAGTATATTTAGTTCTAGCAATTAAAAAATCTCTTATTCGTTATTGTAGACGGTAATTATACACCTACATCTAATTATATAGCACTAAAAATCTTTATTTTCAAGCTCAATTGTCTTACGCTAATTTAAGTCAATGTGTTTCAAGTAACCTTAAAAGAATGAGCCTGCCCGCTTAGGAGCATAACATATATATACTTCGCCTAAAAAGAGTGTAGTTCGCTTTGCATATTAGCCGCTTAGCTCTCCTACCTCCTACTATTTACAAAAAGGCTTAAGGCTTGATAATTTTAAAGCTACCCATAGACCAACCTAGGTCATAACCTGTGCCTTTTCCTGATAATGTTACAGTTCGTGATCCCCTTGGTATCCAGCGGCCTTCTACTGACTTACCAAATCCAGCATGCCCACCTATTTCAAAAGCACCACCATAAATATCATCGATACTTTGTACACCGCGAATTTTACCTTTGCCATCAGTAATCTCTGAAGCGCCAAAGGTAAAACCACCCCCTTTTAAACTCAAATCCACATTAGCTTTTTTACCACTAGGGCAAGTCACAACGCCAGAACCTTTATAGGTTTTATAAAAGGCCGACCAGCCTTTCATGGTATATTTCAAATCGCACTCTTCCGCTTCTGTAGTAAAAGAAAAAGACATTAAAAAAAGTGAGCTTGCGAGCAAGCCTAAGACTGGTTTTTTCATTATATATTCCTAGTTATATTTGTTCTTGACCTAAAAATCCTTAAAAAACAGGCACTCTACATAGAGTTTACAAAAGCGAATTTTATACGCCTTCTCATTTCTATTATTGATAAATGCTAAAACTTGCGACTAAGTCCCCAGCCTGCTGACTTAATGCATTAAGCCGATCCGTTAGCTGTTGCTGAAACTCGGCAATCTGCTCAGGAGAGATGCGTTTTTCTACTACAATCGGCTCACCCACCACTATTTGTACCGTACTATACGGCAAAGGTAAAAAGAAATTATCCCAACTCTTTAAGTGAATTTTCCTACTGCAAGCATTAGCCATCGGAATAAGCGGTGCGCCACTGAGTTGCGCCAACGTTACCACGCCGATTTTAGCTTCTCTAGCAGGCCCCAAAGGGCCATCTACTGCCGTACCTACACTGCACTTATCCTTACTGATTGCCTGATAAATATCGCGCATTGCAAGCGCACCTGTCCGATGCTCAGAGCCACGAATAACCCCCACGCCTAAATTAGTTAAAACCGCATCGCCTATATCTCCATCTTTAGAAGGGCTGACTAGAATACTGGTTTTAACCCCTTGTTCACGCAGGCTGAGCAAGAAATCTATCGAAAATGTCATTTGCTGATGCCAATAACAAGGCAAGATAGGCCGCTGCTCCGCGATAAATTCCTGCAAATTCTCTGCGCCGGCAATATTAATTGTGCAGGTTTTATGGAGTAACTTGATATAACCGGTCAAAATCGCAGGTGCGATTTTTTGCTTAAGTACCTTATTTAACCAATATTTCAAAGTCTATTCCTCTTTTTTAGCGTTTTGTTCCAGAAATGCAGCTAACTGAGCAATACTTGGATAATCAAATAAATCAGTCAAATCAACTTGACCAGGAAAAAGTTGATCTAAGCGCTCATGAATTTGCGTCAAAGAAAGTGAACTAATACCAATCTCAAACAAATCATCTTCTGGTGCAATGGTACGCTCGGGTATCACTTCCTTACAAATCTGCATTAATTGCTGCTCTATAGAGCCTTCTGCACTCCCTTCGCTTACAAGCTCTGAACTGGATAATTGCTTAATTTTCGCCAATGTATCCGTGTATTTCCCTGCTATATAATGATTAGAAAGAATAAAGCGCTGTACCTTACCACTAGTGGTTTTAGGGTAAGCTGATACAGGAATCACTTCAGCGACCTCAATACCTGCATCTTTTGCTAACGCGCCACGTATGGCATTAGCAATGGGAATAAATTCACTAAGTTCGCCTTTATAAGTAACAAAAACCGCTAAAGCTTCACCGTTATTGCCTGGAACCGTACAGGCAGCTGCTTTTTGCTGACCCATCTCAGGCAAGGCCTCACATAACTGCTCTAAATCATGAGCGTGATAATTTTGCCCATTAACAATAATTAAGTCTTTAAAACGCCCCGTTAATACCAGCTGTTTTTGATAGGTAAACCCTATATCTCCGGTATCTAACCAGCCCTCTTGATTAATAGTTTCAGTATTTAATTGCGCATCATCATAATAACCTTTAGTCACATTCTCGCCACGAATAAAAACATGCCCTAAAGTTTGCTCAGGCAATTCTTTTCCTGCGTTATCTGCCACCATCAACTCACTTTCAGGCACTGCTGTTCCTAGCAAAACCAACTCCAAACTATCGGCATCATCTACAGCCACTAAAGCAATATTATCGCCTAATTGCAGCTGTTGACGATCAACAAAAACAGATTGCACTTTTGCCGTAGGCTCTGTAAATGCAGCGGCTAAAGAAGCTTCAGCCAAGCCATAAACAGGAAAAATAACGGTATCGCGGAAACCAAAAGGTTTTAAAGTTTGGTTGAACTCTGCACATAAAGCCGCAGATATTTGCTCCGCGCCATTAAAAATCAAGCGTAATGACGACAAATCCAAATGCGCCTGCTTTTCTGCATTAAAATATTTTAAAATATGTTGGTAAGCAAAATTAGGTGCTGCAGAAACCGTTGCTCGTTTTTCGCTGATTTTATCCAGCCATAAATTAGGTCGGCGCACAAACAACTCGGGCGGCATTAAATAAACATCGGTATTTAATACTAAAGGCGATAAATGAAAGCCAATAATTCCCATATCATGCGTTAATGGCATCCAGCTTAAGCTAACATCATTTTGAGTAGCTGCACTGCCGATTAAAATGGAGCGAATATTAGTCATTAAATTATGATGACTTAACACCACACCTTTGGGCTCGCCCGTTGAGCCTGATGAGAACTGAATAAAAGCCGTGTCTTGCGGGAGAATATCAGCAAGCGTAGCTTGATTTTGATCCACTTGAATTTGCTCAGAAATCAACGTTTGCTTTTCTAGCAAAGGTTTCATTTCAGCTAACTGATGCTCATCAGCATATTGCAATAAGTACTGCAATAAACTTGCCGAAGTCCAAATAAACGGCTTATGTAATTTTTGCGCTACTGATAAAACACGTTTATACGCAGCATTTTGTCTAGTAGCACTCAAAGGTACGACAATAATCCCGCCCAATAAAGCCGCCCAGAAGACATCGACAAACTGCTCATTATTATCCGCCAGCAAAATCAACTCATCCCCTTGCTGCATGCCTGCTTGTTGTAATTGATATAATAAACACAAGGCACGCTGGTATAACTGCGCATAACTAACCGTTACTTCATCATTCTTACCTTTAATATAGGTAATGCTTTTATCACCTTTAGCGGCGTGCTGTAGGGCTTCGGTTAGCGTGAGTGGAAAAAATGTTTCGCTCATGTCGTGTTTATCTGTAAGTTGCATGTAAAAAGATATCTTGTTTCGGCCTTAAATTGACCAAGGGCTCTAATTCAACGGCCTGCCCCGGAACCAATTCGAAATGTATTTTTTGAATAATACGGCTGATATGCACTGCCATTTCTTGAATAGCCATACTATCGCCTATACAGCGCCTAGGGCCAATGGCAAAAGGTAAATACGCACCGATATGATGCTTGGCTTTATTTTCTGGGCTAAAACGCTGCGGATCAAAAACTTCAGGATCAGGCCAATACGCTACATTTCGATGCATCAAATAAGGCGGAATCAAAATATCCGTCCCTGCAGGAATATCGAAACCATTATAGTGATCATCTGCCAAAGCTTGTCGCGTCAGCACCCAAACAGGCGGATATAAACGCATAGATTCATCTAATACTTGCTCGGTAAATTTTAGTTGCCCAATATCTGCCATGCTTGGTTCTGAATCTAACGGCATATATTGCTGACTTTCCGCTAAAACTTGCTGTTCAATATCCGTATGTTGCGTAAGTAAATACCAGGTCCAATTCAGCACACTTGCAGTGGTTTCATGACCCGCGATAATCATGGTTAAAATTTCATCAATTTGCAATTTTTCTGGCATAGCCTCACCGCTACGCTTTTCCGTTGCATTCATAACCATCGTTAACAAATCAAAGGGCTGGCGATTTTCTGCACGGCGGCGCTGCATCATATCGCTAACTAAGTGTGTCAACTGGCGGAAACGCCGTGCAAATAGTAAATCTCGTGCGGAATCATCCGTCACCATAAGAAATGGATTCTCACCTGTTTCTACAATAATGCGCTCTAAATCTTCACTAAACAAAGCATGTAAAATAAAATCTAGCGCAGTTTGGCTCATAGACTCAGTCAAATTTATCGGTTTGCCCGCCTTAATATCATTATCCCAGCTAGCGATTAACTTATCCGCACAGTGCGTCATTAAGGACAATTGTTGGGTCAGTAATTTATGACTAAAAAGCGGCTGCATCATTTTACGCTGGCGCTTCCAGAGTTCGCCCTCACTAACAATAATACCGCGCCCCAATAAGACATTAATTTGCTTAATGCCCACGCCTTTTTTGTAATTTTTATAATTTGTGACCAAGATATGTTTAGCCATATCCGGATCACAAACGTTATAAACCCAGCTATTCTGGTCGGGAAATTTAGCTTTAAAGACATTACCCTCAGTCGCTACCAACCCCGTGAGCTGAGGCAAAACCTGCTCAAGTTGATGGTAATTAATAATAATATCCTCACCAGGAGGCAGGCTTAATGGTTTTGAATCAGGCATTCTGGGTTCACTGTGTTAATTTACATCATCAACTTAACACGGGCATACTAAATCTGTAGGGCGTGGCTTTTAGCCCGTCTCTAAATGCTCTGTGGCATTGGCAGGCTAAAGCCACGCCCTACTTAGTGTTATGTCCCGGTTTAAATAGTTAGTCTAATTACCTACAACTAACTAATAATAGTCTAAAAAATTAAGCAAATTCTAACACAGTACAGCAAGCCCCAATAGAATTACATCCACTCCTTTTATTTGCCGATTAACAACTGTTAAAATGACTTATGAAATTATTAACACTTCAAGCACAGCACTTTCTTCTACTCGCAGCCCTGCTAATTCTTAATGCCTGCGCCCCAACACCGGTAGGAGAGTTTATCCCCTACTACCAAGCAGAAACAGAAAAACCTTATGCCGATGTACTCGCTGAATTAGAGATCGCCATTTCCGAACATAATTTCAGAATTACTGGCCACAGCCGCGTAGGTAAAGTCATTCGTGATCGTGGCACAAAAAATTTTCCTGAATATGATACCTTACAATTTTGCAATCTCACTCACGCCAAAACCTTATTACTTATGTCACCTCATGCGGTACGACACATGCCCTGTAATATTGTGACTTATCAGTTTCAAGGAAAAACGATAGTCCGCACACATTTAATGCCGACTAATACTGACAATCCAGAGCTTAACCGCTTTTCAGCCAAAATGAATATCATGTTGAAAGCAATGGTTGATTTTGCCGTAGAATAAACTTAACTCACTGATATACGACATCAACATGGACCACTTTATTTGGAATTTTGACCCTGTTTTAATCAGCTTTCAGTCCATTCGTATTCATTGGTACGGACTGATGTTTGCCTTGGCACTATTGAGCAATTATTTATTAATGCACTGGATTTACTGGCGCGAACTCGGCAATACAGAGGATGTCGACCGTCTGCTGTGGTATTGCATGGGTGGCACAGTGCTTGGCGCTCGGCTAGGTCATGTTATTTTTTACAACCCTACTTATTATTTAAGCAATCCCAGCAAGATTTTTGCTATTTGGGAGGGGGGGCTCGCCAGCCATGGCGGCGTGCTCGGCGTTTTAATTGCCCTGTATATTTATCAGCGTAAAGCCAGCTTTAATTACTTGTGGATTTTAGACCGGGCTGCTATTGCTGCCGCTTTTAGTGGCAGTTTGATCCGTGTCGGTAATTTTTTAAATTCAGAAATTGCAGGTACGGCTAGCGACGTACCATGGGCCGTTATTTTTATCCGTATTGACGAAATTCCAAGGCATCCCGTACAACTCTATGAAGCATTTAGTTATGCCTGTATTTCTTTTTTTCTCTTTTATTGTTATCAGCGTAGCAAAACATTTAATTTAAATGGCCGCTTATTTGCGTGGTTTCTGATACTTATTTTTGGTACTCGCTTTGTTCTAGAATTTTTTAAAGTCAATCTCAACAACTACAGTCATCATTTCTGGTTAGACACCGGACAATTACTGAGTATCCCGTTTATCTTAGTCGGATACTACTTACTCTACCGAGCACGTAAAAATTCATGAGCAATTATTCAAGCTTCAAAATTCGCATGGCTATTAAAGCCTTACAGCAAGGTAAAATCATTGCTTACCCCACCGAAGCGGTTTATGGCTTAGGTTGTGACCCTTTAAATGAAAATTCAGTCTTAAATTTACTGAATATCAAACATCGCCCGATACACAAAGGGTTAATTTTAATTGCCTCTGACTTTGCGCAATTACTGCCTTTTCTTAAGCCTACTGCCAGCATACTTAACCGAATCATGCCCAGCTGGCCTGGACCAGTAACCTGGGTTATTCCTGCGCAAACCTGGGTACCTACCTATTTAAAAGGCGAGCACAACTCATTAGCTGTACGCGTTAGTGCCCACCCACTAGTACAACAACTGTGCTCTACTTATGGCGGAGCAATTGTCTCCACTAGCGCAAATATTAGCAATCAAGCTCCCGCGCACTCATCACTAGCCGTGCGCCAAAATCTAAATACCGAAAATATATTCATACTTCCTGGCACAACACCTAAACATGCACAGCCCACCGCTATTTATAATGCCTTAGATGGACGTTGCCTACGCGTTTCTTAGCTAGTGATTGACCTCTATTTTAAGCACTCATCATAGCAGATGTATATATTGCTCTCGCTATGCTCAAAGTTAGCTGCGCTGAATATTTTAATATTGTCTTGAACACAGGTATAATCAATCGTTTTTTGCTAACGCAATAAGCGACTTTTTCGCTATGCCGTCAGCGTATTATCTTTGCAGGAGCAGTTAATGACCGCATTAGTGGGTATTATCATGGGTTCAACCTCAGACTGGGAAACGATGAGTTTCGCAACTGAAAAACTAGAACTACTCGGCATCCCTTTTGAAGTCGAGGTAGTTTCCGCTCATCGTACGCCAGATAAACTTTTTTCTTATGCTGAAAGTGCAGAGAACAAGGGCTTAGAAGTCATTATTGCCGGTGCTGGTGGTGCAGCGCATTTACCTGGCATGGTAGCCGCAAAAACTATTGTTCCTGTATTAGGCGTTCCTGTGCAGTCTAAAGCATTAAATGGCATGGATTCTTTATTATCTATCGCACAAATGCCTGCAGGAATTCCTGTCGGTACATTGGCGATTGGTAAGGCGGGGGCTACTAATGCTGCACTATTAGCCGCTGCGATTATTGCCAACAAACATAATGAATATAAAGCCCCATTAAATGCGTTTCGCCAAGCACAAACAGAAGCTGTTTTAGCCAATTCAGACCCTCGGGAGCTAGATTAATGATTATTGGTATTTTAGGTGCAGGGCAATTAGCGCGTATGTTAGCGCTTGCCGGCAAACCCTTAGGTCTTAAATTTATTTTCTTAGATCCAACACCTGAATCTTGCGCAGCTGACCTAGGTAAACACCTTATTGGTGATTACACGGATAAAGCATTATTAACACAGTTTGCAGCAGAAGCCGACATTATCACCTATGAATTTGAAAATGTCCCTGTGGAAATCATTCACTTTCTAGCCGAAAGCACACCCGTCTATCCACCAGAAAAAGCCTTGGCAGTCAGTCAAGATCGCATTACGGAAAAACAGTTTTGCCGTAACCTAGGCATTCCTACAGCCGCTTTCGCGACAGTATCCAGCTTAGCTGATTTAGAACAAGCAATGACCAGCATTGGCTATCCAGCTATTTTAAAAACTCGCCGTTTTGGCTACGATGGCAAAGGGCAAGTGGTTTTACGTAAGGCGCAAGACTTAGCTGATGCATGGGATGCGGTACAAAATGCACCTTGTGTGGTTGAAAGCTTTGTCCCTTTTGATCGAGAAGTGTCTATTATTGCTAGCCGTAGCGTATCCGGTCACACTGTTTACTACCCTTTATCTGAAAACACACATGAAAAAGGCATTTTACGTTTAGCCAAAAACACCTTAAGAGATCCATTACAAGCACAGGCAGAGCAGATGATTAACACCCTGCTCACCGCACTTGATTATGTTGGCACGATTGCTTTAGAGTTATTTGCTGTTGACGATCAGCTAATCGTCAATGAATTCGCACCACGCGTACATAATTCAGGTCATTGGACTATCGAAGGCTCTGAAACCAGCCAATTTGAAAACCATTTAAGAGCAATTATCGACTGGCCTTTAGGAGCGACGAATTCAATTGGTTATGCCGCGATGCAAAATTTTATTGGTGGTGTACCTAGCAGCAATAAATTACTGTCTTTATCTCAAGTACACCTACACTTATATGATAAAGCCGCTAGAAAAGGACGCAAAATTGCTCATGCAACGGCTAGAACAGATTCATTAGAAAACTTTACCGATTTAATTGCATTACTTACTGAGCTTGCCAAGCAAAGCGATGATTCATAATTACCTCTTTTCACTCAACCTTTATATCTATCCTTATGAAAAATATTGAAAACCCTGTTGTTTCTATCCACTATACTTTAACTAACAAAGCTGGCGAAAAATTAGATAGCTCAATTGGCTCTGAGCCACTCACTTATATACAAGGTGCGGGGAATATTATTCCTGGTTTAGAAAGTGCGCTTGCTGATAAATCTGTGGGCGATAAGTTAACTGTTACTATCGAACCAAAAGATGCTTATGGTGAGCGTAACGAAGAGCATATCCAAACAGTTCCAAAAGAAATGTTTCAAGGCATTGATAATATTGAAGTCGGTATGCAATTCCAAGCAGACTCTAGCAATGGTCCAGCCATTGTAACGATTACCGCAGTAGAAGGTGATCAAGTGTCTGTTGATGGCAATCACCCTTTAGCGGGTGAGCAACTTACGTTTGATGTGGAAATTATGGATATCCGTCCAGCCACAGAATCCGAAATGGAACACGGCCATATTCATGGCGAAAGTTGTAACCACGGCTAATTCCATTTTTATAGGTAGTTAGGGTTTTCTACATCTGCTAGATAACCTTGACTACACGACTAACTCAGGAGTCTTATGGACCAACTACAATCAGGTATTCGTATTACTGTACGTGCCGTTATTATTCAAGAAGGTAAAATTCTTTTAATCAAAAAAAATAGCCCAGCCGATGGCATCCGCTACACCTTACCCGGCGGCGCACTAAATGCGGGGGAAACATTACATCAAGCCGTTATCCGTGAGTGCATAGAAGAAATCAATACCCCTGTCGTCGCACATGATGTATTGCATATAGCCGACCTATTTATTCCCAAGCTAGAGCCACAACCCTATATCCGCCACCAATTAGAAATATTAATTGACTGCCAAGTTCCAGATAGCTATACCCCTAACACAGGCCCCGAGCCCGACAAGCATCAAGTCGGCGTGGAGTGGTTAGCATTACAAGAACTTTCTGACTATAGCATTTCCCCTGATTTTTTTGCAGCACTGCTTATTAATTTACATTCAGGTGAGCATGATGTTTACGTAGGCTCTGTTGCTTAACAAGGCATACAATCAATAAAACAGAATGAAGCACTACACCACCCCCATAAAAAGAACCAGCGTATCCATCCACAAGTTCAAACTCATTCGAGCAGTGCGGATAAATCCGCACCTACCACTCGGCATGCCTATATACCTAAGCTATCCCACATCTCATCCACTTTCTTTACTACGTCATCAGTCATAGTAATAGTCCTACCCCACTCTCGGGTAGTTTCACCTGGCCATTTATTGGTTGCATCAAAACCGACTTTAGAACCTAGACCTGAAACTGGAGAAGCAAAGTCTAAATAATCAATCGGGGTATTTTCCAAAATAGTTAAATCCCGTGCCGGATCCATACGCGTAGTAATTGCCCAGATGACTTCTTGCCAATTATGCACATCAACATCATCATCAACGACAATCACGAACTTGGTGTACATAAACTGACGTAAATATGACCAAGTGCCGAGCATTACTCGCTTAGCATGACCGGCATATTGCTTTTTCATACTAATCACGGCCATCCGATAGGAGCAACCTTCAGGCGGCAAATAAAAGTCAGTAATTTCGGGAAATTGCTTTTGCAAAATCGGTACAAAGACTTCATTTAAGGCAACACCCAATACCGCTGGTTCATCAGGTGGTTTGCCAGTATAGGTGCTGTGATAAATCGGCGCTTGGCGTTGCGTAATACACTCAATGGTAAACACTGGAAACTCACCCACTTCATTATAGTAGCCGGTATGATCACCAAACGGCCCTTCGGGTGCCATTTCATCAGGATAAATAAAACCTTCAAAAACAATTTCAGCGCTTGCTGGTACTTGTAAATCATTGGTGATCGATTTTGCCACTTCAGTTTTAGAGCCACGTAATAAGCCCGCAAAAGCATATTCTGACAAAGTATCCGGCACTGGCGTGACCGCTGCTAAAATAGTTGCTGGGTCTGCACCTAAAGCCACTGAAACAGGGTATGGTTTACCCGGATTTTTATCTTGCCATTCTTTAAAATCTAACGCGCCACCACGGTGTGCCAGCCAACGCATAATGACTTTATTTTTAGCAATCACTTGCAGACGATAAATACCCAGGTTTTGACGGTCTTTATAAGGGCCTTTGGTAATCACTAAGGGCCAAGTAATTAAAGGCCCAACATCTTCTGGCCAACAAGTTTGTATCGGATATACGCCTAAATCAACCTCATCACCTGTTCTGATAATTTCCTGACAAGGTGGATTTTTCACTACTTTAGGCGCCATATTTAAAACATTTTTAAACACAGGGATTTTATCTATCGCATCCTTCATGCCTTTCGGTGGCTCTGGCTCTTTTAATTGTGATAACAACTCACCAACACCACGTAACGCCGTCACTGAGGTTTCACCCATACCCATAGCCACCCGATCAGGCGTACCAAATAAGTTCGCTAAGACAGGAATATTATGCCCTTTCGGATTTTCAAATAATAAGGCCGGTCCTCCTTGCTTTAAGGTACGGTCGCAAATCTCCGTCATTTCTAAAACCGGATCTATTTCTTGGGTAACACGCTTTAGCTCACCCTTTTTTTCCAACTGCGCAATAAAATCTCTTAAATCTTTGTACTTCATGCCGCAATACCATTATGTCGTAATAAGGCATCAATATTTGGCGCGCGCCCTCGGAATTTAATAAATAAATCCATCGCATCTGCGCTACCGCCCGTTTCTAAAATATGCGTTAAAAAAGCCAGGCCAGTTTCTTGATCAAAAATACCGTTTTCTTCAAATAACGAATAAGCATCGCTAGATAGCACCTCTGCCCATTTATAACTGTAATAACCCGCCGCATAACCACCAGCAAAAATATGTGAAAAACTGTGTGCAAAACGATTAAAGGCAGGCGGAATCATCACCGAAACTTGCTCACGAATTTCATGCAATACCTCATAAATTCGCGCGCCTTGTTCTGGATCATAATCTTGATGCATACGGAAATCAAATAAGCTAAACTCCAACTGCCTGACCATTAACATGCCTGCTTGAAAATTCTTTGCAGCAAGCATTTTTTCAAATAAACTATCAGGCAATGGTTCACCAGTTTGGTAATGCCCTGAAATTAACGCTAAAGCTTCTTTTTCCCAACACCAGTTTTCCATAAACTGACTCGGTAATTCAACCGCATCCCATTCCACACCATTAATACCCGACACGCCCAAATAATCAACTTGCGTCATCATATGCTGTAGACCATGACCAAACTCATGAAATAAAGTTAACACTTCATCATGCGTTAATAGCGCGGGGTCAGTGCCGGTTGGCGGTGTAAAATTACAAGTCAAGTAAGCGACTGGAGTTTGCACTGTGCCATCTGTTTTTTTCCGCCCAACACAGTCATCCATCCATGCCCCCCCGCGTTTTTTAGCACGTGCATACAAGTCGATATAAAACTTACCGCGTAGATTGCCATTTTTATCCAGAATCTGGAAAAAACGTATGTCTTTATGCCAAGAATCAAACGCCGTAATTTCAGTAATATTTAAGCCGTATAGTTTTTCCACTACGTCAAATAAACCTTGTAATACTTTGGGTGCAGGGAAAAACTGCTTCACTTCCTCTTGCGATAAATCATAAGCGTGCTGGCGCATTTTTTCAGAAAAATACCCAACATCCCAAGCATATAGTTTAGCTACGCCATAATGCTCTTTAGCAAACGCGGTTAGCTCTGCTAAATCCTTTTGTGCCTGCGGTAATGATTTTGCTGCCAATTCCTCTAAAAAGTCCATAACTTGCTTAGGTGAATCAGCCATTTTTGTTGCTAATGACAACTCTGCATAATTTTGAAAACCTAATAACATCGCTTTTTCATGACGCAAAGCAATGGTTTGTTCCATAATCTTTGTATTATCCCATTCAGGATTCGTTCCTTGATCTGACGCGCGCGTAGAAAAAGCTTTATACACATCAGCACGTAATTGGCGATCATCAGCGTAAGTCATAACTGGCAAATAAGACGGAAATTGTAAAGTTAACATCCACCCTTTTTTACCTTCCTGTTCGGCAATCTGTTTAGCTTGCTGTAATGCAGAATCAGGTAATCCCGCTAAATCTGCTTTTTTAGTAAAAAGTTTCTGCCAATCATTAGTTGCATCAAGCAAATTTTCTTCATACTTACTGGATAATTGCG
The DNA here is from genome assembly GCF_900128525.1 of methanotrophic endosymbiont of Bathymodiolus puteoserpentis (Logatchev). GTDB lineage: Bacteria > Pseudomonadota > Gammaproteobacteria > Methylococcales > Methylomonadaceae > Methyloprofundus. Next base: position 86,645 of record NZ_FQTQ01000048.1, read on the forward strand.
AAAGTTCTAAACTGATTTCTTTATAACGCGCCTGTTTTTCATCATCAAGGTCAATCCCCGATAAGCGAAAGCCACGCAATGAATTTTGAATAATTTTTTGCTGTGCCGGCGCAAGTGCCGTATAAACATCACTTGCCGCAATTTGCTCATAGGCTTTAAATAAACCTTTATGCTGCCCCATCGCTGTTGAATAAGCACTTAACTTTGGCAAACAAGCATTGTAAGCATCACGTAAATCATCGTTATTCACTACAGAATTCATATGACTTACTGGCGACCAAGCTTTATTTATGCGATCTTCGGCTTCCTCTAAGGGAGCAATCAGGTTTTCCCAAGTGTAAACTTCATTTTCAGCAAGCAGTGTTTCAACTAAGGCTTGTGCATCAGTCAATAACTGCTCAATAGCAGGCTCAATATGCTCTGCTTTTATTTGTGAAAATAAGGGAAGTTCTGTGGGATTCAATAAAGGATTATTCATGAAAGATAATAATAATGAGTTATAAAAGTGAATAGAAAAAGATTAATAGTTAAGCAAGAACGCTCATGACAATCTTTAATAGGCTGATTTTCTCGTAAATAATACATACAAAGAAAAATCAGGATTTAATTTACCATTTTTCAACTTAGAAAAAGTACTTATACAGTTTACAATCATCACCGCGGTATACCACCTTAAATTTGCAGCCATTATTATTAATGCGAAAAAGCCCTTAATGCATTGTTAATTTTATCTTTAGCATCATGCAAAATCGCCAATGAATGCTCTGGTGATAAAGTTGCATCATTAAGCTTACTAGCTGCTGGAATAGAAGATATTGCGGGATAAGCCTGATTGTCTTTTTGTCCTATTTTGCTATGTAATTGTGCCAATACCACGACATCAAGCACAGACAAATCTTTTGAGCGGTTTTGATACCAATCATTAGAATACAACGGGATATCAGCTAACTCCTCAGGGAAATCCCAACGTTCTAAAACACGTCTACCCACAACGCCACGCACAAAACCCATCGCCTCTTTCAGCTCTGCTTCAGTATAAAAACCATCAGGTAAATTATCTGTAAAGCTTAATAAAGGAATAATACCAATATCAACGACTAAGCCTGCTAGTAAAGCCTCTTCCGGATCAACTTTACCCGTTTCTTTCGCCAGTACATGACTAATACTGGAAATATAAATACTACGTTTCCATAAAGCATCCATATACTTCTTTAGTACGGGTTTTTTACTATTAAAAATCTGTTTTAAGCACAAAGTAGTGACTAAACTACGCGTCCCAATTAAACCAATTCTATTAACCGCCTCTAAGCACGATTTAGCAGGCTGTTGGGTAATATACAAAGGACAATTAGCAACTTGAATCAACTTACCTGAAATAACAGGATCCAATTGAATAATTTTAACCGCCTCATGCACACCGATCTCTTGCTGCATAGACTTGCGCAAATGCAATGCTGTGTCAGGCATCGCAGGAATTTGCACTTCATCATTCGAGAAATTTTGCACAAACAATTGCAATAAACGATTATTTGTATATTTGGGAGGTAATTCTAACTGTTGTACCTGCTTATCTGTTTGATGCATCTGCATAATTTTTTGCGATACAGCCAAAATACTAACATCAGTTTTAGCAATTGCTGTCGTTGTATGCACAGTTCCTGCAAAAAGTGCGAAACGGGATTTTGGTGATGCATTATCAATCGTATAGCTCACACCATTTTGATCAGTCAGCTTAACCTCACCCTGTAATAAAAAATAAACATTATTCGCAGGCATTCCAGCGGCAAATAGCGTTGCTCCTTTAGGGAAAATTTTAGCTTTATGCTCCAAAGCAAAGGTCTCTAAAAACTCTGGTTTTAGTTGTCGAATAGGAATGAGTTTTTTCAAATCATCTACAGAAATAGTCTCAGCTACCTCCATACCCACGCCCTTCTTAATTCCATTAGTTTTTTTTGACTTAAAAAAGTCAGGTATTAAGGCCATTTGCCCCTCATTGAATATAATTCACATAAGTTCAAGTATAGCGTAAAAATCGCGCAAAAAAACCATCGCTCCTTTTTATATAATAAGCTGTAGTACACGACCTCTCTATACTATTATAATAATAGTCAAATAGTCGTATAAATTAACACTCCGCAGATAACCAAAATGGATATTTATAAATTTAAACCAGTACCTGCTCATACTAACTTTCAACTACCGTTTGAATTAACTAGAAAAGACTTTAGTGTTTGGTTGCACTCCTTAGGAATGTGCATGAAATAACTTAGGCAACTTATAAAGTTGTTGCGTCAGGAATGGCAGTATAATTCCATTGCCTCAGGTGCTCATCAAATACAATTCGCATTGACTCTTTAAAACCCTCTGCAACTTT
>NZ_FQTQ01000049.1 GCF_900128525.1 methanotrophic endosymbiont of Bathymodiolus puteoserpentis (Logatchev)
CCGCAGTGCACTTCGGATTGGCGAATTTCCCTGTCGCCTACTGCGGACTAAAAATCATCACTTCGCTATCGCTCCGTTTCCCTGATTTTCAGCGAGCGAGTTGCCTAATCAGTATATTGAGGTTTATTTGTGTTCAGAAACTATATTATTTAATTGTTTTTCTACTTTAAGGTAAAAAGTCTCGTCGTAATTTTTAGGTACTTCAAAATTGGCTTGTTTCTCTTTATCACTAATCGTTGCCCATCTTTTTGAGCTAGCAAATAAGGTGTTCCCAAAAAATGATAATGTTTTGATATTTAAAGCACCAGCAAGGTGCATAGGTCCAGTCGATGTACTAACAAAGACAGCACAAGAAGAGATTAATTTACAAAAATCTACTAATGACCTTTTTGAATCTATTAGTTCAGCAGTAAAATCAATATTATTTTCTATATATTGTTTGCTATCAGCATCATCAGGGCCAAAAGTAAAAATCACTTTTACATTTTCTTTTTTAGCAATGGACTTAGCAAGCCTTAAATAATCATCAAGCTTTAAATTCCCTTCACTACTGCCGCCAAAACCAGGATGAAAAGCAATAATTTTTTGTTTAATTTCGGCCTTATCTGGCTGTACAAATAGCAACGGTCTATCAAATAAACAATTTATATCTGGATCAAGTAATTTTAATAGCCCGATATTATACTGCCACTCAGTTTTTTCAACTTTACTTCGTTTTTGCTTTATTGTTTTATTAAAAAAAAATTGAGCTAATTTAGTTGCAGGTGAAATTCTTGTTTTTATATGAGATAAAAATAAAGTAACGCCTAATTTATTATCAATGAAGCAAGAAATACTAACATCTATTTTTCTATTCTTAATTTCACTAATATTTTTATATAAATTATCACTATATAAAATAACATCATCTATATAGTTTATTGAGCAAGCTAAGTCATAGTTTATTTTAGAAACCATAACGATAACTCTATTATTAGTGTTATATTTTAATATTTTTAATAAAGGTAAAACGGTAATAAAATCACCAATTTTGTCATGCCGAGTTACTAATACATTCATTATTTTACAGTTTTATTTTTTTCATATAACTTCATATGCTTATAAAAAGTAGTCGCCATATGAGAAAAAGCGATGATCAAGCCAGGATAGCCATCTAAAAAACCCATTTTTATAAAATATGTCTTAAAAAATGCAAAATTTGAATTTAAAATTGCTTTTAAAGGAGAGCTTTTCTTTTTTCCAGCATTATCATTTGCATATAACGTAGAATAGCGATCTAATTTTATAATAAAGTCTGTAATAGTTGAATAGGGGTAATGTTTTATTGGGTCGCTAAAATGTATTATATTAAATCCATCTGATATGATACTTTCGTGTACATTTTTATTCGTAAAGGCCGTCAAATTTTTATTATATAGCCTGGTAATAATATCATTTCCCCAGCAATGTTTTATTTGAACATTTTTATAAAAATTCTCGCGTAAAATAGTGTAGATATTATCTGTATTTAGCGTTATTTTTTTTAGTTTTTTTATGAAATCTTCAGATAACACCTCATCGGCATCCAGTGAAAGAACCCAATCATGCTTTGATAAATTGGCTGCTTTATTTTTTGTTGCTCCGAAACCTAAAAACTCCCCCTGAATAAGGTTAACATTGCTGTATTTCTTAGCTATTTCATTCGATTTATCAGTGCAGCCATTACTATAGACAACAATATCATCGAAATCTGCTAAGGAATCTAAAGTGTCTTTAATTGTTAGTTCTGCATTTTTGACTATTATCACACAGGAGATATTCTTTATTTTTGTATTAGTCATATTTTAATCATTGATTAATGCTAGTGACGGTGTCAAATTTGCAAGCGTTAAGCTTTATTATTGTAACCGTTTACATATTCCCTAAATTGCATATAAAAATATTGTCATCTCTGAAGTTTTTTATCAAGAGCCTCTACTAACAGCATGCAGGAACAAACGAGTTGAAAAATAGCTTACCTCTCTTGTTCATAAGGGGCGTGTGGTTACACATTATTAATGGATACTCTCTGATGTTTGACACAGATCATAGTTGGCTATGACCTGTATGATATTAAACTTGAAGCCTAAAGAATATGGGATAATACCTAATAAATAGATTATAGCATCTTACCTAATGACCCTAAAATACATAGAAAAAATATTACGCGCTAAAGTTTACGATGTTGCTGAAGAAAGTCCTTTGGATTTCGCTCTGGTCTTATCAGAGCGTATTAATAATCAAGTTTTTTTGAAGCGCGAAGATTTGCAGCCAGTTTTTTCATTTAAATTACGTGGCGCTTATAACAAAATTGCTTCTTTAACTGAGCAAGAAAGAAGTCATGGTGTGATTGCGGCATCAGCCGGAAATCATGCGCAAGGTGTGGCTTTATCGGCTAAAAAACTAGGCATAAAATCTTTAATTGTTATGCCTAAAACGACACCTGAAATTAAAGTGAATTCAGTCCGTGCACGCGGGGCAAAAGTTATTCTATTTGGTGATGCTTTTGATGATGCTTATGCTCATGCCAAAACATTAGCAAAAGAAAAAAAAATGACCTTTGTACATCCTTATGATGACCCAGAGGTTATTGCTGGACAAGGTACTGTGGCGATGGAAATTTTACGTCAAAAAACGGATGCTATAGAGGCGATTTTTGTTCCTGTCGGTGGTGGTGGTTTAATTGCAGGTATTGCTGTTTATGCCAAATTTGTACGTCCTGATATTAAAATCATCGGCGTTGAGCCAGATGATTCTAATTGCTTACAACAAGCATTAAAAGCGTGTAAACGGGTCACACTAAAACAAGTTGGTTTGTTTGCTGATGGTGTCGCCGTAAGGCAGATTGGTAAAGAGCCGTTTCGTTTGGCGAGAAGTTTAGTCGATGAAGTGATGACTGTCAGTACCGATGAAATTTGTGCTGCAATTAAAGATATTTTTGATGATACACGCTCTGTGCCTGAACCTGCTGGAGCATTAGCAATTGCAGGATTAAAGAAATATGTTGAGCGAGAAAAAATTAGCGATAAAGCTTTAGTTGCAATAGAAAGCGGCGCTAATATTAATTTTGATCGTTTACGTTATGTTGCCGAGCGCGCGCAAGTCGGTGAGCATAGAGAAATTTTGTTGGCGGTAAAGATTCCTGAGCGCCCCGGTAGTTTTTTAGCTTTCTGTAAGTTTTTAGGCAAGCGTAGCATTACTGAATTTAATTATCGTTATTTTGATGACAGTAGCGCACAAATATTTGTTGGCATCACGAGCAGTGGTGATATCAATGATAAGGTTGATATCATTGGTCAATTAGAAGGCCAAGGTTTTATTGTTACGGATATGACGCACAATGACCTCGCGAAAGAGCATATTCGCTATATGGTTGGTGGGCATGCACCTTGTGAGTTAAATGAAATTACTTATAGCTTACAGTTTCCCGAGCGTCCGGGTGCTTTATTGCGCTTTTTAACTTCTTTAGGGAGTCAGTGGAATATTAGCTTATTTCATTATCGTAACCATGGCTCAGCTTTTGGCAGGGTATTGATTGGCGTACAGATTGCAGCACCTCAAAAAATAGCCTTGCAGTTATGTTTCGAAGCTTTAGGTTTTCGTTATACAGAAGAAACTAATAATCCAGCGTATCAATTATTTAGTGGTGGGCAGGGTTAAACCATTGGGCGTTGTTAAATAGGCTAAAGTGAGCTAGAGGAAAGGCTGGCTGATGATTACGCCACCAATAACGATCAAAATACTTGGGAGTAAAGCAATATGTTTATCCATTCACTACCGATCTTTTTTGCTTATATACAATTAGGAACACCGCTAGATTTACTATTAATCGCTTTGCTGGTTTACATTGTTGTCTATTTAACGATGCCGATTATAGAGCCCGTCAAAGAGCAGGAATGTATAGCGTTGAAGGGGCTTTCATTCTATAGGTACTTACTTTACTCTTGGCTTGGTTCGCTAAAATTATGGGTCGTTTTCTGGCCATTTTTCATTCTGCTTAATGTCAGTTTATACTTTACTGATAGGCTCGCAATGCAAGGTAATTTCACTGTATCCAGTTGGGATGAAGTTCATTTTATTCTGTTAACCCCCGCTATTTTTTGGACGCTTTGCGTATGGCGTAATTCCTTTAATACAAAATCACGATTTAGTGCTGCCGGCGCACGATTTATGACTTTTGCCGTGTTTTTTGAGTATGCGTTAAAATTAGTGATCCGCGATGATTACCCGCGTATTTTTTTCGCCTGTCAGGATATTATGCTGGATTATGCCTCTTGTTTTTAGCTTAGCCTGCGAAAATAGTGATTAACCCCGATACTCTTCATAATATTTGTATATTTCAAATGCTTACATATTTAAATTTGTAAGCAGGGTTAAGCCTAAGAATTATTGGCGCTATGATTCCTTTAAGGTAACGGTAACTAATTGCTTTTTCTGCTCTTCACTAAGCTCACAAATATGTGAACAATCGAGTTTATGAATCGCGATACCGTGTCCATGCGTGATAAAGCCGATAACATCATCGCCTTGCTTTGGGTTACAGCAGCGTGCGAAATGAGTCAAAATATTATCGTATCCAGCAACGGTAATTTCTATTGAATGTGTTTTAGTCGAAGACTTTTTCTTAGCAGGTACTTTTTTAGGATGCTCTTTAAGGGCTTGCAGCGCCTGACTTAATTGCTTGCTAGTAATTTCTTTACGGCCTAAAGCAACAAATAGCTTATCTATATTTGTTAAGTTAAACTGTTTCAATAAGCAGCTTAAATAAGATTTATTTAAGCCTAAGCGCTTCACTTCTTTTTCTAATGTTTTCTGGCCAAGTAAATTATGCTTGTCTTTATTTTGTTGGCTAATCCACGTTTTAACTTTTTGAATAGCGCTGGGAGTCTTTAAATAAGCTAAATTCGGATCTATCCAATTAGGGTTAGGCGCGATATCATGGTTTGTTAAAACCTCAACTTGTTCGCCGGTTTGCAAACGATAGGTTAAGGGAACAATACGCCCATTCACCTTAGCACCGCGACATCGGTGTCCTATATCAGTATGAATCGCGTAAGCAAAATCTAAGGGTGTCGCGCCCTTTACTAGGTCAATTAATTCTCCTGCTGGCGTTAATATATAGACACGATCACAAAATAGTTCAGTACGAAAATTTGTTAGTAAGCTGTCGTTTTCTGTTTCCTCTAGTAGTCGGCGCAGTGCAGCGATGCTTTTTTCTGTTGCAATATCTTGATTACTACCTTCTTTATAGCGCCAATGCGCAGCGACACCTAGTTCTGCAAAATCATGCATGTCTTTAGTACGTATTTGTACTTCTATGCGATTTGCATCCTCTGTTAAAATAACGGTATGTAAAGATTGGTAACCGTTATTTTTAGGGTTGGCAATATAGTCATCAAACTCTTTAGGAATGCTTTTCCAGTGCTGATGTACTAGCCCCAAAACTTCATAACATTGTGTTGTTTCATTAACGATGACACGTACTGCTAATAGATCATATAGCTCATTTATAGGTAGCTGTTTACGCTGCATTTTTTGCCAAATGCTATAAATATGTTTAGGCCGACCTTTTATATCTGCTTTAATACCAGAGGATTTTAGTCGTTCTTGTAATAGTAAAATAAACCCATTAATGCAAGCTTCTCTATTGATACGCTTATTTTCTAAGGCTTTAGCAACAGAAAGGTAATGACTTGGCTCCAAATAGCGAAATGCATAATCTTCCAAGGCCCATTTTAATTGTCCAATTCCGAGGCGGTTAGCAATAGGTGAATAGAGGTCTAAAGTTTCTTGCGCAATAAAATGGCGCATTTCTTCAGTTTCTTGAGGGAGTTTTTTTAAGCGCGCTAAACGATAGGCAAGCTTGATTAAAATCGCACGAATATCATCAGCGGTAGACAATAACATGCGCCTCAGTATCTCAACTTGAGACGTTTTAGTGGCAATATTTTTAGAATAAATATTCAGCCGATTAAGTTCTTTAACATTGGCCACTAAACTTGCAACAGTGCTACCGAATTCTTCTTGAATGGCATAATCAACCAAGCGCCAATCACTTAAAATTGCTGCTAATATCGTTTCTAAATCAACATTAAGTGGCAATAAGTTTAATGCAACATCAAGGCCATGCGGTCGTTGAGTTTCGGTATCAGGCAAGTGATCGACTAAGGCAATTGCCTGATGAATTAACACATTTTCAGTTGCTGAGAAACGCGTAAAAATATCTTGTTTTACAGGTAAATAGCTAGGCATACGGATAAAGGTGGGCTATAAACCCACCCTCTATTTGCTTATAGTTGATTTAGAACGCGCTCAGCCGCATCAATAGTAGCAGTAATATTGGCGTCACTATGCGCCCCTGAAACAAAGCCGGCTTCAAAGGCAGATGGCGCAAAATAGATACCTTCGTTTAACATGCCATGAAAAAACTGTTTAAATAGTTCTTGGTCACAGCGCATAACCTGCTCAAAGGTACTAATATGATCTTCTTGAGTGAAAAATAGGCCAAACATGCCACCTACGACATTAATTGACATACCAATATTTGCGGCAATTGCTTTAGCTTGTATACCTTCCGCTAGAGTGCGAGTTTTAGCGCTTAATTGCTCGTGAAATTTTGATGCTGATAACAACTCTAAAGTTTTGTAACCTGCTGCCATCGCGACAGGATTCCCAGATAAAGTGCCTGCTTGATAAACAGGGCCTACGGGTGCCAAAGAACTCATGATTTCATGCGCACCACCAAAAGCACCAACCGGCATCCCACCACCAATAACTTTACCTAAAGTCGTTAAATCCGGCTTAATATTATATAGCCCTTGCGCACAGTGTTTATCCACGCGAAAGCCAGTCATGACCTCATCAAAAATCAATAATGCACCATATTGATCACACACAGTGCGCAATGTTTCTAAAAAACCTGGGGCGGGTAAAATGCAGTTCATATTGCCTGCGACAGGCTCGACAATAATCGCTGCAACTTGCTCGCCAAGCTCAGAAAAGGCTTGTTTGACGGCATCACTATCGTTATAAGTCAAAGTGATCGTATCTTTAGCTACTGCAGCAGTCACTCCTGGAGAGCTTGGAGTGCCAAGGGTTAAAGCCCCTGACCCCGCTTTAACCAATAATGAATCAGAATGACCGTGATAACAACCTTCAAATTTTATTATTTTATCTCGCTTGGTATGACCTCGTGCCAAGCGAATAGCACTCATGGTTGCCTCAGTTCCTGAACTGACCATACGTATTTGCTCGATAGAGGGTACTAATTTACATATTTTTTTCGCCATCAAAGTTTCCAGTTCGGTTGGCGCGCCAAAACTTAAACCTTTTGCTGCTGTTTCATTGACCGCATGCAATACATCTGGATGTGCATGACCAACAATCATAGGCCCCCATGAGCCAACATAATCTATATATTGCTTATCTTCAGTATCATATAGATAGGCCCCCTTTGCTCGATCAATATAAACAGGCGTTCCACCTACGCCACCAAAAGACCGTACTGGAGAGTTCACGCCTCCGGGAATAACAGTTTTGGCATCTGCAAATAAAATAGCGGATTTAGTCATATATACCTCTAGTTTAAAAATAGGCTTACGCAAACTAGCGTAAGCTTAAAGCTGGACATAGCGTAGCCGCTAAATACCAGGTCATTCGATTTATTAGCAAAAAAAATCGGCATCTTTCATTTTTCAGTTTACACGTTAAGTGGGCGTGGCTTTAGCCGCGATAGTCGTATGAGCTACCGTAGCTAAAGCCACTCCCACTTAACCTATTAAATAAGTACTAAAAGTGTAAACTACTTGTAGCATATATGAAAGATGCCAAAAAATATTACTCTTTGTATTCAAAAAAATATAAAGTATCTATTATTATTTTAGTTCGTTATATTGCAGAACAAAATACCATAACTAAGGTCTTATTATGCAAATTAAATTTTACTTACTCCCTATCTTTGTAGTGGCTGGCCTGGCACAAGGCTGCTCTTTTTCCGCTAGTTCGGGCAGTCTTTCGGATAGTTCAAAGAGCCTATCTGATTCTGTTAGCTCAATCATTAGTAGTCCTTCATCGTCATCTAAAGATGCAGATAAAGACTACCAAATTCAAATTATGGACTATACCACGGCTTATCTCTCAACAGCAGGGTTTGAACGTGCAGCTTATGCTCAAGGGATCTCTGAAATTGCTATCGAAGCGGGCATTAGCAACTGGGAAGATGATGAAAATACCCTAATCGGTATTGGTCGTGCATTGAAAAAAGCCAAATTAACTGGGAGTGTTTACGAAACTTATAAGAAGAGTTTAGCAGACTCTAAGGAAAGCAGAATGCTAATCATCCAAAAAGGTTATGATCAGCAGTAAGGGCAGCTGTCGGGCGGACTTTCGTTCGCCCCTGATTGTTCCATCCCTTTTATATCTACTTCTTAATTTATATTGTGCGCAAAACCTTTATGCCCAAGCGGTAAATTATATTTATATTAACGCCAGTGAAGGCACCGCTAGCGGTGGTCATACAGCACTCCGTTTCGGCAAGGAAACGTACCATTTTCAGCACTTTCCTGGCGGTATCATTCGCTTGGTTAAGCAGGCTAGCTCAAGTTTTGACTTCCAATATCGATATTTAGAAAATAGAACCCTTTATCAAACCAACATAGAGCTTGAGCCTAAACAATACGCCCAGTTACGTGATCACTTTAATCTGCGTTTTTTACTGCAAAAACAGCAAAATAGCTTACTTAAAGAAGTCCAGTTAAATCTAGCTCTATTAGAGCCAAAATCGACTGATTTCAGCACGTTATTGGCTATTCGTGGCGCGGGGTTATTTAGCCAAAATGCTTATACCACAAAAACAGATTTGTTTAATAACCAAGAAATTAATGCACAGATAAAGTCTAGACTAGGAAGTACATTTTTAACGCAAAAAACCATTCAACTGCAACAAAAATTAGCTAAAATTAAACCGCAGCCTTGGCTTGAAAGCGCCTTACATTTAAGCAAAAACACCTTTATATCGGTGCCTTATTCATTTGCTCAGCAATATATTGATACCGTTAGCCAACTATTGTTCCTACAAATTCTAGAAAATAACAGCCCATTAAACAAATCCAGCTATTTTTCTCCTAAACATCAACTATTTTCACTATCTGATGTAGAAATTGAGAAATTAGCGCAATTACAGGCTAATTTAATCGATAACTTGTTTAGTCTACTAAACTCAAAACGGCCTGATTCAGGCAATGCTGCATTGATATTATATGCACGAATTATCAGCCTTTCTTATTCGATTAATTCCGGTCACTGGGTGTTCTTAGATACTTATGCAGACAACAGCCCGAGTATTACTTATGCTGAAGTAGGCGCCTATAAAGCCGCTTTTAAAGCCCAGCAGCAAGATGCTTTAAGCTCAATTACTGAAATAAAACAGCAACTTTTTAGCCAACAAGCTATTACTGAAAAAGATTACAGCCATTTTGAACGATTGAGTAATTACTACTATGAGCGTGAACGTGGATTAAATAAGCGGCAAGAAATCAGAACCTCCGGCGAACAAAGATTACCCTCAAAATCAGCATCTTTGCCCATATACCTACTGCCAAAATTAAACGCTCAAGAAGTAGAAACAGCAAAAACTAGAATAATAAATTATCAGGCTAATCTTACTCAGCAAATACAAACACTTTATCCGTATGATTTATTTACGCACAACTGCGTCACTGAAATTTTTTCAGCCATCCAGAACGCTCAAGTCAATGCAGTGCCGTTAGTTAACTTACTAAACGGTATAAATACAGACCCTACGGCTTTTATTCCCTATTTATCCTTTGCCAATATAGCAGAGCAACACAGCCAGCAAATATTGGCCTCTTTTCGAGAGCAACAATTAGAGAAAATGTATGCCCAAGAAAATAATCTACGCGTTTACCTACGGGAATTTAACACCCTGAGCGCTCAAGATTATAAATTTAATAAACTCGATGCGCCCTTTCTGCTTTTTACTAATGAACAAGTCTGGTCACGCCCGCTATTCGGTACGTTAAATTTAATTACCGCGGCTAGCATGGGAATTTATGGCAGTTTTATTTGGCCATTTGATGCGGGAGAAAACTTAAAAAAAAGTGCTATGGGTATCTTAATGAGTTTGCCTGAATTAGCTTTTTTTAATATCCGTAAAGGAACTTATAAGCACCTAGCCTTTCCAGTGAGTGCTGATTAGACGTTGATGGTACACGTAGATATAAAAGTATAAATAGTAGTATCTGGATCAGGTTTTAGGTTCTGTCATTATGAGAAATATTTGTGGGAGGGGCTTATAGCCGCGATTTCATACGCTAATTTTACGAATGACTTATATCAAACTCACTAATATCAACGTTATCAATTTGTTCAGGATCAAGGAACTTCTGTGCGTATTCTAAGTAACAACCACTGCTTAGAAATAAGTGAAATAACTCAGGATCGATATGCTGATCTTTTGCCATGTGGCTCATAATGCGAAGTGCTGCACTAAGTGGTTTGGATTTTTTATAGGGGCGGTCAGAAGCCGTTAACGCTTCAAAAATATCAGCGATAGCCATTATGCGTGCATATCTGCGGTAGTTAAGCGTTTTGGATAGCCTGTGCCATCCATTTTTTCATGATGGCTGCCAGCCACTAGAGGCACATCCGCTAAATGCTTAGGGTAAGGTAGATTTTCCAGCATGATAATCGTTTGTACAATATGGTCATTGATTTTGAAGCGCTCTTCTTTAGTCAGCGTGCCTTTTTCAATGCTTAAATTATACAGTTCACCGCGATTATATTTGTACTCAGGCACATCAAGCTTGAATCCCCAAGGGTTGTCCTGTGGAATTTTATCGCCTGCCTCACGTTCAATAATATGTTCGGCTTTGTCAGCTAATAATTTTTCTTGTACAGGGAGTGTTTTCGCTGCTGTTTTTTGCTGACGTTAGCTCTCTTCCCAAGATACACCGAGGCGATCATCTAAAGTTCTCTCCCAGGTGTATTCGGCAATCTCTGTAAGGTGTTGAATTTTTTCTGGAGCCATGAATTCTCCACCTTCATTACATTCAGCAATAAAGGCGAAATCATCATCTAACTGTTGTAATTTAGATTCTAAATTAATACGTAGAGAATCAGGGTCAGCTCCTTTAGATATTTGCTGCCAATAGTCAATTTCCGCATCTCTTTTTAGTACTTCAACGCACATTCTAATCTCATGAATCCGGTCATAGATAGTTTCTAATTTAGTGGATTTATCGACCACATATTCTGGTGTAGTCACTTTTCCACAATCGTGCAACCAACTTGCGATATGCAGTGATTCCCACTGATCTGCATCAAGCTCAAATTCTTTATAAGGCCCTGTCGTGCTATTGCAGGCAGCTTGAGCGATTAATTTGGTAATTTCAGGGACTCTAGCACAGTGACCACCGGTATAAGGTGATTTAGAGTCAATGGCACCGGCAATTAGCTTAATAAATGAAGCGAGCAAGGCTTTTTGCATCATCAGCAATTGCCGGCTTTCTAAAGAAACTGCGGCAAAGTCTGATAGTTGCTGTACGAAAGCTAAATGCTCTTCATTGTTCTGGTTATTACTCTGCTTTTTGTAAAGTAGACATAATAAGCCAATAGTTTCTTCATCTCTATTACGTAGTGGTAGAGCTATGATTTTAACGGCATCAGTCTCTAGTTTATCGAGCAAAGGGTTTAATGGGTTGGGCTGGTCTGCTGACAGCTCTATTTGACTGCTTTCTTTTTTCTTTAAGGCTTGTGCCAGCTCATTGTCTTCGCTGAAAGGAATTTCTGGAAGGTCGTTAAGATTTTTAACATCCAGTGTGCCCATGTGCATAAAACTAGGTTTTAAGCAGTGTTTCTGATCGTCATAAAGATAAGTTAAAGCGGCATCAGCTTGGCTAATTTGGGTGGTTTGTTGCGTTGTACTCTGTAATAAATCATCTAAGTTTTGTTCGCCAGCAAGTGAGTGAATAAGCGAGAGAAATTGGCTGATGGTGCTTTTCATCATTGTCATCGCGACAGCAAGCTCTTCTACTTCAGTAATAACGGAGCGAGTTGTAATGGGGCTACTGAAATCAAAACGGCTAATGAGACTGGCTTCGCCTGCTAAATAGCGAATAGGATTGGATATTTGTCGAGCAAATAGCCAAATAATCGGGATGGCGATTAAGATAATAATGGCTGCTAGAAGTATTGATTGATCGCGGATTTTGATCGCTGTACTTAATAATTCATCTTCTGGGGAAACCATTAAGACAAAAAGGTTAAGCCCTTCTGGTATGTTCATCTCGCGTATCGCTCCGAGCCACTTTTGCTGATCGAACATAAAATTAAGCGGTTGCGAGACAAGTTGCAAATCTTTACTCAAAAAGGCAAGCACATCACTGCCTAGCTCATCGAGTTTAGCTATTTTAAAGTTGTTCTCTGTTGTTTCAATAATAAGGCGATTAATATCGCCATAAACCAGTGCATCGCCATTTTTCTCGAAAACAACAATTTTGGTATTGGGTGTGATTGTATTTTGTCTAAGGGTGTTAGATAGTTGGCCTAGTGTTACATCTGCAGCAATAACAATACCTTTAGTGGGTGCTTGCAGTGTTAGCGTTGTACCGACTTGGCGAATAAAATAAAATAAATACGGGGCAGTAGAGCTGGCAGCAGGCTCTTCTAGTGCTTGTGTATACCACACGGTCGAATACGTGGATCATAGCTTGTTTCAACCGCTGGGTCTCGGCTCAGCTCTAACAACTGGCTAGTATAGAAAATTCTGACTAAGTTGCGCTGGCCGTGTGCATTGGTACTGATATTATCCACCACAAAAGCTGCGTCTTGAGGTGTATTAAAGGTCTGGCGTAGAAGGTCAGAATTAATCGGGCGTAGAATAAAGTAATCGCCATTTGGGTAAGCAATTTGAATAGCCGATAATTTATCTTCATTGTGTAATGCCGTGCTGAATAAAGGTAGTGATTTTAGTCGTTCATCTAAAGAGTTTGCTTGAGTAATCGGAGATAGCGCTAATAGGCTAATGCTTTGGTTGGCTGATTTAAGTAAGCCGCCAAAATTGAAAGTAAGCTCTCGATTGATTTGTTCGAAAACTAGATCACCACCGGCAATAAGAAGTTCTGATGTTTTGCTGTAGTGTTGCCAGCTGAGTGCTGCACCAAATATTAACGTAAGGCTAATAAATAATGAGCTAATGGTGAAGTGTAGTGAGTATGAGTTGTGCTTTTTTGCTGGCATAAGTCAAATTTCTTGAAAAAAGATTTGCTGCGCTTAGAGCTGTCTTTTGTGTTGCTAAGGAGTGCACATTCAATAAGTTTCGAAACTTTAGGTTATGAAGCACTGCCAGCCCCCAAAGGACTGGTAGTGCTTTGGGATATTATTAAATTCTGATTGCTAAGGTAGCGACACAAGTCTAAAAGCTTTCTCCTGCGGGAGAAGGTTGGGTGAGGAGGTTGTAAGCGCATGATTTTATTCGTTTTCTCCAACCCTCTCCAGTAAGAGAAGGCTTAAGTCAACTGCACTAAGTAGGAGAGAGCGCGCGTAATCAAGCGAGTTTATGCCTGAGTATTGCTATTTTCCATATAATTTAACCACTGGGTAGCAGATTTTCTCGTTTTTTTGTATTTTCTAGCTTTTTGAAATGCGCTTTTAGCTGCAGACAATTGCTTTGTTTCATAAAGACTCATGCCTAATAAAATATAAGCTTCACCAGGATTCTTTAACTCTCCTTTGCTTAGGGCTTTATTGATTGCTTTAATTGCATTATGCCAATGCTCTTGCTCAACATGAATACGGGCTAGCTGTAAATATAGCCTACCTTTTTTATTTAAGGCAGAAGCTTTTTCGAGCGCTGTAATCGCTTGTTTATATTCTCTTGCATTAGTCCATGCATTCGCTAACAGTTCCCAATGAGCTGAGCTTTTTTTGACCCGTTGACTGTCCAGTTCTTTGCTTAATAAGTTTGCTGCTTGATAGGGCTGTTTATTGTATATATATAAATTAAACAGCTGTAAAATTTGCGTTTCAGTTTGAAGGTAGCCTTTTTTGTAAGCGAGGTCTTGAATAATAAGTGCTTGCTTAAATTGACTTAATTGTTGGTAAACAGTTGCGAGTTGTAGCCAATAAGCTTTTTTATCTGGATAATTAGCGACTAGCTTTTTTAAAATACGGGCTGCAGCAGAGTAATTTCCTAATTCATAGTGCAAAGCAAGATTTAATTGAAACCAGCTTTCACGTGGTTTTTTTGATAGCTTAATGGCTTGTTCTATATAAGGTAAAGCTGTACGATATTGTTTTAATTGCGTATAAGCATTAGCCAGTAACACCAAAATTTGTTGATCTACACTTTTAGGGTTTTTTTGTACCCAGGGCTGTAAGACCTTAATGGCTTTTTGATATTGTTCACTAGCTATGTAAAGCTGCCCCAAATTAAGTAAGGCTTGCTGTTGCTGTTGCTCAGGTAAAGTTTGTGTAGCAAGGCATTGCTCTAATAATTTAGCTGCCCGTATATAATTATTTTCCAACGCATAAACAGAGGCCAAACTACGTAAAGCCAGTGCTTGCTCATAGCTTTTATTTTTTAATTCGGGAATTATTTTTTCTAGTTTTTTGCGTGCTTGTGGATAAGCTTGGCTGCTAATTAGCTTTTCGGCTTTAGTTAATTGCTTGTATAGCCACGGAGAAATGGGTGGGACTTTTTCGTCTGCCGCTTGTGCCGGTATGACAGTAAGTAATCCTAGGATGATAAGCACGACCTTTAGGCCTTGATGAATATAGTTTCTCATCGGGACAGCTTAAATTCTAAAGTTTGTACCGCACGTTGCTCTTGTGCTTCACCCGCGATAATAAGCGGTTTAAATTTCCAGCGTTTAATGGCTTTTAATGCAGCTCGATTAAAGACCGAACTTGGTTTTGCATCAATAACCACAGCATCTTTCACCGTTCCTTCTGTCGTAATCGTAAATTCAATTTTTACCCAGCCCTGGATGCGTCGGTTTGCTGCTCGCATGGGGTATTCTGGTGGGATTCTTACTAGAGGGATCACACTCGTACTAATAGCTCCGGCACCCATTTTTATATTCTGACCGCTGAGTATCGAGCCGCTAAAATTACTGTTTTGCAAGGGAATATCTAGGTTTGGTACATCCATATCTAGTGCAGTCACTTTAGACACTTGGGCGGTATAAGCCTGCATCTTTGGTGGTGCAGGGCGTTTTTTAGGTTTAGGCGGGTTGGGTATTCGCCTTTCTTTGGTTTGAATTTGTGAGTCTTGTTTTAAGCGGACAAATTCAGTCATGTGCACATTATCGGTTTTCTTGAAGCTTTGCTGATTATTCATCACCATATATTGCATACCCCAAAACAGTGCAAGCGCAATAATAACTCCTGAAAGCAAAGAGAAGGCAATACGAATCACTGTGATTCCGATTGTGTAGCGATAGAGGCATTCATAATACCCGCTAAACGAATTTGATCCATAACTTGAACTAAGACGTAGGTTTTAGCCTCTCTATCAGCAGCAATAACAACAGAACCTAAAGGGTTTTCTGCATGTAAGCGGGCAACATTAGCACGAACCGCGCGGATATCAACTTGACGTTTATCAATCCAGATATCGCCGTTGGGTTTAATGCCGACAATAATATTGCCTTGCTCTTTAGTCTCTGCCGTTTTTGCGCTAGGGCGGTTAACGTCTATCCCTGACTCTTTAACGAATGAGGTTGTGACAATAAAGAAAATTAGCATGATAAAGACGATATCTAACATCGGTGTCATATCGATATCAGCACTTTGATCAACGGAGGAACGGCTACTTCTACGGCGCATAATGAGTATCAGGTAATTAATGATATTTTAATAAATCAGCCAGATGATGCGATTCATCACTGACACGCTCTTCGATAAGCTTACTGAAATACAGTCCAGATATGGCAATAACCATGCCTGCCATCGTGGTAATAGTGGCTTTAGAAATGCCTGATGCCATGGCACGAGCATTGCCATTACCTGTGACTGACATAACATCAAATACGTGAATCATACCGACAACAGTCCCTAATAAACCAAGCATCGGACATAAAGCAATCAGCACTTTTATCAGGGGAACGCCTTTGTGCATTCGAATAAGGACCTCAGAAATTAAAGCTTTACGAATAAACAGGGCATGTGCTGAGCTTTTGTCTTCACGTTGATTCCAGCTTGCAATACATTGAGCGCGTATTTTCGGGTACAGTTGCTTAAAAAATAGCAGACGTTCAATAATTAAGCACCATAAAATAATTGCCACAGCTAAAATCAGCCATAATACATCACCGCCCGAATACAGGAAATTGTTAATGTCTTCCAGGAATTCTAGTTGTTCAGACATTATTTACCTGCGCGACGGCTCATGATACCAGCACTTTGCTCGTCTAAAATTTGTACTAAAGTACGGCTACGCGAAGCGAGCAAGTTATGTATAAATAATAATGGCATAGCGACACTCAAACCTAGCATGGTGGTAACTAGGGCTTGGGAGATACCACTTGCCATTAATTTTGGATCGCCTGTACCAAATAAGCTAATCGACTGGAAAGTTGCAATCATCCCGGTTACTGTGCCTAATAAACCTAATAAAGGTGCGACAGCAGCCAAAAGTTTTATTAGCGATAAGCCTTTTTCTAGCGCAGGAACTTCTCGGGTAATCGCTTCATCAAGTACTAGTTCAAGGGTCTCTATATCTTGTGTGGAGCTTTGTTCGGTGGCACTTAAAATGCGCCCTAGTGGGTTGTCATTGCTTGCCGTAGGATTGTTGATTTGTTTTTGTATTTTACTCTCAGTCAGCATCAAAATAATTAAGCGTATTAATGCATAGGTAAAGCCTAACCCACCTAAAACCAAAATAATATAGCCGATAACACCACCTTGATCAATGCGTTCTTGCGTATTAGGGGTTTGAATAAGCATACTAAGTAAGACACCGCGAGTTGGGTCGATAGCGATAGGCATTTGACCTGAAGTAGCTTGACTAAAGGGGATGACAAAATCAAGGTATTTGCTTGCGGGTTGGCGTGCTAAGGTCACTAGCATTTCTGTTTCTGGTGAGTAACGTAAATACTTGCCTTGCGCTAATGCGTTGAATGCACCGATCCGAATCACTTCTGCTTCTTCGCGGTTACCATTTGCAGACTCAATAGTACGTTTAAAACGAACAACTTTACCAGTTTCAGTCATTTCATGCTGCAATGTAAACCATAAGGATTCTAACTGCTCTATCGTGGGTAGAGCTTTGCTATTGATGATGCTATCTAGTTTTTCAGTACGATTTGGATACTGAGCGGAAACCAGTGAGCTTAATAAATCTACGTTTAAATCACCTGCAGCTTGGCGAGCAACACCGAATAACTCACCTAATTCACCACTGCTTTCTTTAAGTTGTGTTTCTAGCTTACTGAGCAACTCTTCATTGCTTTGTAAGTGAGCTTTTAATTGTATGCTGAGCTTTTCTTGTTTGCTTAATTGGGCTTTAGCGGCATCTAATAGCTGTTGTTGCGTTTTTTTCTCGGCAAGAAACTGGGCTTCACGTGCACGATTAATTTTGCGTTCAATCGATTGGCTTTGTTTTACATCGCGTAAGAGCTGATCTAGGTTTTGATATTCTGCCCAAGTATTGTTTGATTGTAAAAAAAGCAAGAAAAAATAAAGAGCTAATCTCATTGCACTGCCTCCGATGCTGCAGAAACAGGTAATGTTAATAGGTCGGGTGCTGCTTCTTTGCGTGCAATGCGCAAGCCGTAGCGTATTGCATTGCGATATTTATTGGCTAAAGGTTCCCAGCGTTTTTCAGTTTTATTCCAAAAACCAGTCTCACTTGCATCAAGGCGCTGATAATACAAAGCAATACGACCAAGACGTAAGAAGTCTACTGAGCTAATAACACCATTTAATTCAATATTGGCGCGGTAAGCTTCTATGGTATTGCCGTAATTATTTTCGATTTGATAAGCTTCAATAAGGCGACGGAACTTTTCTGCATTAGTTACGTCCGCGCGGGTCATCATGCTTTTTAAGCTGGCAATACGTTGTTGACGTTCTTTGGGTAAAAAGGGTAAATCAAGTTGGACAAATTGTTCCAGGCTAGTTTGCATATTTAAAATCAGTGGCACAATTTCTCGCTGCGTAATTTCAATTTCTTGCAGCTGTTGTTCTAAAGAGGCTTTTTCTGCCTCCTGAGAATCGAGTAAGTCTTTTAAATACGCATTGTAAGTAAGTAAGGTTTTTGTTTTGTGTGTGATTGATCGATACTGCTCTAACATTTTACGCGTACGGTCATCTAAGGTATTAATTTTAGACTGAGATTTAACTGCACTAGTGTGCATTGCAGCTTCTGTATTTATGGCTTGCGAAAGAGGGTTGGCATTAGCAAATAGTGTACACAGGCTTAATGCCGTGGAGAGGATAATCAGTTGAAGCTTACGAGATAAAAAAAGCATAGACGAGGAGGGCCGCTGATAAAGAAAATTCTTGAAACTTTAGCATATTGAGAATAAAGCGCAATAGGCCATTTGACATATAAATAGAACCTGAGCAGTGTGTTTTTGTGAAATATGCTGCCCAGGTTTTGTACGAGTACAATAGTTCCAAAATAAGCTATGAAACTATAAGGCCAGTATGCTTTAAAAGCAAGCGGTCTTAAGTCGGAAATAGCTATGAAGGGTATGCTCGCACACCTTTAAACCGAAAGGTACGCATTGCGTAGCCTGTCGCAATGTTCCGCCTTAATGTATAAGCCTATAATTATAAGGAATCACCAATAGTGCGTTGATAAAAAGGCCATTTTTTAACATGTAAATACTGTCTTATAGGTGATTTAATAATTGATACGCATAAGGCAATCGAAAATAAACACCAAACGGCTGCAAACTCATTTGGGTCGTCTGTTAATGCATCTGAAAGTATTGGGCCAACCAGAAGATGGAACAGAACAAAGCGATATGAGCCATAAAGGAATGGCATGTAAAAGCCGATCCAAAGATAAACAAAGCCATGTAAGCCACCTTCAAATCCTGGTAGCCATGAGACCGGCGGTGACATAATGTCATTTAACGGTATCTGCCATGCAATATGCCATGCGCCAGAAGTTGAGCATATTTGTGTGCCACAAACTGCTTCGGTACCAATAACGCACAGTCCGGCCCATGCAAATGGCATCATTTTAACAATCATTGCCAATGCAGCAACTGCACACAAAGTATATACTGTCGTCCTGATTTTTAACTTAACGCTTTCAGGGATAAAGTACATTGCCACCATATTAATGAAAAAGGGTTGAAATGCAATGTGTAGATAACCAAAGAGCGTCAGTACCTGGTTGGTGGGCGAGTTACATTCATCAATATAAACATAAGTGGCAGCTTGTAATAATTCCATTAACGCAAAAAAAGTTAATGGAATCCAAAGTTCTTTGGACTCTCTTTTAGAGGCAACATAGACAGCTGTTCCTAGTCCAATTGTTGCTAAAACTGCGGATGCTTCTCCACTCCAACACATACCAAACCTCAAATAAATTATTTCTTTAAAAGCGAAAGGCTGAGTACTGTCAAACGATTGCTTTGACTTGCTCAGCCCTTTAGAGAACTATTAAGTTTTACCTAATAGCTTTGTACTATGCTTACGTAAGCTATAAAGCATCACCGACTGTACGTTGATAGTAAGGCCATTTTTTTACATGTAAATATTTTCTGATGGGTGATTTAATAACTGAAACGCATAAAGCAATAGAAAATAAGCACCAAACCGCTGAAAATTCATTAGGATCATCAGTTGTTAAATCGGCAATCATAGGGCCGATTAAGTAATGAAAGCCAACAAAGCGCCATGACCCATAAATAAGGGGTAAATAAAATGCTATTAAAATATAGACAAATCCATGTAAGCCCCATTCAAATCCAGGTAGCCAGGAAACAGGTGCGGACATAATGCCATTTAGTGGCATTTGCCAAGCAATATGCCATGCGCCTGAAACGGAGCAAATTTGCTCGCCACAGAAACCTTCTTGACCAATATTACATAAACCTGCCCATGCGAAAGGGAACATTTTTACAATCATTGCTAAAGCGGCAACGGCGCATAAAGTATAAACTGTGGTTCTTATTTTTAGTTTGACGCTCTCGGGGATAAAATACATTGCCACCATATTGACAAAGAACGGCTGAAAGGCTATATGAAGATAGCCAAATAGTGTCAGTATCTGATTTTGCGGGGAACTACAGTCGTCAATGTAGACATAAGTCGCTGCTTGTAACAGTTCCATTAATGCAAAATAGGTTAATGGAATCCATAATTCCTTAGACTCCCCTTTTAGTGCAACATAAGTTGCTGTTGCCAGTCCAACAGTAGCTAAAACCCCAGACGCTTCCCCACTCCAACACATATCTAAAGACCCCTCGTAAAATATTATTATTTTTTTGTAAAACTTATTAATTATACCTTATTCTATCGAGTCAAAACTTATATTGTTGTGCTATTTTAGAGCATTGGGGTTTTCTTGGGTAAGGAGTGCTTAAGAAAGGGTAGGCATAAAAAAAGCAGCTATAAGCTGCTTTTTTTAAGGATAAGAGTTATTCTTTTTGCGGCTCAAAATTACGAAATTCTTTGCCAGTATAAACTTGCCTTGGCCGGCCAATTCGCTGTCCGGGTTCTGCCATCATTTCTAGCCAGTGAGATACCCACCCAGATGTACGGGCAATGGTAAACATTACTGTAAACATATCAACCGGAATATTTAAGGCTTTATAAATAATGCCTGAATAGAAATCGACATTCGGGTAGAGTTTTTTCTCGACAAAGTACTCATCTTTTAATGCGTACTCTTCCAGAGCTAAGGCAAGTTCAAATAGTGGATCATTGCCCGGCAGTTGTTCAAGAACTTCATAACACGCTTTGCGAATAATGGTGGCTCGAGGATCAAAGTTTTTATAAACGCGATGTCCGAAACCCATTAAACGGAAAGGGTCGCTTTTATCTTTAGCTTTTGCTATGTACTCAGGAATCCGATCGACTGAACCGATTTCTTCTAGCATGCTTAATACAGCTTCGTTAGCACCGCCATGAGCCGGCCCCCAGAGAGCGCCAATGCCTGCCGCAATGCAGGCATAAGGGTTAGCGCCTGTGCTACTCGCTAAGCGCACAGTAGAGGTGCTAGCATTTTGTTCGTGATCTGCATGTAAGATAAATAAAAGGTTCAATGCCTTAACAGCAATGGGGCTAATATAGTTATCTTTGTCAATATACTTCTGTGAGGGCAGGGAAAACATCATATTAAGGAAGTTTTCGCAATAACTCAGGTCGGCACGCGGATAAACAAAAGGAAAACCAATCGAGTGACGGTGACAAGCAGCAGCAATAACTGGCATTTTTGCCAGCATGCGCATTGCTGATATACGACGATGCTCAGGATCGTCCATATTTAATTCACTATGATAAAAAGCAGATAAAGAGCCAACAATTCCAACCATCATAGCCATTGGGTGGGCATCATAATGGAAACCATCAATAAAGTTACGCATTGCTTCATGAAGCATCGCGTGCTGCCCAATTTCGTGTTCAAATTCTGCTTGTTCAGTTTTGTTTCCTAACTCGCCATTCATTAATAAATAGGCGACTTCAAGAAAGGAACAGCTTTCAGCTAATTGGTCTATAGGGTAGCCCCTATACAATAAGACACCTTGCTCGCCGTCAATGTAGGTAATTGCACTTTTGCAACTCGCTGTTGACATAAAGCCGGGATCAAATGTAAATAGGCCCATTTTCTTATTTAGCGTGCTTACATCAACAACAGGCGTACCAATAGTTCCCCTAAGTAAAGGAAAATCAGCTTCCTTGCCTGTGGAGTTATCTTTTATGGTGAATGTGTCTTGTGTCATTGATTATTTCCTGATGCTTGATTGTGCAACAAAGAATATAGCTTATTTGCTATAACGCTTACGGAATTTATCTACACGACCAGCAGTATCAACTACGCGTTGTTTTCCCGTATAGAATGGGTGGCAAGCAGAACATATCTCAATATGTAAATCTTTACCTAATACTGAGCCTGTTAAAAACTCGTTACCACAACCGCAAGTAACAGTGATTTGTTTATATTCTGGGTGGATTTCTGGTTTCATAATGACCTTTAATACGTCTAAAATTCGACTAATATACAATTTTGAACAGAGTATAATACTTCTTTAATAAAGTATCTGCAAGAGATGAATGCTTTTATCTGAATAGTAACACGTATTAAACGAGTTATTCCCAATTTTTGAAAAATTAGTGACTGTAATGCAGGTATTTATTTACGAATAGTGAGGTGCTGTTTAATTTAATTTCTGAGATTTGTTAAGTTGTTCTAAGTTTAAGTTAATAACCATCATTACTTGTCGTCAGATCCTTGACTATATGTAAAAATAAACTAATATCAAAACATTAGCATCTCTACTTAATTAAGGATCTTTCTATGGTACCTAAAAGAAATATTGTGGCATACAGTGTTCTTCTTTTTCTGCTCTCACCCCCAGCCTTTTCGAAGTTGTTTGATCTTGGTCGAGGTAATAATGGAAATGCGTCGCCTGCAGTAATAGAGACACCGACTTCACCTGATGTAAAAGAAACACCGGCCCCTCTTATTGCAAAAGAAGATTTTGCGACCATCGTTGCAAATAAAGAGCCTGAAGTCACAGGAAACGTTTTAGATAACGATAGTAATGGGGATTTTGCAACATTGACTAGCTCCGTTGTAGGTAAGTATGGCTATATTATTTTTAATAATGATGGTAGCTTTTCTTATGCACTTGATAGTAACTCTCCTGAGGTTATTGCTTTAAAAGCGAGAGAGCTTGTTAGCGACCGGTTTACTTATAGCTATTCTGATAAGCTTGGTAATAGCGTTTCTTCGGCTTTAAATGTGAGGATTATTGGTAATCCAGTTGACGGTAGTGGTAATACTATATTTAAGCAACCAGAAAATTCTCCTTTTGATAATGTTGATATAGAATTTAATAACCGGTCTGCACAGGCGACACCACTAAATTCTGCGCTAAATATTAAAGGCCACTTATACAAATCGAGTGATAAAGATTGGTATAAAATACCGAGCAATGGCAATGAATCATTGATTTTTGAAGTTTGTCCGCAAGGCAGTAGCTGTTTTGGGCAAAAAAGTTGGGTTTTATATATTTTTGATAGTAGCCTGTTGACTACGGCTATGGAAGAAAGGGTTTATCAATTTAGTCGTTGGCTTGATGAGACTGGAACTACTGAGGATTTGTCAGGGAATACAATAATAAGCTCAGGGGCTGGAATATCTAACCATATGTATTTGGCTTATAGGAAAGGTTTCTTTGATGGCGCTCTTATTGGTGTTGTGGATCCATGTTTTGGTAGTTTAAATACTGTCGAAGTGGGCTTACCAGTCAACCCGAATAATGCAGATGGTACGCCTGTTCTAGATAATGCTGGTAATCCTCTTAAGCCCCAAGATTATCTTATTGCGATTTCATCGCCTTTAAAAGGTGATGGAGTGGGTGATTGTGGTGTGGGTGATGTGGTGCTGAATAAAGCAGGTCGTTCAGCATTAGGGTCGGAGGCGCCAACCATTAAAGATAATGGTGATGGTACATTTAGCACTATTCCTGGTAAAGCAAAAACATATACAACCACAGAAGAATATATTGTCGTTGCACCTAATAGTGATGACCAGTACACTATAAAAGTAACAAGTACAGGAAGAAACCCTTTGTTATCAGCAGAAGCACAAAAATCATCTTCTGCGCTGAGTACTGCTGGTCGGACATTGAAAATACCCAAAATACGCATAGGCGAGCAGCTTTTTAGTGCTAATTTAGAATTAAGGTCTAGCGTAGCGGGGCAACCTTTGCTCTTTTCCGTTGCGGATATTGCGGCATTAGGTGCGGATGCGATTGCCGATGCATTTCAGGCAACTTATAACCCTAGTAATCAACAAGTTGTTTTCCCCCGGGTGACGGTGAGTGATACGGGTGATGCTTATTCGGTTATTTTACAGTACCATGTCGCAACTGCTAATACAGCCGCTTGGTTAGAGGTTGTTCAAGCAACGCTAATCCAGTAATCTCTCTTTTTGCCACTTGTGCTCAAGTTAAGCAACTTGAGCGCATTTTCTATTTTTCTTATGCGTATCATTACCGTCAACACCAATGGCATACGTGCCGCAGAACGTAAAGGTTTTTTCTCTTGGCTCGCCAAGCAAAACGCAGATTTTGTTTGTATTCAAGAAACTAAAGCACAACCAGATCAGCTGACCGCAGATGTATTTCATCCAGAAGGCTATTATTGCTATTATCATAGTGCACAGAAAAAAGGCTACAGCGGGGTTGCTATTTACACTAAGCATAAGCCTGATAAAGTGATTGAAGGCATGGGATTTGATGATATTGACAGCGAAGGTCGCTACCTGGAAGTACAAATCGGCAATCTGAGCGTTATCTCTTTATATCTCCCTTCTGGCACCTCTAAAGAAGAGCGGCAGGTCTTTAAATACGATGTGATGGATCGTCTTTTGCGGTATTTGCAGGCGCGTATTAACGATGGGCGTGACTATATTATCTGTGGGGATTGGAATATAGCGCATAAAGAAATAGATTTAAAAAATTGGAAAGCGAACCAGAAAAATTCGGGTTTTTTACCTGAGGAACGCGCTTGGATGACGCAATTATTTGAGCAGGAGCCCTGGTATGATGCTTTTAGGTTGGTCAATCAAGAGCCCGAACAGTACACTTGGTGGTCAAATCGTGGTCAGGCTTGGGCTAAAAATGTTGGTTGGCGGATTGACTATCATGTAATTAGTGAGCAGCTTAAAGATAAAGTTTTACGTACTTCTATTTATAAAGATGAACGCTTTTCTGATCATGCGCCTTTGATTGTGGATTATGATTATGCTTTGTAATTAAGGGGTGCGCATAAAATAAGGCTGGTGCTTTAGTGGTGGCTTATAAATGTAGTAGGGCGTGGCTTCAGCCCGCCTTTAGAGTAGGGGCATGGCATTAGCGGGCTAAAGCCTCTCTCACAAAAAATTACCTCTCGTTTTATTGTTCCTGTTTAGGCTGCAGGCGCATTAAATGTATTACTAATATGATCGCTGGTAAGCCTGCACAAGAGGCATAGAGAAAAAACATATCATAGCCATAGCCATCAACAATCAAGCCAGATAAGCCTCCCAATAATTTGGCGGGTAAAGTCATTAACGAGCTAAATAGTGCGTATTGTGTGGCTGTGTAAGCGCTATTAGTTAAGCTGGATAAATAAGCTATAAATACAGAAGTTGCAATGCCACCACTTAAGTTGTCAGCGCTGATAACTAAGGCTAAAAGCTTAAGATTTGGTTCTGATAATGCTAAAAGCACAAATAATAAATTAGTGGCAGCGACTAGTATAGCTCCTAGCAAAAGCGGCCTCATAAGGCCATAACGAATCACTAAAATCCCACCTAATGACGCGCCAAAGATGGTCATGAAAAAGCCAAAGACCTTACTTACATTAGCTATTTCTTGTTTACTAAAGCCTAAATCTAAATAGAAGGGGTTGGCCATCACTCCCATAGTGATGTCGCTCATTTTATATAGCGCAATTAAGCTTAAAATCCAGATACCTAGTTTGCCATTGCGGATAAAAAACTCTGCAAAAGGGCTGATAACGGCATCAGAAAACCAACTGCCCAACCTTGCTAGTAGGCTTTTTTTCTCGTGAATACCTAAGCTAGTCTCAATTTTATGTTCTAGCACCTTTATCTTCGCATCTTGCTTGTGTTTTGGCTCACGAATGAGCATGGTTGTTATAATACCAATAAACATCAGCAAAGCCATCGCTGAGTAAGCCGCATTCCAGCCAATAAAATCAGCAATATAAAAAGCACCCGCGCCTGAAGCCAATAGTGCAACGCGATAGCCAAATACATACATGGCTGCCATGGCTGCTTGATATTCAGGTTGAATGGCTTCAATGCGGTAAGCATCAATAACAATATCTTGTGTTGCTGAGCAAAAAGCAATAAATACTGCAACTCCTGCTATTAATTCAATTTGTGTTTGGGGGTTTAATTCTGCCAAGGTCATTAAACCGGCAGCAATACCGACTTGGGCAAGCAGCATCCAACTGCGACGCTTACCCAGCAAATGTGTCAAGAAAGGGAGTTTTAAGCTATCGACAACAGGTGCCCAGACTACTTTGATTGAATAGGTGACACCTACCCAGCTAAAAAAACCGATAACAGATAAGGTGATGCCGGCATCGCGTAACCAAGCGGATAAGGTTGAAAAAACCAATAAAAAAGGCAGGCCGGCAGAAAAGCCAAGGAATGACATTCCCAGTACGCGTGGTTGTAAATAGGCAGAGAAAGCTTGTTTCCAGCTGTGTTCAGGCATAAATATCCAGAGATTGTTTATAAGTTTCGGGCTTACACTTTAGGTATGTATTGTACCTTCGGGTGGTGCAAGGTAAGCGGTGCATACTCTACATAAACTGTACTGGCTAGTAAATACTAGGCTAGGTTTAGTGGGAGATGCGGTATAAGGTAGTTATGTCTCGGTTAAAAGTTCCTCTCTCAAAGGTATTATGGCATAAAAAAAGGGTCGTAGAACTTGCATTCTACGACCCTTTGTTAAAGCAATCAGTTGCAAACTGTTAGCACTAATTTTTAGCTATTAATTAAGTAATGAACAAAAATACTGGCGACATAACCTATAGCAATAACAGGTGTCCATTTTAAGTGGCTAAAGAATGTATATTTATGCTTAGATGCGCCCATTAAAGCAACACCTGCCGCAGAACCTACAGACAACATAGACCCACCTGTGCCTGCCGTTAAAGTCACTAATAGCCATTGATATAGGTCCATATCTAAGTTCATGCTTAATACCGCAAACATGACTGGGATATTATCAACAATAGCAGACATTACCCCGACAAGGATGTTCGCTGTTGTTTGTCCTAGTCCACCATACATACCTTCAGATAATAGTTCTAGGTAGCCGATATAACCTAAACCACCGACCGCAAAAACCACACCGAAGAAGAAGAACAAAGTATCCCACTCGGCATCACGAACTTTATCAAAAATATCAAAAGAACTATGTTGGTCATCATCTGTATTTGATTTATAAAGTGTTTGTAGTCTATAGCCATAAACCATCAGAACACCTAAGCCAGCCATCATGCCCATAAAAGGTGGCAAATGTAGTACTTGTTTAAAGCTAACGGCAGTAACAATTGTTAATACGAACAGGATACAGATTTGCACAGCACCGGGCTTTAATACCACGGCTGCTTCATTTGTTACCGGTGGTTGCTCATCAGGTACGGCAAGGTACATAATGGCAGCAGGTACTGCATAGTTAACAACAGATGGAATAAATAAATTAAAGAAATCAAAGAATTCTGCATAGCCTGCTTGCCACACCATCAGCGTCGTAATATCGCCAAATGGGCTGAAAGCACCACCAGCATTAGCTGCAACAACTAAGTTAACAAAGCCAATGGCAATAAATTTTTCGTTGTCTTTACCAACCGCTAAGACTACCGCACCCACTAATAAAGCCGCTGTTAAGTTATCGGCAATCGCAGATAAGAAGAAGGTAACGATCCCGGTAATTAAAAACAACTGTCTATAACCGAATTGTTTTCTAACCATCCACGAACGTAAAGCTTCGAATACATTACGTTCGGCCATAGCGTTGATATAAGTCATGGCCACTAATAAGAATAGCATTAATGCTGCATATTCTTTTAGGTTGAACTCAAATGCTTCGTGTAACGCTTCAGTAGAAACGCCTGCTTCAGCGGCTAAAACAGCCGCGTGCGCCCAAATAACGGCTGCAGCAATAATAACGGGCTTAGATTTACGTAACCCCGTGAATTCTTCTGCCATAACAAAGCCATAGGCGATGATAAAGATCAGAACAGTATAAATACCGCGCTCGGTTCCGGTTAACCCTAAGTTAGTAATAGCTTCTTCGGCCATTGCTAACTGTGGCATGCCTAACAGCGCTGCAAAAATGAATAATAAGCGTAACAAAACGACCCCCTAGCCCTTAATTTTAAATTATTTTTATGATTTTTTAAGTATGGTGAAACTCAACCGCCAATAATATCATTAACCAATTAACTTTGTCATTTAATCGCTGGCGGTATATCATAAAAGTTTCAGCTCAACCCGCCTATATATCTATGTATCAATATACCGATAAAGATCAAACGATCATTGATGAACGCGTTACTCAGTTTCGTGATCAAACTGAGCGTTTTTTAAAAGGTGAAATTC
Organism: methanotrophic endosymbiont of Bathymodiolus puteoserpentis (Logatchev); assembly: GCF_900128525.1. GTDB lineage: Bacteria > Pseudomonadota > Gammaproteobacteria > Methylococcales > Methylomonadaceae > Methyloprofundus. The sequence goes on from NZ_FQTQ01000049.1 coordinate 28,352, forward strand.
CTGAGGATAAATACCGTGCATTACGTTTAATGAATGGTGTTTATATTCAAACGCATGCGCCCTTATTACGTGTCGCTGGCCCTTATGGCTTACTGTCTAGTCAGCAAGTTAGAAAACTAGCGTCTATTGCGCGTGATTATGATAAAGGCTATTGCCATTTCACAACCCGCCAAAATATTCAATTTAACTGGCCTGAATTAGAAAGAGTGCCGGATATTCTTGAAGAGTTAGCAAGTGTACAAATGCATGCTATTCAAACCAGTGGTAACTGCCTAAGGAATACCACCTCGGATCAGTTAGCGGGTGTCTGTAAAGATGAAATAGAGGATCCGCGGCCTTATTGCGAAATTATCCGTCAATGGACTATTTTGCATCCAGAGTTTGCTTATTTACCGCGTAAATTTAAGATTGCAGTCAGTGGCGCGAAACTTGACCGTGCAGCAACACAATTTCATGATATAGGCTTGCATTTAGTCGAAAATGAACAGGGTATTGTTGGTTTTAAAGTATTTGTCGGTGGCGGTTTAGGCCGTACGCCTGTGGTTGGGCAAATGATTAAGCCTTTTCTGGAAAAAGAGCATTTACTCTCTTATCTAGAAGCTATTGTGCGCGTTTATAATTTAAAGGGGCGGCGTGATAATAAGTATAAAGCGCGAATTAAAATTTTAGTCAGAGAAACTGGATTAGCTGAATTTAGCAAGCAAGTGGATGCGGAATGGGCTTTAATTAAAGATAAATTGGCTATTCCTGCCGAGCGAATTATGGCGATGCAAGCACAGTTTGCATTACCTGCTTACCAGGCAGAGGCAGCACAGGATACGAGTTATACCGAGCATTTGGCGAATGATGAGCGTTTTGCTACGTGGATTAAACATAATACAGCTGAACATAAAATAGACGGCTACCGTGCGGTTTATATTTCTTTAAAAGCGCCTGATAATCCACCAGGTGATTGCTCTGATGTGCAGCTTGATGCAATTGCCGCTTTAGCGGATGAATACAGCTTTGGCATGGTGCGCACAACACATCGGCAGAATTTAGTTTTGGCAGATATTAAGCAGGCAGATTTATTTGTTTTATGGCAAAAATTAGTCAGCTTGAAGTTAGCGACACCTAATATCGGCAAGGCGACGGATATGATTTGTTGCCCTGGTTTAGATTATTGTTCATTAGCGCTAGCAGGTTCAATTGGTGTTGCGCAAGAAATTAATGATAGTTTAGATTCTATTGATTATGTACATGATTTAGGCGAAATAAAAATTAATATCTCGGGCTGTATGAATGGCTGTGCGCATCAAAGTGTAGGACATATCGGTATTTTAGGGTTAGATAAGAAAGGCGAGGAATGGTATCAAGTCACTTTAGGTGGCTCATCAGAAAATGATGCCGCTATTGGTGATCGTTTAGGGCCTGCTGTTAGAAAAGAAGAGATTACACCGGTGGTAGTAAAACTATTGGAAGTGTATCTTGAGCAGCGTCTTAATGAAGATGAGGCTTTTCTGGCAACTTACCGACGTGTTGGCATGAATCCATTTAAGGAGAGAGTCTATGCAACTCATTAAAGACAAACAAGTGACTCAAGATAGTTGGGTATTTATCGCTGATGATGCACCACTGAATGCAGATTTTAATATTGTTTCACAATCTCGTTGGCGTAAAGAAAAGGCTAAGCTTATCAGTCAAAAAGGTGCGCTGGGTTTACGTTTAGAGTCTGATACGGCAGTTGAAGATATAGTTGGTGATTTAAAACATTTTCAGCTGATTGAATTGCATATACCTGTTTTTACAGATGGGCGTGCCTTTACGCAGGCGCGATTATTACGCAGTCGCTTTGGCTTTACCGGTGATATTCGCGTTAGCGGTGATTTTATGCGCGACCAGGTCTTTTATCTGAGCCGTGTTGGCGTTAGTAGTTTTGAGTTAAATGACCAAGAGGATGCGCAAGGAATTATTACTTCTATGGAGGATTTTTCCGTCGATTATCAAGAGTCTGTCGCGTAATAAAGTAACCTCTCATTATCTACAGGTATTTAAGACATTCACGTCATGGCGTAGGATGTGCTGACAATAGAAAGCGCATCGTTTATGTGATGCGCTTTGTTCCTTAGCGCATTCTACAACACGCTTTAGTGTCTGATAAAAATGAGAAGTTACAGTTCGGTCTACTATATATTGATTTTTAGAATATATCGTACTCACCCAATTCGGGTTGTGCTGGTTCTGCTTTAAGCTTGATTAACGGAGATGCTTTAGTGTGCTTAATTGTTGGCATTATCTTGCGAGCTGTAAATGCTAGCTCAGAAACCGGAACTAACTGCACATTATAAGCTGCAATTTTATGCAGTTCATCTTGCAGTACGGCTAAAGTATTGATGCGCGGATGAGCGATGCCTAAAGCACTGCCATTACGTAAGGCTAGAGCAATTAGCTTTCTAAATTGGCGTCTAATTTCTATTTGACTTGGGTCATCGTGATCTAAAAAAATATCTCTTCCTAGCGCGGCTAAGCCAAAGTCAGTGGCTGCTTTTTGAGCAACGCTTGCGGTCGCAGTTTTACTATCCACAAAAAATAGAGCAGTACCGTATTGCACTTTAATTAGCTGCATTATATGGGTCATGGCTGAATAATTTTGGGTTAACAAGCTGCCTTTATGATTATTTATACCAGCAATATAGGGAATATTTTGTAACTGATTAATAAATAAGCGTTCAAATGCTCTACTGCTCATATTTGAACTTAGTTCGTGTATTTCTCGCTCTTTGGGTTCTATTGCCTGCATAGGTACATGTAACATTAGCTCTTTACCTTTCTGGTGAGCTACATTAGCTAAAGCCTGGGTATGTGCCGTAAAGGGTAAAAATGAGTAAGTTACCGCACCAGGCAACTGCAGAGCACTTAAGCTAAGATCTTTTTGTATGCCCATATCATCGATAATCAGGGCGATTTTTGCTTGTTCTTTAGCCTGCACATTAAAACTAGCAAGCATAAAAAAACTCAGCACCCAATAGAAACAAGTTTTTATTGGGCTAACTGAGTTTTTCATAAACAATAATAGCTCAAGACTTACTTGAAAATGGCAATCCCTTTTAATAGGTTAAGTGCCTCGTTTAAAGGGTAGTCGCGAATATCAACGCCTGTCTTATCTTCTGATTTTTCTGTTTTCTTAGTTGCCTTTTTATCGTCTTTCTTTTTATTTCCATTTTCTAAATGGCCCGATAAATCGGCTTCTTTAACAGGCGTAAATTTAGCGGCTTCTAGTGCCTCTAATTTAAGACGATCGAGTGCAATATCAGGTTCTATGCCGGTTGCCTGAATAGAGCGGCCTGATGGCGTGTAATAGCGTGCTGTAGTGATTTTAACTGCGCCACCATTACCGGTAGGTAAAATGGTTTGTACTGAACCTTTGCCAAATGATTTAGTACCCATAATAATTGCACGTTTATGGTCTTGTAAGGCACCTGCGACAATCTCAGATGCAGAGGCCGACCCAGCGTTAATAAGCACAACTAGGGGAGCGCCATCTAATTCATCACCTGGGGTGGCATTAAACTCCATTTGTGAGTTTTTAATACGCCCCTCTGTATAGACAATTTTACCTGAATTTAAAAAGGTATCGCTAACTGAGACTGCGCCATCTAAAACGCCACCAGGATTATTACGTAAATCGAGAACCATACCTTTTAAGGAGCCGCCATTCGCTGCTTTAAGCTCTTGAATTGCTTTTTTAACGGCAGCACCTGTCGGTGATTGAAAGCTGCTGATACGCACATAACCAAAGCCATCTTCTAAAGTGCGGCTGCGGACACTTTTTACTTTGATAATATCTCGAGTTAAGGTTACGTTAAAAGGCGCTTCCTTACCTTTACGTACTATAGTTAATATAATGTCGCTACCCACTTCACCACGCATTATTTTGACAGCTTCGGTCAGAGTCATACCTTTTACTGGCTTTTCATCTAGTTTTATAATGAGGTCGCCTGACTGAATGCCAGCACGCTGTGCGGGAGTTTCGTCTATAGGCGAGATAACTTTAACAAAACCATCTTCCATCGTTACTTGGATGCCTAAACCACCAAAGCGGCCTGTCGTGCCGACTTTTAATTCTTGGTATTCTTCTGTATTTAAATAGCTAGAATGCGGATCTAAGCCGACTAGCATGCCACGGATGGCATTTTCTAATAAATCTTTATCGGAGACCTCTTCAACATAATCTTGTTTGATACGTCCGAAAATTTCGGTAAATGTTCTCAGTTCTTCAAAAGGTAAAGTGACTGTTTGTGACTCAGCATCTTTATCTGCGAATACTGTGCCAGCAGTCGAAAGAAAGATGCCTAGAAAACAACCTATAAATAATATAAAAATATTTTTTTTATTAACCACGCGTTTTAAACTCCGTTATATAACTTCCAAATGAATTCTAGTTCCGATATATTTTATATCAATATAAAGACAAGTAATGTAAAAATTCTGTTGTTTTTATTTGTTTAAACTTTAGTGACGCTCTTAATAATAGAAGCTTAGCGCTTTTTACACCACTTTTTAGGGTTAAGCGGCTTATCTTTTTTACGTATTTCGAAGTATAAGCTAGCAGTCTCGCGGCCACCACTTTTCCCAACTGTTGCTAGAATGTCTCCTGCCTCGACCCAATCACCTTTTTCTTTATACAGGCTTTGATTGAAGGCATATAAGCTCATATAGTTTTTATCATGTTTAACGATGGCTAATAAGCCATAGCCTTTGAACCAATTAGCAAAAATCACCTGGCCATGAGCAATGGCTTGTACTGGTTTTCCTTCTTTTGCTTTGATTAAAACACCATCCCATTGACTATCGGAACGTTGACTGCCGAAGGATTTAATGATTTTACCTGTTATTGGCCAAGGCAGTGTCCCTTTTAAGGTATGAAAGAGCTGCTTGCTTCGCTCGGGTAACTCGGTATCTCGTAGGTCTTGCTGCAGTGTCGTAATAAGCCTTTTTAATTTCTGTTCATTCTTTTTTAATTTGGATAATTGCGAGGCATTGCTCTGGTAGTCTTTTTTGATTTTAATTAACAGGGCTTTACGTTTTTTTGAGGTTGCTTTTAGCTGAGCTTGTTGTTGTTTGTTTTTGTTTGTTAAATCTTCAACTTCTTGCATTTCTTTTTGTTTTTCTTGTTCTAATGCCGTTAAAAGCGCTAGGCTATTGTTGATACGCTGCAATTTATCCAGTCGCGCAGTGTTAAAATATTGATAATACATCATTATACGGTTAGAACGACTACCGTCCTTTTGGTTCAGCAGAAGCTTTAATTTTTCTTGACGACCTAATGCATAGGCAGCTTTCACTTGTCCAGCTAAGTGCGATTTTTGTGTACTTAGCCAGTGATTTTGGGTTTTTAATTCTTTTTGTATTTTATTAATACGTTGTTGTTTTTGTTTAACTTGTTTGTTTAGTTGTCGAACAGTACGTGAAATTTCCCCATATTGTTTTTCTATGCGCTTTAATTCTTTATTTGCACTGCCCTGTTGTTTTTTTAAGCGTGATAAATGACCTGTAACTGTTTTAATTTTACTCTGGACTTGATGTAATTCTTTATCTTTGTTATTGGCAGCGCTACTTAAGGTAACGCTATATAGCAAAAATAAAAGTAGGATAATTTTCACGTGCATATATTAATGTCAACTCAGTAGTTACAGGTGTTATTTTAGAATGATTAATTAGAAAGACTACTTGTGAGGAGAACTTTTAGGTATAGTTTTTTTAAAAATCACTGACTAAAAGTCCTCCCTCAATCTATTGTGTGCGAGTTATACTTCGTGCAGTCGTGACCGCGCGAAGTATATATCTATAGAACTTAATGGTAGTACCTAAAGGCATCAGTTAAGTAACGATTTTCCATTCATTTCAGGCGGCTGCTTTATGCCTAAAATCGCCAGCATAGTTGGCGCTAAGTCTTTTAAACTGCCACCATCAGCTAACGCTTTATTGCCCCCGACATAAACTAAAGGGACGGGATTAGTGGTATGCGCTGTTTGTGGGCCACCTTGTGCATCACGCATTTGCTCGATATTGCCATGATCAGCAGTCAGTAGCATTTGCCCTCCTACTTTTTCTAAGGCAGTAACGATGCTGGCAAGTGCATGGTCTACAGTTTCCACGGCTTTAAGTGCGGCCTCCCATTTACCCGTATGACCGACCATATCACAGTTAGCATAATTACAAATAATCACATCATATTTTTGTTCAGTAATGGCATTGACTAAATGCTCGGTTACTTGGGCAGCATGCATTTCTGGCTGCAAATCATAGGTTTTTACTTTAGGGGAGGGTACTAAAATGCGGTCTTCACCTATATTAGGTTGGTCAACACCACCGTTCATAAAAAAAGTAACGTGAGCATATTTTTCAGTTTCTGCTAAACGTAATTGCAATAAACCTTGTTGAGCTAAGACCTCACCTAGGGTGTTTTTTATTTCTACTGATGGAAATGCAACTGGATAAGTAAATTTCTCATGATATTCGGTTAAGGTGACAAAAATACCTTGGTGGCCTACATGCCTGCGCTCAAATCCAGAAAAATCAGTATCAGTAATTGCTTGACTAATTTCTCTGGCACGATCAGCACGGAAATTCATAAAGACTATAGAGTCATTTTCAGCTAAAACGGTCGCTTTACCTTGCGCATCAAGAATAACGGTTGGCTCAATAAACTCATCGTTTTCATCGCGTTGATAACTGGCTTGTAAAGCTTGTAATGCAGAGGTTTCGGTATATTCTCCTTCGCCCAAAACAATTAATTTATAAGCTTTTTGTACGCGTTCCCAGCGAGTGTCTCGGTCCATTGCATAAAAACGGCCAATAATGGATGCAATACGACCAACACCTAATTGATTTATTTTATCTTGCAAGCATTTTAAAGCGGTTTCTGCACTTTTTGGGGCAACATCACGGCCGTCTAAAATAGCGTGTATGACGACATTTTTTAAGCCTTTTTGTGCCGCAAGTTCCAGCATTGCCAGAATATGATTGATATGGCTATGCACACCACCTTCGGATAATAGACCTAGAATATGCAGCGTACTATTGTTGGTTAAGGCGTTATCAACGGCTAAGCATAGGGCGGGGTTGGTGAAAAAGCTACCATCTTCAATGGCATCACTAACACGAGAAAAATCCTGTGGCACATAGCGGCCTGCGCCTATATGCATATGACCGACCTCAGAATTACCCATTTGCTTATTAGGTAAGCCAACAATACGCCCAGAGCAGTCGAGCTGAGTCATTGGGAATTTTTTTTGTAGGCTGTCCCAGCACGGTGTGTTTGCTTGAGCAATTGCATTATATTCGGTCTCTTTTCTTAGGCCAAAGCCATCGAGAATTAATAATATGAGAGGTTTTGGTTTTATCATGTTAATCTCCACGGAAGCTCTAAATTAAGTTAATTTTAGTAAGGGAATGGTGCTGTGTTTTTGTTACGAATAATAATCATTGCTGAATAGAGTGGATTTTGCTATTGTTTAGCGTTTTCTAATGTACAATAGTAGTACATATGTATGCCCTAATGGACTGTTAACTTAGCTTTCTATTATTGGGTATAAAAATCATCATTTGTTAAACAGGAAATATATCTAAATGGAAACTATAGATAACCATAACATATACGCTGATGCCGATATAGAACGAGCGGCTCGATGCTTAAAAGCAATGTCGCACCCACTGCGCTTAAAAATCCTTTGTGTACTGGGGACTGAAGCGATTAGTGTACAAGATATTGTGGAAAAAGTTGGAACCAGTCAAAGTAATATTTCACAGCATCTTTCTATTTTAAGAGAAAAAGACATTTTAGGCTTTAAAAAAGATGCAAACCGCGTATTCTATTATATAGATGACCCGCGTATGCTTAAACTTATTGAAATGATGCGTGAGATTTTTTGTGCTGAATGTAAGTAAATATATCGGTACAATATCTATGCCGACCTTATTTTTAATTCTAACTTCCCAATAAAGACTCATGATAGACCAATATATCGAATTTGCTTCCAACCATTGGATGCTTGTCACCGCTTTTTTTGCTGTTACCTTTTTCTTGATCCAAGATATTATTGAGTCCAGCACGCGTAAGTATCAAACTATTTCTCCTATGCTGACGGTGGCCAAGTTAAACTCTGGAAATCCGATTATTATTGATGTACGTGAAGCGAATGAATTTAAAAAAGGCCATATTTCGGGGGCGATTCATATCCCGCTTAGCAGCATAGAAAAACAACTTAAAAAAATCGAATTATACAAAAAAGACGATGTCATTGTTGTTTGTCATACGGGTACGCGCTCTGCTTCAGCTTGCTCGACCTTAACAAAACTAGGCTTTGAAAATGTTTTCTTAATGACAGGCGGTATGCAGTCTTGGGAAGAAAATAAACTCCCTGTCGTCACTAGTAAAAAATAAACCTAACTTTCACATACACTACTTTAAAAGATCATGGCTGAAGAAAACCAAGCACAAGAAAAACAATTTTCCATTCAAAAAATTTACACTAAAGATGTTTCTTTTGAATCTCCTGCTTCACCGAAACTGTTTACTGAAAAATGGGAGCCAGCTGTAGATTTCAATTTAGCTACCAATGCTACCCCATTAGAAGACTCAATGTTTGAAGTATCTATTACCGTGACGGTGACGGTAAAAACGGGAGAAACAGTTGCTTACCTAGTTGAAGCAACACAGGCTGGAATCTTTTCATTAGCGGGTTTTACTGATGCAGAAATGGGTCCTATGGTGGGTAGTTTCTGTCCTAATATTTTATTCCCTTATGTTCGTGAAGTCGTTTCGGATTTAGTGGCTAAAGGGGGCTTTCCACAGTTATTATTAGCACCCGTTAATTTTGATGCTTTATATGCACAACATTTACAGCAAGCTCAGCAAGCAGAAGGCTCTAAAACTTTAAATTAATAATTCAATATGACCAGCAAAATTAGTGTTTTTGGCGCCGGATCTTGGGGCACCGCATTGGCCATTCAAGCGGCTAGAAATGGTAATCAAACAATGCTTTGGGGACATCACCCTGAACATATTCAAGATTTGACGCGAGATAGACAAAATAAACGTTATCTTGCTGGTTTGTCTTTCCCTGATCCACTACAGGTCACTGATGACCTAAAATTAGCTGCGCAATTTAGCGATATTATTTTAATATCGGTACCTAGTCATGCATTTAAGGATACATTACTTAAAATAAAGCCGTTTGTTTCTAAGGCTGTGAAAATTGCTTGGGCAACTAAAGGTTTTAATCCAGAAACGGGTGAATTATTGCACCAGACAGTAGCTGATGTATTCTCGTCTGAAATGCCAGCTGCGGTCTTATCAGGTCCTTCTTTTGCTAAAGAAGTCGCAGCAGATTTACCTACGGCCGTGACCATTGCCTCAACTCAACAAGCCTTTTCTGATGAGCTTGCAGCATTGATGCACAGTCCTCGTTTTCGCACTTATACAACGACCGATATTATCAGCGTCCAAGTGGGTGGGGCAGTAAAAAATGTTCTTGCTATTGCCGCTGGTATTGCTGATGGCATAGGCTTTGGTGCAAACACCCGAGCAGCTTTAGTTACGCGGGGGATTGCTGAAATTATTCGGCTTAATACGGTTTTAGGTGGGCAGCAGGAAACTTTAATGGGCTTGTCGGGGCTAGGGGATTTAATTCTAACTTGTACTGATAATCAGTCACGTAATCGTCGTTTTGGCTTGGCTTTAGGCCAAGGTAAAACGCGAGAGCAAGCAATACAAGATATTGGGCAGGAAGTTGAGGGTATTGCAGCGGCAAGAGCAACCTACAGGTTAGCTAAGAAACATGGTATTGATATGCCGATAACTGAGCAAACATATCATGTACTATATGATGGCCTAGCTCCCCTAAGTGCAGTACAAAATCTATTACAGCGCGACCAGAAGTCGGAAACTGAATAGCAAGCTAAAGGATTAATTCGGCTATTATTTTAAGATGAGACACTCAGTCATTAATATGTCCCGTGTTAAAACGGTAGCCGTTAATCCAATTCAGGGAGCTTGCATAATACGAGTATCTCGTATTATGCAAGCTTCATATAGGCAGGCTACTAGATTTTAAATAAAGAAGGAAGAGCCTCTTTTTCTATTGTTTGTTTGGTTGTTTTCGGCTGATTTTTTTTAAAAGCTGCCCACAATGCATCGCCTTGCCATTCCTCGTTTTTCCCGCCATACAAAACTCCATTCAAGACTAAAATTTCACGTTGTAATGCGGGGGCACATTGTTCAGCTATTTTGGTCAAGCTGGATTGGCTGAATTGCTCGCGCCCCCATTGAATTAATGCTTCTTTAGCTTGGTCTGGCGCATTATTTTGACAGGCTTTTTTTAATATTTTATCTATAGCTCCAGCCTCTTCATGTGCTGCTAAGTGAGTAACTTTTTGCATTTTTTTGCTGTTTCTGGGTAAAAAGTAAATTAACGTCACTAGCCACGCCCCAGCAAAAAATATAGTTAACCAAAACCATACCGATTTATGCTCTGGATTTGTTATTTTTTCTGCTGTGGGGGACTTATCTGCGGTTATTGGGGCAGCAACTTTGGTTGCTGTTTTTGGCGTGGGTGTTAGAGAATTATTAGTGCCAGAAGTTGCAATTGCAGTCATTGTCTGTTCAGCAATACGTGCAACTTCCATTGTTTGAGTTGCTGTATTCCACCAAGGAATTTCAATCGCTGGTAAAGTGTAAGTGCCCGCAATACTTGGAATCAATGCAATTTTTTCTTCCCTGTAGGCAATCATACTGTTGTCTTTAGCCGTTTCTTTTAAAGTAGGTTGGTCAGGGTAGGCTTTTAAATTAGCGGGCATATTATCAACATATAATTCAGGTAGAGCGCTTTGCGTTGTACCCTTAACAAGTAAGCTTAGTGTGCGAGTAATCGGCTCACCTACTTTTATTTGTGCGGTATCGGCTGACCATTTTTCTTCTAAATAAACTTGTTCTGCAGGTAGCCAGTATTTACCTGATGCTGCGGCTGGTTTAGCTTGTACCTTTAAGGTAATCGCTTTAGAGCTAACTCGCTGAGTGCGAGTATTTTGCCGGTTAAAAAAGCCATTGTAGCGCCGTTGACTAGCGACAATGACATCAGCAGTTAACGTCAGAGGTTCAATATACATCGTTTCACTTTTTTGCGGGAAAATAGCATATTTACGTTCGGTAACTATATAGCTATCACCTTGATATTGGCTGTTATAGCTTTTATCTTCGCCTAGCTTTTCGATCACCGCATCAGGTAATTGAGGCTCAGTTAGGGTGGCTTGAGAGATATTAACTTTACGGTATAGTTTTAAGGTATAAATAACCTGTTCTTGAATATAAGGCTTAGTCTTGTCGACTTCTACTTGCAGGAATAAATCGTCATTAGCACGCGCTGTTACCTCTACTTCGTTGACGACGAGAGCGGCAAATTGACTACTATCTTGCCCGAATTTAATAGCAGGAACCATTAGAGTTCCAGTATGCTTTGCCATTACTGTTAAAACCCATTGCATAGACTTAGTCATTTTAAGATTAATGATTTGGGTCGATTGCTGCTGAGATTGATTTAAAATTTCGAAGTCTTTTTCTAATGGCGTAAAGTCAGGGTCGCCATCTGGTTGTTCGGTTGCACTAAAAATAATTTGAAATGACTCATTTAAATTAACAGGGTTACGGTCAATATTAACGCTGATATCAGCAGCGAATAAGGGCGATATCAGTAAGTTTAATGCAATAAATAATGGTAATTTATAGTAAGCAGAGAAACGCATATTTTTCACGTAAATATAATTTAAAAACAGAGTATATTTTACCTGTTTATAAGCGATATTGCCTAGAGACTGACTGACGTAGGAAGCAAAACTCAATAACCATCTAAAGTATCAGGTTTTATGGGATGTTTATTGCTTAGGCTTTTAGGCTGAAATGGGGCTCAGAAAATTGGCAGTAAATTTGATTAGAGGTCTTGCTATAACCTTTATTTTGTTATGATATAAAGTTGCCCTTAAAGTTTTTATGCGCCCTATATTAAAAAGGGTGGGGGTTATAATGATTAGTAAGCCTAATATCTATGAGTAAAATGGGTTCAAAAAAAGAGGCAAAAGCACCGGCTAAATGTAGAGGCGTTATTTATGGCTCTTTGCGGGAGTGGGCTTTAATCAGTTTTGTTATAGTCGCTTTGCCGCTAGTGGTCGCTATTATTTATACCATGAGTGAGCTCAGTAACTACACCGTAAAAAGCCAGAAGGCTTTGGTGCAAACGGTGCAGGCGGCGGAAATTAGTCGAACTACGCTCAACCGGTTAATCTTAATGGAGCAAAGTATCAGGCAGTTTGAGGTGCTCAATGATGCGACTATTTTTGAATCTTATCAACAGCACCGCCATTCTTTTTTGGAGCTTATAGGTATCCTCCAAGAGTTGAGTTTAGGTGTGGATTTTAATATTCAGGTAGCTGAATTATTACAAGCAGAGAGTGCGCTTAATCAAGACATCTTACATAGTGTTAAGGATCGAGCTAATTTAGTAAATGTACACCTTAAAAAATTTGATCAACTAAGCAATCAAGCAAGAGAGCTTGTTGCAGCAGGCGAACAGCAAGTTGGTATTGAGGCGCGTGCTTTATCTGATCTTGCCGGTAGAGTTCATGAGCATTTGATTGTTTCAACGGTTGTTAGCATTTCCATGGCGTTGTTGCTTGCTCTTGCTTTTGTTTATTTATTAACTCGGCCCATTAAAAATATAGCACTTGCAATCCGTCATTTAGGAGAAGAAGGGTTTGAGCAGCCAATTGCTATTGGTGGGCCTAAAGATTTAACTGAGTTAGGCGTACATTTGGAGTGGTTACGTAAACGGCTAAATCAGCTGGAGCATGAAAAATTGCAATTTATGCGTACCATTTCGCATGAGCTTAAAACGCCGTTGGCAACATTAAAAGAAGGAACAGATTTATTGTCTGAAAATGTTGTTGGTGAGTTGAACACAGAGCAGCAAGAGATTATTCAGTTAATGCATTTAAGTAATATCACTCTAAATGATTTAATTGATAATTTATTAGAGTATCAACAAACGATGGTGTCTCAAATTGATTTGAATCTTTCGACTTTTGATGTGGCTAAATTGATTGAGCGTTGTCTTAATGAATATCAGCTGCCTTTAAGGAGTAAAAAAATTCACGTACAAAGTCATCTTGGTATAACGCATATATGCGCAGATTATGACAAGCTAGAAATTATTATTAGTAACCTTTTCTCTAATGCGCTTAAATTTTCTCCTCAAAATGGCAAGATTGGTATAAGTTTATTTGTGCATAATAATGTTGTTCAATTGCTGATTGAAGATCAAGGTCCTGGTATAGCTAAGGAGGTAGAGCCTTTTATTTTTGAAGACTTTTATCAAGGGAATTCACCGCAGATATGGCAAATAAAAGGCACAGGCCTAGGCCTTTCTTTAGTAAAATACTATCTCGATGCGCATAAGGGTGAGGTTAAGCTACTGCCTGCAAGTAATGAATACTGTGGCGCGCGATTTCTTTTACATTTACCGCAAAAACAGGACGCTTGTGATGTCACGATTAGCTAAATATATTCTTTTCAGTTTTGTTTTTACTCTTCAAGGATGCCAGCCTTATTTTAAGAATTTATTTCAGCCACCGGAATCAGTCGTGTCTACTGACCAAGAGCAACCCTATGATGCCGTGAGAAGAATTAAGCAGGGGCAGGTGTATGATTTACTGAAGCGTACTCAGCAATATTTTGTATTGAATCAAAAACAAAAAGCACTTGCTTGCGAGGAGTTAAGGTTAGAATATGACCAGAATCCAGACTGGCAAGTTGCCTGGGTTTTGGTCTATGCCTTGAATAGTGATTTTAGTTGCGTGCAGCTTAGAGAAGCCATAGCGATACTGGGTGCGATACAGACTCAGCAGAGTGTGGGGTTGCAGTTGCAATGGTTAAATACAGTGCAAATTAAAGTACTGGAGAGTATGAAAGAGCAGTACAATCAAAATCGCCGCTTGCGTAATAAGCTCAAAAAGTCAGAAGAGCAATTGGCAATAACACAAGAACAAATGACAATAGCACAGGACCAACTAATAGAGTTAAGTTCAAAAATTCAAGCACTTAAAGCCATAGAAAGCAGTATCAATAAAAAATTAGACTATGAACCAAGTTATAAAAAATAATTTTCAAGGACAGAAAGTTTTAGTCGTCGATGATGACACCAGTTTATTGCAATTAACGGCTTTACGTTTACGCTCATTAGGGCTTGAGATAAAAAAAGCTGAAAGTGCGGAGGAAGCCGTTGCATTATTGCCAAGCTATCGTCCTCGCTTGGTTATTACTGATTTAAGAATGGGTGAAATGGATGGCATGGCACTCTTTAGTCATATTCAACAGCAGTATCCAGCTTTACCCGTTATTATTCTTACTGCCCATGGCACTATTAAAGAGGCGGTTGCAGCAACTCACCAAGGCGTTTTTGGTTTTCTTACTAAACCCTTTGTTAAGGAGGAGTTGATTGAATTAGTGACTAAAGCTTTGGCGTTAAATATACGAGTCGATCATAGGCGAAGCATAGAGGGAGAGACAGCTTGGCGAGCAAATATTATCACTCGTAGCGTTATGATGGAAAACCTATTGGATGAAGTTGAGCGTGTTGCCCAAACCAATGTCAGCGTCTATATACAAGGCGAAAGTGGCACAGGTAAAGAACTGATTGCTCAAGCGATTCATAAGGCCGGTTCGCGTAGAGACCAAGAATTTGTTGCAGTAAACTGTAGTGCAATACCTGAAGACTTACTTGAGTCAGAACTTTTTGGGCATCAGAAAGGGGCATTTTCTGGGGCATCAGCGGCACGGAAAGGTCTCTTTGAAATAGCTGATAGAGGGACTTTATTTCTTGATGAAATTGGCGATATGTCTGCAGCGTTTCAGGTGAAGTTATTACGTGCTTTGCAAGAAGGTGAGATCCGCCCCGTTGGTGCTAATAAAACTATAGCAGTAGATGTTAGAGTGATTTCTGCTAGCCATCAAGACTTGCAAGACATGACTGCTAATAATTTATTTCGGTTAGATCTTTACTACCGGCTTAATGTAGTGACTCTAATGCTGCCTCGGCTAACAGAAAGGCTAGAGGACATTCCTCTGTTGGCAAGTTATTTTATTACGCATAATGATACCCAGATGGAGTCAGTGGCTAAAGGTTTTTCTACTGAAGCTATGGAACAATTAATTGCCTATGATTGGCCAGGTAATGTCCGGCAATTGAAAAATGTCATCGAGCATATTTGTACTTTTGCGACAACGCCAATAGTTCCCGTTAATTTAGTTGAAAAAGCTTTGCGTGAAAAACAAAAATTATCACTTAGTTTTAATGATGCGAAAAAGAATTTTGAGCGTGAATATTTAGTCAAACTACTACAACTAGCCAATGGTAGCGTCACTCAAGCAGCTAAATTAGCAAAACGTAATCGGACAGAGTTTTATCGCCTACTTGATCGACATAATCTTAAAGCTGCGCAGTTTAAAAATAAATAAAGGTTACACTTAAAACTAGCAAAGCAGTTACTTATGGTTTATAGCTTTCGCTGCCTATTCTAGATTAACGGTGTCCGACATTTTATTACAGATATGCCATCAAAACAGGTCGGAGCTTGCGCTCAAAGAGCCATGTGGCGCTTTTCTTTAGGAAATTGTTTTTTAAGAACCGCCAAGCTTGTTTGGTAATCT
>NZ_FQTQ01000050.1 GCF_900128525.1 methanotrophic endosymbiont of Bathymodiolus puteoserpentis (Logatchev)
AACGAAATTTTGAAGGTTCTATGGCTCTTGCTTGTGCTTTTTTATGGTTACCTATGTGAAACGGCAACAGCCCCTAGAAGTTCTCGAAAATCTGGATCTGAAAATTCACCTGCACGAATTTCAGGGCGAATTAAACTAGCTTCTTTCTTGGCTTGTTTTTCAAACTCTTCAAAATGATAGTCATTAGGTGAAAGAAAATTTATAAAACTAAAGTAATCTTCTCTTTCTTTTTTATGCTGGTCTTTATAATTATCAATACATACAAGGTCATCATACAGCGATTCAGCGTATTTTGCATTTTTTTACCTTTAGTCCAGCGATTCAGCGTATTTTGCATTTTTTTACCTTTAGTCATGCTCAGTTTCCACCAGGCACACTTTCCCCTCTCCTTAAATCAGTAGTTTGGAGCAGCCGTGCTTTGTTAGATTATCTATGCTATTTTATTTTTCCTTTCTATGCGTGTATCTGGTAACGCTCATATGACAGAGTGAGCAAGCTCTTTGGCCTCATGTTACATAACGGAATTGAATCTTTTCAGTTTTCATCCTCTGTAACCTCGCCTCGTCTAACTCAGCCCATTTCATTGCTGCGACTAGATCTTGCCACAGGCTTTTAAGTGTCTGATGATTTTTACCTTTCAAATAATCCACTTGAAAATGGATGCTTATCACCATGAGCTGGTTAATCAGGTAAGCCATTTGCATCAGTTGATAATAATTTTTACTGGCCTGATAATTGACCCGTGAATATTTATGTTCCATTTCATAGCCTCCATTTTTCAATGTATTAAACCCCTCGTTTTCTATTTTCCAGCGCAAGCGCCCTGTTCGACTTGTCAGTATAATATTACTTGTACCAATAGGTAAGTCGGTGATATGGGTAAAGGTACATTGCGCTTCTTCTACCTCCTTGCTTCCCTTATTTTTGGTAATAGTTTCCTGGCATTCCAGCCAATTTAGGCGATACCCATGATAGTCCATGCCCGTCACCCAGCGATAATGACGTTCTTCTGTGTTTCCATCAGGTCTCATAATCATTTCATGATGGTGATTTTCTGTCTGGTAGACTTGCAATTCTCGTGTTTCTTCCCATATTGTCGGCAGATTACCTTCTTTGAAGGTGACAATGTAAGACCAGTTGTTACTTTTACACGTCCTGAATTCAAGTCATAAGTGCATAACCCAGTAAATTTTTTATATCTACCCCAGTTAGCTCTTCAAAAGCTTCATAAGGTGTTTTGTAGTTCAGACATTTTTTAGGTCGATTATTAAGCTTA